>CALBGR010000022.1 GCA_937892705.1 uncultured Candidatus Saccharibacteria bacterium | reverse complement strand
GCCGAAGGTCTCTACATCCGTCTTTCTGAAGCCTTGCTACTAAACATTAAAGCACTTGATAGATGCTGCCAAGAAGAACGCAAACAAAGAAACCGCTTAAAACTGCGCACCCCCCATTAGTACATTTATTCCTTACTTGCCAACGCTCTTAGAAGCTGTAAGCCAGTTTCATCGTCATGTGCACGAGTAAATGTTTGAGCAGTATGCACCACAAGCAATTCGCACGTCAGGCCCACAACTAATTCTTTCACATGTCCGCCAATCACCTGAAAGTCCGCACCTGAAAATGTGCCATGAATATGCCAAACAGGCTTCTCATCTACCCACGCAAGATTACCATGTAGACTTAAAATCTCAAGCGGCTCAGTGATAGTGCGCCAGTGATACACTTTGCTTGCAATATCATAAAACCCAATTGTCACACGTTCAGCACCGCCAATACCTTGTATCCATGCACCTTGCAATGTATGCGCAGCTGCATAATCAGCAAGCTCCTTAAGCACCTCTTTACCTCTCGGAATAACCAGTATTTCTCCTTGGTCTGATACTTGATAATCCATACCATAAGTATACTGCAAGCAGCATAAATCCGGTATTTTGTCTGCGAACGTCAAAATTGTGGATAATTTTACAGCACTGCATACGTGTTATTCGTATTGTTATCTTATAGTCTGACAATTACCGCCAAGGAGAGCTTATGAAACACATCAAACTGCTACTTATCGGACTCATTGCAGCCATTCCTCTTGCAATAGGCATAACCACTGCAAATGCGCAAACCTTCAGAAGCGGTAATGCAGTCTCTATTTCCAGCGACCAAACAATCAACAGCACACTCTATACCTCAGGCCGCAATATTGACGTTGCAGGCAACGTAAATGGCGATGTCATCTGCGCCGGGCAAAACATCAACATTAGTGGCACTATCACCGGTGACGTACTCTGCGCCGGGCAAAACATCCAAATAACAGGCACCGTAGAGGGAAGTGTGCGGCTTGCTGGCCAGAATGTGACAATAACCGGCCGTATACAACGAAATGTCAGTGCCGCCAGCCAAGACTTTACTGTCAGTGCCCGAAGCACCATAAACGGAGACATAAGTACTGTAGGGCAGGATGCCGCAATCAATGGTACTGTAGGCCGAGATATAGCAGCAGCGAATACGAACCTAACAATCAATAGTCGTGTTGGCCGCAATGTCACGTCAACCGGCAATCAACTAACACTTGGAAATAGCGCAAACATCCGTGGCAATGTGGAATACACCAGCCCAAAGCAGCTCGATAGGGAAAACGGTGCCCAAGTAGCCGGCCGAACTATCCACCACCAAACCGAACAGACAAGCGACAGCAAACCAGTTTTCGGACTAGCCTTTAGCTGGCTGTTTGCACTGTACCTATTTGTCTCCATGTTGCTTATTGCGCTGGTATTAGTGCTTCTTATGCCGCAGATCTTCCAGCGAGCTACCGACCGCACACTTGCAAACCCACTCATGACAGTACTCATCGGGTTTGCAGCCAGTATCTTGGTACCGATACTACTGATTGGTCTTATGTTTACCGTAATCGGCATTCCGCTGGCAATCTTCGGCTGGTTTGTGTGGGTGGTGCTGCTATTTTTGGCTGGCCCGTTTGCCGCCTATCTGCTCGGCAGAATATTGCTACGCGGCGGCGCCAAAAACGCCATACTGGTAATGCTAGCAGGTGCAGCTGTGCTGCTTATCCTATACTTCATACCGTTTATCAATATCCTGGCAATCTTATTGGCGCTATGGTTCGGTCTCGGCACAGTTTTTCAAACCCTGCCACGAAATAAACCAAAGTATGCACTACCTCGCACTACGACACCGTCACCAAGAACTTAATATTGAGTATCGGGTTTTGTCTTCGGATCTTTGGTACAGTACAGGCAACAACCCGCCCATACAGGCCATGCCCGAAAGCCCTTTTATCAGAGACTCACTACAAAATACACTGCCGACAACACGACCTACTTTTTTCCATGTTGGCTCAAGAGCCTGCTGCAAATAATATTCTGCCTCTTTTCCTAGCTCCTGAGCTTCTTCAGAAAGCCAGCAATCATTTTCTTGTTTTACTGCTTTACGGTACTTACTTTCCATATTTACTACTATGAAGTTTATATATTCCTTAGCACAAAAATATAACCATCCCTGAAACCCTTTTAATGCAAACCCATATATTGTTTCTAGATAAATCGGAAATCTTACCGTATCTTTTTATTATATCATAGTTTATATATTTAAGCAAATACTTCACCTTCTGTAATCTGGTCACTGCCCAACACGAGAGATAAATCGCTTCAATTTTGCAAAGTATTTTACAGCCCTAACTGAGTACTGCCCGTACACTGGGAAGTACCTTAAAGAGGAGGGTATATGAGTCCTGACGAAGATAAACAGGATAAACCTGTGAACGAACAAGGACCACCGACTCAACAAGAGCAGCGCGAAGAATTAGAAAAAGTGGTTGATAACGCACAGGATGTGCTCATTAAGGCGCAGAGCACCTTTCCATTTGTACTCTTCCCAGATACCATCGCTGTCAGCCGTATGAAGGTAGCTATTATGCGGCGGATGTTTTTCAAAACTGCTGATGTGATTAGTCTACAACACGAAGACATATTAAATATCGAAATCGACACCGGTCCTTTTTTTGGCTCGCTCAGCATTTTCACGCGCATTTACGGCACCGACCCACTGCGTATTAATTTTCTAAGCCGCAAAAGTGCCATTGATGTAAAACGCATCATAGAAGGTGCTATCATAGCGCATCAGCAGAACATCAATACGCAGCAGCTAGAGAAAGGTGAGTTGATTACCTTACTCACCCGACTCGGTAGCGATTCGACCATGATGTAACTACCGAAGTCGCGAGTGGCGATTTTCATCATTAGGATCTTCGTCAATCGGCTGTACCCAATCAGAATCTTCCAACTGCTCATTAACACCACTCGCGCTTCCGAGACCTTCTTGGTATACTTCGTCGCTATCTATATTCGTATCTGCTTGCGGATTATCCTGGGATACTCTGGGACCAGGAATATCTTTCGGAGCCGAAAAGGGCGGGGCGCCATCCTCGGCAAGGTGTGGTTGCTGCTCAGGATGGAATATACCATCTTCGTCTGCGTCCGGTTCCATACTCGCGTCTCGGTTGTTCCGAGCGGGTGGGTCGTCGTATAAATCATCTCTCATATACATTGCTCCTTACACTCCTACCGTACGAGTATTGCTACGAAGACGCTATAAGGAATTTTACAGACATACACGCACACATTTTTGCTACACTTATTAACAAAGGAGGACAACGTGGTTATTACAAAATACGAACACGCATGTTTTGTGCTTGAAGAAACTGGCGTGCAGCTGGTCATTGATCCTGGCAGCTTCACCCAATCTTTGCCAAAACTTAGCAAAGTCGCCGCTATTGTACTCACACACCTGCACGCTGACCATGTTGACGAAGGGCGCGTTAAGCAAATTATCACCGACAATCCAGATACAAAAGTATTTTCAACCGCCGAAGTAGCCGAAACATATCCTAATCTCAGACCGCTGGCTGTAGAGCCTGGTAGCATGCATCAAATTGGTCCGTTTACACTTGCATTCTTCGGCGGAGAACACGCTATAATCCACCCCTCACTTAAACGCTTTCAGAATATCGGTGTTATGGTAAACAGCACTTTCTTCTATCCGGGAGATTCGTTGGTATTACCGGGCAGACCACTCAAGGTACTGGCTGCACCAGCAGCTGCTCCTTGGTTAAAAATAAGCGAAGCTATGGATTACATTACCGAAGCCAAGCCAGAAATAGCTATCCCTACCCACGACGCAATTCTTTCTGAAGTAGGCCAAAAAGTGCATGACAACATGCTTGCCGCTGCCGCCAAAAACGCCGGCGTCACCTATCAGCGCTTACAGATCGGTCAATCTATTACTGTATAAGTGCTTTAAGAAACTTCGGTACCGACGTGCTCGCCACGCGCAACTTTGCGGATATTATCCTCGGCCAAAGCGTCAAACACCACTATCTTGAGCTTATGCTCCATAGCAAGCGCCATCGCCGCTTTGTCCATCACACGAATATCGTCATTATCAACCGCATGCTTGATATCAATATGATCATACCGTTCAGCATCAGGGAACTGGTGTGGATCTTTGGTGTATACGCCATCGACTTTTGTGCCTTTATACACCGCGTCACAACCAAGTTCCAACGCTAAGTTAACTGCAGCAGTATCGGTCGTAAAGTACGGCCGGCCAACACCACCAGCCACAATTACCACGCGGCCAGCTGCCAGGTGTTTTTCTGCCAAGCGATGTGAAAAGTTTTCGCACACTTGTTGCGCAAAAATATTTGACAGACAACGTGTTGGAATATTATGTGCTTCAAAAATATCAGTCAGTGCAATTGCATTCATGATAGTGCCCAGCATGCCCATGTGGTCAGCAGTTACACGCTTGATACCATGACCAGCAATCCGCGCACCGCGCACATAGTTGCCGCCACCTACCATAATGATGAGCTGCGTATTGTTTTCAATGAAGCTTTTTACTTGCTCGGCCAGCCAACCTGTGAACTGCGGATCAATACCGTGTTCGTACTGCCCGGCTAATTGCTCACCAGATATCTTAAGAAGCACTCGTCTTTGCATTCCGTGAAACTATAGCATAGTTTTTTAAAAATTTGAATCTAGAAATTATCAACCATTTATTCCACCACTCACAGCAGTAGCAGGCGATTTATTTTATAGAATATATATGATATAATATACTTAGAAGTATACTAGTCATATAAGGATGTTAAATGCCCTCACACACTAACGGCAAATACGAGCATTATCCGCTAACAGCTTTTGAAGATGAAGACCAAACACTTCCAAGCGAACTTGAAGAAAAAGAACCATCCGCAACACCATTAAACGACGAACGAGTAATTACTTACACAAACAAAAATGGCCAGAACAGAACCGTACTCGTCCATAAAACAGCAGACATACATCCCACCGCAGTAATTCATCGCGGTCCTGTCGGTAAAAACAGCATTTTAAAAGCAGGAGTTATTTTAAAAGGTACTGTCTTTTGCAATGTCACTGCCGAAGAAGAGGTGTATATTGGCAATTTCAGCAGATTAAGCTTTCCAGGACAAAGTGACGAATTTGGCCGCATCATACTGCAAAAAAGGGCCCGGCTCGGCGCACGCTGCCTCGTTGCTGCGCCAAAAGTTGGCGAACTCACTATCATTGGTGCAGGGGCAGTTGTAGACGACCACGTGATAATTGGGTCAAAAGAGAAAAAATCATCAAAAAAGGGTGTATACATTGGACCAGGTGTATACATCGGCCGTGGCGTAGTGCTTGGCTCAGGGGTAGTTGTAGAAGAAGGCGCTATTGTCGAACCAGGCTTTCATATATGCGAAGGTGTTGTTATTCCGTCTTATACTCGAGTCATACGCACATCAACACAATCTGCCCGTGAACGAATTACTAAAGACTGGCTCAAAGCACACCCTTCTCGGGTTGAAAAACTGCAGCGACAAAATTAGTTGCCACGCACTGTGTTAGCATAAAGGTATGAAAATTTACTCATGGAACGTCAATGGCATCCGGGCGGCCGTACGAAAGGATGCGTTTGTGCCGTTTATTGAAAAAGAACAGCCAGATATTTTAGGCATTCAGGAAACCAAGGCTAAGCAAGGACAAGCTGAAATTGATTTACCGCAGTACCAGGAGTTTTGGTATTCAGCCGAAAAACCAGGTTATAGCGGCACAGCTATTTTCAGTAAGCCAAAGCCTATCCAGGTAATTAATGGTTTACCGCAGGACATTATTAAAAAATATAACGTCACCGGCGACACCTACGGCGACCCAAACCTAGAAGGCAGAATAATCGCAGCCGAATATGAAAAATTCTGGTTTGTCACTGTTTACACTCCAAACGCCAAAGACAATCTCGGGCGACTCAATTTGCGATACAAACAGTGGGATCCAGCATTTTTGGAATATGTAAAACGCCTAGAAAAAACAAAGCCTGTGGTATTTTGCGGCGACCTCAACGTTGCGCACACCGAAGACGACCTCGCAAATCCAAAATCTAATAAAGGTAAAAAAGGCTTTACCGATGAAGAGCGTGAAGGATTTCAAAATCTCATCGACGCAGGTTTTGTTGATACCTTCCGTATGTTCAAGCAGGGTAATGGGCACTACACATGGTGGAGTCCGTTTGCTAACTCACGCAAGCGGAACGTAGGATGGAGAATCGACTACATTTTAGTTAGCCAAAGTCTTAAGGATAAGGTAGTCGCCGCCGATATTCATCCGCAGGTTATGGGCTCTGATCACTGTCCAGTCAGCATAGTACTAGATGTTTAGTAAATAATATGGTATAATATAAAAATAGCCGTATGAATTCTTTGCCGCCAGAAACACTCGCCACCATCGAAGCCCTAAAAGCTAACGAACCACACTACAGGCCAAATGATTCCGTAAAGCATGAACTTGGCAAGCGAACCATGGCACTACTTATAAGTCCCATGGATATCGGCAAAACAACTGTTATTAAAGAGGTATGCAAGCTCGATCCGGACTTCTTTGAAGTGCAGGGAATCACCGCCCGTCAGTGGCGCCCAAATGAGCACTTGGGAGAATTCCGCGCATTCTACCCGCACACACCAGCATCAATTGCATACATCAAACAACTTCATGACGCAGGCAAGCTTGTACAGTATGCAGTGCACCCGCAAACCGGCTATATCTACGCTACTACACTTGAAGACTACGGTCCTACCTATAATCTGGCTACTAACCCTAAGCAGTAATGTTGCACAGTTTATGTATTTGCTATTTCGGCGCGTTACACCGACAGCACTCGTGCACCTCTGAGGAATGGGGTCACCGCTTCCAGCAACGTGCCGCAGCGATGGATAAGGCCGATATTCAAAAACATCTCAAAGAAGCACAAACAAGCCTTCGGTGGTCACTGGACCAGCCAGACATTCCGTGGGTTCACAACGCGCAAGACAAAATAGAAACTGCTGCTCGCAACATTATCACTATTGTCCGAAAACGCATACAGACACCAGCCCGCGGCAGCTTGGTGAAGCACTCCTGCGACTCATCAGTGATGTCGCAAGTAATTATTGGAGGAATTCTTTTGCGATTTTACAGATTTGTGCTATAGATAGTTTTATGAGTTTCGAAATGCTGAAGCAGTTAGCACTCCTCCTCGGCCTTCATGGGCTGTGCTTCAGCATGGTTGAAGCCTGAGCGTACATACGCTTCCCGCACAGCCCGACCAATCAGGCTTCAACCAAAAGCCTGTTTTTTTAATTTGGGAGGAGTTGCATGATAGAACACCACACTGAAGATTACCGACAACCGATTGCATTCACTGAAGTAACATTACGCGACGGTGAACAACAACAAAAAAGACACGAAATAATGCCTATCGAAGACCGCCTGGAGGTCTTTGATAGGTTAGTACTTTCCGGCATGCGCCGTATTGAAATCGGCCATTTGGGAAATCCGCATGATATAGCTTTTGCAAAAGCATTAGTCGAGCACATCACCGAAACAGAGCAGTACGACGACCGTTACAGGGAAGTTGAACTGCAAGTATTATTTGGTACCCACGAAGACTTTATCGAGCCAGGTCTTGCAGCACTTGAAAACTTCGACAAAGATCGCGTCGTAGTTCACGCCTATGACCGCGTTTCGTCAGAACTGCGCAGCCTTGCAAAAGAGCCAAAATCTGTTGAAGAATCAGCAGCAGATGTTATAAAAACCTGCCAAAAGGCAATTAAACTTGGCTTTGGTCGTGTATCAGTTTCTGGCGAAGGTGCGGTCAATAACAACGACCACCAGAGCGATGTATTCCGGTTTTACACCAAGATTGTTCGTGAGGTAGCAGACAGCGGCGCTACCGAAATAAACGTGAATTTGGCAAACACATTTGGTTTATCGCCAACTGGGCTATGGAACGAATTTACACTAAGGCAGTTCAACCGTGAAATCAAATCCCAAACAAACACCGCAAAAGTCACCACCAGTGTACATGCGCATAACGACATGAACTCAGCCGTAGAGTTTTCAATGGCGGCTATACGCGCCGGTTTTGACCGCATCGAAGGCACGATGACCGGCATGGGTGAACGAGCCGGCAACACCGCACTACTGGATATCATGGCACGATACATTGAAATCGCACGCGCTGCAGAAGATATCAAGATACAAACACTAGGTGGACTGGTTGTGAAACAAGTAGATTTATGGGATAAGCGAAGTATTCCGGCCGAAATAATTGCAGCACTGCCAAACTGGCACGACAACGCCAAGCGCTTATCCGAAATTTACGACACTATGGACCGATTTGAGCGCACCTCGCTCGGCAACCCGTATGCCTATGATGCTGGTTCAGGACCGCACGGACATGCCAATAAACGAGCGCTTGAAGACCCAATCGGACATCCATTGTGGCGTAATTACTGTATCGCTGCCATACCACATGCTATGTTAGGACGACCGGAAGCGCAGCAAGTCTTGGCAGTTGACCCAGAACGTCTCAAGGAAATTACCTTGCTCACGCATGCCGCAGGCAGCTCTAACAAAGCAATTCACGAAGATGAAATTGTAGTGGCACCTGCGTCAGAACGTGAACAATCCAAAAACGAAGCCTACGAACTGCTGCAGCGCATTGGCCAAATCATGTGTCATCAGGCAAAAATAAAAACGCAACAGAAAGAAAAACAATTCGTAACCTGGTAATATCTGTTACACTAAACTCATGGAAGTAGTTGTAGCGTCGGAGAACAAGGTGAAACTGGAAGCAGCTCAAAATGCTTTTGTAATGCAGTTTCCCAAAGAAGAAATACTATTTCACACTATGTCAGTACCTTCGGGTGTCAGCGACCAGCCTATGAGTCCTGAAGAAACCGCACTGGGTGCATATAACCGCGCCAAAAACTGCCAAAAAGAAGGAGTGCGCTTTTCTGTCGGCATAGAAGGGGGGCTAAATTTCGTAGCACTGAATGGCCAAGAACATGCATACGAGCAAACATGGGCATGTGTACTTGATCGCGTCACTGGTGAATACGAAATAGGCTCCGGACCAGCATATCCCATTCCACCCAACCTCCTTGCTCATCTGCGCGATGGTAAAACACTCAACGACGCAATGGAAATAGAATACAACCTGAAAGATATCGGCAAAAAAGAAGGCTATAACGGCTGGCTGTCAAATAACCAACTAGACAGAGTTGAATCTTCTAAAATCGCTGTATATTTAGCACTTTGCGGCCTCATGAAAGAAGAGTATCAACATGGCAAAAAACGATAAAACAAACATAACGAGAGGGAAGCATAAATAGACTTATGACGCCAGATACATACACTAATAAAGAATTTATGCTTGCTGTTGGCGGCGGTCACCAACTGTATGTACAAGACTGGGGTAAAAAAGATGCTTCGCTGCCGATCATATTTCTGCACGGCGGTCCGGGATATGGTGCCAGCGACCGCCACAAGCGACGCTTCGACCCAACCAAACAACGCGTCATCTTTTTTGATCAACGCGGTGTTGGTAACAGCACGCCATTTGGCTCGCTGGAACACAACACCACCCAAGACCTTGTAGAAGATATCGAAAAAATTGCTGATAAGCTGCGTCTTCAGAAATACATCATCACCGGCAGTTCGTGGGGTTCAGCGCTTGCACTTGCATATGCAATCGCACATCCGAAGCGTATTCACACCATGGTACTCAGTGGTATTTTTACCGGCACAAAAGCCGAAATAGAGTATTTCCGCAGTGGTGTATTTCGCACACATTTTCCTGAAGTGTGGGAAAAACTGCTTGCACGCACCCCTAAAAAATACCACAATGACCCCATAAAGTATCATTACGAACAAATCCTACACGGCAGCCCAGCGGCGCAGCGCAAGTCCGGCTATATTTACGAAAATACACTTGGTCCACTGCTGCGTCTTGATGACCGATTTAGCGAACAGCCATTTGACGAAGAAACATTTGATCCAACCAGTCCGCGCATTGAAGTGCATTACATGTCTCAGTCGTGTTTTTTGCCTGAAAACTATATTTTAGACAATGCTCACAAATTAACCATGCCTATATGGCTTGTACAAGGCAGATACGATTTTATATGCCCGCCGCAAACAGCATATGAACTCCATAAGCGTTTGCCAAATAGCGAACTTGTTTGGACCCAGGCAGGGCATAGTAATGACCGTGGCACTCACGATGTGATGCGCAGTTTGCTACTACAGCTAAGTAAAGAAAACTCATGAAAATATGCACGCTTTTATTTTTACTAAAAGACGATAAGATTTTGCTGGCCATGAAAAAGCGAGGCTTTGGTGCAGGGCACTGGAATGGCGTAGGCGGCAAAATTGAGCCAGATGAAACACTAGAACAAGCCGCTGTGCGGGAATGCCAAGAAGAAATTGGCGTTGTACCAAAAACCTTAGAAAAAGTAGCAGTGCACGAATTTATCTTCCCAAGAGAAACAGACAATATCACTGTACATACATTTGTCACACGACATTGGGAAGGCGAGCCGCACGAAACTGAAGAGATGGCACCACGGTGGTTTCGAATTTCTGAAATCCCGTATGCAGAAATGTGGGACGATGATATCGTCTGGCTACCACTAGTACTGCAAGGTAAAAAATTAAAAACTACCTTTACATTTGATAATCAAAACCATATGACAAACGCGCACTTAGAAATTGTAAAAAATCTTTAGCCGTACAGATTAAAACCATCAGTTTTGCTACACTAAAGATATGAAACCGAATTTTTGGGTGCAGCAAACAAAAGACAAGCCGCTGTTTCCTGATATTATCTGGAACCGGCCAGAAAACCGGCAATTTGCCGGGAAGCTATGCATTATCGGCGGCAATTTACACGGCTTTACTGCGCCCGCAACCGCATATAATGAAGCACTAAAAGCCGGCATAGACGTCGCGCGTGTCATCCTACCCGATGCGCTGCAAAAAATCGTAGGCAAGCTCGTGCCTGAAGCTGAATTTACACCAAGCACACCAAGCGGCAGCTTCGCACAAAGCGCTTTGGGCGAAATACTACCAGCTGCTCAATGGGCAGACAGCACACTACTTGCGGGAGATTTTGGCAGAAACAGTGAAACGGCCATACTACTTGAAAGCTTTTTGACAAAACACCCTGGTCAACTCACTCTCACAGATGACGCCGTAGATTATTTTGTAAAATCACCCAAAACACTCCTTCGTCGGCCAGAAACAACTCTAGTCGTGAGTCTGGCGCAATTGCAGCAAATCGCCACACATAGCCAATTTGACATTGCAATCACATCCCAGATGGATATGCTCCAGATCGTTCATGCACTGCATCAGTTTACGCAAACATATTCCGCCAACATCATTACCGAACATCTCGATCATACATTTGTAGCTGTAAGCGGACAGGTAAGCAGCACGCCCTTGACGCAAGACAAAAAGACCTGGCACCTTAAAACCGCCGCTCATGCAAGTGTTTGGTGGCTCCAAAACCCGGCAAAATCCTTTGAAGCACTCACAACCTCATTAGTAGCCTAATACACTATAGGTAGCACCATGACATAGAGTAAGCTTTATTGAAATTCTACAATAATTATGGTAAAGTTCGTCATTATCACAAGGAACAGCAATGCTACTACTTAACCGCCCATCTCAGACAGCACTGCAATCTGCCGAATATATTGATTACATTGAGGATAACGAGGCTAATATTGAACCCATTGGCCGTAAATTTGCCCGCGCAGTCCAAAGACACACAACACGCACACGCCCACCAGCACTTGAACATACTCACACACAGAACGAAATACATATCTATCGTCCACTAATACGCGAAAATGCTACTGCGACCACATTATTACTTGCCATGTTATCAGGCTTACCTACACCAGACACACCATACAAAGCACGAAATCCTAAACACATAACGCTACTTAATAGACCTCACGTACTTGGCACCCTCGCGACCTATAAAGACATCGTGCCTGATTCATATGAATTTCTAGTGCAGCATGTTAAAGAAGCATTGAAGTCGTCATTTTATCGACCACTGGGCAAAGTTGGAGTAAAGGGCGTTATTCAGGTTGGCTCCAAACACACACCAACACTAGCACTAGAACTGGATAGTGATGAGTTACAACAAGAGATGCATATACTTGCAGATATGTGCAACACACTTAATGATACTGAACTTAATCCATACCCTATACCTCACGTATCAATTGGCAAATTCCAATCTGAAATTCCAAAACAGGTGATAGAAGCTGTAGAAGCAGTAGCACCAAGTGAGCTTACCGTCGGTCCTGTAAAAATTCAGAAGTTCAAAAACGGCTTGCCTAATTACTAAAACGACACATCAGCTGGTATTTTGCAACCGCAAGCTTTTCCTGCTCGTCACCGTCTGTTTCATCAATAACCCGCACTAGGTCGTCGATAATAAGCTCCATGATGCGCGGCCGGCTATCAATAGTCCTTACTACACTGTACGCATCCCGCGAAGCCCGCGTGAAAGTATCATAATATAATTGCTTAACAACACTCGCATCATCTTTAAAGTAAAACGCATAATCTTTATCGAGCTCCTCAAGACGGGTGTAGATAAATTGCATTTGTCTGCCAAAAAATGCCTGCAAGGAACCTTTATTGGCCTTTATATCCGATGCCTGTTTGCGCTGCAGCTCAAGATACAGATTCAAACTGTCATTTGCAAATACCGGCAAGCCGCCCATAAGCATGCCGTTTATATCAGCATACGCCATAATAAACTTTAACGGATCGTTGCTGTTTTTACGGATATACGTTTGAATAATGGCACCATCTTCTTCACGCGTTTTCACTGTAGTAGCAACAACTGCTTCACGCACCCGCACACCATCTGTCTCGTCAAAGCCTAAGCGCCTCATGTGCGCAAGTGTCCACTCGGCACTTTGCTCTTCATCACTTCCCATAGCTCCGCCAGTACCATGTACGCTGTCATGACCAATTGCAGCAAAAAGGAGCAAACGATAGTCGTGATCGTTAAAACGATCAGGAAACGCTGTTTTTAGCAGCCGAAGCTGATTCCAGGCACGCCCGAGTACATCAAGTGCATGATTGTCATTGTGATATTGCTTAAACGTTTCACTTGCTGGATCGCCATATCTGTTATAGATATCCAATAACATTTCAGCACCAACATGGCGCATTTCCTCGGTAATCACACCATTAGGCACACCGAACTCATGTTCCATCGTTTCGATACGACTTTGATACATCCGCAATCGTTCCTGCTGCGGATCTTGTTCAAAAAATACCGTTTCCATACGTCTCAACAACTAAATTACTGTCTCGTACTACATAGATAAGTCTATAATTATATTATACCACACTTTTCCATTTTTGTCATATTTTATTTTTCTTGACCTAATTTAGCACCACCAAATAAAAACCGGTCATAACGACCGGCCTTTATTTGGTGGGCGAGGAGGGACAGCGGGCTAAAGCCCTTTTCCGCTCAAACGTTCTCGAAATACATTTCTGCGAGAGTTTTCGCTTCACCGAACCCTTCGTTCGCGTCCACTCACTCTTTTCGGGTTCTCGTCCCACTTTATCAAAACCAAATAAAAACCGGTCATAACGACCGGCCTTTATTTGGTGGGCGAGGAGGGACTCGAACCCTCACGAGCTAATGCTCACCAGATTTTGAGTCTAGCGCGTCTACCAATTCCGCCACTCGCCCTATTGTTTTTAGCTATGGTTTTACAAACTCTTACTTACCATCCGCCCGACAAGCATAGGTAACAGAGGTATATTGTACTATAATTATACATGGAAGGCTAGCAAATTATGGCGCAGAACCCACTATTCCCAAGCTCTAACGCTGATCAGGATGATACAAAATCATCTGGTTATGTGCTGCCAAAAAGCAAGAAATCCATCCAGCCAAGCGAGCCGAGCAAAGATCAGAATGCTGCGGCCAATATTATCCGTCAAAAGCTTGCAGCCATTTATGCTGAACCGCCTGATACAAAACAAGAATTGACCGAAATCGCACACCACCATCAGCCACTATCCAAACATCAACGTTTTTTACAGGAACTACAGCAAAAAGCTACCTCTGTTGCCGAAATCCAAACAAAGTGGCACGAATACTACACAAACCTGCCGGAAGCGGAGAAGCATGAGGTATGGCGAGAATTCTATGCCGAACAAGCCAAACATTCGCGGTATGCAAAATTTGTCGAACAGCAGAACCAGCCAGCGTCGCCACAAAACGGCATTGTAGTATCAAAGCACGAAATCGCCACACCTACCGCCGCGCACAAACGGCTTCGTGACGCACGATCAACCCGCGACATCAAAGATAGCATCCATCAAAAGCTCTCGGCCAATGCGAAACATGGTAAACCACATCCACTGCAGTCATTATTCTTCGGCCTTGCAGTAGGTGGCACAGTACTCATTATTCTACTGTTTGGCTTATTTAATGAAATGATTATTGCGCCGTTTATCCAACCAAGCCGCAATGTTAGCGCAACACCGATCATTCTCAATAACGACGGCATTGCAGCAGACGGCACCACAAAAGTTATAATTCCTAAAATCAATGTAGAAATACCGGTAGATTATAGTCTTACTTCTATGTCAGAAGATGTGGTGCAAAAGGGACTGGAAAATGGCGTGATACATTATCCAAGCACAAGCCGTCCGGGCGAGCAGGGTAACGCCGCATTCTTTGGCCACTCCAGCAACAATATCTTCAATCCTGGTAAGTATAAGTTCGCATTCGTACTGTTAAACAACCTGCAGCCAGGCGACATGTTTTATTTAACCTACAACCAAAAGGTGTACGCCTATAAAGTGTTTGATAAAAAAGTAGTCAAACCAAGCGAAACATGGGTATTAAATCCAGTAGAGGGCAAGCCTGCTACCGCAGCACTTATTACTTGCGATCCACCAGGCACGACACTCAACCGTTTAGTGGTATGGGGCGAGCAGGTAAGTCCTGATCCCGCCACCAACACCGAAGCTTCACAAACCCCAGCTCAAGACTCCGATGCTGATAAAAATGACCTTATCGGCCCGCCAACATCTCTTTGGAGCCGTCTTACTGACTGGCTATTCTAACGGTTATAAATCAGCTTCGGTTCTCAATGCTGTAGCAGTGAGCTCGATACCCGGCTGATTATCCTTGCGCTGCGTGAA
>CALBGR010000021.1 GCA_937892705.1 uncultured Candidatus Saccharibacteria bacterium | reverse complement strand
TGACGGTAAAGGAGTGTTGTTACTACATGAAAAAGGTAATGACAAAACGATCGTTACCGCAAGTGGACTCACGACACCGATACAATGGCTAAATAAAACCACGATCTTATATCGAGTGAGCAACACAAATGAAACCGCGGAATATGTGGTAAGTATTAATGGCGGTGAGCCAAAGAAGATCACAGACGTTACCGCTACTGCTGGCCTGTTGATAAATTATTAAATCTTTTCTGTTATGATGGCAGGTGATGAGTGAGTACCAGAATTTTTATGAGCGGCTGTGGGAACATTATGAGCTGCACGGACGACATGATTTGCCGTGGCGATTGCCTGAGCAAGACGGCAGCTTTGATTCATACAAGATTATGGTCAGCGAAATCATGCTGCAGCAAACACAGGTGCCGCGGGTTATACCGAAATATCATCATTTCTTAGGTCAGTTTCCGCGTATAACTGATCTGGCAACCGCACCGCTAGGTGAGGTGCTACGAACGTGGCAAGGTTTAGGTTACAATCGTCGAGCGAAATTTTTATGGCAAGCAGCGCAAGAAATCACAACGATGTTTGATGGTGTCGTGCCAAATACGGTCGAAGAGTTGGTAAAGCTTCCCGGTATTGGCAAGAATACTGCTGGCGCGATTGTGGTGTACGCGTACAACAAGCCGACAATATTTATTGAGACAAATATTCGAACAGTGTATATTCATCATTTTTTCGCGGATATGCAAGGTGTTGATGATACAGAAATACTTTCATTGCTTGAAAAAACGATTGACACCAAAGATCCCAGAACGTTTTACTGGGCGCTCATGGATTATGGTACTCATTTAAAACGAGCTTATGGAAACCTTAACAAGTTCAGTAATGGCTATGTGAAACAAAGTAAGTTTCATGGTTCAAAACGACAGGTGCGTGGTGCGGTTATTCGTCAGCTGAGTCATGCCCCTGCTACGTATGATGCACTACAAATTACCATACAGGATGAGCGGCTTGACGCAGTGCTTGCTGAACTGGTTGCCGAAGGGCTTATCAGACAAAACGATCAAAATTACTCTCTGTAGTTTGTTACAATACCTTAGGTGAATATACTAAAAACTTTCAATGAGGCGGCAGAGGTCCTGCAAAAGACTGGCATAGTAGGCATTTTGCCGACGGATACAGTGTATGGTATTGTAGCTCGGGCGCATGACGCGGCAGCAGTGCAGCGGCTGTATCAGATAAAGGCACGCGAACAGAAACCAGGTACGGTGATCGCGGCTACTATTGAGCAATTAGTTACACTTGGTATACCAAAAAGATATCTTGTGGCAGTAGCAATGTACTGGCCGAACCCAATTAGTGTCGTGGTACCGACTACACCAGACCTAGCGTATCTTGATTTAGGAAAATTATCATTAGCAGTGCGTATCCCAGCTGATGACGAGCTGCGAAATTTGCTTACAAAGACTGGTCCGCTGCTTACCAGTAGTGCGAATCAGCCAGACAAGCCGCCAGCAACAAATATCACGGAAGCAGAACAGTATTTTAAGGATAAAGTAGATTTTTATATGGATGGCGGCACGCGTATTGGACCTGCTTCTACAGTGATACAAGTTGTTGATGACACGGTGGTTGTGTTACGTGAAGGCGCAATACATATTAATGAAAACGGAGAAATACAGTCATGACATTTGACGAATACCAAAAACAAGCACTTAAAACAGCTCACAACAATCCTGACCCACTTATGGACAAGACTATTTGGGCAATGGGGATTGCGGGCGAAGCTGGTGAAGTACTAGAAAAATGGAAAAAGATAGTTGCCTATAAAGAAGGTAAGATCACTGATGAAGATTTGGCTGAGCTGAAGAAAGAACTTGGCGATGTAGTGTGGTACGTGGCGGTATTGGCTGATAGTTTAGGCTTGTCATTTGCAGAGGTGATGCAGCTCAATGTGAAGAAGCTTGAAGATCGGCAAAAACGTGGTGTGATAAAAGGTGCTGGAGATAATCGCTGATATAGTCTACAGATAAGGCCAAGCTAGATTAAAGTCAAATTTTATGGTAAAATATATAATGAGAAGTATATATTGTGATTTACTATGGCATTTGAAAAGAAACCTAGTTCTGAGGCACCTGAGCACGCTGAAGGCGAGGCTTCTAAAAAGCTAAAGAAAAAACGAAATACCAATGAAAAAAACATACAGTCAGCGGTAAAACGGCCTATTAAAACCCCAGTTCCTGCGGAAATAGTTGCTGAAGAAGCAAGAAAAGCAGAAGAAGCAGCGAAAACAAAAAAGGCAAAACGCAGATCAAAATCTAAATCTAAATCAAAAAGCAGCAGTGAGATAAGTGAGTCTGCAGCAGCTCAAGAGTCGTCTCAAGTTGGCAAGCAGCAGGTAAAGAAGTCTGCTAGGAAAAAAGCTGCACCTGAAGCAAGTGTATCGGCAGTATCATCAGAGGCTGTAGATACAGTTGAGGAATCGGTCGCACCACATCCAGAAATAACAGAAGATACAGCTAAGTCATTGGAACTACCAGCTGAAAAGGTGATTATGCCCCAGGAGGTGGATGAAGATGAGGGCGATATATTTGTTTCGGAGCGCTTGTTAAGAAACAGTCCAGTGTCTAGCGAACAAGAGACTCGAGTGCGTAACCAAGAGCAGTTGGAAAATAATTCTGATGAGAAGGGTCAAAGGCCACAAGCAACGACCCGTACTGTTGATAGTCGGATGGAAAATCCTGCAATAAACAGTGGTGTATTTGAGACACCGGCGTATGTACCACCGTTTGTACGTAGAGAGACTACAGATCGGCGAGTGTCGTTGTTTAGGGGTGAAGCGGAACAGGAACAAAGGAGTGCTGCTACATCTTCGCAGCCGAAAAAGTTTGAACGGTTTACCAACAAAACAGCAGAACGACGCAGTCTTATTGCTGGTGTATTGCTTGGCGGGATTATAGAGCACCTTCGCCACAAACGTCGTGAAAAACATATAAAAGCGGCACATGAAAAAGAGACTGAAAAACTAAAAGACATTCAGAACTATCAGCAGGAACAGTTGCGTAAGCAGGAGCAAAAAACGGAACGGGTTAAAACAGAGCTTGAGAAACGAATAGAGCGGCTGAAACAACAGGCAAACGAGTTGTCGCAAAACAAAGCAGAAACACGTAAAGACCCAAAGGTTACACCTGCTCGTGAGCGTTTACCTGAACAAAAGACAAAACCGCCACAAGTATCGACATTTTATGAGGAATTTAAGCGAAAATATCGCACGCCGGAAACGTCAGCTGCTGCGAGCACTGTCATACAGCAACCGGAACAGAAGCTCGAACAACCGAAGGCAGAGACACTCAAGCAGCCTGCGCCTGTTCCAAAACAGCGTGAAGTACTTGATGGACCAGTTGAGATTCCTGCTGATCGACGGGTAGAAACGAGCGCATGGCACCGAATAGAGGTCGATAAAAAGACCGGCAAAGCTGTGGAAGACCCAACATTTGTATACGGTGAAGAGTTTCAAAAAGAGCAGCATCAGGAAAAGCTGCGTCAGCAGATTGCCGAGGCGAGTATTGAGGCTGAGAAAGTAAAGCAGGCGTATATGCCAATTATTAACCAGGCAATGAATCCGCTCACCCACGAAAATCAGCAGTCACAACCTACAGCTACTACAGAAACGCATACTCAGCTGTCGGCACGTAAGAAATCTATGACATCCATGAGTGACACACTTAAAAACGTGCAAAACAAAGCAGGTAATGATTATGTTATAGATGCAGCGTTATGGGGACTGCTTATTTTGATTATTATTGCGATTATTCTGCTTCTGTAAGCCTTTAAGCTCGAAATTCTTTGCGCAGCCACTCATCTAAGCTATTACCACCCCCGGCGGTGATGCACAGTACCAAATCACCGGCAGCAAGATGCTGCTGGATGGCTGTTTTTAGCTGCTTATCTAGCTGACTGGGTACTGTTTTGTTTTGTGTGTCTTTACTTAACAAATTACGTAAATCATCAGGGGTTAGAAGCGGTAGATTAGGATCTTCTCGTGCAAGATAACTTGGCACAATGTAGAGTTGTTTTACGTTATCAAAAAGGTGTCTTAATTCGTCTTTAATAAAATGCTGTCTGGTATTGTGTAGTCCTTCGTACACTACTACCACATTATTTCCGGCTGTCTCTTCAGCTACTTGCAGTGCGCCGCGGATTTTTGGTGGTGTATGAGCATAATCGCTGTATAAATTGGGAATGATTTGTTCAAAGCGGCGGCTGACTCCGGGGAAGCGATTCATATGTTCTATGAGTGTTGAGAGTGGTGTATCAAAAAGTTGGTGGAGTGTATAGGCTACTTGCAGTGCGTCACGACGGTTAACAATACCAGGCAAAGTTAACTTGTTAAGTAATTCATCACTGTCTTTAATGACAGAAAACGAAGATTTTTGCGGTATTTGTAGCTTCTGCAGATCCTCTTCCCATATGACACTTTGCTGTGATGCATTGATAAATTCTCGGAATGCCTGATAGTAATTTTCTCTAGTTGGATAAATGTCCGGATGATCCCAGTCTATGCCGGTGATGATTGATATATGCGGAGTAAAAGCTAAAAAGTTACGCGCGTATTCGTCTGCTTCATACACAAAATACTTGCTGTTTGGTATATAAGCGCCCATATCACCAAATGGTATTTTGGCGCCAACTGAATAGCTCACTGGTGTGCCAAGCTGCTGAAAGAGCCAAATAGCCATAGCGGTTGTGGTGGTTTTGCCATGCGTGCCAGCAATTGCAACGAGTTTTAGCTTTTTTTCAAACAGAATATGATTCAACAGCTCGTCGCGCTTACCGATACGTATGCGGTGTTCTTTGCAAAAACGTAGTTCTGGAGGGTCTGTCTGTTCGCTGGTAACTGCTGTTGAGTAGATAAACCAATCTATAGGATTTTTGGTATGTACTGCTGCAATTGCTTCATACGACTGGCCAATATGTATATCGGTTATACCTTTTTTACGTAAATAGTCGATGTATTGGGAATTTTGTTTGTCTGAACCAGAAACAATAAAGCCGGCTTGTTTTGCAATCAGTGCGAGTGGACCCAAGCCTGTACCACCAATACCTGAGAAGTAAATATGCATATTACCAGTCTATCATGTGTATGTATGCTACACTGAAGCTAAAGGCGTAAAATAAAAATATGGAAAAACTGCAGAAAAAACACATACGCTACTTATGGAGACGGTTTCGCTCCATACGTCCAATATATTTAGTAGTGGCGTTGGTGTGCATGGTGTTTGTTACGGCATTTGCACTACGACACAATAACCAGCGTATGGTCGAGCTTCGTCAGGCTGTATATCAGGCAGATGAGCAGGATGGAGATGTTGAAAGTGCGCTTCGTGAGTTGCGGCAATACGTGTACTCACACATGAATACTGACTTGAGTGCAGGAAACAACACAGTATATCCGCCAATTCAGCTGAAATATACTTATGAGCGCTTACTCGCTGCAGAACAGGAAAAGGCGAGACAAGAAAATGAACAAATATATACCGAAGCTCAAGCTCATTGTGAACGATTGCACCCAGAAAGCTATTCAGGCGGTCCAAGAGTTCCGTGTGTTCGTGACTATGTAGCAGAAAGAGGAATTAAGGTAAAAACGATACCCGATAGTCTTTATAAGTTTGATTTTGTATCACCAAAATGGACTCCTGATTTCGCAGGGTGGTCTTTGGTAGTGACGGTACTTTTGGGCATTGTTACACTTATGCGAGTAGTACTACCTGTGGTACTCAAGAAACTACACGTATTGTAGTCTTATGGTGCAGGTGTTGTAACAGGTTGGTCTGGGTTTGTGTTTGATCCGTTGTTAGCAGGCGTGGTTGGGGCTGCACTGTTTTGTGAGTTGTTTGCTGGAGAGTCGGTGGCGTTTGTGGCTGGTTCTCTATTAGGGGCATTGTTATTTTGACTATTCCTTGGGCCGCTGTTTTCACTACGAGAATCGCTTGGAGAAGGTGCTGTGGTGTTTTGCTGGTGGGTAGTCTGATTATTGCACTTCTGTCCGTTTGGATTTTCTTTCTGCCATTGCTTAATAGCGTTGACAACTTTTCCGTCATCGTTGAGGTTCTCCCAGAAGAGTACCTGCTCACGATTGATGATCATACGGTCTTGTGGACAGTGAAGCTCACTTCCTAGTTTAATCAAGGATATATTGGATTGCTGACTCTCGTTCGATTGACCGTTTGTAGAGATATAGTAAATGTCTTTAAGGTCAATATAGCGCTCATTCAGATTAACGATCTTACCAAAATATGCTTGGCCGCCATTGAGAAATACTGCCTGATAGCGGTTTTTTTGTACGAGTGAATTTTCTGACGATTTTGTCGAAATACCTAAGATAACTGCAATGACAAGTATAAGGCCCGATACAAACAGTATTGAGCTTAGTACAGTGTTTGATTTGATCTTATGTACTGCGCGTTTGTGCACAGGTTTCTTTTGGGTATCGGAGTTTTGAGGGTCCCCTGCCGCTGTTGGTATTGTGGGGCGAGTATTATTACGTTGAAAAGCACGTGACGAAAATTCCATAACTATACGTTCCACCTTTTACTTTTAAAATCTATCACTGTAAGTGTAATACATAAGCGCTATGATTCGCAAATCTATTACCATATGAAAACGCAAAAAAGTACTACAGGAGTTATCAAAGGGGTTGACAAACAAAATACCGCCGGAGTATGTTAGGGGTACTACCACTAACTATAAGAGAGGGAGACCTACATGGCAGCATACAAGCATACAAACTCAAAAGGTGTAACTTACTACCTGAACTCAAAGCAGGTAACACTTCGCGGTGGTAAGGTGCAGACAATTTACTATTTCAGCAAGGATGAGCGCAAAGACACTGGTACAGAGTTGCCAGCAGGTTATGAAGTTCACGAAAATCCACGCAACGGTTTCTTGACTGTAAAGCGTAAAAAATAAACACTTGTTGTGAAAGTAAAATGACCCAAGGTTTAGGCCTGGGTCATTTTTTATAAAAAAATAAAGATAGTTAGGACGAATGTAGTACAATAGGCTCGAGATGAGTAAAAAAACAGCTAAAAAACCACTTGTGGTTGTAGAAAATCTAACGAAACGCTACAACGGCAAAAAGGCAGTTGACGGTATAAGTTTTGAAGTTAAAACGGGAGAGATTTTTGGCATTCTTGGTCCAAATGGTGCGGGTAAGACCACCACACTTGAAATGATAGAAACACTTCGATCCATCGATGGAGGCACAGTGACAGTTGATGGGGTCGATGTAGTTTCCAGTCCTGACACAGTAAAATCACTCATTGGTGTACAGCCGCAAACGCCAAGCTTTGAAGAAAAAACAAAGCTTACTGAACTGATTGAATTACTTGCTGCGTTTTATGGCAAAAAAGTTAATCCAATGAGACTGCTCAAGGAGGTACAGCTGGAGGATAAGGCAAATAGTTATCCCGAACAGCTTTCCGGTGGTCAGCGGCAACGATTCTCAATTGCAGCAGCGCTTGTGCATGGTCCAAAAGTTTTCTTTCTTGATGAGCCAACAACAGGCCTTGACCCACAGGCACGTCGCAATTTGTGGGATCTTATCCGCAAGGTGCGTGATCGCGGGGTTACGGTAATTATGACGACGCACTATATGGACGAAGCTGAACTGTTGTGTGACCGTGTTGCTATCATGGACGAAGGTAAGATTATTGCACTCGATACTCCGAAAAAGCTTATTAAGGACCTTCTAAAGCGTGGATTTAAGAAAGAGCAGCATGTTGAACAAGCAAACCTAGAGGATGTCTTTATTGATTTAACAGGAAAGGCGTTACGGGAATAGGGTATGAATATGCGAAAATCTCTCCTGCCAATTACAACGTATGTGCGTATTGATGTAAAACGACTGTTTCGTGACAAGGTTGCGATCTTTTTTGTATTTTTGTTTCCACTTATTTTCCTATTTGTGTTTGGGTCTATTTTCCGCAGCGACGGCAATAATGTCTCATTTCGAGTGGCGTTATTAAACGAGTCAGATGCTGAATTTTCCCGCGAGTTTGTAAGTCAAATTAAAAACAACGATATCTTTAAGGTTGACGAAACGGTCACAAATATGGACCAGGCAAAGGAAAAGATGAATCGCGGCCAAATTGATGCCACCATCATATTGCCAAAAGATTTTGGAGCAGTGAAGCATAGCCAGCGTTACCCAAGTGGTGAGGCAAAAATTATTTATGACCAAAGTAATGAAACAGCCGGAACAACGCTTGCGTCTGTAATGGAAGGGATCTTTAAGGATATTAATCAAAAATTTATTGATACTCCTGCACCGTTTACTGTCACGGCATCATCTACCGCCACAAAAGGCCTATCGCAATTTGACTACACCTTTACTGGGATACTCGGCTTTACACTGCTTTCACTAGGTGTTTTTGGTCCTACAAGTGTCTTCCCGCGCCTAAAACAGCGTGGTGTGCTCAGGCGTTATCATCTCACCACATTGAAAGTATGGCAGTATTTTGTAGGTAATGTGCTGTCTAATGCGTTTGTTGGTCTGCTGGCTGCAGCGATGATGTTTATTGTCGCGCTAACAATTTTCGACCTTAATATGCGTGGTAATTATCTGAACCTTGCTGTGGTGTTAGTGCTTGGTGTGATATTAATGTTCGGTATTGGGCTGGCAATTGGCGGTTGGGCGCGTACTGAAAACCAGGCAGCGCCACTAGCGCAGATCGTAGCATTGCCAACGATGTTCCTATCGGGTGTATTTTTCCCGACATTTCTTATGCCTGAATTCCTTCAGCACATCACTCGATTTATCCCGCTAACTCCTATTATTGATTCGTTCCGTATGATCGTGACAGAAAATGCTTCGCTGCTTGATCTTGGGTCGCAGCTTGCCATCATATTCGGATGGATTGTAGTGATCTATCTTGTAGCTTTCAAAGTCTTTCGGTGGGAATAAACTACATAAAAAGTTAATAAAATATTGATATTTATACTTCAATATGATATAATATAAATGTATGGCAATTGCGCGTACCCACCGATACTACACAAACCCAAATCAGTTAGACCTGCTTGGGAAGGGTACAGATCCGTATGCTGCATCGGTAATAACTTCTGAAACATCTCTTGCGGACGGTGATGGGTTAAAAATTGATGCTTCACGAGAAACGAAACATCTCGAAACAGTGATTGATGAAGGCGAGCTGGATAAGCTGCTTGATCATGGATTCAGTTACGCGCAGGCGGTAAGAATGCTTGGCGAGGCGGTAGTCGCTCAACCTGAGGATATCAAACCGCAGCAAAGATCAAAAAACGCATATAAAAAATCAAAAACGGTTCCGCATACTGATAGAAGGCGGCTTTCATTTGCGGGCAAACGTATTGCTGACGAGCCGCCAGCACATGAAAGAAAACCCTACTAAGCTAAGTTAGTTACAATAAACTATAGATGAGTTTTTTGCAGCAGCTACCAAAGCCATTCTTTATATTGGCGCCGATGGACGATGTCACAGATACGGTATTTCGCCGTATTGTTAGGTCATGTGCGGCGCCGGATGTGTATTTTACTGAATTTGTGAACGTTGATGGTCTGCAGAGTCCGGGGCGGTCAAAACTCATGAAGAAGCTGCTCTTTACTGCTGAGGAGCAGCCGATTATAGCCCAAATCTGGGGATTAAAGCCCGAAAACTACTATAAAACTGCGCAAGAGCTCGTAGAGATGGGCTTTTCGGGTATTGATATCAATATGGGTTGTCCGGCAAAATCAGAGGTGAATGCCGGAGCATGTAGCGCGCTGATAAATAATCGTCCGCTTGCAGTTGAGATTGTTAAAGCTACGCAAGAAGGTGCAGCTGGCCGAGTGCCAGTGAGCGTGAAGACGCGGCTTGGTTTTAACGAAGTGGATTTTACCTGGCATGAACTACTGTTGCAGCAAAATTTGGATATGCTAACTATTCACGGCCGTACTCGTAAGGAGATGAGTAAGGTGCCGGCACGTTGGGAGGATATCGGTCATATTCGTCAAATGCGTGATGATATGAACGTAAACACGCTGATTGTAGGCAATGGTGATGTAGTAAATAGGCAGCATGGCCTGCGGCTTGCCGAGAAGCATCAGCTTGACGGTATTATGATTGGTCGTGGTGTATTCCATGATCCGTATGCGTTTGCTGAAAACAGTCCATGGGAAACTATTCCACAACCAGAGCGTATAGCCCTGTATCGCAGGCATGTAGAGCTGTTTGCAAAAACATGGAAAGACGGTGAACGGCCAGTGTATACACTTAATAAATTTTGCAAAATCTACATCCAGGGTTTTAGCGGCGCGAAAGAAATGCGCGAAAAACTTATGGCTGCTGATTCGGTAGCAAATCTGCTCGCTATGCTATGTGATCTAGATCAATCAAAATAGTTATAGCATACTGCTTATGGTTATAATAAACGTATGATTGAGGCACAACATTTGAGCAAATCATATGGTAAAAAACGTGCCGTAAATGATATGTCATTTACGGTAGAAACAGGTAAGGTCACTGGCTTTCTAGGACCCAATGGCGCTGGTAAGTCAACGACTATGCGACTAATGTTGGGGCTAGATATCGGTGAAGGCGTGACAACGTATGACACAAACGCTTACGTGAATATCGACACCCATCTCGAGTAGTCGGTATTTTACTTGATGCAAAGGCGTTTCATCCGACACGCTCAGCGCGAAATCATTTGCGAATACTTGCGGCTGCAGGCAGTATTTCAAGTAAACGCGTTGATGAAGTATTGGATATTGTAGGCCTAAAAGATGTTGCAAAGAAAAAGCCAGGCAATTTTTCACTTGGTATGAGTCAGCGGCTTGGTATTGCAGCAGCAATTTTAGGCAAGCCAAGATACCTTATTTTAGATGAGCCAGCGAATGGCTTAGATCCAGAAGGGATTGCGTGGCTGCGGCAGTTTATTAAAGATTATGCAAGTCAGGGCAATGGTGTATTTGTATCGAGTCATCTGCTGAGTGAGATGGCGCAGATGGCAGATAATGTGGTAGTTATCGGCAAGGGCAAATTAATTGCTAATACGTCGGTAGAGGAACTTGTTTCTCATAGCGCACGGTCAGGTGTGTTTGTGCGGACTGAAAAACTATCACAGTTTGAAGAGTTTCTAAAGCGACAAAATGTTTCCTTTGAAGAAACTAATGGCGGGCTGAAAGTAAGTGGACATACTACTGATGAAATAGGTAAATTTGCATTTGAAGCAAAAGTGCCAGTACTTGAACTTACAAAACACAACGCATCACTTGAGGATGTGTACTTAGAGTTAACTGAAGGCGAACAAGAATACGAAGCTCAGAAAGGAACGAAATAGCTATGTTGGCATCATTAAAGGCTGATTTTAAGAAAATATTTACTGTTCGTTCTACATATGTTCTTTCGGGTATTATGCTGCTTTTGACAGCGGTAATGTGTTTCTATCTAGAAGGATATAAAGGAAGCACTGATTCATCAGCGGCTGCGCTACAGACGGATGCGTTTACGATGGTGAGTAGCACTATGGCGAGTATAGGTGCAGTGTTTGCGGCAATTATTGTGATTCTATTTATGACGTATGAGTACCGATACAACACAATAATGTATACACTAACTGCAAATGCTAGTCGGACCAAAGTATTGCTCTCAAAAATCATAACAACGATTCTTTTTGCTACAGCATTTAGCGTATTGGTAGCTGCAGCGAGTATAGGACTATATCTACTTGGTGTGCTTTTACGTAATGTTCACTTGCCGACGCAGGATTTCCATTTTTGGGCTGAGTTTGGAAAAAATGCGGCATATTATAGTGCCTATGCGCTCATTGCATTGTTTATTGCAGCTTTGGTGCGCAGTATTGTCGGTGCAGTTGCGGTGTTGTTTGTCTTTCCAATGGCGGGTGAAGGCATACTGAGTATGGTGCTAAAAGAAAAGGCGGCGTATTTGCCGTTTACTGCGATGAATGCCATTATTGATCCAGGTAAACCAGGGGACGATACACTGACCTTTAGTAGAGCGATCGTAGTCAGTGCACTATATGTAGCGGTAATTGGTATTATTACTTGGTTAGTGTTCCTGCGTCGTGACGTGAGCTAGTCGTAAATTGTGTGCCAATTTCACCAGCAAGTACTCTCTTAATTACGTTCTGAGCGCGTCCGTTTGCGATATAGGTTTCTATACCGTTTTGGGCAGCGATTTTGGCGGCATTAAACTTGCTGATCATACCACCAGTACCGTTTATTGAGTTTGTATCACCAGCTACGTGAGTATATGCATCAATGTCGTCAATGATTGGAATAACAGAGTGTTGATCGTGAGCGTTTTCATATACGCCATCGATATCGCTCAATATGACAAGACGGGTGCGGGTAAAGATACCGCTTTTATGCAGTAAAACTGCAAATCGGGCGGCAAGTGTATCATTATCACCGAAGGTAATTTCTTCATGCGAGAGTGCATCGTTTTCATTGGCAATTGCGATGTCGCCGTGCTCAAACAACCGTATTGTGACGGCACTGAGTTCAGCTCCTTCAGTAGTCTCAAGTTCCCGCTTGGTAAACAGCAGCTGACCTACAAGTTTTGGCCTTAGTGCCTGCTGCCAGTAGTTCATTAATATTGTTTGTCCTAAGCATGCCATGCGTTGTTTCTCGATAATATCTTGGCGTGTTTCATGTGTGCGTTCTTCACGGCTGTAGGCATATCCTGCAGCAATTGCGCCTGAAGAGACGACAGCAAGGGCTGCACCTTTATCGGCTAGCTGAGAAATCTGATGGCCAATTCGATTGAAAGACTGCCGATCCAGCGCAAGCCGGTTTAAAGAATCTCGAGTGGTAAGCGTGTTAGTACCGACTTTTACCACGAGTAGTTCATTAAAATGTTTCGCTGTCTTTTCTGTCTCCATATGTCAATCGCTCTCTAATAAATAAACAAGACATAAAATAACCCCTTGCCGGGGTTTTCCTTGTAGTTATTTCATGCAAATCTATACACCCCGGCAAGTAGGCGGTGTCGGCACGGGTGTTATTGACTGTAACGATGAGTTACCATTTCGCATCACTGTAATCTTAGCATCTACGACGTAATAGGTAAAATCAGGTGGCTGTCATTGTTTTGTGTCGTATTAACATCTTTGCTGACTGCAAATATTTCTAAACTTTCATCGGCGTAGGGGTGGAGCAGTGATTCAATGTGCTGGCGCGAGGTGTATAGGTGATTAGTCCAAGTTGGCTCATCATTGCGCTGTAGTATCACTGGCATGCGGTCATGTATGGTTTTCATTTCTCTATTTGGCTTGGTGGTAATAATTGAAAAAGTCTTTAGTTCTCTGTCGGCCGCGTCGCGCCAGACACTCCATACGCCAGCAAAAGCAAACAACTTATGTTGTTTAGGATAAATATAGAATGGTTGTTTTTGCGAAGATGAAGTGCTTAATTGCTTCCATTCGTAGAACCCATCGGCTGGGATAAGAGCGCGGCGTCTTAATACGGCAGACTTCCATGTCGGTTTTTCAAATATCGTGTCATCACGAGCATTAATAAGTCTGTATCCTACATTAGGATTTTTTGCCCAGTGAGGTACAAACCCCCATTTCATAAACTCCAATTTGCGGCCCGATTCGTCTTGGGTTATTACCGGCATGACTTGACCTGGAGCTACGTTGTAGTTTTCAGGAAATATATCGTCTGTAAGCGACACATCAAACCGCCTTGATAGTTCTTCGGCAGTTTTATGTAGTGTATAGCGTCCACACATATTTTCAGTATAGAGACTTACAGCTTGCGAAAATGTAACATATGATACTTTTTGAAAAATAAAAAATCACCCATTTCGGGTGATACTTGTGTTGGTGGGGGTGGTTGGAGTCGAACCAACTACCAAGCGGTTATGAGCCGCCTGCTCTAACCGTTGAGCTACACCCCCGTTTGTGTGGTTAAAGCAATTTCTGCTCAAGCAGGTAACAGATACGAGTATAGCAGATTTTTGCGAAAGTTATATACTATTATTACGTGTTTACAAAAATTAAAACCTACCAAGCTAAAATAATCGAAGAAGTAAAAGTATTCCAAGATGTTCGTGCACTTGGAATAGTGATGTTTCTGATAATCGCGCTGCTTATAAGCTGGAGTGGCATTAAGGTAATCGAAACAAACTATCGCCTGCAAAAAGAAATTGCGCGACTGCAGCAGGAAACAGAGATTAAAAAGCTTGAAAATCGTAATTTAGCGCTGGAGAATAAATATTTTGAAACTGATGAATATTTAGAGCTTGAAGCGCGAAGAAATTTTGGACTGGCAGCTCCAGGAGAGACGGTGTTGGTTGTGCCAAAGCAGGTAGCCATGAAATATACTGTTCCAGAGGAAGAGTCGGGGAATCCTTTAGTTGTGAAGGAAACGCATAAGCCACGGTGGCAACAAAATATTGATGATTGGATGAAATTTTTACTCCACAAACAATGATAGTTGACAAAAACACAGTAGTTTGCTATTGTATAAGCTGACTTTGCTATATAGCATGCTATCGCGGGGTGGAGCAGCGGCAGCTCGTGTGGCTCATAACCACAAGGTCGCAGGTTCGAGTCCTGCCCCCGCAACCAAGAAAAATACCTCAGCGCTGACTGGGGCATTTTTCTTTTAAATTAAAACACCTATTGCTGTACTAGATCTTTATGTATGGCTACATCATGGACGCGTAGATATGCTGTGCCTGCGGCAACTGCTTTTTTACCAAGTGCGGCGTGGACTTGCGGGTCGAGGCGATATTCGCCAATGAAACGTTTGCGCGAATAACCAATCATTACCGGAAAATCCGGCACGAGCGCCGCAAACGCTACCAGTTTGTGATTAAGCTCCGGTGTTTTTCCAAAGCCAATTCCTGGATCTAAGATAATATTTTGCTTGTTAATGCCCATCTGCATGAGCGTTTCAACGCGCTCCATAAGTTCCTGTTTGACTTCATGTTCGTTGGTCATTTTTTGCTGGTGCGCTCGGGCAATGTCACCACGGGCTGCGGCAGGCAAGTGACCCACCACGACACGTAGGCCGTAAAGCGCTACAGCTTCAACCATTTGTGGTTCACTTAAGCCTGTTACATCGTTAATGATGACGTCAGGTGACCATACGCTTGCGATACGTTTTGCGGTTTCGCCGTGGCGCGTGTCAAATGAAAAATGATCCGGCGCACATATTTTTCTTAGTTGCTGGATGATAGGTTCAAGGCGTTGCCATTCATATTCTGCTGTTACTGCTGTAGCGCCAGGCCTGGTAGACTCGGCGCCGATATCGATAATATCAGCGCCTTCATCAAATAGTTGTTTGACACGCTGTACTGCTGCTTCTGGTTGATTCCATTGTCCGCCATCTGAAAAACTATCGGGTGTAACATTCAAAATACCAACAATTTTTGTCATCGCGGTTTGCTCCTAGCAATATTTAAGAACTCAGCTCGGGTTTGTGGATTTGATTTAAACAATCCTCGCAGTGCCGAAGTGCTGGTTTGTGTACCAGGCTTTGAGACTCCCCGCATTTCCATACATAAATGCCGAGCAGACAAGATAACACCCACGCCTTTGGGTGAAATAACCTCATCAAGATAGTCTGCAACTTGTGCGGTTATTCGTTCTTGGTTTTGCAAACGGCGGCTAAAATGCTCAAGGACTCGCGCCAGTTTTGATAGACCGACTATCTTCTTGTTAGGAATGTAGGCGATGGTGGCTGTACCGAAAAAGGGTAGTAAATGATGCTCGCACAAGCTGTAAAACATGATGTTATCTTGCACGACCATTTCGTCATAGCCTTCTCCTTCAAATACGGTGAGGGTAAAGGCGGGCGGAGAGGTAAACTCTTTTAGGTATCGCGCAAACCGTTCGGGTGTTTTTTGTAAGCCTTCTCGTTTGGGATTGTCGATGGTTTGTAGAATTTCAAAGATGCTTTGTTCTATAGTCTTCATTTTCTTGGCTCCAGTTTAGGTACTTCCTTTACAACCTGGCGGTAGGCAACAGACAAGCGTTGATCTTGTTTCGGTGCTCGTGCTCGATGGCGTGGGCGGTCGTCAATACGACCGTTCAGCAACGAGCCTCTCATAAGTACAAGATCGCCGGGTTCTAATTCCCAGGTTTGCTGGCCGCTATCAAGTTCGACATCAAATGTCGCTTTGCTGATAAATGAGGCTACGGCAATCACTCGAAGATCCCGTTTGTAATCACGATGCCATTCAATACCAACCTCACCTGGCGAATACAGTTGTGCTCGAACGGAGTTTATATGCCACTGGGGCAGCTCAGGGTGAATTAATCGAGCAATGCGTTTACCAAGTTGTGTTACAGCTTCAGGCGCATGGTGAAAGTGCCAGCCAATCTCTTGAAATTGCTCAGGTACTGGATGCTTGGATCGATCAACCTCAGTGAGTGTATGAGAAAATACTTCGCTGGTTATGGCGTCTTGTTCGTCTTTTTGTACAAAACCTTGTAGCCATAGTGCGCCTTCGTGTCGAAGGATTTCTACACACTCTTTTGAAGTAATGTTAGGAGTAAAAGTTTGTATTGTATTCATGTCCCTATCTCCTGTCAAAGATTTTTAATCCAAAGAAAAACCTTGTAACGACCGGAGGTAGAGACCGCACGTTACAAGGTTACAAAGAGACAGGTTGGACAAAACCGGACCAAGTTCTATGACGTTTGTTGTGTAGCATCCTGTTTGCCCTTTCTTTCAGTAAATGTCACTTAAAGCATAACAGCTATGTGTACGGTGCGCAAACAAAATGCTGATTTTAATGGTTTAGTGTGAAAAATAATAGTTTGAAACTGAGAAAATTCTTACAGACCCTGATTTTTTTCAATGTAACTATAGGCTTATGCAGTAATAATGGAAGGTGGTCGTTATGCAATTCATTTCACCCCGTGCTCATTCAATCATAGGTTTTATAATCGGTGTAACTTTATTGTTGGCGCCAAATATATTCGGGTTTAGTGATGTTGGTGGAGCAGCGGTATCGATACCGCGTATATTAGGCATCATTATTATCTTGAGCGAATTGATAGTGAGGGGTAGTTTCAGTGGCCTTGGTGCTATACCTATGAGAGTGCACATTCCTGTAGACGTAGTACTTGGTGCATTTCTTGCCTTGTCTCCATGGTTATTCGGTTTCTCTGACGAGGGCACAAACGCGTGGCTACCGCACTTACTAGTGGGAATTGTAATTATCGGTTACGCGCTTTTAACCCGTACAACGGAAATTGAAACTTATACAAGAGATAGGATCTCATAGTTCTATTACGTAAGCGGATCTGGCAGGCTTGCTTGTTTATTCATTTCTTCTAAATGTTCTTTACGCCACTGGGTAAAGGCATGTTTGTTGACGCCGTGTTTTGAAACAAGGTTATTTAAGTGATCTGAGCCAAGAAAGTTTGGCAGTAGCACATAGCTTGCACCGAGCTTGTACAGCTCTGCGGCTTCGTCATGATCATTTGCATAACAAACGAGAATAGTATTTTTATTGTGTCTGCGCACAAAACGGGCAATCGTGGTGTTAACGACATGATCATTGATAGTGTTGATGATCAGTTTAGTGTTTTGTAGATTTATTTCGCTCAAGAGTTCTGGATCTGCTACATCTCCGTAGATATATGGTATATGCTTTTTGCTGAGTTCTTCGATTACTTCAGGATCATAGTCTACGACAACATATGGCTGCTTCATTTCATGGAAGGTCTTTAGGAATTTACTACCGCCAAATCGATAGCCAAATAGCATAAGGTTATATGATTTGGCAGTTTGAGACTTTTCTTTCGTTTCTGCGCGCTCGAACATACGCAGTTTATTTTCAAGATGGGTATAAATCCAATCGTCATATTTCATGAGATAAGTAGATATTGCTATGGTAATAATTGCAACCAGTGTAATAATTGCGCTGAGTTTATCACCTACGAGCCCACCGCTGTTGGCAAGTACTACGAGGATAATAGAGAACTCGCTGATCTGTGATAGGTTAATGCCGGTTTTGAAGCTAGTGCGTTTTGTGTAGCCTAAAAAGCCTAGAGTCGACATCACAATCAGAGGCTTAATAGCGATGACTACAGCTGAGAGTGCCAGTGCGGGAACCAATCCGGCAGTAAGGTTGTCAATCTGCAGCCGCTCGCCAAGACTGATAAAGAACAGAATAATAAAGAAGTCACGTAGCGGTTTTAGGCGGGCGCCAATCTGATGAGTGTATGGTAAATGAGCGAGAGATACACCAGCGAACAATGCGCCTACTTCTACTGAAAATCCAACTGCGTTTACTACTGACGCCACACCAAAACCCCAGGCGAGTGCAAACAGGAAAAGCAGCTCCTGTGATTTTGCGATATAGCTCGTAACTGGAGGGAGTAGTTTGGCTCCAAAAAATGTCAGAATACCGATAACAGCTAATCCTTTCAGAACCAAGAAACCTATGTCGATAGAGCTCAATGGGTCACCGGACTGTGCTGCAACAAACAATAATGCAAAAGTAGCAATGATGTCATCGACCAGGATAACGCCAATTGCGATCTGGCCATTGAGACGTATAAGTTCTTTTTTATCACTTAGAACTTTTGCGATGATGATGGTGCTACTAAAGAACAGTGCCAAACCGGTAATAATGGCTTCCTGTTGTGTAAAATGAAAGGCGGTGCCGACTAAATAGCCTAAAGTGCCGACTGTGCTTAAGAGCGCAATCGCTGTTAGGATAACAGGTTTGCCTAAACGTTTTACGACTGCAACGCTTAGTTCAAGGCCAATAATGAAAAGCAGTAGTGCAATACCGATTTCACTGAATGTGTCGAATGCCTCTTTACTATGAATAAGATCAAAAACTGATGGACCAACTAAAATACCAGTAAGAATATAGCCCATGATCAGAGGCTGATGCAGGGCTCGCATAATAATTGCAACAACTGAAGCAAGAGCAATAACGAGACTTAACTGAGTGAAGACATCATTATGCACTGAATAACTCCTGGTTTTGGTATGTATTGGTCAAGATCTGGGGTGTCACTTTATATATCATAACAAACACCCTTGCCACTAAGCTACCTAAAAGACGGTATACTAAAAGTACAATGTTTATCGTTCCCAGCATCGGCAAATTGATCAGGCGGGATGTGCTCCTTATTCAGGTAGTGCCGACTGTTGTGGTGTTTTTGGTGTTGTTTACGTTTGCAATTGTGAGCTGGCGAAGTGCTGCGGCGACGCTTCGGACCCAAGAAAATCAAACAATTAATGAGGAAATGGCCATTTTGGAAGACGCGATACAAACACGTTTACATACAAGCCAAGTATTATTAAGCGCTGGAGTTGGATTGTTTGATGGCTCAGAAGCAGTGAGTCGTGAAGAATGGGGGAGGTTCTTTGAAAAGTTTAATATTCCTGAGCGTTTTATTGGTGTCAGTACTGTAGGATATGTACCAATTGTGAGACATGCTGACCGGGCAATGTTTGAGGCTACGGTAAAGGGTGAAGGGTATGCGGATTTTACTATTCGCCCACCGGGCGATCGTTCAGTCTACGCTCCGGTAATGTACGACGAACGGTATACATCTTCTGCGGCTAGTAGCTTGGGTTATGACGAGTATAGTGACCCTGTGCGCCGCAGGGCTATGGAGGCAGCGGCAGCTTCCGGTAATATAGTAATGACAGATAAACTGCAATTTGCTGATGGCATTGATGGTGTTATTTTGTACATGCCGGTATATGCTAGGGGTGTTACGTTCACCAGTGTAGATGACCGACAAGCTGCATTGCGTGGTTATGTCTATGTATCATTGCGGCTAAAAGAATTGTTTGCCGATATCAGTGCTTCTGGACATAACTTTTACTTTGTGGTGACCGACGACAAGAGAAAAGACGGAAAGACTCATGAGGTTTTTAATTCTTTAGATACTCAATCAAAAACCAAACAGCAGTATAGGCAAGTTAGCACCTCGACAATTAAGATATATGGGCAGGACTGGAAAATAACACTGTTAAGTAACGGCAATATCGTGTCTGAGACTGATGCTCAACGTCCGTCTACTATTTTGACTGCCGGTGTTGCAATGTCGCTCATTGCGAGTGTTGCGGTATATCTTCTGATCCAGTATCGTACTCGTTCGTTTGCATTAGCTGAGGAACGTAAACTACAGCAGGCAAAGGATGAGCTACTCTCTTTGGCGTCGCATCAGCTTCGGACTCCAGCAACAGGAGTAAAGCAGTACATCGGTATGGTGCTTGATGGTTTTGGCGGCAAAGTTCCAAAAGATCAAGCAAGGTTGTTAGAGCAGGCGTATAAATCAAACGAACGGCAACTACAAATTATTAACGAATTTTTGTATGTTGCAAAACTCGGGTCCGGCAGCTTAACAACCACAAGACACAAATTTGATCTTACATATGTGATCAAAGAAGTTATTGAAGAGATGGATATAGAGATCAAAGAAAAGGGGCATAACTTAGAAGTATATACGCCTAGAAAGAACATTATTGAGGCAGATGAACACAGCATACGAATGATAATCGAAAATCTACTATCTAATGCGATTAAGTACACGCCGGACAATGGCAATGTCGTCGTTGTGTTGCGTTCGACCAAAGACGAAATACAGGTCGAAGTGAAAGATGACGGTATCGGTATTGCAAAGAAAGATATTCCTTTGTTGTTTAAGCAATTTTCCCGTATTCCGAATGAATTGTCTGCTAATGTCAGCGGCAGCGGCATAGGCCTGTATCTTTCACAGCAATTGGCTGAACGTAATGGTGGCTACATTAGTGTTACCAGCGAACCAAAGAAAGGTTCTATTTTTACGCTACATTTGCCTATAAAATCTGTAAAAAATTTTACTAAACACTCAAAAAAAGCGTGATACACTTGCCCAAATGAAGAAGTCTAGGAAGAAAGTTTTGGTCGTTGAGGACGAGCAAGCACTCAGCGCTGCGTACAAGATAATTCTCGAAAAGGCAGGCTATCAAGTTACGACAGCTTTAGACGGTAAAGAAGCGCTTGATGTAGTCGATCAAGCTGAACCGGACATTATTTTACTAGATCTAAAAATGCCGCGAATGGATGGTATTGCGTTTTTAGAGGCATACCAACCGAATTCACTGAAACACAAACCAAAGATTGTGGTTTTTAGTAATTTCGACCTTCAGGATGAGATCGATCGCGCATTCTCTTTGGGTGCAGACAAATATGTGTTGAAAGCGTGGGCCGCACCGAAAGATTTACTGAAGATTGTCAGTGAAATAGAAAAGCAATAACCCAAGTTAAGTTACATCTCTAAGTTAGTAATTTCTTTACCAACAGCACGGATTACTAGTCTTTTATCTACCACATATTTTTTATTGCGGTACGCCACGGTGCCAGAACGCTTTAAGTGGCCTAACTCTGTAGCAACTGTTTCGCGGGTTAGACCCAGGCAGTTGGCGATAGTTTGGTGTGTAAGCGGAATACCAAGACTATATAGTCCGCTTGCCATTTCTTCACCATGACGAATGGCTAGAAAATAGAAGAAGTAAATAATTTTGTCTTTTGCCCTGGGTTGTTGCAGGGCGAGATTGCGAATGAGATTGCTGTTGGATTCATGCAAAAACCTATCAAGAATATATTGGGTGATTTCTGTTTTATCTTTTGCGTTTTCAAATTTTGCTTTTTCAATGGGTGCTAACTCGCACGGAGTGAGTGCTTCGTAATAAAATGTTGCGGCAGTGTTATAGCCGTGGAGCCAGTCTAAGGGAAATACATCGCCTTCAGTGTAGAATCCTACAACATATTCTTCTCCTTGGTCGTCAATGGCGTATACCCGTACAGTGCCTTGTTGCACTAAGAAGGCGTGCCTCGGCGCCTCTCCCTGGAAATAAATAATATTACCCTTACCATACCGTCGTACCGTATCGCATACAGATTTCATTTGAACAGGTATGTTTATAGATCTCATATATACAGTGTAACTCGTTTGTAAAGTATTTCACAGGATTCTTGTAATACAACACATAGCCGCTTATGTAAAATCTCCGTACTATACCAATAGTCACACAAAAGCTGACGTGGAGTATAAGGAGGGATGTATGCAGCAAAGCGAAAAATTACAGCGTAAAATTAATACGTTTTTGGATAGAAAGACGGCCCAATTTCCAGAAATTAACGAGTATGTTCATGATGTATCTCGGCTTTAGTTTGCGGCAATCCGATTCGAGCGAGGAGTATGCTGTATGGGTATATTGACGTTGATCATTCTCGGAGGTTTGGCAGGTTGGGTAGCGTCTATAATTATGCGGACAAATGCTGAGCAGGGGATTTTGCTGAATATCATAACAGGTGTTGCTGGTGCTGTTATTGGCGGTTTTATTGTTTCGCTGCTAGGTGGTGAGGGTGTGAATGGGTTGAATATCTACAGTTTTGCTGTGGCGCTAGTAGGTTCTGTTGTGTTGATTGCAGTTGTAAAAACGTTCAAGCGGGGACGAGTGCAATAAATGACGACTGAAGAGGTACTGCTGACAGTTCTCACGATAGCGATTGTCATATTGATTATTACAGTTATTGCAGTGCTATTTGTGGTATTTAGTATTGCGCGTAAGGTAAACCATGTGACGGAGCAGGTTCAAAAAATTTCAGACAAAGGAGCAAAAATAGCAGAAGCACTAACACCTATGAGTGTGGTGATGCTGGGATTTTTGCGAACAATAACAGTGCTAATAAGTGGAAAAAGGAGATAAATCTATGACAAAAAACCCAACAGCAATCATGTTTGCCGCTGTAGCAGGTTTTGTGGCTGGTTTATTGTTGGCGCCGCGCAGTGGCGAGGAAACAAGACGCATGCTACGTGAACGGCGGGAAGAAGCTCGACAGCGTATGCGTAGTGCCAAAGAGGAATTAAAACGTCAGTCAACTGGAACAAAGGCACAACTCAAGGATGTAGTACAGACGATGCGTCAGGGCAGTAAAGAGGCGACACAAGTTGTAAAGCGGGGTGCCCAACAGACTAAGAATACGGTTAAGCGAACTGCCAATAATCAAACGAATCAGTCGGACACTTCAATACAAGAGGACGAGTAACTTTACGGCAGTATATTGACAATTTAGCAAAATCATGTATAATAAAAAGTGTTTGATAAATCAAACAAAAATATATACAATAAGGGTACCCTTATAAAAACAAAAACAAGAAAGGACCACCATGAAAATAGGCAATAGTGCTCTATCTTTTGAGTTGGTTCCTACCAACAACAAAAAAATAACAAAATTTGATAACTGGCTAAAAAGTCTCTAAAGGCCAGATTAGATAGGAAAAGACCTCTGACTATTCAGAGGTCTTTTAATTTTATCTTAAATAATAACGATAATAGAGTTGCAAATTATTAAAAATAATATTAAATTACTCTCGTAAATCCGCCATTCCCAAGGTGGTTACAGCCTACTAGTGGCCTTGGTTTAAGAGTGGCAGGATTTTGCTCTTTTACTGAGGTGCGGAATGGCAAGTCTCTATAAAGGAGGTTTCAGTATCGTGCTGAAAAGACTCAGGCCGCGATCTTTGTCATGGACAAAGTTTGCGGCAGTTATTGCCCTCCTTGCGCTTTTCGTGGCGCTCTCGGGCACTGCTGTAGCTACAAACGGCTTCGGTCTCATCGGTAGCAAGGAGATCAAGGACGGGTCGATCAGAAAGGTCGACCTCGCCAGAGGTCTGCAAAAGAAGATCGACCAGGCTGGTAAGCCGGGTCCGCAAGGCCCTCAGGGTCCGAAGGGTGATCCCGGTCCCGTTGGTCCTCAGGGTCCGCAAGGCCCCAAGGGTGATCCTGGTGAACCCGGCCCGAAGGGCGACCCTGGCCCCGCTGGTAGGGATGGCAGAGATGGCTCCAAGGGTGATCCCGGTCCCGTTGGTCCTCAGGGTCCGCAAGGCCCTCAGGGTCCGAAGGGTGATCCCGGTCCCGTTGGTCCTCAGGGTCCGAAGGGTGACCCTGGTCTGCAGGGTCCTCCGGGACTGAACTCTGATCATCCTCGTGTGGTCACAGCAGCCAACCTGCATGGCTGGGAATTGCTGCCGCGGGGTGGTACGAGCAATGACACTGCCGACAATGGAAGTGTTGAGTTTGTCGACGGTCCCGGTACCAGCACAGATCCGCTTGGCCAACGAGCCTTGAGGTTCTATAGTGCTAACGGTAGAAAGGTTGCGGCCAGAGTTCCGCTGCCTGTTGGCAAGCTTCCGGAGAAGCTGTGGGATCTGACGACGGCCAGCTATGCCACATATGTGGTAACACAACCTACCGCCAATCTCGATGTATCTCTGAAGCTGAATCTGAGGTACGCGAATACGTCAACCGGTGCTGATGACGGTTTCACCACACTCATCTTCGACCCGGCAAACAATCGGTCTCAAGGTGCCGATGTCGTAGGTAAGTGGCAGCGCTGGAATGCTGTTCGTGGTCACTGGTGGTCGTCTCGTGCGCTTGCGGCAGGTATCTGTACTGACGCAGCCCATCCCACGACCGGCTGGTGTACCCTCGAAAGATTCATCGAGGCCAATCCAGAAGCGGTAGTCACAGCTGCCTACCTCGAGATCGGACAAAATTCAGGTAACCTGTGGCCAGGTGCCGTCATGCTGGTTGATGACGTACGTTTCGGCTTCAGCGGCATGACTGTCCGGTACGATCTGGGCGGATAGCACCTACGCAGTAAAAGAGCATTACGCGGCGAGTGTACTTTTGTATGGGGAATTTCCCCACAAGTATTTCTCGCCGCGTTGTTCTTTTTGATGGTTAAAAGTAAACAAAAAAACCTCTCAAAAAAAGAGGTTTATGTATCAAGATTATGGTAGCGGCGAGTGGGCTCGAACCACTGACCCCAGGCTTATGAGTCCTGTGCTCTAACCAACTGAGCTACGCCGCCACGTCGGCAATAAGACAGCCTATGTTTTCTTATTACCCAAGGATCGTTAAATGAGATTTATGATCCCAGCTGTTATTTTGTTAAAGGAACAGGGGTAAGTATAACATTTTTTATTATTGTTGACTAGTGTTTTAAGCTAAAAAGCTTTAAAGAAAAGCATTCCAGCAATACAAAAACCAGTGCCAACTATTGCAGTACGGCTAACATGCGGTGAAAGATGGTGAGCAAGGCGTGCTCCTATAAATCCTCCCAGCAGTGAGCCAAGTAATGGTATAAGTGCATATTTCCACGCAATGCCGCCGGCGAGTGCAAATGTAACAGCGCAGGTTAATGAAATAGTTGCAGCCATAATATTTTTCATGCCGTTAATTTGGTAGATGTTTTTCAACTTGGTAAAACCTAAAAGCGCAAGTACTACGAAACCAAAGCCGGCACCAAAGTAACCACCGTACATTGCCATGGGAAATATGAGGAGACCGAGTAGTACTATCGGTGAGGTTTTACGTAGGTGTTTTGGCTTGTGAATATATCTGTGTAGTCGTGGCTGAAATGCAAACAGAGAAACAGACAGCAGTATCAGCCAAGGTAGTATTGTTTCAAACATAACCGGTGGTGTGCGAGTAAGTGTTGAAGCACCAATAGCAGCACCAAGCATACAAGGTATTATCAGCCAGAAATATTGTTTGGGTGCTTTTTTCAGATCTTTGCTGTATCCATGTACTGCCATTAGCGCACCGGGCCAGCCGGCAAATGTGCTAGTCATGGCAGCGGTGTGCGGCGAAAGTCCTGCGGCTAGCAACACTGGAAATACAAACAGGATGCCGCCGCCTGCCACGGCGTTGACCATGCCACACAAAATACCGGTGACAAATAAAGCTGTTTCTATCATTGTTTGTTTTTCGGGTAATCTTACAGATATAGTATAGCGTATGTGGCAAGGATCTGGTACCAAAATGATTGACGTGCAACCAGGGAGATATGTCGTAGCGGTCAGTGGCGGTGTAGATTCGGTGGTGTTGCTGCATTTATTGTATGTACAGTACAGCGGGCTGGATGGATACCATTTTGTGGTGGCGCATTATGATCATGGTATTCGGCAGGATTCTAAAGAAGATAGGCGACTAGTGCAACATCTTGCAAACTTATACAATATGCCGTTTGTGTATGATGAAGGGCACTTAGGTAGTCAGGCCAGTGAAGCAACGGCGCGCGAAGCTCGCTATACGTTTTTAAGAACAGTAAAAAAAACGTGTGGTGCTGATGCGATTATGACTGCACATCATCAGGATGACGTGATTGAAACGGCATTTTTGAATTTGCTGCGTGGTACTGGACGAAAAGGATTGACTTCTTTACGTTCAAGTGACGATGTGCTGCGTCCGCTACTGCATGTATCCAAACAAGACATTATTGTCTATGCGCAAAATAACAGACTGACATGGCGTGAAGACAGTACCAATACAGATCTGCGATATAAGCGTAACTACATACGGCACCAGGTAGTAAATAAGCTGTCTGACAAACAGCGAGAAGAACTTTTGGTTCGCATCACAAAAATGCACAAACTGAATCAAGAAATAGACCGGATTTTAGATAGCTATTTAAATATACAATTGCGTGCAGATGTGTTGCATAGAAAATCTTTTACACAGCTGCCGCATGATATTGCGAAAGAATCTGTGGCGGCGTGGCTCCGCAAACACCAGGTCAGAGACTTTGATACCAAGGGTTTAGAGCGTATTGTGGTAGCTGCAAAAACATATCAAAGTGGTCAGCAGATAGATGTAAATAAAGACTGGATTATACGTGTAGAGAAGGATACTTTAGCACTCAAACATAGAGACCGCTAGTAAAAACAGCTTTTGCCATATATAATGGGGTTTACACATGAAGAATAACGCATTTAAACCTCCTCAAAAACCAAAGAATAACCGTAAGGGATTTCGTACGTTCGGCTTCATTGCCATGCTGACCTTATTCGGGTTAATTATCTTAGCGTCGCTAAACCAGCCCAGTGCATTAAAAGAAGTTCCATTTACGCAAGTTGTATCACAGGCAAATGAAGGTAAGTATTCAAAAATTGTCGTTTCAGGTAACGGCAATGAATTGAAGATTACTGAAAAAGGCAAAGAAGGGCCAACTTTGCGCTCGTTTAAAGATCCAAGTGCATCGTTAAAAGATGAAGGGCTAAATACATCGAAAGTAACCGTAGAGTATGAAAAAGCGGCGCAAAATTCATTGTGGTCTGGACTGCTTTTATCGCTATTGCCAGTTATTCTCATTGGTGCGCTTTTGATATTTATGATGCGTAGCGCACAAGGGCAAGGTAATCAGGCGCTGAGCTTTGGCAAGAGTCGGGCGCGACTGTATGGCAACGAAAAAGATAAAGTAGTCTTTAAAGATATTGCGGGTAGTGAAGAAGCGAAACAGGATCTGCAGGAAGTCGTTGAGTTTTTGAAATACCCTAAGAAATTCCATACTGTCGGAGCGCGTATACCAAAAGGTGTATTGTTGGTCGGTCCTCCAGGTACGGGTAAAACGATGTTAGCTCGTGCAGTAGCCGGTGAAGCTGATGTGCCGTTCTTCAGTATTTCCGGTTCAGAATTCGTAGAGATGTTTGTTGGTGTTGGTGCATCACGCGTGCGCGACCTGTTCTCTAAGGCGAAAAAGAATGCTCCATGTATCATTTTTGTCGACGAGATTGACGCGGTTGGACGTCGTCGCGGTTCTGGTATGGGTGGTGGTCATGATGAGCGTGAGCAAACGTTGAACCAGATTCTGGTTGAAATGGATGGTTTTGAACAGGGTCAGAACGTTATCGTGTTAGCTGCAACAAACCGAGCTGATGTGCTTGATCCAGCACTGTTGCGTCCAGGCCGCTTTGACCGTCGGGTAAATATTGGTTTGCCTGATCGAAAAGATCGTGAAGCAATTTTGAAGGTGCATTTTGGCAAGAAGCCGCTTAGCAAAGATGTTGATCTTGATGCATTGGCTGCAAAAACAGCCGGTAGTAGCGGTGCTGATTTAGCAAATATTGCTAATGAGTCCGCAATTATTGCAGCACGCAATAACCGTAAAGAAATTACACAAGCTGATGTGACGGAAGCGTTCGAGCGTGTAGCGATTGGACCTGAGCGTAAAAGCAAGGTCATGAGTGAAAAAGAAAAGGAAATCACTGCATATCATGAGGCGGGCCATGCAATTGTGGGTCATGTATTGCCGGACAGCGATCCAATTCACAAGGTGACTATTATCCCACGTGGTCAAACTGGCGGTGTAACATGGGCAATTCCACCAGAAGATAAAAGTTACCATTCAATCGTTGAGTTTAAAGATGTGCTTGCGCGTATGCTTGGTGGCCGTATTGCTGAAGAAGTGATATATGGCCCGGATCGTGTAACAACTGGTGCTGGTAGCGATTTGCAGAAAGCTGCAGAGCTGGCGCGTGATATGGTAGTGAATCAGGGTATGGGTAAGCGACTTCGTGATCAAGTTTTCCATGTTGAAAGCGGCATTATGATGGACCGCATGATGCGTGAACGTGAATATTCGGAAGAGACTGCGAAAATTATTGATAAAGAAGTAGAGGAACTTATTAGTGAAGCTGCTGACCGAGCACGGGCAGTTATTAAAGCAAATGTGCACAAGCTTGATGAGTTGAAAGACCGCTTACTGGAAAAAGAAACCGTTGAAGCTGATGAAGTTGTAGAAGTGCTGCAAGGTGCTATTATGCCTAAGGCTGCAGCTTTGTATTAGTGCTAGGTGCTACTGGCGCGACTCACTATAATGTAAGGCAAGGGTGCGCAAGTCTTTTAACAAAAAGACTATATTTCACCTTATAAAAATGCGACAATAAGTATAACCGCATTTATACTGCGTGGGTTTATATATGGTACGATTTGCGAAACAGGCGACAACACAAGAAACACCCGGAGTAGTTTTACTGCTTCAGGTACCACGTACGAATGAAAAAAAAGAGCTTGCCGCTGAGCAGATGTTTGCCAGCTTGCACGGCCTTTTGACTATGCCTGCAAAAGGAAGATTTCGTCCGGCAGAACGCGAACGAATCAGTTTTGAAATAGCGGTACTAAAGAAACGAATTGGTTTTTATGTGTGGGTGCCGGAATATTTGAAGAACTTTGTCGAAGAACAAATTTATGCGCAATACCCGACTGTTCATATTTCCGAGGTAGAAGATTATGTAACACTTGATGATGATTCGGCTTTTAGCACGGTTCTAAGCACTGAACTTCGTTTGATTAGTAATGACACGCTGCCAATAAAAACATTTCAGAGTTTTGAGGTAGATCCTTTAGCGGCGATTACCGCGACACTCGCAAAATTTAACGATGACGAAGAGGCTTGGATTCAGATGCTAATTCGTCCGGCGGCTGAGAACTGGCATAAAAAGAGTGAAAAATACATTGCTAGTTTGCGCGGCGGTGGTGGTACAAGTATGTCTGGTTTGCTAGGGGCACTCTGGACGCCGCCTGAGCATAGTGCTGGGAGTGCGAATAAGCCTGCAGATTATGAACAGGTGCGTATTAAGGGTGCTGAAGAAAAGAGCCAAAAGTTAGCTTTTGAAACTCAGGTAAATATTGTGTACCGAGGAAACGTATCGCCAACTCAGGCTCGGTTGCGTATTCAGTCTATCGTTGCAAGCTACAAACAGTTTAATACGACATACCTTAATGGATTTGAGTCGCGTCGTGTAGCGGAAGATGCGCAGGCGCCATATAGATACAAACTGCGAACACTCAAAAAAGGTTTTATTTGTAATATTGAAGAGGCGGCAACTCTATACCATTTGCCGCATACAAATGTAGAAACGCCATTTATCCTGTGGGCAAATGCACAAACAGCAGAACCGCCAGCCAACTTGCCGGTGGTGGGGTCAGCACCGCGAGACGACATAAGTCCTATTGCTACTACGAACTTTCGAGGTCATAACACGATGTTTGGTTTACCGCGTAGTGATCGTGGTAGGCATTTGTATATCATTGGTCAAACTGGTGTTGGTAAGTCGGGTCTACTTGAGCTTTTAACAATTTCTGATATTTACAGCCCGTATGGATTTGCAGTAATTGATCCGCACGGTGACTATGCGCAGAATGTATTGCGCCGTATTCCTGCTGAACGGGTGCAAGATGTACTGTACTTTAATCCAGCAGATACTGAGTACCCGATAGCCTTTAACCCTATGGAAGTAGTTGACCCAAAGCTGAAAACGCATACCAGTTCGGAGCTAGTCGGTGTATTAAAGCGTATGTTTGACAGCTGGGGTCCACGACTAGAGTATATTTTACGCTACAGTATTTTGGCGCTCTTGGACTACCCAGACTCCACGATGCTTGATATCACACGTATTTTGACTGACAAAAAATTCCGTGGCGAAGTGCTGAAACATGTGCAGGATCCGGTAGTGCGGAATTTCTGGACAGTAGAGTTTGCAAGCTGGAATGATAAATTTGCTGCCGAAGCTGTGGCGCCGGTACTAAACAAAGTAGGTGCATTTACTGCCAATCCGCTGGTGCGCAATATTATTGGTCAACCAAAGAGCAGCTTTAATATTCGACAAATTATGGATGAGCGCAAGATTCTTGTTGTGAATCTTAGCCGCGGATTAATAGGTGAGGACAATGCATCGTTGCTTGGTTCGCTGTTTGTGACCAAGATGCAGCTTGCTGCCATGAGCCGGGCTGATATACCGGCTGAAGCACGTAGTCCATTTTATTTATACGTAGACGAGTTTCAGAACTTTGCAACTGATAGTTTTGCGACGATTTTGTCAGAGGCGCGAAAGTACGGTCTGAACCTGACAGTTGCAAATCAATACATTGCACAAATGTCTATGGAAGTAAAAGACGCGGTGTTCGGTAACGTTGGTTCGATTGTTGCATTTCGTATGAGCGCCGATGATGCGCGAACGATGCAGAAATATTTTGAGCCGAAGTTTACCGATCATGATCTTGTGCATATGCACAATAGGAATTTTGTACTGAGCATGACAATTGAAGGTGAAAAAGTGCAGGCTTTTTCGGCTACAAGTTTGAATTTGCCGCCGTACGGAGAAGATCATACGCCGACAATTGTTGAATATACCCGAAGAGCATATGCATCAAGCAAGGAATTTGTAGAGCGCTACGTGGGTGAGCGTTATCTAGTAAATACACAGTCTCAACAGGCGCAGTCCAAACAAGCCAAAGTTGCTAAGGCGACATCGGAAAAGCAAAACACCGCTGCAACTAACCCAGAGCCGAAAAAGCCGCTGACAGCAGCTGGTTTTGTCACAGCGACTGAAATTACGCTAGAAGATCCGTCTGCTAAGCCAAAGAAACGTAGACGCCGAAGGCGCAAATCAAAAACAGCAGAAAACTCACCATCAGAAACGCAGGCACCACAAGAAATAAAACAGGGTGATTCAATAAAGCTATAAAACCTGATTAGCACTTGTTCGCTATCGGAACTTAGGATTATACTGGAAGCAAGACAGAATTTATATGCGAACACCGAAGAAAGTTAGAAAAAAAATTTCCATTGGCGGTGCTGCTGCCCTGTTAGCCGCAACGGCGTTTTTAGGACAGTTACTAGGTCTATTAAGAACCCGTCTTGTAAATGCCAACTTTCCTGCTACTGGTCCTGATAGTACTGATGCATATTTTGCTGCCTTTAATATCCCTGACTTTGTATTTTTCACTTTGTCGGCTGGAGCGCTTGGGGTAGCGTTTATGCCAGTATTGGCAGACCGGCTCGCTAAAAACGACAGACGCGGTATATGGTTGCTTTCAAGCAGCCTTTTAAATTTACTGGCGCTGGTCATGATTGTGGTGGGAATTATTATCTTTGTGTTTGCGGAACAGCTGATTCGCTATATTGTGGCGCCTGATTTATCACCGGAACAGTTGAAAAATACCGTTACAATCATGCGGTTTCTAGCATTCAGTCCACTATTGTTTACAGCTTCGGGTATTATCATGAGTGTTCAGCAAACGCTCGGCAGGTTCTTCTTTTATGCAATTGCACCGCTGGTGTACAACCTGAGTATCATTGCAAGTATATTCATATTTAAAGACAATATCGGTTTAGTAGGGCTTGGTGTCGGTGCGTTTGCGGGCGGTATTTTGCAACTCCTTATTGCGGTTATTGGTTTGTATGGCACTGGCTTTCGATGGAGTCCTCGGATTCTATGGAAGAGTGCTGACTTTCGACTTATCTTAAAGCAATTGCCGCCACGTTCGATTGACCAAGGCGTTGACCAGATTAATAGCATTGTGGAGACAAACCTAGCAAGCCGTCTGGGAGCTGGTGCAATTAGTCATTACAATAATGCATTTACGCTGCATAATGCGCCAATCATGCTTATCGGTACGGCGATTGCAACAGCTGCCTTTCCAGCTATGAATAATCGATTATCACAAGGTCGTCCTGACTTGTTTAGAAAAGAATTTCTCCGCGTGCTTCGGGTGATGATCTGGATTGTTATGCCGGTTGCAGTGATATGTTATTTTGCACGGGCGTATCTAGCTCGTATTCTGTTTGCGCAAAATGCACCTGAAATAGCATTAATTTTCGGTTTTCTCACAACAGCAATATTTTTCCGGGTAATTTATGCGCTCGTTTCGCGTTGGTTTTATGCGCAGAAAGATACCTGGACGCCGCTTGTTGTATCGATATTTGTGATCGCGTTTAATATCGTGCTGTCATATAACCTAGCTCAACCTGATAGTTATGGTGTAGCTGGTTTAGCTATCGCACAGTCAATTGTGGCTGCGGCAGAAGTGGCGATTTTGGGCGTTATTATGGTGGCGCGGGATCGTAAATTGATTGATGGAGAATTTATCAATGGTGTTATAAAGATCATTTCAGCGACAGGGTTTAGTGTGATTGCCGGCTACATTATGATCTCTTTCTTGCCGCTCAGCCTTGGTGATACCGGTTTTGTGACACTGGTTACAAAGTTCCTCGCTATTGCGGGTGTCACCGCTGTAGTCCATATTGCGGTATCGGCACTGATGGGTCTTGAGGAGGTGCGTCCAATATTTAAATGGATACAGCGCGTGGTGTTTCGGCCAGTAAAAATTCAATAAACTAATAACGAACTGTCTGTGACCTCTGTTATAATAAAGTACAATGACGTTGGAGAACATTAGGAACTTTTGTATCATTGCGCATATTGATCATGGCAAATCGACACTTGCTGATCGTCTGCTGGAGATGACCGGTACGGTTGATAAGCGTAATATGAAAGCGCAACTGCTCGATAAAATGGAGCTGGAGCGCGAAAAAGGTATCACCATCAAGCTTGCGCCAGTGCGCATGAAATACAAGGACTATGAGCTAAACCTTATTGACACACCGGGTCATGTGGATTTTAGCTACGAAGTATCACGCAGTCTTGAAGCGTGTGAAGGTGCATTGTTGGTTGTTGATGCAACACAGGGCATTCAAGCGCAGACACTCGCGAACGTGTATTTGGCTATGGCGGCTGATTTAAAAATCATTCCGGTTATTAACAAAATTGACTTGCCAGCTGCTGAAGTTGACCGGGTGAGTGCTGAAATTATTAACTTGCTCGGCTGCAGCAAAGAAGACATCTTGCTTATTTCTGCGAAGACTGGTCAGGGTGTCGATAAGGTGCTGGAAAAAATCGTCACTGATATTCCTGCACCACGGCAGGCGGAAACAAAGGAAACACGGGCACTTATTTTTGATTCATATTATGACGATTATCGTGGAGTGATTTTGTATGTCCGGGTATTTGACGGAGAAATTGCAAAAAATTCGCAGATTAAGATGTGTGCGACTGGCGCATCAGGTATTGCGTTGGAAGTAGGCGCATTGAAGCCGGATATGCAGCCGGATGAAGCGTTACGTACTGGTGAAATTGGCTACATTGTTACTAATCTGAAAACCACTCGTGAAGCAAAAGTAGGTGATACGGTGACACTTGCGAGCCAAGATGTTACAAAGCCATTACCGGGGTATAAGGATGTAAAACCATTTGTATATGCTGGCTTTTTCCCAGATAGTAACGAAAACTACCAGCCGCTTAAAGATGCGATTGAAAAGCTTGCACTCAGTGATTCAGCGTTGCAGTTTGCGCCAGAGAATTCACCAGTGCTTGGCTTTGGTGTTCGCATTGGTTTCTTGGGGCTTTTGCATATGGATATCGTTCGTGAGCGGCTGGAGCGTGAGTACAACCTTGATTTAGTGGTCACCAATCCTTCAACTGATTATCAGGTTAGCTTGCTGAACGGTGAAGAGCTAGATATCAAAAGCGCAAGTGAACTGCCGGATCCTGCAAAAATCAAAGAAATTCGTGAACCATGGATTAAGGGTGAAATTGTTGTTCCTGGTGAGTATGTTGGCGGTGTAATTCAGCTGATTGCAAGCAAACGCGGTATTCATAAGAATATTAGCTACGTTGATGCACGGGCACTGATTAGTTTTGAGGCGCCGCTTGCAAATTTGCTTACCGATTTTTATGATCAACTCAAAAGTATTACTTCAGGTTACGGATCATTCAATTATGAACTGGCTGGGTATCGGGCTGAAGATTTAGTACGTCTTGACTTTTATGTGGCTGGAGAAATGGTGAGCGCATTAAGTGTGATGGTGCATCGCAGTGAGGCGCAAAGTCTTGGACGGGAAACGGTGAAAAAGCTGAAAGAAGTTATTCCACGTCAGAATTTCCAAGTTGCCTTACAGGCGGCAATTGGCGGTCGTTTCATTGCCCGTGAAGATATTTCAGCGTACCGCAAAGATGTAACTAGTGGTCTCTACGGTGGCGATGTCTCGCGGAAAAAGAAGGTGCTTGCCAAACAAGCCCGCGGTAAAAAGCGGCTGAAAAAATTTGGTAAGGTTGAAATTCCGGCCGAGGCTTTTACCGTTATGCTCAAGCGCGATTAATAGGGGATGGAGTGATACCTGCGGCGTTTATCTGCTTGATCATTGCAAATTTACCGATCAAGTGTACAAATTCGTAAAATGCCTCGGGGTGGTGAATTTTGTCTGCAATATGTTTCTTTGGTGTCCATAGGCGTTTTTTAAGATCTACCGGAACTAAGTCGATGCTAGAGACCGATTCAGAAAACACCGGAATTACCTCGTCCCTTTGATAGTATTCTGCGCTAATAGATTGGCCGTCTTCTCTGGTTGTAGTTATGTGCGCGTCATCGGATTTTTCTACAACGAGTTTTGCGGTATCGGGAAACGTGGGTTGTGTGAAGTTTTTTATCTGTATAGTGCCGTTGATTTGTGGGGCGTTTAGGTAGAAGTGACCTTCGTTAAGTAAATGCAAGTATTTGTCTTTAAAAATTAACGCATCCATATATTTATATTATAACATAATTTTATACAAGGAGCAATACACTACATGAAGTTTCTGTAATCGGGTTGCTAGGTATATCGCATCGAGGCGCAATATTAAAGATTTAAGAAGGATTTAGTATAATTATAGGATATGAATAATTATGGTAACCAAGTAGTTGCTGATATTGCAGCATTGCTTAAAATATACAAACCTTCAGAAGAAACTATCGAGCTTGTCAGAAAGACACCGATAGTGCTGCTGGTGGGGATCAGTGGAGCCGGCAAAGATACCATTAAAAAGAAATTACTTGAGACCGGTAAATACTGCGAATTTATATCCCACACCACACGTCAGCCGCGCATGAATCATGGCGTTATGGAGCGAGATGGTGTGGAATATCATTTTATTAGTCTCGAAGAAGCCAAGCGAATGCTTGACGCCGGGGAGTATGTGGAAGCTAAGCTGTATGGCGATAGAGTGTACGGCACCAGTGTTGCAGAGGTTCGAAAAGCAAATGAAGCTGGTAAAATTGCACTCAATGATATCGAAGTACAAGGAGTAACAGAATACAAAGCGATATCGGACAACGTAAAAGCGGTGTTTATCGTGCCGCCTACGTACGAAGAGTGGCGTCGGCGTTTAATGTATCGCTACGGCGATGATGGCCCTGACCCAGAAGATATTAAAAAACGTACCCAGATTGCTATTGAAGAGCTCGAACATGCACTAAAAATAGACTACTATCACTTTATTATTAATGATGAACTTGAACGTGCAGTGCAGGTGATTGATGAAATCGCTCACGGCAACGATACATTTAACGATAAAGATGCATGGGCCCGTGATCAGGCTGTAAAGCTGCTTGAAATAATACGCCAAAATATGGATTAAGATTTTGGCACTCTTGAGTTTTGAGTGCTAGAGCGGTATACTAAGGCCATGACAGAGCGACAAAAGCAAATTCTTTTTGCGATCGTTGAGCAATATGCAGAAGTAGCTGCGCCAGTTGGTTCAAGTTTGCTTGCGAAAGTTTTTAAAGTCAGTTCTGCAACGATTCGGGCAGAAATGGCAGAGCTCGAAAAGCAGGGCTATATTATGCAACCTCATACGAGTGCAGGCCGGGTTCCTACGGATAAAGGATATCGTTTTTATGTGAACAATTTGACTGAGCAGGATATGCCGCTCGGTGACAGCCGCGCTGAACGGGCATTGAGGGTGCGTGTTGAAAGTGGTGGTTTGCCGGAGCGGACTATTCGTAATGCAGTAGATACGCTAGTGGAACTTACGCATAACCTTGGTCTGGCTACTATTGGTGATCAGTTGTATATGAGTGGCCTTTCAAATCTTTTTGGTCAGCCGGAATTTATACATAAAGGTCAGGTGCAGCAGGTTGCACAGCTACTCGATAATCTGGAACCGTGGCTACATGAAGCTGCTCCCAATGAACCGCTGAGTGTGTATATCGGTAGCGAAAATCCAATTGGCCGTAGTGCGGGAGTGAGTCTGATTATTAGCCGGTTTCGTAGTCCATACAGTGAACGTAGCTACATTGGTATACTCGGTCCAACCAGACAGAATTATCGTGAGGTGATGACGTTTGTTCGACGCGCCGGTGAAGCATTGGAAAAGGTATTATATGAATAATGATCTCTGAGCTGCTCATCCTTTTGATAATGCATTAGAGTTTTGAAAACAACAAAAAAGAGAAGGTGGAGAAAGAAAGCGAAACGATATGACAAAGGATAAGAAAGATAATCCAAAGAAGAAAGCACCTAAAACTTCTACAAACAATGAACGTTTACAGGAGCAGGTTACCGCATTAGAAACGCAGATTGCTGAGCTGACTGAGGCATTGCAGCGTGAGCGGGCTGATGCTGAGAATCTGCGCCGCAGGCATGAGCAGCAGATTATAGGCTTGCGCACCGCTGTAAAAGCGGATGTGGTGAAGGATCTATTGCCGGTCATTGATAATTTTGAAAGAGCGCTCAAACATATACCAAAAGATCTAGAAAGTCATGCTTATGTGCAGGGAGTGCAGGGTGTGGTGAAGCAGTTTGAGAAGACGCTTAGCGATATTGGGGTAGAACGTATAAAAACCGTTGGCGCAGCGTTTGATCCGAATCTTCATGAGGCGGTTTCTATGGAAGAAGGTGAAGGCGATAAAGAAATTGTCAGCGAGGAGCTACAGTCAGGATATAAACTTGGCAATGAGGTTATTCGTCATGCTATGGTGCGAGTAAAGAAAGGATAGTCTGATGCAGTTTGGGTATCCGATTACAGGTGCAGAAAGAATTAATCTGGTAAAGGTCACGCAAGTATTAGGGGAGTTTGCGAGCAAAGCATATTGTTTGCAAACAGAATTGTCACTGCAGACAAATCCTTGGACACTTTTAAATGGTCACATACATTCTTTTCATGAGCAGTATGGAGAACGGGTCCCTGTAGATACAGAAGAAAAATGGCGCGATTTTAGACAGCATATGTTTGAGAATAGTCAACTCGAAAAATTGCCGCTGCCATAAATTAGCACTCTTGACATGTGAGTGCTAATTTTTTATGCTACAATAAGATTAGCACTCGAATAGGTTATCTGCTAAGGGAAAGGAAAAGAGACGATGGGAAAAATCATTGGCATTGACCTTGGTACTACAAACTCAGCAATGGCTGTAATGCAGTCAGGTAAGCCTGAGATTATTACAAATTCAGAGGGTAATCGTACCACGCCATCAGTTGTAGCTATTAATAAAAATGGTGAACGTTTAGTGGGTCAGGTAGCTCGCCGTCAGCAGGTTACCAATCCAAAAAATACAATTTATGAAGTAAAACGTCTTATTGGCCGAACATTTAACGACAAAGAGGTGCAACGCGATCTCAAGCTTATGGGGTATGAGATCGTCAAAAGCGGCAATGGTGTGAAAGTAAAAATGGGCGACAAGGAATACAGCCCAGAAGAAATCAGCGCCATGGTGCTTTCAAAGCTCAAAGCTGACGCTGAAGCTTTTCTTGGTGAGAAAGTAACAGAAGCAGTTATTACTGTACCTGCATATTTCGATGATTCTCAGCGCCAGGCTACCAAAGACGCAGGTAAGATTGCTGGGTTGGAAGTAAAGCGTATTATTAATGAGCCGACTGCTGCAGCGCTTGCGTATGGTTTGGATAAAGAAAAAGACGACGAAAAGATTGCAGTATACGATCTTGGTGGTGGTACATTTGACGTATCAATTCTTGAGCTTGGTGACGGTGTATTTGAAGTAAAAGCAACCAATGGTGACACACATTTGGGTGGCGCAGATTTTGACCGTGCGATCGTGAACTACTTTGTTGATGAATTTAAGAAGGAGCACGGTATTGATCTCACAGAAGACAGGGCTGCAATGCAGCGTCTGCGTGACGAAGCTGAAAAGGCAAAGATTGAGCTTTCAACAGCGCAGGAAGTAGATATAAATCTACCATTCTTAACAGCTGATGCTGAAGGTCCAAAACACTTTGAGCACAAGTTGACCCGCGCTAAGCTTGAAAGTTTGGTGGCTGATTTGATTGACAAGACTGCTGAACCATGTGAAAAAGCGTTGAAAGACGCTGGTTTTAAGGCAAGTGACATTGATGCGGTTGTGCTCGTAGGCGGTATGACCCGCATGCCTGCTGTACAGGAAAAAGTAAAGCAAATCTTTGGTAAAGAGCCGATGAAGGGTGTAAACCCGGATGAAGTAGTGGCGATTGGCGCAGCTATCCAGGGTGGTGTGCTGCAAGGTGATGTGAAAGATGTGCTGCTGCTTGATGTAACGCCGCTCAGTCTTGGTATTGAGACGATGGGTGGTGTGATGACCAAGCTGATTGAACGTAATACCACTATCCCAACTTCTAAGAGCGAGATCTTCTCAACAGCTGCTGATAATCAGTCTCAGGTAGAGATCCATGTTGCGCAAGGTGAGCGCGAAATGATTGCGGACAACAAGAGTCTTGGCCGCTTTGTGCTCGATGGTATTCCGCCTGCACCTCGTGGCGTACCACAGATTGAGGTTACCTTTAATATCGATGCGAACGGTATCTTGAATGTGACCGCGAAAGACAAGGGCACTGGCAAAGAACAGAGCATTACGATTACTGGTAGCGGTAACCTTGACAAGGAAGAAGTTGAGAAAATGGCAAAAGAAGCCGAAGCGCATGCTGAAGAGGACAAGAAAAAGCGCGAAACGGTTGAGGCTCGCAATCAACTTGACAGTACAATTTATCAAGCAGAAAAACTCAAGAAAGACAACGGCGATAAACTGTCTGATGATGACAAGAAGACTTTAGATGATGCAATAGAAGCTGCTAAGAAAGTATTAGGTGATGAGAAATCTGACAAAGAGAAGCTTGAGGCAGCAGCCAAGGAGTTAAATGATAAACTGATGCCGATTGGTGCGAAGCTATATGAGGCTGCAAGCAAGGAAAATGCTGAAAAAGCTGACGATAAAGCTGACGACAAAAAATCTGACAAAGATGAGCCTATCGAAGGCGAAGTTGTTGACGATAAAGACACTGACAAGAAAGATAAATAGAGATAATGTCGCAGTTTGTTGAGCTGGTCTTAAGTTGTGGGAGTTGGCAAGAAGCTCAAGGTATTGCTGACTCCCTGCTTGAGAAGCGGTTGGTAGCGTGTGTAGAATTTTTTGAGACAAAATCGAAATATCACTGGCAGGGTGATCTTGAGACAGCGAATGAGATAAAGCTGATAATGCATAGTGCGGCGCACCTTTTTGAAAAGGTGGAGGCTGAAGTCAAAAAGCTGCACAGCTATAAAACATTTGTTTTGCAGGCGATCCCAGTAGCTCATGTTTCTGAAGATGCGAAACACTGGCTAAAAGAAACCTTAAACGAATAACTGGTAGAATAAGGTAATGGCAAAACGAGACTATTATGAAATTTTAGGGGTCAGTCGAGATGCCAGCGCGGACGAAATTAAAAAAGCATTCCGCCGATTGGCTATTGAGCATCATCCTGATCGAGGTGGTGACGAGGCAAAGTTTAAAGAGATTAATGAAGCATATGAGGTGCTCAAAGACCCCAGCAAGCGCCAGCGGTATGATCAGTTTGGGCACGCTGGCGTAGGTGGTAGTGCTGCTGGTGATCCATTTGCGGGATTCGGCGGCCAGAGTATGCATTTTGACTTTGGCGACCTTGGCCTCGGTGACATATTCAGTAGTTTCTTTGGTGGTCAGTCGAGTGGACGAGGGAGGCGCAATGCACGTGGTAATGATATCGAGACAAGCGTAGAGATTACTTTTGAACAAGCAGTATTTGGTACTGAGGCAACACTCAACCTTACTCTTGAAGATACTTGTGAGCATTGTAAAGGTACTACTACTGAACCTGGGTACGAACTAAAGAAGTGCGATACCTGTGGCGGTGCTGGTCAGGTGGTAACACAAACACGAACGATTTTTGGCAACATTCAGCAGGCGAGTACCTGTCCTACCTGTAAGGGTACCGGTAAGGTACCGGAGAAAGTTTGTACGGTATGCCGCGGGAAGGGTACCCAAAGTCGGAACCAAAAAATCAGACTCAAGATCCCTGCTGGTGTTGACGATGGTGCCACTATACGATTACGCGAGCATGGCGAAGCGATTGCTAATGGGCCGAAAGGCGATCTGTACGTAAATATCCGGGTAAGACCGCACAAAAAGTTTACGCGCGAGGGCGACTTGATCCTTAGCCAAGAACATATCAGTATGGTTGATGCTGCGCTCGGGACTGAAGTAGTGGTTGAAACAGTTGATGGGCCAATTACCATGAAGGTACCGCCAGGCACGCAAAGCGGCACTGATTTTAAACTTTCTGGTCATGGTGTGCCGCATATGCGTGGTAAAACCCGTGGGGCGCATATTGTGACCATTGTAGTAGATACTCCTACAAAGCTTTCTAAAAAACAAAAAGAACTCCTCGAGGAGTTTAAACGGGCGTCTAAAAAGCGCGGACTATTTTAATTTTAACGAGGCGGGTCTACGTCTGCGTATCGCAGCAGCGTGTTGCCGACTTTTGCGGCAATTTGCTTGCGGCGTGGTAGCGCCTCAAAGGCCTGCTTTTTACGGTTTTCTTTGACCTCGTACATTGCTTGATCGGCGGCCGCAATGAGCTCCTCTGCTGATTGGCCTGGAATGTGTCTTGCTCCACCTACTGAACCGCCCTCACCAATTGTGTCAATACCAGATTGGATGCGGGCTATTAGGGTATCTAAATCTTCCTGACGATGGATTCCTCGAGCAACTATCGCAAACTCATCTCCACCGAATCGATATGCTTCATCTCCGGGCCGCTCATCGGTGCTTTGCCGCAGGTAGGTTGCTGACTTTATTAGGTGTTTGTCGCCGACACTATGGCCGTAGGTATCATTGATTTTTTTAAAGCCATCGAGGTCTATCATAATAAGGGCAGTTTCGCCTGGGTTTTTTTCTAGAATATGCGGTAGTCTTTCAGTAAACGACAGTCGGTTACGAAGCCCTGTTAACTGGTCAATATTTCGCTCATGCAGTAGCTGCTCAACGGACAAAATGGAGTGTCCGCGAGGTGTTTCTGGGGTTGGTCGGTGTGCTGCTACTGACATGGTGCTATTATAACATAATTAGAAAACATAAGCAATAAAAACTATTGAAAAATATCTACTAATGTGTTATAATAAGAAGAGTGCCAGAAAATAGTGATCCACCGGCAAAAATGTTGAAAGCCTTTGAGCGAGCTGAACAGCTAAAAGATTCAGCTGTATTGTCATACCCTTTGCTCGAAATAGAAGAACAGTATGCAAAAGATCAAGATAACAGAATTTTTACTGAATTTTTAGAAAGTGAGCCTGGTGGTGTACGAGAAGATGAACGCGCTCGAGTAGCTGCGGTAGGGAATTTTATACGAACTGGGCGACTGTTACAGCATGTGTCAGAAGGGCAGCGCGAAATAGTTGCAAATAGGTTTACTGAAGCATCAAAGGAGTTGTATGGTGTGCCTGAGCCTCACCGCGTAGCACATAAGCTTTGGCAAAATTTGAACACTAAGCACGTTGCATATTTGGCAGCAATAAGCTGCCACAAAGACATATAATAAACACACAAATATAGGTTAGGTATGAAATAGGTTAGGTATGAATAAGAAACAACCGATAGTATTAGGTCCGAATACCACTGTCGATATCGTACAGTATGGTATTAAGGGTGTGCCTGCAAAAACAGATACGGGTGCGGATTCTTCAGCGATATGGGCGAGCAACGTGCATGAGCGCGATGGAGTGTTATTCTTTACGCTGTTTGGCCCGACATCGCCGTTTTACACTGGCGAGACCTTGAGTACGGAAGACTATACGGTAAGTCATGTGAAAAATTCATTTGGCCAGAGTGAACTACGCTATAAGGTAAAGCTAACGGTAGCGATTGCGGGCAAAGTGATAAAGGCGCGCTTTACGCTCGCGAATCGGTCGGCTAATAAGTTTCCTATTTTGATAGGGCGCCGAACGATGCATGGGAAGTTTATCGTTGATGTGGCGTATAGAGATGCTCAGAAGAAACCGGAGGTGCTTGTATTAAGTTCAAAACATATTGGTTCTGTAGATCAGTTTTTTACCGCAATTCAGAAACAAGAACCTGATCTTCGCTTTACGCTTGCCACGTATGATGATTTGGAATTTGTGATTTCCAATGAAGGTGTTTCTATCCGGCTACACCAATCAGGTAAGGATGTAGCAGATTTTGCGATGGTATATTTCAAGACATTTTCGGTTGCGCCTGATTTAGCGGCTGCGGTAGCACACTATGTAGAGAAGCGAAATGTGCTGTTTTTTGACAGTATTGTTAAGCTACATCCTCCGACGAGCAAGCTTTTGCAATATGTGCTGCTGCAAGAAGGTGGTATAGATATTCCAAAGAGTATATTGCTGCCGATACATACGTTGCCAGATTCTTATGACACTTTGCGTGAACAGCTCGGCGAGCAGTTTATATTGAAAGATATCCATGAAAACAAAGGCAGGAACAATTTCCTGATCAAAGACCGAAAAACCTTTGATGAAATTAGCAAATGGGCTGTAGATCATAAAGTGCGTCTTATTGCGCAGCAATATATACCGAATGATGGTGATTACCGGTTTGTTGTTATTGGTCAGCAGGTTGATATTGCGATGCTGCGGGTTGGTCAACAGGGAACGCATCTTAACAATACTGCAAAGGAAGGGGCTGCAGAGATGGTTGCTGTTTCAAAGGTACCTCAAAGCGTTGTAACTCAGGCTGTACAAGGGGTGCGATTGCTAAAAATTGCGGTAGCAGGAGCGGACTTTATACAAGACAAAACGACCAAAAAGTGGTATTGTTTAGAAATCAATGACTCGCCTCAGATAGCTAGCGGTGCGTTTGTAGACGAAAAACAAAAAGCATTTGCAAAATTTATAAAAAGAAAATTAAAAAACAGATTGTAATAAGAGGTAGGTAGTATGAGAATTGTAATTTTATCAAGAGGTCCAGGTAATTACTCAACTCGGCGGCTCAAAGAAGAGGCGCTGAGCCGTGGGCATGAAGTTTGTGTTGTTGATTACGCAAAGTGTTATGTGTCTGTTGAAAGTAATAATCCGGTTATCCGTTATGAAGGTGAAGAACTAAGAGATATTGATGCGGTCATTCCACGGATTGCCTCAAGTTTGACGCGATATGGTAGCTCTATTGTGCGGCAGTTTGAGATGCAGAACGTCTTTACGACTACCAGTTCGATTGCTATTGTTCGTTCACGTGATAAGTTGCGCAGTCTGCAGCTTTTAGCGAAAGCTGGCGTTGGTATTCCAAAAACGGTATTTGCACGGGAAACTGCGGATGTGGAAGATGTACTTGAACAGGTAGGCGGTGCGCCAGCTATTATCAAGGTTGCGCGTGGCACTCATGGAAATGGTGTCGTGCTCGCAGAAACACGCAAGGCGGCAAAAGCGGTAATGCAGGCATTTTATGTGGAAGGCGTGAACTTCTTAGTACAGGAATATATTGCTGAAAGCGCCGGCACGGATATTCGTGCATTTGTAGTGAATGGAAAGGTAGTGGCGAGTATGAAACGTCAAAGTCTTGATGATGATTTTCGCTCGAATTTGCATCAGGGTGGAGAAGGTAAGCCAATAAAGCTGACACAAGAAGAACGTAAAACGGCACAAAAAGCAGCAAAAGCAATGGGCTTGCCGATCTGCGGTGTTGATATGATGCGAAGCAGCCGAGGGCCGCTGGTATTAGAGGTGAATGCAAGTCCGGGGTTTGCTATTGAGCAAGTGACGAATCGCAACGTGGCGGCTAAAATAATAGATTATGTTGAACAAAACGCTAAAGGTAAACGGCGTAAGGATAAAGTGGGCGCGTAATATATTGCTTGTTGGTATCTTGCTCGCGGTCATTATTGGAATTGCTGTTGTATATAGCCAAAGGGGGACGTCACCATATAGTAAAGTGGTCTCGATAGGGACAAGAGAGATTCACTTGCGTGTTGCTGATACAGAACCGGAGCGTATCCAGGGCCTTAGTGGATGGGATAGCTTAGGTAAAAATGATGCAATGCTGTTTGTGTTTCCAAAACAGGAAGAACAATGTATGTGGATGAAAGATATGAAGTTTTCTTTGGATATGGTGTGGCTTGATAGTAATAAAAAAATTACGAAAATAGTCGAACATATTGCGCCCGAAACATATCCGCAGAGTTTTTGTGGTGAAGCAAAATATGTCATTGAATTTAATGCTGGTACTATACAGGGCAGTAATATAAAAATTGGGCAAAATTTTAACTTTTAACGTGCTATCATAAGCGTAATGGATCCGAATATATTTGCAGGATTAATTATTGCTGCACCAGTGGCGGCGTTGACGTTGTTGCGAGCAAATGCAGCAACAGCGTTTTTAGCACTCTGTTTGGGTAGCGTATTAGGTACTTATGTGTCGCTTGATTTGGTGGATGCCTTGCGTGGGTATATTGCGCCTCCGACAGAGGTAACCAATGTGATTGCTGGGTTGGTGTTATTATGGGGACCCGTACTGTTGGTGGCGATATTTATGATGAAAACAGTAGCAAAAAAGCAGATTTGGTTGAATATTATTCCAGCGGTTTTTGTTGGTTTGTTTGGGTTATTGTTGACGGTTCCTTTTTTGGATGGCGCTACGAAGTCTGAAATTGTGCGTAGTGATGTATGGAGAATGGTAGAAGGGCATAAGGCGCTGATAGTGGGTGTAGGTACGTTATGTAGTTTTTTGTTTTTAAGAATGCGCAAAAAAGCAGATGATTCTAAAGGAAAAACACCATTGACATTTTTCGTCAAATAAGCATAATATAAGGAGTTAATTTTCTCCTGTTGAGAAACTGTGGGACCATAGCTCAGCAGGTTAGAGCACCTGCCTTTTAAGCAGGGTGTCCTGGGTTCGAGTCCCAGTGGTCCCTCCAATAAAAGTACCCCAGGCTTGTCTTGGGGTATTTTTATTTTTAGCTGTTATCCCGTTTGCTATTTTTGTTAAGGTCAAGAAGAAGCGTTAGATTAACGCGCCGTAAACTATGTATTACTAGTGCCAAACCGCCTAGCAGTGTCAAAAGAATGGTGCCGATGAGTGCGCTTACTGCCAATAGTTTTCCGATTGAATTATTCATACTTATATACATATGTCATACATGATATTGGGGCTATGAATTTTCTAACTGGCTCCTTGATCACCGGTAGTGTTATTGGTTTTAGGCCGAGCAGTGTTTTGCTGTTCTAGATTGCTCAGAAGAAATTCTGCAGATAAGATAACAACTCCTATGCCTGTTATAAGATAGAGAATTTGAAACCAGGAAAATTCTACAATAAGTAGCATTTCTGCCAATATCCACGTATCCATGATGAAGCCGGATAGCAAGGCGACAAGGGCGGCAAAATCGTGTTTTTTGATGAAAAGCAACAGTGCAGCGAGCGCACTTCCGCCGACGATCACCGTTAATAATATGCCCGGTATGACAAAACTGGAAAACAAGGTATTTCTAAGCAGCTCTATATCAGGGCTTATGATATTGGTAATCAGTGCTATACCGCCGAGGACAGCAGTTATTCCATTAAAAGCCAATAGTAGCAGTAGGGATTTATACAGGGCTCCGTGCTGTGTTTCGATTCCGTTATTTGTCATAGTTGCCTCGGTATTTGCTTTATTAATGGATTGTGCATTGATTTGAAAGCCAATAAAATAACAAATTTTATATCAAATAAGTGATTTTTATCACTTCTTAAGGCTAATTTAAGAATTATTAATAGATACAGGTATATAGTGTAAAATAGGGGTCGCTTATGACCACAGATTTAGCACAGACAATGCAGGAATATTTTGATAGATATTCCTGTCAGCGTTATGAGAAAGGTCAGATACTTTTATTTCCTGGTGAGGCATCAGAATGGTTGTACTTTCTAAAAAATGGAGTGGTGAAGCAGTATGCTATTTCGTATAGAGGTGATCAGATCGTGGTGCGTATCTTCAAGGCGCCTATGTGTTTTCCTTTGGTTCCAGCGCTGACACATTTGCCAAACAAGTATTTTTTTGAAGCAGAAACTGTTGTAGAAATTTATCGCGCTCCTACTGGCGAGGTGTTGCGGTTTTTGCGGTCAAATGCAAATGTGTTGTATGGATTATTAACAAAAATATTTTTTGATATGGATAGTACCCTCAGTAGGGTGCTGTGTCTTATGACTGGCACTGCAAAAAGCAGACTGATTTATGAATTGCTCTCGGAAGTGCGTTTGTATGATTGGGAAGATGGCAAGGCAGTGTTGCGTATCAGCGAGAAAGATTTGGCGTCAAGGGCAGGATTATCGCGTGAAACGATTAATCGACAGATACAAAAACTAAAACAGCAGCATCTTATTAGTGTGAAGCGAGGCAGGATTGTTATTCCTGACGTGCAAAAATTGAGTAAGTGTCTGGAAAAAGAAATAAACCTCTAGCAACCTGGTATAATAACAGATAAGAAAAGTTATTAGTGTGATGGAGTTGTAGTATGGCTGGACATAATAAATGGTCAAAGATTAAGCGTGGCAAAGCAGTTGAAGATGCAAAGCGTGGAGCGTTGTTTACAAAGATTGGCAATCAGATTGCTCTGGCTGCTAAAAATGGTGGGGATCCGGATATGAATCCGGCGCTGGCATTAGCGATCGAAAAGGCGCGTGCTGCGAACATGCCTAATACGAATATTCAGCGGTCAATCGATCGTGGCCTGGGAAAACTAGGTGGTGAACAGATCCAGGAAGTGATGTATGAAGGTTATGGCCCGGGTGGTGTGGCAGTATTGGTTGAATGTGCTACAGATAATGTAAACCGTACATATCCTGAAGTGCGATTGGCATTCAGTAAGCACGGCGGCAATATTGCGGAACGGGGTGCGGTAGCCTTTCAGTTTGACCGAAAAGGTATGATTCGTATCAAAGGTAGCGGTGATGATTTAGTGCTGCAGGCTTTGGACGCAGGCGCTGATGATGTGCAAGAAGAAGATGGTGAATTAGTGGTTTATACCGCGCCAAAAAATTTGACAAAAGTTCGTGATGCGCTGAAAGAAGCTGGTGTAGAGGTGATTGAGGCGGAGCAGACATTTGTGCCGAACAACACTGTAGCAATCAATGATAAGGAAACTGCGGGTAAAATTATGCGGCTTATGGATGCGCTTGAAGGTCTGGATGATGTGGTAAACACTCACGTCAATTTTGATATTCCTGATGAGCTGCTAAGCTAGTTATATGGTGTACGAAAGAGAATTGGCCTTTGCTCATGATATAGCAAGGGAAGCTGGCGCGATAATGAAAAAATATTATCGTATTGACCAGAAAGTTACGATTAAAACTGACAATACGCCAGTTACAATCGCTGATACAGAAATTAACGAACTACTTATCAAAAAAGTCCAAGGTCATTTTCCAGAATATGGTGTCATTGGCGAAGAAGCTAATTGGATGCCGGAACGCACCAAACTGTGGGTTTGTGATCCAATAGACGGTACGGTAGCTTTTATGATTCACGTGCCTACTTCAATGTTTTCGCTCGCTTTTGTGGATGATGGTAGGCCGGTGGTTGGGGTGGCGTATAACCCATGGACAGATGAGCTGTATCATGCTGCTATAGGAAAAGGCGCATTTTGCAACGGACAGCCAATAACGGTGTCACGCCGAAAATGGGGCAAAGAAGATATACGAATTGGCTCCTCGAGCAGCCGATTGCGAGATGTGTTTAATAATGTTGAACTGGTGCGTAAGTTGGCTGAAAAACGGGTGTTTGTCAATAGCTCGCCAGGCTTGGTGCATGCAGGGTGTACTTTAGCCGAAGGTGTGATTGAAGGGCGAATTTTTCCGCATCATACGGTCCATGATGTGGCAGCACTAAAAGTTATTATTGAAGAAGCTGGCGGAAAGGTGACAGATCTTGATGGCAATGAGCAACGGTACGATCGGCCGGTAAATGGCGCCATTATGAGTAATGGTTTAATTCATGAGGAACTTATAAAAGTATATGCGGATTCTCGGAATTGACCCAGGCACAGGGATTTTAGGTTTTGGTGTTATTGAATCTCTCAACGGACAGGTGAAGCTTGTTGATGCAGGTATCATTCGTACACCCGTGAAAGAAGATGATGCAGTACGTCTTCAGACTATTTATGATGAGCTAACTGAAATTATTGCTGATACGAAGCCGAATGTGATGTCGGTCGAAAAACTGTTTTTTGCGCAAAATGTCACAACTGCAATGACAGTAGCGCAAGCTCGAGGCGTAGTGCTTTTGTGTGGCAGACAGGCGGGGTTGGAGATTTTTGAATACACCCCGCTGCAAATTAAACAAGCACTGACAGGCTATGGGCGAGCAGATAAAAAACAAATGCAAGAAATGGTGCGCATAACTTTAGGATTAAAAGAAGTACCAAAACCTGATGACTGCGCAGATGCCATTGCTGCTGCGCTTATGCATGCACAAAGTATGAGATAATAGGTGTGATGATTGTAACGCTTAGAGGGATTGTTACCGAGAATACACAGAGTGTCGTACTGGAATGTGCCGGTGTGGGGTACGGCATATTTGTAACCGCTACCGATGCAGAAAAACTGGCGGTTGGTAAAGAAGTAAAGTTGTATATTCATGAACATATCAAAGAAGATGCTCATGACCTGTATGGATTTATTGATGTTGCGACAAAATCGCTTTTTGAGCAGCTATTGAGCGTAAAGAATGTTGGACCAAAGGTAGCATTGGCAGTGCTGGATATTGGTCCAAGCGATAGAGTACGGATGGCGATTGCAAATGGTGATGTGAAATTTTTGCAGGGCGCAAAAGGTGTTGGTAAGCGGGCTGCCGAACAGATAGTAGTTGAACTACGAGACAAGGTAGGTGTGCCAGTAGGTGAAGCAGCTGAGGGTGTGGTGAGTCGTGCAGGCATTAATCCGCAAGACGAGGCATTGCAAGCTCTTGTGGCACTTGGATTTACTGAGGCTGATGCACAAATAGCGTTGGATAAGATTGACCCTAGTCTACCTACAGAAGAGCGAGTAAGACTAGCACTAAAAAAGGGATGATGATGTATGGCTATTGAGCGGATAGTAAACACACACGTGCCGGATGATGATACTGGCCAGGAAGAGCAGCAGCTTGAAAATACGCTGCGTCCAAAAGATTTTGCGAGTTATATTGGCCAGGAGCGTTTAAAGAAAAATATCAAGTTGGCAATAGAAGCTGCAAAAAAACGAGGTGAACCGATAGATCATGTGCTATTGTATGGGCCGCCAGGACTGGGTAAGACTACTATGGCAAGTGTGATTGCGAATGAGATGGGGTCGCAAATACGTATCACAAGCGGACCAGCAGTTGCAAGAGCGGCAGATCTGGCAAGTCTGCTTACTAATTTGCAGGATGGCGACATTTTGTTTATTGATGAAATCCATCGGTTGCATCGAAGTGTTGAAGAGGTGTTGTATTCGGCAATGGAGGATTTCAAGCTGGATATTATGCTTGGAAAGGGTCCAAGTGCAAAAAGTCTCCGTTTAGACTTGCCGAGATTTACTATTATTGGCGCAACAACACGAACGGGAGCATTAGCGGCGCCGCTACGTGATAGATTTGGCATTATGCATCGTTTAGAATTTTACACACCTGAGGAAATTGCTAAGATTATAAACCGTTCAGCAAATATTTTAGGTGTGGCAATTTATCCAGAGGCTGCTGATATTATTGCGGCGCGGTCGCGATTAACGCCACGTATTGCTAACAGATTGTTAAAGCGTGTGCGGGACTATGCAGACATCAATGGCGATGGTGTTATAGATACTACTGTAGCTCACAATGCACTAGATTTACTGGAAATAGATGCGATCGGCCTTGACGCTGCTGATCGTAGGTTATTGGAAGCAATTATTGATCATCATGGTGGTGGTCCGGTGGGCGTGGATACGTTGGCAGCAATTACTGGCGATGAACGTACGACTATAGAAGATTTTTTTGAGCCATATCTCATGCAGATCGGTATGCTTGAGCGTACGCCGCGAGGCCGGAAAGTAACTCATAAAGCGTATATTCACTTGGGTAAAGTGCAGCCATCAGCCCAAAATGCTGAGCAGACCAACCTGATATAATAGGGGTATGGATCCAAAAAACCAACACACAGCAGAGCCTGATTATTCCAAACCAGTAGCATATGACACAGAAGGCAGGCCATTGTATTTGCACCCACCTGCATCTCATACGCTACAACAAGTACATGCTCATCCGCAAGTGGTGCACATGACTCGTCCGCTTGACCCTATACCTCCAAAAATTAGTGAGCAAGCACGCGCACGTCACGAAGAATCGCGCAAGAAATACCCATCACTCAATTTAAGTGAAGGGGAGTATGTAATTAGTGCGGTTCGCAGGCATCCAATCGGACTTGTACCGATTTTTGGTTTTGTAGGTTTTATGGTGGTGTTTTTGTTAAGTGCAATACCTTTCTATAGTTCATTCCGTAACTCTGCTGCAAATCCTGATAATTTGCCATCGGTAGCCTCGGTCAGCATGTTGGCAATTTTACTGTGCTTACTCTTTTTAATCGGTGGTTTTATAGCCGCGTACGTGTATGTTCAGAACAAGTTTTTTCTAACTAATGAGAGTGTTATTCAGGAGATTCAACACAGTTTATTCTCAAAGCACGAGCAAACAGTAAGCTTGGCGAATATTGAGGATGCGAGTTATCGGCAGGAAAATATCTTCCAGCATTTATTTAATTACGGTTCTATACGGCTTTCTACCGAAGGTGATGAGACTACGTACCGTTTTAGCTATGTGGCAGATCCAAAACGACAGATAGCAATTCTTAATAATGCTGTCGAGGCGTTTAAAAACGGTCGTCCGATTATTGATGAAGATTAGTTAAAGCACAACTTATTCACTAAACGGATTTTCGCGTGCTTCGTTCAAGACGGTCTGAACGTTGATATTTTCTGATTCTAGATTTTCTATAATCCGAGCAGCTTCTTTATCAAGTTTTGGACGCGGGGCGCGCTTTAGTTGTTCGGATATTTCTTTTTCGCTAGGCTCAACGGCAACAAGTGAAGATACTTGCCAGATTATGTAGCCGTATACAAGGCTAAAACCCACAATACCTAAAAATAACGCATGACGCTGAATGAGCGCAAGTAGGGCATTTATTTTACTAATAAGTGTGTCTTTGTCTATATTCATGGCTTTATGTATACGTTTAATGTAATAGTGAAAGTAATTAAATTACGATTATCCTTATACGGATCTATGGCGATGTTGGTCACATGAGCGGTGCGTCGATTTTGTTCAAGACGTTCAAGGAAGTTTAGCAGCTGATTGTATCGTACAGGTGCTTTGCTATCGGATTTAACAGATATCTCCATGGCGTACAGACCATTCGCACCTGGTACAGGAGTGAGTTGTGTTGTTGATGGATTAATTTTTGATTTACTGTTTTTGCCCTTAGGTGCGCCGAGCTCTGATGATGGGAATTGTATGGATTCTAGTGGTATGCCTGATTCTTGAGCAATGACCACGATCTCACGGACTGTACGTGCCTGGTCTTTTTCTTGTGGCACGATAGCTTTGCTGATTTTTTCTAGTTCTTCGTATTTTTTGACGTCGTGCTTGGCAGTTTCAAGGTCGGCCTGACGGATGCGCAGTGCAGCTTGTTGTGTTTTGAGTTCAGTTAGTTTGTTGCCTTTTTTCTGGAGCATGCTAAGTCCTTGATAAGTCAAGGCACTTGCGATAACAATGAGTATAGCTACAAAGCCAAGCAGGATGTAGAACAGCTTCTTAGATGTCATTGTGATCCTCCCGGCTTCTTTGGATTGAGCAGAGTGAAGTCATTGTCTTTGTTAAATACGGCGGTAAGGCTTGCCTGGCAAGGGTAAGCATTATCAGCACCTTCACCTGAGCGACAGCTGACATCTTCGAGATCAGCTTTTTCGAAAATACTATTTGGTGATTTTTCAAGGTTAACTTGAATTTGGGTGGCGGAATTATAATCTTTTGCGCCTGCTTTTAATTCAATGGCGCCATTTAATTCATTACTCAACCTGAGATCTTGTAGCACGGTATCGGGCGGCATGACTGCTCCGACTTGTCGTAAGAGTTTTGAAAATAGTATCTCCTGAGACAATACATTTACGACAAGCTTCAGGCTGCTGCTTATATCTTCTACCCGGGCGATTGTTTCGGCTTCTTGTTGTTGCTTTAGGAATGCTTTCGTATCATCCACAGAATCTTGCGCAGCATTGATTTCCATTTGCAGATAAACCAGTCCTGCGATTAGTGTGATGCATATGCCAGCAATACCAATGCCCAGCCCAGTAATAATCTTTATGAGCTTTGTGTTGTAATGCGCAAATGCCAATGATTGTTTTAGGTCTGGTGGAAGCAGATTAATCATGTGATCACTCCTTTTGACGACACAAGACCCAAACCAGCTACTGTCATGTACATTGACCGCTCTGCGTAACTAGGTGGTTGCAGCTTGCCATAATCAAGTACTTGCCATGGATCAAACATACGCACTGGCATGCGCAAGTGTTCAGTGAGATAGTCATTTAATCCAGGCATATTGGCTCCGCCGCCCATGGTTATAATTTGACCGATTTTGTTTGTGTTGTCGCCGCGTTCTTCGTAGTAGCGCACCATGCGCTTTACTTCTTTGATCGTTTGGCTGAGAAGCGGTTCTACGGCTTTACGAATCTCGGCCTGTTTTTTACTCAGGCTTAAGCCGTATTTGGTTTTAATAAGTGTTGCTTCTTCTTGATTAACCCCTAGTGCGTCTTTGATGCGTTCAGTAAATAAATCACCACCAGATTGTACTGTGCCTGATACGGTAACTCGCTGGTTGTCGAAAATTGACACGTCTGCAGAGCGGGTGCCGAAATCTACGAGCACACCAGGTATTTCATTATGAGTATCAAGCCCAAGCAATCTTGTGGAAGAAATAATACTAGGTTCAATGAATACTGCTTCAAGGCCGAGAACTTGGGTAAGGTTGATATAGGAATCAACGATATTGCGTGGAACGGCTACCATGTACACAGTAATTTCGTTTTCTGTACGTGCTGTAATAGTGTGATCTATGTACAATTCATCAAGTGGGCGCGGTATATATTGTTCTGCTTCTGCCTGCACTGCCTGGGCGAGTTCTTTGTCGCTCATTTTGGGTAGTTGTAACTCGCGAGTATATGTTCGAAATGTTGGGACCGACAGCGCAACACGATGGGTAGTGATATCACCGATAAGTTGATGCTGGAAGAGTTCTTTGGCGACTTTTGCAACCGTTTTGATGTCTATAATTTCACCATCCCGCATAGTTTTAGTGCCATCGAACCGGATCATGCCATATCCAACTACGGGACGTTTTTTACGTGCTTCTGACCCAACCTGCATGACTTTAATTGAGCCTGTGCCAATATCAAATCCGAAAAGCGGTTTGTCTTTAAAAAATAACGGTGTTTTTATGCTGCCCATCAAAGCATAAGTTCCTTCGTATGTCATTATATCAAAGTCGATCCTAATTTACTTCCTCAAATATGCGCTGGTAGCTTCGTATAGTCCAGGTGGTAGTACCCGACGAAAGAGATGTTCCAAAGGTAATGTTGCCGGCTCCTTCCATGTCGATAGTTTGGCCAATGACTGAACCGACAAGGCCGCTGCCTGAGATTTTTGCTTTCGACCAGTATGCCCATACACCTACGCCAGGGTAACTGCCGCCGCCGTCCACGGTAACGTTTTGTTGTTTGCTGGAGTTGTATAGGTCGGTGCCAGTAACGTTTGTACAGTTAGGATTGCAAGGTGCTGTGCTTTTGAAGCTAATAATCTGTACAGTAGTGCCACTAGAGTTTGCAAGGATTTTGCCGCCACCGCCTAAGCTTACAGTGCCGTCCACTACTATAGTCGGTACAGTTGTTCCTAGGCTGTCAGCAATTCTTATGGTTGCGCCTCCGCTGACAGAAAAGTTGCCAGTTATATATACATCACCGGTTATGGTAAGATCACAAGAACTGCCGATAGAGACATTGCCGGTTAATGTTAGATTCGCTGGCCAGGTTCGTTTAAATTCGCTGCCGCTTATCCAGTTGTTGCAGTTGTAGGTGTTGCTTGCCATGCTGCCAGTAGTAGTCATGCGGGAAATGTGTTCTGTGCGGTTGTATTCAGGCATTGGAGCTATTGGGGCTACACAGCCTGGCACTAATCCACTGCCACCACTTGCTCCTGCGCGGATCTGTGGAGGGTTGTTATTCCACTGTGAATCAGGAAACTTGGCTTGTGTTTGTCCGGTGGCGCAAACAGTACCGATGATACTGACGGTGCTCCAGTCAGGTATCTTGATAGGTTGGCCGCTGGCACAGACACTTGGATAAGTAGGTCCAGGATTGTTGCCAGTAGGGCAATTAGCGTTTGCTACATTTACATTTACGGGATGTGAATCGCTGCCAATACGTGCTGCTCCAGACATCTGTATATAACCGTTTACGTGAATATCGGAATTGTTGATAGTAGCCGCGCCTCCTAAAATAAGTCCGCCAGCACCGGCAAATACTGAAGGTGCCGTAGAGGCTGTACCTACCAGGCTAACCCGTATACTGCGGCTACTTACCAGTTTGTTGGTTCCGCGATAGGTTTTTCCAGTGGATTCGATAAATTTTTGTCCGTTTGGACCGTCAATGACACGGGTAGTATATGTTGCTCGACCGCGTCCGTTTTCATTGAAAAATTCTTGCTCGGTAGTATAACCAGAGAAGTCATTGTTGTTATTAAGTTCGTAGAGTGTTCTTTCGATGCCTGCTTCAGCGACAAGTGTAGCATTTGCGCGGTATATATTTTCATACGTGCGGTGGTATTGATTAATGGTGAGATCAGCAAGCGATAATCCTACAAAGGTCACAATTATGCCAACGGTGATAATTGTGATAAGCATCACGCCTCGCTGATCAGAAGGTTTACAAAGAAGTATTTTAGCTAGCTTATTCATTGCGGAATACCGTCCTTGTCTTATACTCTGCAGTTATTTGCTTTCCATATTTAGCGGTTTGTAATACAAGAGCAACTTCAACTGAGCGTGCTTGATTAGGAGGTACTTCTTGGTTATTGCCATCAAAATACTTTATAGAGAAAGTTTGTACGTCTTTGGCTAATTTGCTGTCCAGAGGGCAACTGCTATTGGCTTTTGTTTCTGGGCATGTGGTAGAGGCGGCATTGTTTGGCACGTCGGCGGCTAATGTGCGTTGATACAATGTGCTATTTTGAACAAAGTAAATTTTATTGTTTTTCTCGCTTGTGTAATGTAGGGGATCAGCAAAAATAATATTACGGTCTCGGTCTTGTGCTGCTGTGGCTAATATGAGGACATTGTTGCTGGCTGTCCATTCGTTTGTGCCGCCTGGTGCATTTGGATCTGAGATGCTGTTGTTTTCATATGCATTACTACTCAGTCTAATGTCCTGCGTTATGGTGTCTAAGCTGATTTGTGCTTCGCGGAGTAGATCGCTTCGTGCACTATCAATGCTGATCTGCACGAAAGAATTGACCGTAAATCCCATGACGATTAATATCAGGATGCCGGTGATAACTGTTGCTGCAGTGAGTTCTACGAGCGTAAAGCCAGTTTGGAATTTTTGAACATTTTTCATTGACCAATTCCTATCTGTCCAATGAGTGAGCTGAGCTTTACTTCTTTTTGTTTGCTGCCGTCTCGGTATGTTATGGTTACGTCTACGCGTCGAATACCAGGGACAGGTTCACTCACTGCAACAATACCACTGCGTGGACTTGGTAAGTCAGCTGGCAGGTTGTTGGTAAAATTAATATTTTCTCCTGGAGTTAACGAACTATAGTTATTATTCCGTAATGATTCTATTTGCTGTTCGCCTGCGCGGGTAGCAGTCTCAAGTAATTGAGTACTGTATTGGGTGCGTTCTATGATGATAAATAAGCTCATTACAGCCACAACAATTAATCCAGTGACCACCGTAGTGACTATAAGCTCCACAATAGTAAAACCACCCTGACTTATTTTCATGCTTATGTTTATTCTACCATACAAAAACCGGCTGTACGTGCAGCCGGTTTTGGGTAACAAGACTTTTTTAGTTAGTCTTCTTGCTGATTATTTGAGCTTTCAGGCTGATTTACGCTTCGAAGTGTGTATACACCATTGTTAGCGTCCTTGTCCTTCTTGTTTTCAAGTGTTGCACTCAGCTCATATGATTGACAAGGATCGTTCGGGGTTGAGGTACAGGTGTAGGTATAAGTAGTATCCCTTGGCCCCTTCATGTCATCAGCTGTGATGTTTGCATCAGCAAAACCTGATGCTGAAATGCTTGTAGGATACTTATCATTGTCGTTAAAGTATGTCTCTAGCTTTTGCTGAAGGTTCTTTAGGTCGTTCTTACGATCAGCATCACGACCGCGTGCCTGTGCAGCAAACAGCTGTGGCAATGCTAATGCTACCAAAATACCAATGATTACGATTACGACCAAAAGCTCAATGATCGTGAAACCTTTTTGATTTGTTTTTCGCATTATATGGTGCCCCCCTAATGGCGAACTTAAATTTTAATAGTTACTTCTTCAATCTATATCGCTAATGGTTAATTGTCAATATCTATCCGCGTTCTAATCTGTTGTATCAGTGGAAAACTCTAACGTTTTAAGCTATTGAATTGAGCCTTGGAGGGCAGTGATAGGACCAAGAACACTTGCCACGATAAAACCAACGACTGCACCAAGACCAACGATAAGAATTGGCTCGATAATGGATGATAAGCTGTTGATTACGGTGTCAACTTCTTGTTCGTAAAATTCAGCCACTTTGTTTAGCACGGTGTCAAGCTGGCCAGTTTCTTCACCTACTGCAGCCATCTGGATAATAATTTCTGGCAAAATACCGCTAGCAGCTAAACTTTCGGACACAGTGCGGCCGTTGCGAATCATTTTGCTAGCGTCAAGTAATGCATCACGTATTATGACGTTTGAGAGTGCTCCAGCAGTAGTTTCGAGCGATTCGTTAACAGAGACACCGGCACCGAGCAGGGAGCTGAAGGTGCGTGCAAAGCGTGCAATATTTACTTTCATAGTGATTTTGCCGAAAATTGGCATTTTCAAGAAGAACATATGAAGTTTGCGGCGGCCGACAGTTGTTTTGGCCCAGCGCCTTAACATAAATAGTCCACCGCCAATGACACCAAGTATGATTGGCCATTTGGTCATAAGTGTGTCACTAATAAAGATGATGAGTTTGGTTTGTGGTGGTAGTTCGCCACCGCTTTCCTGTAAAATGGCTGTAAGTTTTGGGATTACTCCAACCATCAAAAATATAACTGCAATAACAGCTACTGCTGATACGACGCTTGGATAAATCATCGCGCCTTTAAATTTGCTTTTAATAGCACTATCTTTTTCAACTTGGGTAGCTAGACGGTTTAATATTTGGTCTAATATACCGCCTTCTTCGCCTGCACGCACCATGTTTATATAGATGTCTGAGAAAACCTTCGGATGCTTGGCTAAAGCGTCTGAGAGTGACGTGCCGCCTTGCACATCAAGAGTTACTTGTTCTAGGGCAGCTTTTAAGGAAACTGATTCGGCCTGATCTTTGAGTGTGCTCAGAGCCTTTAGAATTGGCACCCCGGCGCTAATCATCGTGGCGAATTGCCGAGTAAATACCACAATGTCTTTGGGTTTGACTTTTTTGCTGCTGGGCAGCTTGATTTCCATTTGCAGGCTGCTTTTTTCTGCTGGCTTCACGACGAGAGGATGCAAGCCTTTGGCTTTAAGGCTTTCTATGGCAGCAGCTTTATTCTGTGCAGTTACTGTGCCAGTTTGTGTGGTATTTGAGGCGGTACGGGCTGTGTAAAGAAAATTTGGCATAATGTATTACTCTCCGCTAGCAGTTACGCGCAAAATTTCTTCAATACTTGTTTGGCCACGTAGTGCTTTTATGAGCCCGTCAATTTGCATGGTCATCATTCCGTTTTTGATGGCGGTGTTTTGGATTTCTTCACTTGTTGCATTGGCCACAATTAGTTTCTGGATGTCCTCGGTATTGTCAAGCACTTCATAAATACCAGCTCGGCCTTTGTAGCCTGTGTGGTTACAGTTTTCGCAGCCTTCTTTGTGGGCGCGCCAAAGCCTCATAATTCCTTTTTCGTTTGTGGAAAGTTCGGCGGTTGATGCCGTATTAACCTTGGATGTGTTGGTTTTACCAATACCTTCCTCAAGTGCTTGTTTTTCTAGTTCGTGTATGTGCTTCATATCGCCAGGCTCTGTGAGGCTGAATGCCTTCATGAGGTCATCGAGTGTTGTAGCATCAGGTTCGAATACTTCACGACAGTCAGGGCAGAGTCGCCGTACCAATCGCTGACCCACCACAACTCGTACAGTGCTTGCTATCAAAAACGGCTCAATGTTCATATCTAGCAGTCGAGGAAGACATGTTGCGGCATTGTTGGTGTGTAGTGTGCTGAACACCAAGTGGCCAGTCAGTGCTGCCTGTACTGCAAGCCCTGCGGTTTCACCATCGCGGATTTCACCCACCATGATAATATTCGGGTCTTGGCGAAGCAGTGCGCGAAGCCCGCTGCTGAAAGTCATACCGGCTTGTGGATTTACTTGGGTTTGGTTAGCGCCTACAATTCGGTACTCAATCGGATCTTCAATGGTGGATATATTCACTGTTGGATTATTGAGCATGCTGAGTACGCTGAATAAGCTGGTAGACTTACCAGAACCAGTTGGGCCGGTAACTAAAATCATGCCGTGTGGCTGGATGATTGCGTGCTTGATGGTGCGGAGTGAAATACCCCAGTAACCCAGTTCTTCAAGTGTGGCGGCTTGGCTAGTCTCATTCAGGATACGCATGACCACCTTTTCTCCGTCTATGATCGGGAGTGTTGAGACACGAAGCGCATACACATTGCCTCCAAAATGCACTTTAAATCTGCCGTCCTGAGGCGTGCGGTGTTCATCGATTTTTAGGTTGGATAGGATTTTGATGCGCGAAACTAAAGATGGTAGTAGCTTACGCGGTAGCTTATTAGCTTCACGCAATATACCGTCTATGCGGTAACGGATAACAACAAAATTTTCACGTGGCTCTATGTGGATATCGCTTGCGCCAGATTTGACGCCGTATTCAATGATGAGATTTACCGTTTGGGCTATAGGGGAATCTTCGGCTAAATCTTCTTCACTTACTTCTTCTTCAAACGTTTCCTCTGTGTCTTCGTCGCCGGCAATTACTTTTGTGAGTTCGCTGCTGATATTTCCTCGGTACTGTTCGAGTGCTGCTTGAATTTGACTTGCAGTTGCAATATAAAGTTTCAGATTAGTGCCAAGCTGTTTCTGCAAAAAACTGACTGCCTGGATGTCGTCAGGATCTTCCATGGCTAACATATTGTTGCCGTCTTCGTCTACATCAAAGACTACTGCACGGTACTGGTGTGCAATTCGCTCAGGTATGAGTTTTAGATGCTGGCGTTTGATCTCGCGAGGATTTAGTTCTATAAATGGTACATCGATTTCTTCAGCAAAAAGTTTTGTCAGTTCTTTTTCGCTTAAGATATTGTTTTTAATAACAAGATCTTGCAAAGGTTTTTTCTCGGTTTTTGTCTGTTCTCGGAGCGCCTTTAACTGATCAGCAGTGACCTTGCCGGTGTCCTCAAGCAATTTTTCTACAAGTGAATCTGATATGCGCATGTTTACTATTCATTATATAGGAAAGCCACAAGCATTATAAGAGGGTAATGACAGGACAAAAGTATTTAGGGGAAAGTTAAAGAGTTACATGGTATAATTAAAGTAATAGAAGTGTAAGGCAGGAGTATCTTGAGGAGGGTAGTGCATGGCCAATGATAAGGCTCAAAAGGCGCAAGCTGACGGTAGAGCAAAAGCTTTGAATCTAGCGCTTGAAACCATTGAGAAGCAGTTTGGTAAAGGCTCAATTATGAAGTTGGGCGAGCAGACAAATGTGCAGGTGGAGTGTATTCCTACCGGTTCTTTAAGCTTGGATCTTGCGCTGGGAGGCGGACTACCAAAAGGCCGCATTATAGAAATTTACGGTCCAGAAAGTTCTGGTAAGACGACATTAACACTTCACGCTATTGCTGAAATCCAAAAGCAAGGTGGCACCGCAGCATTTATCGATGCTGAGCACGCACTTGATCCATCATATGCAAAACGGATTGGCGTGGATGTAGACAATTTGCTACTCAGCCAGCCGGATAATGGTGAGCAGGCGCTTGAGATTGCTGAGACGCTGGTGCGTTCTAATGCGGTGGACTTAATTGTAGTTGACTCTGTGGCTGCGTTGACACCACGTGCTGAAATCGAAGGCGATATGGGTGATAGTCACATGGGCTTACAGGCTCGGCTCATGAGCCAGGCGCTGCGTAAGCTTACTGGAGTAATTTCACGCTCTAAGGCAACTGTAATCTTTATTAACCAAATCCGTATGAAAATTGGTGTAATGTTTGGCAATCCGGAGACGACTACTGGCGGTAATGCGTTGAAGTTTTACGCATCGGTTCGTATGGATATTCGCCGTGTGTCACAAATCAAACAAGGTGAAGAGGTCATCGGTAATCGCACGCGAGTAAAGGTAGTAAAGAATAAGATTGCGCCACCATTTCGTCAGGCTGAATTTGACATTATGTACAACCAAGGCATTTCTCGTTCTGGCGATGTGCTTGATCTGGCGGTAGAACATAATATTGTGGAAAAATCTGGTGCCTGGTTTGCGTATAATGGCGCTAAGATTGGTCAGGGGCGCGAAGCAGCAAAGAAGTACTTGGAAGAAAATCCGAAAGTTCTGGAAGAAATTGCCAAGAAAGTTACCGAAGCGGCAAACAACGAGTAAATATAGAAGACGTATATTTACCTATTGTTGCCCATGAAAATCACAGCGATAAAGCAGCAAGAAAAACGAAAGGGGCGATATTCAGTTTTTGTTGATAATAAGTATGCTTTTTCGCTGAGTGATACAGCGCTTTTAGATACAAAACTGCATGTAGGACAAGCGTTATCGGAAAGCGAATTAAAAGAGTATAAGAAATTATCGGCTGACGATAAAATATACAACCAAGTTTTGCGTTACGTAGCGATCCGTCCTCGCTCCATGTGGGAAATCGAGATGTATTTACAGCGCAAAGCCTGCCCCCCTGCTCTACAAGAAAAAATACTTAACAAGTTAAGTATTAATCATTTCATTGATGATAAAGCATTTGCTGAGTCTTGGGTTGCAAGCCGTCGCCTGCTCAAACCCCTATCTATAAGACGTTTGCGACTTGAACTGAAGCAAAAACATATTAGTGAAGAAATTATTGATGAAGTACTTGCTAGTGATGATACAGATGAGAAGACTGTGCTAAAAGAGCTTATTATCCGAAAACGCAGACAGGCAAAATATCAAGACAGTGAAAAGCTACTGGCATATTTGAGTCGACAAGGATTTAGCTACGGCGACATAAAAGAAGTATTATCTGAATTGGACAAAGAATAGCGCTTCTTAAATACCTGCTGGAGTTGCGGCTGGCGATGATTTCAATAAATCTTGGACGATGATTTTTTTGGGAGTAATTTCGTGGATTTGTGAGCGGTCAATACCTAAATTGCCGCCAGTAAAGCTTTTAAATAATGACTGTGTGACATAAATTTTTTGAATATACATTGTTTCCATTTCGACGGCGTAATCACTCACCTTTCCGACCTTCTGCTTACTAACGGTGACTACTTGTTTGCCCATAGGGTCAAAACCGATTTCCAGGATTTTTCTGAGTCTGATGAGTTCTTCCGGTTCAGCAAGCACACCATAATCATCAATTATGAAACCTTGCATAATAATGTCTCTAATATCCTGATATAACAATACTTTGGCGGCTTTGTCGTGAGTGCCAAAACAATAAAAACCTTCTATCTTTAAATTGTCAGGGTTAATAATCGGGTGCGTAGCGGTGGCTACAATCCCGCCGGTGCGCAGAGATAAGACTGGTCGGTTTAGGAGCGTTCCACTCAAACGAAGCATAAGCCTCATTATACGCTGTACTGGCGATTTTGTATAATTGCTACCTCTGTTTGATTCCTGTATTATCAGAAAATGGCTACAAGTCATACTGTTATTCAAACTGCCAGTCCCGAGGAGACGGAGCATATTGCTCGAGTGTTTGCTTCTCGGTTGCGTGGTGGCGAGGTGATTGAATTGGTGAGCGATCTTGGGGGCGGTAAAACAACCTTTACCCGTGGGTTGGTGGCTGGTTTGGGAAGTCATGATCACGTCGCAAGCCCGACATTTACCATTAGTCGTGAATACAGCGGGGGTCAATTGTATGTATATCACTTTGACTTTTATCGCTTGCCTGAGCCTGGTGTCATCGCAGACGAACTTGCTGAAGTAATAGGTGACCCCAAGAGTGTTGTGGTGGTGGAATGGGCAGATATTGTGCATGATGTACTGCCTGAGGACCGGGTGCGTATTGAAATTACTGTAACAGGTGAAACTGCTCGAAAATTGGATATTACGTACCCAGAGACCTTAAGATATCTTGTAGAAAACTTGCATTAATCACTTTTTAGAAACTACTATTTAATTATGCTGATTCTTACTATTCGTACCGATAAGCCGGAATCTGAAATAGGTCTATATAAAGACGATACTCAGTTGGCGTATGAAGTCTGGGAAGCGCATCGTCTATTAGCTGAAACAATCCATGTAAAAATTACTGATCTATTAGAAGGAGTTCATAAAGAGCTATCTGACATCGACGGCATTGTACTGTATAAGGGTCCAGGGAGTTTTACGGGTCTGCGCATTGGCGCAAGTGTTGCAGATGCACTGGCATACAGTTTATGTATACCGATTGTTGGCGTAACGGGTGATATGTGGCAAATAGAGGGTGTTCAGCGTTTGCAAAAGGGTAACGATGATAAAATAGTAGCGCTTGAATACGGCTCACCAGTCTATACTACTGCCCAGAAAAAATAAATTTTTGCTGAACGATTGCCAAAATTATGCAACAGGCATATAGTAATTTTTAGGAATTGCAGATTTTGGGGGCAATCCACATTTTTGGAATTTATTAATTATCAACTTGATTATCAAATCGTGCTGAAAGACTAGTGAAGTGACAGCGATTGTCTTTGCGGACGGTTTGTTCGATAGAAAGGAAAAACATGGAAATACTTGCCATCGTGCTGGCTCTTGTCGGTGCAGGTGTTGGCTATGGTGCGAACACTTTTATAACAAAACAAAAAATAGGCTCAGCAGCAGCTGAAGCAAAAAAAGAACTTGAAAAAGCAAAAAAAGAGGCTGCCAAAATTACGGCAGCAGCACGTGAAGATGCTGCAAAAATTGCGGAGGAAGCACGGAGAGATGAACAGGCGCGCCGTCGTGAATTAAAAGAAACTGAAAATCGTTTGATTCAGCGTGAAGAATCTTTAGACAAAAAGCTTGACGAGATTGACAAGCGTACTGAAAAGCTCCGCAAGGCCGAGGCTGAAGTAGAAAGTTTGAAAGACGAAATTCGTGAAATTCGCGTTAAGCAGCAAGAAAAATTAGAGAAGATCGCAAAGCTTACCAAAGCAGAAGCTGCAGAAAAGCTTATGCAGATGACTGAGAGAGACATAAAAAATGACCTTATTGGTTTGGTTAATAAACTGCAAAACGAAGCCAAGGAAAATGCAGAAGAGCGTGCAACCGAGATTATCGTGTCTGCTATGGAACGTATGGCCAGCGAAGTGACTGCAGAGCGTACCGTCACGAGCGTTAAGCTTGAAGACGAAGAAATGAAGGGCCGTATTATTGGTAAAGAAGGCCGCAATATCCATGCATTGCAGCGCGCAACCGGTGTGGACATTATGGTGGATGATACGCCAGGCTATGTAGTGCTTTCTAGCTTTGATCCGGTGCGCCGTGAAGTAGCGCGTCAAGCGATTGAAATGCTTATGAAGGATGGTCGTATTCACCCTGGCCGCATTGAAGAAGTAGTGGCAAAAGCCCAGAAGAATGTTGAAAAAGAAGTAGTTCGTGCTGGTGAAGATGCGGCACGTGAAGTAGGCATACTTGGTATACCAAAAGAGATTTTGCATCTGCTTGGTGAATTGAAGTATCGTACAAGCTACGGTCAGAATGTATTGAAGCATAGTACTGAGATGGCGCATCTTGCTGGCATTATTGCCGAAGAATTAGGTGCAGATGTGAAAACCGCTAAGTATGCTGCTTTAGTACATGACGTAGGTAAAGCACTTACTCATAAAATGGAAGGAAAGCATCATCATATTTCTGGTGAAATGCTGCGTAAGTACGGTGCGCCTGAGGAAGTGGCGCTTGCTGCCGAGCAACACCATGATGATGTTGAAGCAACTACGGTAGAGGCGCTCATTGTGCGGGTAGTAGATGCTATTAGTGCAGCTCGTCCAGGTGCGCGCAATATCAGTGCTGAGAATTTTGTCGAGCGTATGAAAGAGCTCGAAAATGTAGCCACAAGCTTTAAGGGTGTTGAGAAGGCCTATGCTATCAGTGCTGGTCGTGAGGTTCGTGTGTTTGTAAAACCGCAGCAAATTGATGATCTCAATGCCATTAAACTCGCTCGAGATATTGCTACCAAAATTGAATCCAGTATGCAATATCCAGGCACTATCAAAGTCAATGTTATTCGCGAAACCCGCGCAGTAGAATTCGCTAAATAATATGAATGTTCTATACGTGGGTGATGTTATGGCGGAAGCCGGTATAGCAGTTGTTGAACAGCTGTTGCCGGATCTACGCAAGGAAAAACAAATAGATTTTGTGGTTGCTCAAGCAGAGAATGTCTCAGATGGGAAGGGTATGCTGCCGTCAGATATGCAGCGCCTGCAAAGAGCAGGCGTAGATTTTTTTACCGGTGGCAACCATACGCCCGTCAGGCCAGAGCTGACACCGCTTCTTGAAGATGATAATCAGCCGGTTATTGGGCCGGCAAATATGCATAATTGCCCTGGACGTGGATGGAAGTATACGGACTCTTCAGCTGGAAAAATTTTAATCATCTCACTGCTTGGCGGGACAGTTGGCCGTGAAATTACTATAGAAAATCCCTTAAAAACTATCGATATGATTTTGGCTGAAAATCAAAATATTGAGCGGGCTGCTACTATAGTTAATTTTCACGGCGATTATAGCAGTGAAAAAGTAATTATAGGACATTATTTAGATGGACTTGTGAGTATGGTTGTTGGTGATCACTGGCATGTGCCTACTGCTGATGCTCAAGTATTACCAAAAGGTACTGCACACATCACAGACGTTGGCATGTGTGGCTCCCTTGATTCATCTTTGGGTGTAACATTTGATTCTGTATTGCCTCGCTGGCGTGATGCCGTGCAAACGCGTAATATTATCGAACACAAGGGCCGTAAACAGTTTAATGCGCTGTGGGTACAGATTGACCCTACGACTGGTCTTGCGCAAAAAGTAGAATACATTCGAAAGGTCGTTACATAAAACTCTAGCCAATTACAACATAATCTGTTAAAATACCCCTTGTTTCCCTAAAATTACCTATTATCTATCGGGGTGTGGCGCAGTTGGCTAGCGCGCGCGGTTTGGGACCGTGAGGTCGAAGGTTCGAGTCCTTTCACCCCGACCATTAAGGAATTCACCATTTTTGACGAATTCGTCGAAAGGCTTTGCAAGACAGTGGTTAGTTATTGACCACAGTTTTTGTTTACTTTTTTCGCTCTTTGGCTCAGCTTTAACGGTGAAGTTCGAGAAGAAAATACGAATTATCTCATCAGCAGCCGACATACTGGTTGACGACCGAAGTAATTCCGCAGTATTTTCAAAAAGTTCGAGATATTTTTCGTAGGTCAGCATAGCTTCATCTTGCTTAGCTTTTTTTCTTCTGGCTTTTTTGAGTTCTTTGTCGAGTGTATTAATTTCATCTTCAAGCTTCTTGAGGTCTCTGGCTGTGTAGAAGATATGGAGTTCGTTGCTCTTATCGGCTGCGGCTTTTTTGCGTTTTCAAATTCTTTGCGTCTTTTACCTAATAAGCTAGTAGCTTGACCTATGATCCTGTCGTTTTCTTCTGTATCGAACTTTAGTCTTTCCTCAACATCAATCTTATAGCGATTATAATTTTCCTCCGTAACAAAGCGATGATTGTCTAGGAAGTTGATTGCATAATCAAGGGCTATCACACCTCTTGGACCAGTGCCAGCAACTACGCATCCACCTTTATTCTCGCATCTGAAATAAAAATAGTGTTGCTTTGTGCTACCGCTTTTTGAAACAGATGTAGTCATAAATCTGCCGCAATGACCGCATTTAACAAATCGCCTAAGGAAGTTGGAATTGTCTCTCGGTTGACTAGATGTACTTGCTCGGAACGACTTTGATAGGAAGTTCTTTTCGCCATGTAGGTTAAGGAATTCTTGTTCGGTCAGCATAGGCGTAAATGTTGGATCATAATCCGCAACCAAGCCAACATGATTACCATAAATGATTACTCCAGCATATACAGGGTCTCTCAACATCTTGGATATAGCATCTTCATCAAATGTATAATCTTGATGACCTTTACTGCGTCGATACACTTTGTAGCTGCTCTTGTTCAGGAATTCGGCAATTTCTTTCTGGGTTTTGTTTTTAGTTCTCATTTCAAAGGCTTTTTGAATAAGTAAGTAATTGTCGTCATCTGCTATAAGTTTATGGGTATCTTGTATGCGGTACCCATGCTTGAATTTATAGAGTATGCCACCTCGTTCTGTAATTCTTCGATTTCCCCGATTTACTGATTCACTCAAGTGTTCAGAGTAGTGTTTTGATAGAACGAAACTGATGCCTAGTGTCATCTTGCCACTTGGCGTGTTTTCAAAGTGTGAACGAGCAAACTTTAGGTCTTTAATAACACCTTTATCTATAAGGTCTATTATTTCGCCAGCCTCTTTCATGTTTCTAGCCAGTCTGTCTGGGTGCCATGCTATTAAGCCATCGTACTTACTGTCTTTAATGGCGTTTATTACATCACGAAATACAGGTCGAGTATCAGCCTCTTTGGCTGAACGCTCTTCCGTATAGATGTCTTTCTTAGATAATACAATTCCTAGCGGTTGTAGTATGGCGTCATGACAGTCGGCTATTTGATCGGGTATGGAGCGAGCCTGTCGTTCTATGCTCTCTGTTGATTTCCTTGCATATAAAGCCCATCTAATCGTTTTAGGATCAATTTCTTGCTCATCTTTTGGTAAATGTTCCTCAATGAGTTTTTTTAGTAATGAAGTGTCATCGTTCACAAATCCGCTCTCCAGTAATTAGTATAAGCCATCTGAGGTGTCAGGAGAGCAGGAGTTTCCGATATGTCGGATTATCGGAAATTGGAGCGTTCATGGCGTTGTGTCAGACCTATCTGAAAGTCCATAGAATTATCGGAAACCGCACAGAACGACATACCCCATTTAGCGGAAAACCCTACAATTTTCCAAACAATTCCTTAGATTTTGGTACTTCTGGATGCTTTACGAAGTGACGAGTTTTTCTTTGAATGTGGAGTAGTACGTAGGCAAGTATTTCTCAGTCTCAATATCATCGTTATAGACCTGTAGCATTTCCAAGCTTCTATGTCTTGTAAACTTGGCAACTTCCAGTAGGTTACCATTCGATGTTTTGATCAGCTCGGTAGTAAAGTGATGTCTAAATCCATGCACTCTCCTGGAGATGCCGAGAGGCTTGAATAGTTTCTCTTTAATAATCCTGTGAACTTGTCTGGTAGTCAGTGCTTTTAGATGCCCCTCACGACTTCTGAATAAATATGAGTCCAGCCACCAATCAGTAACAGAAAAAATGTAGTAAGTTAGCACTTTCTTGCAGTTGGGGTGCAGATGAACCAGTTCATAGTCATCTCTGCCTTTGCCACGTATGCGTAATGTACCGTTATCCATATCAAAGTCCGCAAACTTCAACCGAACAATCTCACACTGTCTTAGTCCTTGAAATAACATTAGAGCCACTAATGCCCTAAGTCGCATGTGTTCATGGTCATTAGGCAGATTATCTCGCAGGTACTGACTGACTATCTTAACTTCATCTTGAGTAAGACCTGATACAACATGCTTCTTATTTTGCTTGAATAATTTTACATCTGATGACAGGTCAATTGGTATATATCCTCGTCTATACATCTGACGTAGTGCAATTTTAGCAGCAGTTAGGTATTGATTCTTAGCCTGAACACCAATGCTAGTGTCTGCTGCCAACGACTGCTTATATTTTAGGAGCGTATCTAAATCAAGACCATTGCCCTTGCAGAAATGTAAGAAGCGAGTAGCTCTACGTTTGTAATTATCTCGAGTTGAAGGTGCTACATCGATGTTAGAAAACAAAGAGCGTATGATACGTCCGTCAAAACTGTATAACTGCGTTTTATTTATCCTAGTAGTAGATATTGCTTTATTCATCATCCAGCTCCCATAGCTGTCTTAATTTTGGCATATAACGGTCAAGTAGTGTTAGCTCATCAGTTGCTTTAGACCAAACCTCTACCCACATACGATAGCGTTCTTTTCGTTCTTCTGGAGTGCCATCATCCCATTTGCCATATTTCTGCTTGCCATACTCAGTGTGAGGATCTTTCGTCCAATCTTCTATCTCAATGCGTTTACCGTTGTTGTATTCAGTATCAATCAATGTAGCAAGCGAATCGGCTTCTCTGGTTTTCATGGATCTGCAAAGGTAGGTAACTGCTTGAAACAATATCGTATATGCTGTTATAGACTGTCGATTTTTGCTATCTATGCAGAAATCATAACTTTGCTTAAGCGACATAATGACAGTGATCGCCATAGGATTAGCGTTGCCTATGTCCTCAGATGTAAATATCAGAAGCCGTTTCCAGACATAGCGATAATATCCTGATGTATGCAACAGGTAGGCAGCCCAGCAGGCGGACTTCTCACGATTCTGTCGCATCATTTTAAACAGGGAGCTAGACAGCTCATCGAAAGCCATATTGTCTACACAGGTAAGTTCATAGCCTCTTACTCTGGTTGCTTTTGTCTGGGTTTTTCTAGGTTTATCCATACCCTAATCGTATCTGTCATACAACGGCAGTCAAGAGTGTTTAACAGGGGTCGTTCTATGGTTCCAGCTAGCGCTTCAGAGCCGGTATGTCCCATCTGTAGATATTGGCTTTATCTATGCCAGAAATATCTCGTACGACAAGCGTATCAAGAGCCTTCAAGTTCTCGTTATCATAGGCAGCGGTAGAAAATATAACCCGACCAACCTGTTGAGCCTCATTACGCTCTATATCGGTCTGGATAACTACACGTACTGTGCTGTCGTTTACATTTTCAAAGCTAGCGATGTATCCCATGAGAGACGATGGGTCCTGGAAAAGCAGTTCAGTGAAGCTAGAAATTTCTAATGCTTTCTTGAGGCTTTCTTCGGTCTGCTTAGCTAGATCTACCGATGGTTTTTGATCTGCTTCGGAAGGCTGGTCGTTATTAGACTGGCTATCTTGCTCTTTTTTCTTTTCCTCCTCCTGCTTTCGTCGCTTTTCCTCAGCCTTCTTTTCTGCCTCTAGTCTCTCAGCTTCTGCTCGTGCATCTAGTTCGGCTTGTGTCGTTCGATAGATTGTTATGACTTTTGTAGTCTCACCGATGCTGTTAGTCGCAACTAATGTAAAGGTGTTATCTCCTTCTTCTAGCTCCGTATGATACGAAAACTTGATACCGTCCAGAGATACAGATTCTTCATTAATCGTTAGTGTTGCGTCTCTCAGACTGGATACTTCTCCAGTTAGAGTATATTCCTTATCGTCTGTATTTATTCTGTCCGATTGAGCATTATTAACGCTTATTGATGGCGGCGAGTTGTATGAAGCAATGACTCCTGAAATTGCGGCTATAGCAACTATAACGCTGACTATAATTTTTGTACGCTTTGTCCAATCGGAGTGCTTCCACATAAGAAACAATCCCACTGGGAACAGTAGGACAAGTAAGGCTATGACTATCTGATTCTTCGTGTACCATTTTTTATTTTCAGATAGTTTAGCCTTCATCTATGTCTGTCCTCTCAGTTATTTAGCGTTGTTTAATTATTACCAGAATTACAGAGTAAAATCAATATAAAAGAGACTCATCAGGCGTAGTCTTATCAGTCTCTTTTAGTCATTGTTGAATTACAATGGCAAGAACAAGCGTATTACAAAAATTAGGTCAAAGAGTTAAGTGCTATCGGCAACAAGCAGGTATTACGCAAGAGAAGCTAGGTCATGAGACAGGTCTTGATCGTGGGTACATCTCCAGAGTGGAGCGTGGTGTACAAAATCCATCGCTAAGAAGTATTGAAAAGATTGCTAAAGCTCTAAAGGTAAGAGTTTCTGATTTAACTGACTTCTAACTTACTTGTGAGGGTTTTGAGGTTTTGTAGTCGATAACTGTAAGATGTATTTATGAATAATGACAGTATATATGATTCGATCCAGCGTGCGATTAGAGCAATACAGGGAGATTATCAAAAGTCAATCACAGATGTTATATCAACTATCAATAAGGATATGTCAAAACTGTTTGATACGGATTTTTTCAGGCAAATTAACAGACGAGTAGACGAATATGAGATAAATATTAAAACTGGCTGGTGGTATCCAGGTTCTATTATTGATGACTTGCCAGCCAATGAGACTGAGGCAGCCTTAGGCAGCGAAGAGTACAACAAGGCATTTACCAAGCTAGTTGTTAGACAGTCGAGAAAAAATGGCAGTCAGAAACTTCATGAAATGCGCGAAAGATGGGCTGAGTATGGGTTTATACCTAAATCTAGAAGGAGGATACTGGTTGACTTACTGGACGCACACATAGAAAGAAAATACAGCTTGAGCATTCCTGTAGCAATGGCACAGATCGACCACTATGCTAAAAGTCTGTTTCCTGCTTCAAAAGAACAGGCAATTGATAATATGAAGTCTAAAAATCTCGACACAATTATAAGTGAGCAGCAAGTAAACTTTGCCCGACACTTTGGCCTAGATGACTATAATAATGTACCAGCAGATGATTACTTTGATATCTATCCGATTTATTATTCCTTCAAAAATATACTTTTTGCCAACGACAGCTTGAGGGGCATCCAGAAAAGAGAAAATCTCCAACTGTTTAAATTAAGTAATCAAGCCAGTCGGCACAGAATTCTGCATGGTGAGAACTCCAGCTACGTATCAGAGCAATTATCACTCAAGCAAGTACTATTCCTTGATAAAATATTCCAAATCATTAATAGAATCATGAGCGAACGGTAGGGTTACCATCTGTATTTTTAGAAGTTGTGCAGTAGCGGTGGATTATTTCTGGTTATTTTCTGGCTGAGGGTTCGAGGACATTTCGGCTATGTTAATTTTCTTTGGATCGTCATCCATCATACGTACAGAAATACCACTAGCAGCTTTTAGCGTATGCACCGATACACCGTTAGTCTTAGCTGTAGACGTGAAGTTTATAGGCTTATTATCCTGGATCTCTTTATTCTTTTTAGATTGTCTTAAAATTTCTGCTGCATCAGATAGGTTTGTCATAAAACTCCTTTCAGTCAATTATAACTTGACTACGAGTAGCTTGCCATCATCTATATTCTTAATTGTTCGTATTTGTTCGACGGCAAAATTGAAGTTGTCATAGTTCTGCAAGAGGTAATTTTTGAGTTCTAGTGTATTGTGCTTATCCCGACCAAGAAAAAATGATCGTCTTTCGACGGTCGTTTTTTCTTTTTCTGGGTTAAGAGTTCGGTTCTTCGACTATTTTCTGTCAGAAAAACATTGTAGATGATGAAGGTTCGGTGAGGTGAAGTCGCGCACAGAAGCTTACCTCGAGCAAGGCTGAACGGAAAAGCCCGTGGGGCGCTGCTTTTCACTCCGGCCAGTTAAAGTACTTTAAGTCTTCTCAAGCAGGAGAAGGTTTTTGTTACCCCATGGGGACCTCTTTCCCAGAAACACTATCTACTACAGGCGTCTTTTTTCTTTTAGGTTTTTTGTCGAAGGTGAGGCTTTGGAAACTCTACTTTTTTACAATGATATTTTTAGTTACTCTGTAACATCATCGATCTGAAAGTAGATACCCGTTTGTTCTTTGAGGTTATTACGTAAACGTCTTACGATTTCTTCAGAGTATGGCAACTTTGCCACATTTACAGGATTTAATGCGTCTGTTTTTCCCAGAAAGAGGGTGTTTGGTAAAGTTTGTGGCGGTTTAACATTCCGTTGTTTATGGTTTGGAGTGATAGCGCCGATATTATTTCATTTCGCTGCCGTGGGCAGTAATTGCATAAATGATAATAATACTAAGGATAATGGCAATCACTGACCAAATTGGTGTGGCGCCGATAAGTGCGATATTGAATACAATGCTGGCTATGGCCAATATAACTCCTACGATACGTCCGAATAAATTACCTGCTGCGAGAGACAATGCGGACAACATAAGCAGTATTCCTACTATGAACATTGACCAACCCCAAGTGCTCGCATCGAAGATATATGCGTTGTTTGAAGTATAAATATACCAGCCATGAGTAAATATGCCGCCAATTCCGTATACAATATGCACAATGCCGCTAAAGAACATTAAAAGAGCTGTAAGCAATATCCAACCTTTCCATCCTGTATGTTGGGGTTGATAGGTATCTGCCATTGGCTTGCCCTCAATTATAGTAAGTAGTATAGAAATGCTTTCGGTGCGGTTCTGTAATAATTTTCACCCGCGCTTAAGACTAGAAAATGGCACAAATTAAAAATGTTTTAAGAACTCTATAGTTTGTGACTGTTTGTCTAGTGTTTCATAAGCGGATTCTTCTATTTTATAAAGCAAGTTTTCTATCACGTTATCTCGTTTCAAAACGGAACTTTTTTGCAAGGCTTTTCGGCTTAGTTCAATGTGCTGCAATATGTCGTTGTATATAGTTTTTAATGTGTAATACCAAAAATGTTTTTGCATAGAAGGTAATAATTCATGAAATCTATAGGTGCCTGGTGTTAGGGCAAACTCCTTTAGGAGTGTGGCAACAATGTATGATATATGACCGTGAAGAAAATCTTTTTGCCAATCGTGCAGGTCGTCATTTAATTGTCTGGCAATAATATAGTGTTGTATAGCGGTGAATATAGCTTGAAAATCTGCAGATTCTGGTGGGGTACCGGATTTTACTAAGACAGCCAAAGGGCTAATAGCATGTCCGACAGATCGATGTGCAAGTGGTTCTAGGTTTCCGTAATCGGGCACCTTTTCGATAGTAACGGTTCGCTTGTTGTACGTGTCAAAGCGGCAATGTGTTAATTCCCATGTGTTTGCATTGTCTATTTTGTTAAATGATTCGCGTACAAAGTTTTTGAAGGTTTGATTAGGCAAAGCATCAAGGAATAATTCGTATGCCAGCCTAAGGGATGTATTTGCGGCAGGTAAAAGCTGAGCTTTACCCTCATTGTCTAGAAAGTCATCGTAAATCGTGTAGGCGGTCCAGCCAAATACATTCGCGGCGCCAAGTTTGACTAACAGTGTAGACTGATTACGCAGCGGGTTTTTGAGACTGCTATTAAAGTTGCTGGCAAAATGCGTAACCTCTTGAGCATTAGTACTGGTTAGTATATGTGAGGTTGCAAGCAATGTGGAGTCTTTGAGCGGCTGATTAAGTTTACTGCACGATTTTTGCACAAATGCAGATACATTATTTGTAAGTGTGTCTTTGGTTGTAGATACATGATTTTTCGGGGTTCTTGGTGCATGGATGAGATTCTGGTAAGTTGCGAGTGCTTCTAGCACGAGGGCAGTGGTGAGTGCAGCGCAACCATTTTGATATACGCCTGCTTCAGTATACTGATCTGTGCAGAAGCTCCTGGCAGGCCACGATCCGTCTGGTTTTTGAGCTTTTAAAATAATCTGGATATCTTTATGAATTTCTTGGGCTCTTTTTGTTATAGTCATCACAGCAGTACACATAAGTGCACGCTCCATAAGCGAGAGTCTATGTGTTTTATGGTGCCTTCGTATCAGTTGTAATAATCGATCACTAGCATTGCCTGTATAAGCACGAGCCAAGTAGTACAGGATAGGGTAGTTAGGCGGATAATACGGGGAAGAAATTTGCCCAGATATGATAGATTGTTCAAGGTATGCATGGAGTCCGGCTGGCGGTCGGGATACTTTTGTAAGAAAGTATGCAATGTTGCTGTTTACTGCAATATCAACATCTGTCCATATTGCTTCGCTGTTAGCAGGGACAAGCCATGTTCTATAAGGGCCGCCCGGTGTTTTCTCGGTAGATACAAGAACTTTCGTCATATGTGCAAGTACTTCAGGGGTGACGAGACTTGGGTTGTGGGCATAAAGTGCAATGTAGACACAAAAAGTGTCGTCTAGGTCATCTGGATAATTTCTTGTCTTTTTCAGCGGTTCATCGTGTGCCCAGAAATTAAATGTCCATTGCGGGCTTTTCTGTGAAAGTAAAAAATCTGCAAGTTTTTGCCGAATGTTTAACGACTCTGAGGTTTTGCATGTTGCTAAAGCAGCGAGCATTATGGCAGGGATAAAAACAGTTCGAACAGCGTTTTCTTTGTTTGGTATATCAGGGTCAAGACTTAAATAACTTTTAAAGCTACCGTCAGATTCTTGTTCGGTAGCGATATAGGCGAGCCCTTCTTGTATGGCACGGGAAATGCGTTTTTTCATGTTTATTTTGGCAGGGATATGCTGAAGGTTGTACCAGTTTTTGCATTACTGGTTAGACGTATAGTGCCCCCGAAATCCTTTTCAGTTATTTGTTTGACAATAAACAGTCCAATGCCCGAGCCAGTGGGCTTTGTGCTGTAGAATGGGTCAAATATTTTTTCTTGTACCGATTTTCGGATACCCGATCCATAATCGGTTACTTGAATAAGTACACTATCTGCAGTGGTAGTAAGTTTTATAATAACAGGGCGATTTTTTGTAGGTTCATTTGGTTTTGCTGGCGGATATGCCTCGATAGCATTGGAAATTAGATTAATTATCAGTTGGCGGAATCGCAGTAAATTACCTGTATAGGTGATAGATTTATTTTTTGGGGCATCAATTTCAATATATACACGTGCTTTTCGCGCATTGTAAGATAAAATGTTTTTAATTTCTTGCAGGGTGCTAACTATGTCAAATGTTTCTATGGTTTCGCGGCCTTGGATTTGGGACTTTACTCTTTGTACAACATCGTCAATATACTGGATGTTGCTATCTATGCGTTTTGTTAAGTCGCCGCTGCCTTTTTTGCGGAGCGATTCTATATCAAGACTTAAACTTGATAAACTTCCGGCAAGATCATGAAACAATGCTGTGCTAAGGTGTCCTAGTTCAGCGAATTTATATATTTGCTGCATTTTTTCAAATTGAGCTTCTTGAAGAGCACGAGTACGTTCTTCAACTTTTACTTCAAGAAGGTCCCGTTCTTTTTTGAGTGCTTCTTCTGACAACTGGGCGCGCTTTAGGGCCTGTTCCATTTGTTTGTTAAAAAGCCACGAAATAAGTGCGATGATAAAAAATATAGTGATGAGATTTACTACTTCCACTATTGATGTAGATTCTGTCACCCATGACATATCCGGCTGAATGATATTGTTAATATGGGCATATTTAAATGCTGCAAGCAGGAGTGCAATAACGCCGGCAACGTATAAAGCGTATTTAGAACCCAACAGTATACCAGCTGTAATGATTGTTAGGCTAAAGAATAAAATTCCATAAATATTTGTAACGCCCCATTGTAAAACAATAGTCGTGGCGGAAACTAGCAAAAGCAGGAGTACTAAGTTGCTTGCAATTTTACGAATGCGTTCATCTTTGCGAAATTTATATCCGTACAACACTGTGGCTGTGAGCAAAATGATTATTATGAATAGTGAATACAGGGTGTATGCTCTGCCGTATAAAATAAATCCAAAAATACTTGTTAAAAAGAAAATAGCAAAAAGACAGCCCATGCCGGCAATGAGCCAATTTAGTACGACCTCTCTACTTCTTTGGTCAGGGTCAGTCGAAACAGGCTTAATAAATGTGGAATAAAATTTTTTTAACATAACTTATAAAGACCTAGGTACCTATAGTACCTAGGTCGAAATGCTAGCTCCACCACGGTTGTGCTATAGCTTGCTGCATGGCAATACCTTCTAGCACGGCATTGCTGCGAATGCTGCTGTCAGATAAGATTTGCGCAATGAGCTCGTTCATAATTGCTCCTTTCTTTTTAATTTCGCTGGCTATTTACTAATAGTATAGCCCACCCCGTGTGCAGTTTTAATAAGTTTACGCTTAAACGGCTTGTCGACTTTATCACGCAAGTATTTTATGTGAACATCTACTGTACTATTCCAGGTCTCATGTCGAGCGTCCCAAACATGACTAATAATCATTGGTCGACTAACTACTTTGCCTTGATTCCGCATAAGATACTCTAAGATGTCAAACTCTTTACGTCGCAATTCTATTTTCTTGTTGCCTCGCTTTACTATGCGCTTTTCAGGATCAAGTATAAGATTGTCAACCTTAAGAATAGGACTTGGTTGTGTTATTTGTGCCCCGCGCCTGGCGAGTGCGTTGAGCCGCGCTTGGAGTTCTAGGGTCTTAAATGGTTTTGTCAGGTAATCATCGGCCCCGTTATTTAGGAGAGAAACTTTTGTGTTGGTTTCTGAAGCACCGCTTAATACGAGAATAGGAGTATGTATGTTGGTTTTGCGGAGCGCCAAACAAACATCTTGGCCATCCATGCCAGGTAGGCCTAGGTCCAAAATGATTGCATCGTACGTCTTGTTTTTTGCCAACTCTACGCCTTCTTCACCAGACGTTGCTATCTCAATGTTCCAGGTCGGTTGCAGGTTGTCTTTAATGCTCTGTGCGAGCATGATGTTGTCTTCGACTAATAGTGCTTTCATAAGATTCTCTTTCTTTTATCTTTATTGTAATGCATCACTGAGCACCTTTGTAAAAGGCGGCCGGGAAGTTACTCCTTTGGAATCGTATTCAATTTCTTTAATAAGTCCATTGATGTCAGGTATGATTATCTGCTCGTCGGTGTGTCTAATAAGTCGTTTTCGAGTAAGACGACTCATTTCCCGGCTCGTTGTTTCTCTGGTCATATTGGTGGAGCGGGCAATGTATTCATTCGGAATATGTTTGTGTATAACAATTTTATTGTTCTCCTTTTTGCCGAAGTTTTTAGCCAGGAAAAGTAAGCGATAGATAACTTTTTCTTTCGCAGTGTGGTATTGGATATTGGTGAGCTCGTTAGTGAGTGCGAAGAAGTTATTTGCAAATACTTGCAGCAATTCGCGAGACAAACGAGCATTATTTTTAACGGCTGTGTTAAATTGTTTGGTTGAGATACGGGATACTTCTGTTTCGTCTAATGCGGCGAAGTGTAGGTCGTGATCTATGCCGGTGAGTGCCCATGCACATGGAAAAATATCACCAGGAAACAGCGTCATGACAATAGCTGGTTCTTTATCTTTGCTTAGCGTGTATGCTTTTACCCAGCCTGAATTAATGTAATATACGCCTGAAGGTATGTCTTCAGCGCGTATGATAATTTCGTCTTTTTCGTAGGTAAGTTTGCGTCCGTTTTGAAATAGTGCGGCGAGTGATGAAGTTTTCATTTGTGCACATCCCCTCCTAACTATAAGCATACGGACCAAATCTTAAATCGAAATTAAATATCATCAATTTCTGTGATTCAGATCAATAACAAGAGCTGTATAGATCATACGAAGCACTCTTGTCGACTTCGTGTTTCAGTAGGTTTGTAAGATTTTCCACAGTCCCTTCACCACATGCTTACTACAATGTAACCACTAATTGGTAACGAGAGGAGGTGTGTATATGGCAAGTGATAAATGTGGCTTTTTATCATAAGGAATAACCCCTCGTTATTTCACTAAAAAGCCCATCCAAAATTTAAAACAACCCCGACAAGCAACCCATCAAAGAGACCCTTACCCCCGGGTCTCTTCTCTTTTTTTATAACAAGGCGTTACAATAGAGACTAGTTGTTATGAAACATATAGATTTAAAAATAATTAATTTTTTACAGAAAATAGCACGTCTTATTAATACGTATATACACCATTCTTTGGGGTCTATTGGAAACACGAAAGCAGCAATTTATAGAGACGACAGGATACAGGTATGTTGATGTTTGGGTTGGTAGTAGCTGTAGTGTTTGGTTTGTTGATTGTAGGAGAGTTTTTGTCCCGTAGTCAAAAACTGCCGCCGGAAATTTGCCGCAAATTTGTGCATATTACAGTAGGTAGTTTTGTGGCGTTTTGGCCGCTGTTGCTTAGCTGGAATCAAATACTTTTGCTGAGTGCGGCATTTGTTGCAGTGGTAGGCATATCAAAATATTTAAATGTTTTTCAGGCGATTCATAGCGTACAACGTCCTACCATGGGAGAAGTGTTTTTTGCAATAAGCGTTGGACTGCTCGCAGTCCTTACGCAGAATGGCTGGATGTATATGGCAGCACTGCTTCATATGAGTCTGGCGGACGGTATGGCGGCGGTGATAGGCAGTCGCTATGGTAAGAAGACTTCATATAAAGTACTAGGACACGTAAAAAGCGTGGTTGGTAGTCTAACGTTTTTTGTCATTTCTGTTGCAATTCTTTGGGGTTACAGTATTGGTACAGATACATCTATACATGCGGCTATCATACTTGGTGCGAGCTTTATTGCGACATTTCTCGAAAACTTCAGTGTACGAGGGCTTGATAACATTACGGTTCCAGTGTGGGTAGCAATTGTGCTTTACAGACTTGGGTAAGATTCTGAAGATATAAAAATGTATAATAGTGCTTATGATAGTTGTTGATATGCTGATTTGGTGGTATACCACGGCGTGGTTTGATGTTTTGCATAAGGTACAGCTTCGTACGCTGCGAGTACTGGAAACGTTTTCGGTAGGCTTGTTGGCACGAACGTTATTTGCACCATTTCGCCAAATTGATGCAGGTAGCGTGCGTGGGCCATTAAACGTTCAGATTCGGGCGCGGCTTGATCGTACATTTTCACGGGTTTTTGGTGCTGTTTTGCGAAGTATGACGATAGTTTGCGGGTGTGTTGGTGCGGTTTTGGTGCTCACTATCGGTACCATATGGGCAGTTTTTTGGCTCGTTATTCCCGTATTGCCTATTGTAGGAGTAATATTGATGGTGATTTTAGCATGAATGATCAGATGACTTTTAATTACAGCAGCAGGCGTGCTAAACAGGCCCGACTAGGTCGTGTACTAGGAGGTCGGACTGTATACTTTGTGTTTACTTTATTTATAGTGCTGTTTGTTGTTTTAGGACTGTTGCTGCTTATTGTGTTGCAAAGCAGTATTGGATGGCTGGTAATGAGTTTAGCTGGTCCGATTTGGGCTTTGGCTTTGTGGGGTAAGTCGCTTACTCATTTACCGCCGGGTAAGACTAATACTATAGATGCGTTATTGAATTCTGTAGTGTTGGCTCGCTTGTCGCGTGATCCGTCGCCCCAAGAGCTTATGGGCATTATAAAAAATACTCCCGATTGTAATTTCATATGCAATCGGTTCTTGCTTAGTCAAGATTTTATTTACGATATGGCAAGTACCGATACGCAAGCAATGCCGATAATATGGCAGCAGGCTGAGTATTATAGACGAGCTCATGGCTTTGAAACAATCAATGCCGCTGTGCTTGTTACTGCTTTAGTAGTGACTATTAGAGGCATTGATGATTACTTAGCTCACTTAGGGGTCGGTCGACAAGATATTGAAAAGGGTCTTGCATGGTTTAAGCACGAAGAAGATTTGATCGCTGCTTATAAGCAGCGTCGCCCAAAGGGTGGTATTGGTCGCGATTGGGCGTTTGGGTATATACCGCTTTTGGAGCGTCTGGGATTTAACATTAGTGAGCATGTAGCTTACGGCGGGTCATTGGCGCGAGAGCGTACGAGCCGCCTTCAATTAGTAAGTCACATTACGAATACACTGGCGCAGGCTGGTCGGCGCAATGTAACACTGGTTGGACAACTGGGCAGCGGAAAGACCAAGCTTGTATATGCGCTCGCTGAGCAGCTACTTGAAGCCGATCCGGCGGTACCGAAATCATTACACTATCATCAGGTTATCGCTTTGGATCCCTCTACGCTTATGGCAAATGCAAGAGGGCGAGGTGAGCTGGAAGAGTTAGTGCAGCGAATTTGCTATGAGGCGCTTAGGGCAAAAAATATTATCCTTTTCTTTGATGATGCGCATTTGTTTTTCGAAGAAGGCACTGGTTCGGTTGATTTAAGCAATGTACTTATGCCAATCCTTGATGGCGGGGCATTAAGAATTGTGCTGGCTATGGATGAACAGTGCTGGACCCGAGTTGCTCAAAATAATCCTGCGCTTGTACAGAGTATGAATCGAATCGTGGTGCCACCAACAGATGAAGCTGAAACTATGGATATTATGCAAAACCAGGTTATACTTTTTGAACATCAGCAAAAGGTTGTCTATACCTATCAAGCGCTCGAGGCAGCTTATAGGCTGAGTTCGCGTTTTATCACAGAGCAAGTCATGCCTGGTAAGGCATTGAAGCTTTTGGAATCTGCGGCTAATTTTAGTGAAGGGCCGCTTGTTACGCGCCGATCAATAGAACAAGCAATTGAACAAACGCAGGGAGTTAAGGTTGGCGCAGCAGATACTGTAGCCGAGCGCAATACGTTACTAAATCTTGAGGCGCTGATTCATGAAAGAATGATTAATCAAACGCGCGCTGTTCAGGTAGTAAGTGATGCACTGCGTCGTGCACGAGCAGGGGTGCGCAATACAAATCGGCCGATTGGCACGTTCTTGTTCTTAGGTCCTACAGGTGTGGGTAAGACAGAGCTGGCAAAAAGTGTTGCGGCGGTATTTTTTGGTGATGAGAATAATTTAGTGCGCTTAGATTTGAATGAGTATGTTCGGTCTGAAGATGTTGCACGGCTCATTGCTGATCCCGCACAAGATTCTCATAGTTTAACGGCGCAAATTGCTCGCCAGCCATTTAGTGTAGTTTTGCTTGATGAAATTGAAAAGGCGCATCCAGAAGTGCTGAATACGCTGTTGCAAGTTTTAGACGAAGGTATTTTGCGTGACATTAACAACCGCGAAGTATCGTTTCGAGATGCGGTGATTATTGCGACAAGTAATGCTGGCGCAGATCGCATTCGTCAACACATTGAAGCAGGTGAAAAACTTGAAGATTTTGAACAGCAATTTACCGACGAGCTCATAAACAGCAATACGTTTCGTCCTGAATTCTTAAACCGTTTTGATGATATCGTATTATTCCGTCCGTTGGAGCCAGCAGAACTGCTGCAGGTGATTGATTTGATTTTAAAGGGCATTAACAAAACATTAGCTGCTCAAAAACTCAGTGTGGTAGTGGATGATGACGCAAAACAACTCTTGGTACAGGTCGGGTATGATCCACGTTTGGGTGCGCGTCCGATGAGACGCATCGTTCAGCGCACTGTTGAAAATATTGTGGCGAACCAAGTATTGAGCCAGCAGGTGCAGCCTGGTAGTGAAGTGCGGATAACTCGTGCTGATATAGAACAGGCGCTAAGCAGAGGCTAGCTCAGCTGTTTGTTGCTTGGTGGTAGTTTGTGTTGGTTTTTGAAACTACCATGTGCACGTAATGCATTCACAATTACTATGATGTCTATGACTTCTTGTGCGAGTGCACCATAAATTGGCTTAAACATGCCGGTTGCAAAAATACCCATAAGCACTACACTTAGCCCAATACCTACCAAGATACTTTGCTTTGCGATAAAGAACGTTCGGTTTGCAATTTCACGACTTACAGCAACACGCTCGACGTCATCAAGCATAATTACGACATCTGCAGATTCAGCTGCTGCAGCAGCACCTCGTGCACCAAGTGCAATACCAACATCACTCGCAGTTAGTACCGGGGCATCATTAATACCATCGCCAATGAAAGCTGTTGGATGTTTGTCTTTTGGCAGGCTGGTGAGTGTATGTAACTTGTCTGCTGGCAGCGCTTCAGCAACAACATTTTTAATACCAAGTGATTTAGCAACTGCACGAGCTGTCTGCTTATTGTCACCGGTTATCATCATGAGATGTTTAACACCAGCTTGCTTTAGACGCTTGATAGTAAGAGCGCTTTCTGCGCGAATTTCATCGGTAAAGCTAATGATACCAACCAAGCTTCCATCGACGGCTACATATGTTGCAGATTGCTTGCCGGTATTGAACTTAAAACTTTTAGGAAAGGTTACATCTTGATCTTTCATGAGTTGTTCGCGGCCAACTAAGACGTCTTGACCACCAACATGCGCCTTGAGTCCAAGGCCTGCAAATTCTTTTACACGTTTTGCTTTTGTATATGAGATTTTCTTGTCTTTGGCATAACGAACAATAGCTTGAGCAACCACATGGTTGGAATTATGTTCTAAAGCAGCTGCAAGGCTAATGACATCTTTGATTCGGTGTTTATTGAACGTCTTTACTTTATCAACTGACAGTTCACCGCGAGTCAATGTTCCAGTCTTGTCAAAAGCAAAAGTCTTAGCTTGTGCTAGGCGCTCCAAAGCGCCGCCATTTTTGATAATAATACCGTGCTTTGCGGCTCGACTCATGCCGGAAATAATTGCAATTGGTGCCGCTAAAATCAATGGGCAAGGTGTGGCTACTACCAGTACTTGCAGGAAGCGGAGTGAGTCACCGCTAATCATCCATGCGCCAATACCAATTACATATGCAGCGATAGTAAATGGTACTGCATATCTATCGGCCATACGCACAAATGGTGCGCGACTTGCGGTGGCGTTTTTTACTAATTTAATAATCTGTTCGTATTGACTTTCAGCTGCGGGACGAAGTGCACGAACGGTTATTGCACCATCAACATTTACAGTACCGCTAAAAATCTCATCACCTGGATTTTTAGTTTGTGGCATGCTTTCGCCAGTCAAGCTTGATTCGTCAAAGCTGCCGACACCCTCCAAAACAACTGCATCAACTGGTACAAGTTCACCAGGACGGATAATTAATTTATCTCCTTTAACAACTTGGCTTGCTTTTACGTCAATTTCTTTACGACCACGAATGACATGTGCTTTTTGTGGCGCTTGATGTAGTAGTGCTTCAAGTTCTGTTTTTGCTCGATGGTCAGCATACTGTTCCAATGCTTCACCGCCTGTAAGCATCAAGATAATAACCGCAGCTGTCCAATATTCATGCATGATAACTGCAGTACCGATAGCGGTTGCGGCTAAAATATCTACGCCGTAGGTGCCGTCACGAATGTCTTGAATCATGCCGTACAGAAGCGGCAGCAACACCGCAACACTCAAAATGCCAAGTATCCAATGTGTGATTGTATCAAGGCCGCCTAGATCTAAACCAAGTGCTACTATGCTCGCAATAAGCGCAAAACTAAATAATTTATATGCACGTACAAACCGTACAAGCTTTTTCATAAGTCTCCTTTTTGCTTCTTTCAAAAAAGTATTATATCAGAGCAGGTATTTATGAGTCTTGTTTTATAAAATGCAAACTTTTTCAGTTTGCCAAAATAAAAAATGACCACAAGGGGTCATTACTAAGTGTGTTTGGATTTGGGGCGAATGATGGGACTTGAACCCACGACCTTCTGTGCCACAAACAGACGCTCTAACCAACTGAGCTACATTCGCCATAAACTAACCATGCCATTATATCTGTTATTGTGCAAAAATACAATGGCAATATCTCGATAAGCTAGGATTGTTCGTCAGACTTGGATTTAGGCGGTAGTTTTTTAGCGTCGGTAGCTTTATTGAGCTGATCTAAAGTATCTTTTAGTAGCTCCATCATCTTTTGAGCTTGATCACGGCTCATACCAATACGAGCAATTGGTAATGGGGGCATTTGACCGCCGCCAGGCTGAAGAAAAGTAAACACGAGTCCGTGCTGGTTGCCACTGATATGTACGCTGTCGCTATACATCACTCGTGGATCAAAAGCGATAGTCATAACAATTGATTTTGTTCCTTGCGTATCAGGCGCATCATCTTCCTCGGCTTCAAGTTTGTCATAGCCAGCCATTTCCCATAGCTGTACAGCCTCATCCTCTTGCATAGCAAAATGCTTAATAAGCAACATCAGGATTTCTTCGCTTGGCCTTTCGTAGCCTTGCTCAATGCGCAATAACTCATCTTCTGCGAGCTCTACAGCGCCTGCTGCTTCAGCGAGCGATTCTTTTTGCTGCTGACGTATGCGCTTTAGTTTCTCGCCTAAATCGACAAATGGTCTAAACTCCGATTGATCGCCCATATACTCATGGTACCTCTGTTAGGTATAGGATGCAAGTGCAAAGAGGTGTACTATATATAGCATGAACAGGCTCGAAAATGTGTCGCTAAAGGATTACTCTACCATGCGGCTTGGAGGTACAGTGCGATATGTGGTCGAAGTCAGTACCAAAGAAGAGTTGCTTGACGCATTAACATGGGCAGATGAGCAAAATTTGCCAGCTATTATGATAGGTGATGGTAGTAATATCGTATGGCGAGACGAAGGGTTTGATGGTTTGTTGATTGTCAGTAAAATCAAGCGCTACGAAGTAATAGAACGAGATGGTGGGGATGTGTTTATTACGGTTGGCAGTGGTGAAAATTGGGACTCAGTTGTTCAGCGGAGTGTAGAAGCGGGTCTTACAGGGATTGAAGCTTTGAGTTGGATACCAGGTACTGCAGGTGCTACACCTGTGCAGAATGTGGGCGCTTACGGACAAGAGATAGCTGATGTGTTTGTAAGTGCAGAGGTGTACGACCGTCAGGCTAAATCCATTACTTTTCTTTCTAAATATGACTTAGAATTTGGCTATAGAACAAGCAGACTCAAAACTGTAGATCATGGAAGGTACTTTATAATTGCGATTACCTTGCATTTACAGAAGAAAAATCCCGAACCTCCGTTTTATCAGGCGCTTGAGCGTTATCTGAAGGATCAAGGTATTACAGAATTTACACCTCAGATTATTCGTGATGCTGTCATAAAGATTCGCTCAGAAAAACTTCCTGACCCTAAAAAAGTAGCAAACAATGGTTCATTTTTCTCAAACCCAATTGTAGATGAAGGAACTTTTGTGCAAATACAGTCTGCATATCCAGACGTTGTTTTTTGGCGCTTGGACGGAGGAAGAGGCATAAAATTATCGGCAGCATGGTTGATCGAAAAGGCAGGATTTAAAGACCATCACGACCCAGAAACAGGTATGGCTACTTGGGCTAAGCAACCTTTAGTGTTGGTAAATGAAAAAGCAACTTCGTCGCAGCAACTTCTTGCATTTAAGCAAAAAATTGTAGACGCTGTGCAAAAGAAATTCGAGGTTACACTCAAGCAAGAGCCGGAAATTTTGCCAAATAGCAATGAGCAAAACGGACCAGTTGGGCAGACGAAAACCGCAGAAAGTGATTTGGATCTCAGTACACTAAATCCGTCATTTTAGAGTCAGTTATCGCTAGGTAACGGATATTGCAGGGCAAACTCTTTTACTTGTTTGCGCAATTCCTTGAGCTTTGTTTCGTCTTCACGTGCGTCAATAGCTTCCTTCATCCAATTGGCTATTGTTACCATGTCTTCTTCAACAAGACCACGGGTAGTGATAGCTGGGGTTCCTAAACGAATACCGCTTGGTCGGAATGGTGGCAGCGGATCATCGGCAACTGTATTTTTGTTTAGTGTTAGACCGATTTTATCTAAAGCTTCTTCTACGATACCGCCATGCAGGCCGAAGCTTTCCTGTACGTTGGCAAGGATAAGGTGATTGCTTGTACCACCAGTGATAAGTTTGAAATTGTGATTTTGCAATTCTGTTGCAAGTTTGCTTGCGTTTTTCAGAACTTGTGCAGCGTAGGTTTTAAATGCTGGCTGCAATGCTTCACCGAAAGCAACGGCCTTTGCTGCAATCACATGCATTAATGGTCCACCTTGAACACCTGGAAAGACAGTACGGTCAATAAGAGTAGGGATATTCTCAATAGTTTTTTCGGGTGCTTTCAATGGATTGCCTACTACACCTTTGCTTAAAATAAGCCCGCCACGTGGTCCGCGTAGAGTTTTGTGGGTAGTGGTTGTTATGACGTGAAATCCATAATCAAACGGATTTTTTGCAACACCGCCCGCTATTAAGCCGGCAATATGCGCCATATCAGCTACTAGCAGTGCGCCTACTTCGTTACCGATTTCAGCAAATTTAGCATAGTCTAGTTCTCGGGGATATGCGCTAAACCCCGCAAGGATAATCTTTGGTTTGTGTTTGAGGGCGAGATCTCTTAATTCGTCGTAGTCAATTTCGCCTGTTTCAATATTTTTCATGCCATAGCGTATGAAATTGTAGTTTCGTGCCAATACAGTTACAGGCGCCCCATGGGTAAGATGACCACCATGACTTAAATCCATGGCAAGTATTGTGTCACCTGGTTCGCACCATGCATGGTACACGGCTTCGTTTGCTTGTGCGCCAGAATGCGGTTGTACATTAGCATGATCTGCACCAAAAAGTTTCTTTGCGCGCTCAATAGCAATGGTTTCTAATTGATCTGTCACTTCTTGGCCGCCGTAGTAGCGTTTGCCAGGGTACCCTTCGGAATACTTGTTTGTAAATACGCTCCCCATTGCTGTGAGCACATCACGGCTTACGTAGTTTTCGCTTGGAATTAACTCTAACCCTTCACGTTGTCGTTGTTCTTCTGCTGCAATTAGGTCTGCAATTTGCCTATCATCCATGTCTCGCCTCCAAAAAGTCAATGAATAGTTTACCAAAGTATACAGGAGTAGGGCGAGAGTAGCTAAATCATAAATTCAGTATAGCAATTTGGACGAAGGAAGACTATACTAATTAGCAGCAAAGTAAAAATAAAAATAGAAATTTAATATCACATATGGTATATTTATCTAGTTATGTCAGCGGCAAATGAAAAAATTGGTCAGCTAATAGCTCAAGTAAGGCAAGAGCGTGGACTTACTCAGGCAGAGTTTGCAAAACGTTTGGGCACTAGTCAGTCAGCAGTGAATCGTATTGAAAAAGGCAAGCAGAATTTAAGTATAGAAACACTTGCTCGGGTAAGTGATGCGCTCAATAAGCAGATTATCAGCATTGGTGATAAAAGTATTAATTTGCGGATAGAGGGTGGTCATGAGCTGCATGGAAGTATAACGCTCAAACGTAGTAAAAATGCCGCAGTAGCGCTGCTTTGTGCAAGCTTGCTTAACTATGGCGTAACTCGTTTTAAAGGATTTCCTCGCATTGAAGAAGTTAACCGTATTATTGAGGTGCTCGAAAGTATTGGCGTAAAAGTTAAGTGGTATGAGAATAACGATTTAGAAATCCGAAGACCACAAGAGTTGAAGCTTGATAACATGAATGCTGCTTCAGCACGCAAAACGCGGAGTGTACTCATGCTACTTGGTTCACTCATGCATGATTACAGAGAATTCAGCATACCGTATGCTGGTGGATGCAAGTTGGGTACCCGTACGGTGACGCCACATTTGTTTGCGCTTGAACAGTTTGGCGTCAACGTTGTTGCTAAAAGCGGACACTACGATGTGACAGTTGATAAAAAACCAGCAGGCCATGTGGTGCTGTATGAACAGGGTAATACAGTCACCAATAATGCGCTTATGGCTGCTGCACGCACTCCAGAGGAGACGGTGATTCAGAGTGCAAGTGCAGACTATATGGTGCAAGACCTTTGTAAGTTCTTACAAAAGCTTGGGGTGAAGATCGAAGGTATTGGCTCGCCGGTTCTTAGAGTGACTGGAGTAAGGCATATAAAGAAGAATATTACTTTTGCGCCTACTGAAGATCCGATTGAGGCGATGTTCTTTATTTCTGCTGCAGTTACTACAAACTCTCAGCTTACTATTGAGCGAGTACCTGTTTACTGGATTGGGCTTGAGCTGTTGAAGTTGAAGAAAATGGGGCTTCAATATGATGTTAGTAAAACCTATCCATCAGATAATGGTGTGACAGAGCTGGCAGATATCACCATTTACAAGCATAATGGCACTCTTAAGGCGCCAGTTGAAAAGCTCCATCCAAATCTCTGGCCAGGTATAAATCCTGACAATATACCGTATTTTGTGCCAATTTGTGGGGTGGCACATGGTCGTACCTTAATTCACGACTGGATGTTTGAAAATCGGGCTATTTACTATACAGAAATGACTAAAATTGGTATGAATGTAGAGCTAGTAGACCCTCATCGTATATATATCGATGGCCCTACAACCTTTAAGCGTAATGATGTATTTTGTCCGCCAGCGCTTCGCCCTGCAAGCCTACTGCTGATCGGCATGTTGGCTGCAAAAGGTACAAGTACGCTGCGTAATGTTTATACTATTAACAGGGGATACGAAGACCTGGCTGAACGGTTGAATTCTATTGGTGCACAAATTACCGTATACCACGAATTGTAATCTGTTATAATACTTGGTGATTAGCGGGTGTTGTATAAAGGCTATTATGCCAGCCTTCCAAGCTGGAGATGCGGGTTCGATTCCCGCCACCCGCACCAAATCATCGAGAGCTACAGTGATGTGCCCCGGTAGCTCAATTGGATAGAGTCACGGAGTTCTAACCCGTTGGTTGTAGGTTCGAGTCCTACCCGGGGTACCACGTTGCATTGGACAGTTGTTTTATAAAGTTCTATATTTACAGACTAGGTATGCAATTCAGCAACATTATTATGAGCAACATTATTATTCTCCCGCACGGGGGTGTTGCTTATTAGTTATTGAAATTGTAATAAACTGCAAGCCCCCGGAAATCCGGGGGCTTTTCTTTTTGGGTGATAAGGAGTAGAGATGAGTACACATACAGAAACAATAGATGTAGAACAGGCATATCAGACATTATTTGAGCAAAATACCGCTGTAAGACCAACACAAATTATGGCCGATCCGTATTTATCGGAAACATTTGATGCAAACGTCTTGTTGGTGAGTGAGCTGAATCAGCGAACAGGGGCGTACAAATTCAGAGGTAGCTTTAATTGGTTTTCATATCATGAGAGTAGTGATTTAGATGAGGTTATTGCATTTAGTGCGGGTAATCATGCAGCAGCAGTAGCGGATTGTGCACAGTATTTTGGCGTAAAAGCGCGTTTATTTATGCCGGAAGGCACACCTAGATTTAAGGTAGATCTCGTAAGAAAGCTAGGTGGCAAATGTGTAGATATAGTACTCGCCGGGCAGACAGTCGATGAGGCAGCCGAAAAAGGAAGAGCATACCTAGACGAGATGGATTTATGGGATAGTTTCGTGCATCCATTTGATGATCCATTGGTTGTATCTGGTCAAGGAACAATAGGAAAGGAGCTGGATCAGCGTGTGTCTGATCTTGATGTAGTGGTAGCACCAGTAGGCGGCGGAGGTTTGTTGAGCGGCATAATTCATGCTACAAAACACCGTCAAGCCTTGCAGTATGTTGCTGCTGAGCCAGCTGGAGCTGCATCACTCGATCATGCGCTGAAAGGTTCTAAATCACCTCTTAATACAATAGAGACTTTTGTAGATGGCGCGGCGGTTCGTCAAGTAGGAGGTATAGTTTTACGATCTTTGGAAGAGGTGCATGATAGATATATGGTAGTTCATCCTGATAATCAAACGCTGCGAAGACATGTTACTCGTATGTGGCAGAATGGAGAAAGGTTTCGTCCGGAGTTGGCTGGTGCTTTATCGATAGCAGCTTTAGAAAAGATCCGACCACTTATCAAGGATAAAACAGTTGCCTGTATAGTAAGTGGCGGAAACTTAAGTCCAGAGCGTTTTGAAGAAGAAGTAAAGATTGTAGAATAAAAAATGATGAAACTAGATCTTGCGGCAGATGCTGTTACGGTCGCCCAACAGCTTATAGGTTGGCGTTTGTATACCGTTGAACCAGATGGGACGAAAGTTGGTGGTGCAATCGTTGAGACTGAGGCATACAACCAAGATGATGCCGCGAGCCATAGTTATAAAGGCAAAACGCCGCGAACTGAAGTGATGTTTGGACCAGCAGGGCATATGTATGTGTATTTCACCTACGGTATGCATTGGTGTATGAATATCGTCACTGGTCAGGAAGGGCGAGGTGAAGCAGTGCTCATTCGTGCCATTCAGCCAGATGAAGGGTTAGAGATAATGCGAAAACGTCGCAATAACCGACCTGATCATGAACTGACAAGTGGTCCTGCTAAAGTATGTCAGGCGCTTGCGGTGACCGGAAAAGACAATGGCGCAAAACTTAATGACGGCAAATTTTTGCTACTACCCCCTATAGAGCAACTATCATACGAGGCCACCAAGCGCATTGGTATAGCGAAAGACATACACCGTCTCTGGCGTTTTGTTGCAAAGTAACACCTTACAGTTGTATAATAACTGCTGACTGTCAATTATCTGCTTGTTGGTGTATGCACCGGTAGCTCAGCGGATTAGAGCATCTGTCTTCGGAACAGAGGGTCGGGGGTTCGAATCCCTCCCGGTGTACCACGAAAATGCCTCAACCATTCGGTTGAGGTTTTTCGTTTTGCTTAAGGATTTGAATCAGTCACTGCGACAGTAAAGCTGTCGTGAGTGTTTTGAGACGCAGGCTTTATTTAGATTTCTTTGATAGATACAAAAGAAGGTACGGGACGCAAACAAATATTACTGGTGAGTTAGCTATGTGCTAAGTAATTTAGCTGAAACGATAACACGGCGGTTGTATTGTTGTGTCGTCTTGTCGTAGCTACCTCCGCACGTGATGAGATTTAGCTGACTAGAAATGTTTGGATCTTTGGCTAGCAGAGTGTCAATTGCATTGTCGAGCGACACGGTTTTCACATTAAATACCTGATATTTCAGTACCTTGTCATTGCCGAGCGTCACTGTAAAAGTTTCACCTTTTTTGAGTTTGTTAAGGTGTTGAAAAATAGCATCTTTTTTGTAACGCCCACTCAAGTGTCCATCGATAATACTGAGGCCCGGTTGGCCGGGCAATGCGCTGTTTATGTACCAGCCAGCTGTGTAAATATTATCAGGTGCTGCAATAGCGCCATGTTGGTCGACACCCACCTTTGTGATGCAACCACTGACATCAAGTGCAGGTATATGAATTCGCTTTGGATGGTTATCGGCTACTTTGTAGTTAGTGCAAGCAGTAGTAGGGTTAGTTTCATTTGGTGTGTCGGTAGAATGGGTAATGACAGTTTGAGTAATGGTTTGAGGTTGGTCATGAGTGGTGTGCCAATACTGCCACAATCCCCATCCACCGTACGCAATCAACCCGAATGCAACTACTGTAGCTACACTACTTAATATAAATCGCCAGCTTTTGGATTTTTTTATTAAAGTAGTTTGTATGTGACATAGGGTAAATAATTTATGCTAACCGATTCAATGTTTTTGTGGTTACGTGCGGCGGATCTGACGAAAATAGCGGCGTGCTACGTAGGTTAGGATAACTAAACCAGTACTTGCAGCGAAGATGCTTGGTGACAAAGCGGTTGATGTGAAGCCAGTATTCGGGGCGCCGAGTTTGGTGTCGGAAGTGTTAAGTGTGTTTTGTTCAGCGATGGCTATGCCTACTGGATCAGTAATTGCTCCAGGTGTTGGGTCAATGTCTAATGCGCCGTTATCGATGATTTCATAGCTTATTTGTAGGGCTGGCTTACCATTGTTGGTCGTGCTGGTGACGGTGGCGTCAGGAATAGTATTGTAGGTATTTGTAGTAGGGTTGTATTTACGTACGGTGATCTGGTTGGGTTGTAAATCGGTTTCAAACGTAAGTGATACGATATTGCTAGTGTAGTCTGTGGTGAAACTAAAATTGGCCAGACCAAATGGATAATGATACTCGTTATCTTGAGTCGGTAAGTTGTCTTCTGTGACGAGGTTTGCACTTTCGATATTAGTACCGATAGGTGTTGTGACATTCAGTGTGTTATTATGCGGTGCATGCGGTAAGTCAACGCTATTGGTGCCAAATTTTGTAACAGTAACTTTGTTTTCAGTGTCGTCGTGTGTGTGGGCAACGTACGGTATACCTTGATCAAATGCCAGCGAGACGTATAGTGTTGACCCTGCGGAGAACCCCGGACTACCAACCGGCACCCAGTTCGCACCATCAAATTTCATCACGGTTGCCTTGCCTCCTTGACTAGCATCATAATATGCAACATATTTGGTGCCGTTGTTGATTGCTAATTTAATAAAGTGTGCTGCGCTAGCAGAAAATTCCGCGTTGCCCACTGTGTGCCAATCATTTGTATCGCCTGGTGCAGCAGTAGCATAGAAGGGGTGTAGAATAGGGATACCCCAGGCAGTATGAGAGCAGTTATGAGATATATTGGTTTATATATGAAACTACGAATACGTCTCATAAGTTCTATCCTCTTATTTCTATCCTCCTATAAATTTCATCAATATAATAGAGCATGGACGTAATATATACAACACTTTTAAAGAGAATTTAAGAATTATTTGAGGGTGTGCTGACGAGGGTTAAGTTTTTCGATTATTTTGTGGATTTGTTTTTACTAAATCATAAAGCTGTCTCTGTTTTGATGGGACTGAACGGGAGTGAAGTGTGTAAAATAGTTGACGTGTCAATAGTTAACAAATAAGGAGGAGAATGGAAAAAATAAGACGCAAACTTAAAGCTACATTGTCTACAGAAGATGTGGACGGTATTGAGCCAGCTGTATATGCAAGACGATGGAAGATCTTGGCGGTACTGTGTCTAGGTTTGATGCTTGTAACCGTAGGCAATAGTAGTCTTAACCTTGCACTGCCAACTTTAGCACGTGACCTGGACCTTACCTCGTTGCAGCTTACATGGGTGGTAGATATTTATGTGCTTATTTTTGCAAGTCTGATGTTTACCGCAAGCGCCCTTGCTGATCATTACGGTCGAAAGACGGTGATGCAAATTGGGCTTGCAATATTTTTGCTTGCCACACTATATGCTGCGTTTATTGCCGGGTCTGGTATTGAGCTTATCGTTGCACGTGCCATTATGGGTATTGGGGCGGCTATGGTGATGCCGACGACACTGTCGGTGATTGGTAATGTATTTCCGCGCCATGAACGTGCACGGGCAATTGCAATTTGGTCTGGTGTTGCTGGTGGCGGGATAGCGCTCGGGTCGATTGTGACGGGGTTTTTGTTGGAGCACTTTTCGTGGCATTCGGTATTTTACTTCAGTTTGATTGTGGGCGGTATAGGGTTTGTACTGAACCAATTGTTAGTGCCGAACTCTCGTGACGAACATCATACGCCGGTTGATTTTTTGAGCGGCGTATTGTCGGTGGTAGGACTATTTGGCTTGATATACGGTATCATTGAGGCGCCTTCACACGGACTAGATGATACGACTGTGTTGGCTGCGCTGGCAGTCGGTGTGCTAGGACTTGGCGCTTTTATTTGGCGACAGCTGCGCATAGAACACCCGATGCTTGATCTTCGCTTATTTAAAAACCATGCATTTTCAGTTTCTGCGCTATCTATAATGCTTGTGTTCTTTGCGCTGATGGGTATTTTCTTCTCCATGAGTCAATTGTTCCAGCTCATTATGGGCTATAGCACCATGGAGTCATCTATTAGGATGTTGCCGATAATGATGCTTATGATGCTTACTGCGCCATTTGTGCCAAATATAGTAAAGAAAGTTGGAGTACGTTGGACGGTCGCCGCTGGGCTTACGCTTGTATCAATTGCATTTCTTATCATGTCACAGTGGCCGGTAGTACCTTCGTATTGGCAGGTGGTTGGCGGTATGTTGGTGATGATGGTGGGTATGTCGCTTACGATGACACCGGCAACCAATATGCTTATGTCGGCAATTCCGCGTAACCGTGCAGGTATGGGTTCGGCAATGAATAATACTGCTCGAGAGCTCGGTGGATCATTAGGCATAGCAGTATTGGGAGCAATTTTAAGTTCAGACTACACTGCAAAAATTACTAACGCACTGACTGGTTTACCGTCGCATATGCAGGAAGTTACTACCAATTCGCTTGCCGGTGCATTGTCAGTGGCCGATAAAATGGGTAGTGTTGGTGGTGACTTGGCAATGGCTGCTAAAGCTGCTTGGATGAGCGGCATGTCACAGTCCATGCTCGTTGCAGCAGGTATTGTTGCTGTTGCAGCGGTTGTTGCGGCCATTTGGTTGCCACACCATCATAAGAAAGGTGAAGATGACGAGCTTATAGATACCGTCATTGAAAATAGGTAGTAAAGATTTTTATTGTTACTGAATAGTGCGTTGTTTGCGGCTGAGTATCTGATCCAGTGCGGCATGAATTTCGCTTTCTGGGGTAGCATGCGCAGGTACTTGCTCGGGTTTTGGCATTGGTAGTCCTTTTATCTTGTATTCGCTGAGTTGCTTTATATACTCGGTATATTCGTCGTGATAATCCCGTATATGCAGCGGTCCGCTGTATCGCTCAATGGCCGCTTTCATCATGTCGAGTTCAGCAGGGTTTGGTCGTGAGAGCGGAGGAGTTTTTATCTGGTTTCGAGGCACTAATTCGTCAGCATAACGAAGCTTATAGAGTACTAGTACGTCTTCTAGCGTTCCAATAACTCCAATATGCTCACTACCGTAAAAATAATATTGTCCAAATGCTACCATGCCGGTTTGAGACAGCCCATCACGCAAGAGCGCGTATCCCCGTTCACCGCCTTTGGCGGGCGCCAGGTAGTAGGGTTTTTCAAAGTAATGCGGTGCTATCTGATTTGGTACACAAAATTGTTTTATGGTAATTGCTTTGGTTTCTGTGTTGGAGGATCGCTCCGATTCTTGCTCGGTAAATGTGACATATTTACCCGGTTCGTACTCGACACCGCGAATAGTTTCATGGCTAGAAATTTCCCGATTTTCTTTTTTACAAAACAGCGGGCGTTCAACTGGCGAACTATCTTTTTCATGGAGTTGTACGAACGTTACGCCCGATTTTTGCGTAGCACTGTAAAGGCGTACTGGTATGCCGAGTTGTCCGAGAACGACGTATCCTTTCCATAGTGCCTTCATACTCCTCCTTTAGGGTTTATGTGTAGTATGAAAAAGAGACGTTGTTTTGACAGTAAAATCTTTCACACATACTCATACACTAAGCGTATAATCACTTGGTATGAGACGTATCTCAAAAAGCACTACAACAAAGACTTGCCAAAGCTCAGCAGCAGGTTGCTGTTGGCGCGCAGTATAAACATTACGAAAACAGACTCTACAAAGTCATTTCCATTGCGCTTTCTAAAGCAACACTCGAACCAAGTGTCGTGTATCAAGCAGAATATGGCGAAAAACTTACGTGGATTCGCTCCGTAGCAAACTGGCTCAAAACAGTAGAGTGGCAGGGCAAAACAGTACCGCGTTTTACAAAAGTTTAGAAATTTTTTATGTCAATATTTTTAAGAGTGTGATATAGTCAAGCTACTAGAAAGACTAGCTGCTGGGTGAAAATTTCTAGGAAGTAGTAAAAAGTATCGTTCCGAGGAGCAGCTAACTGGTTTGCCATGTTACCTCCGAGCATAAAGGAGTATTATCATGGCAACAAAATTATTTATCGGCTCATTACCGTATAGCACCACCGAAGAAGAGCTTGCGCAGTTTTTTGCAGCAGCAGGCACCATAACATCCACAAAGCTTATTATCGATCACGAAACAGGTCGTTCCAAAGGTTTTGGCTTTGTGGAGTACGAAAATGACGACGACGCCAAGGCTGCTATACAAAAATTTCATGGGTCAGAATTTGGCGGCCGAAAGCTTGTAGTAAGTGAGGCTCGTCCACAAACATCTCGTAAGCGGCGCTAACTAATATAGTTTCTATAAACACTTTCGGCTTGTACGGTGTCACGTATATGCTGCACGAGATCAACAACTATTTCATCAAGTTTTGGACGATATTTGGTTGGAATATAACGGCCTTCATAGGCAATCGCAGAAGCTCCTGTAGCGGGATTTTCCAGTGTTGCTACGAGCGTCGTTGATGAGTCAGATTGCATCACGCTATCTTCAGCGTATATTTCAAATCGTTTAACCGGCAGGTTATATTCAGTATCACCAATTTCTACATACTGAAGACGTACATTTGTGTAAATTTCAGGAGCGTCTGGTGGCCTATAGGGTACCCAGTTTGTAGTTCGAAGTCGACGAACTTTGTAGCCAGGTTTATCAACAACTATCGGTTTCCCCATGTATCGAAGTGTCTCCACGGCAAGATCGAAGGCGCGATTATGACACTCTCGACGTTGTGTGTCGTAGTTTTCGGTGTTTTTGGATTCTCTGGTTGAAAATTTTTCAGCGGTTGCCATTTTTATACCATAAGAGATAAGGCGATTTAGAATAACAGATATCTATCTTATTATTGTAACATAAAATTAATAAAATATCAACTTCCGCGGCGTCTTGTTATGCTTTTACAGAATAGCTTTTACAGAATAAGATGTGATTGTTTTTATCTTTGCATCCTTTTTGTGGCTGCTAAAGGTATATATGTGACAAAAAGCAACTTTGCTGTCGTCTGTAAACCTCATAACTCCATCAGCTGCACCCTTGTCGCCGTGCGAAAGAATATTTTTCACTATAAGTTCCGATACTTTATTTTTGGCAGTGTTGCTACGAAATAATTGTTCTGCTTCCTCTTTACCATGCGCCAATGTTTGACCCGGTGTGTTGATGGAGATATCATCGGTTATCATCTCAAGTGCGTCATTGATATTCTCGGTTGTAGTTGCAATAAGAAAATCTTTAATAAATGTCTTCTTTGGCGCATTGCCGCAATCTTCTTCGATGCTGATTTTTGTCATAAACTAACTATAACAAAAATGACAAGAGGCAAATTAAAAACCCTACCTTTCTTCGTGTAGGGCTCTTAATTTGGAGGGTCATCTGGGACTCGAACCCAGGACACCCTGCTTAAAAGGCAGGTGCTCTAACCAGCTGAGCTAATGACCCACTTGCGGGCAACGGAGCTATTTTAACAGATTAAGGCGAAGTATGCAATACTCCTTTTGCCGTATATTTTGGTTAGTGCCCGCAGGTTTTTGCTGATATGTAATTAGTGCTTGAGCGGCTGGCCTTTTGCGTCTTTCAATTTGCCTGTAGCAATCAAAATGATGTCTATAATATACCAGATACCACAGCCGCCAATTGTGATAAGTTTCAATATACCGAGTCCGGTGTAGCCGAGGTAGAAACGATCTACGCCAATAGTACCAGCGAAAATTGAGAGTAGAATTGCAACCAAAAAGTCTTTTTGTCCGTCTTGTGGCTGAAAACCTGGCTGTGGGGTAGGACCTATTGGTGGTTTTCATATGGTCGATAATTGGATTGCGGATTAGCACTTTGAAACTGTCCAGGCTGCGGTGGAATGGTTGAGTTAGGTGCCTGGTTATTCTGATTTTCGTCATTCATGAAAAATATCTCCCAATTATTATTTGCTGGGTAACATTGTATACGTCTTTTACGATTATGGGTATACCGACAATAAGTACTACAAATATAAAATCATTTTGTTCCCATGCTTTGGCAAAGTCACCATGCAGTACATAATGATATGCCCGAGTGAGACCGATAGACGGTGAGTGGATATCAAGTAGATTCCAAAGAGAGAAGTTTTTCAGTGTATTTACCGGTAGTAGATACACACAGATACTAACAATCCCAAAAAAGAGGACTCTTCCGCGTGCCGTTTGCAACCCGATGATTTCAAACAGTAGGTCGGTTTTAGATGGCTGATGAATTATTACAGGGTTTTTAGTAGTCATTTTTACTAGTATACGTTATTTTTACTCTAGTACATCTCTGTTACAATAAATTAAATGAAATTGTTAAATGGCAGTGAGCTGGCAAGCTTCATCAAAGAGCGGCAGGCGCGGCAGGTTCGTGGTTTGCGGCAGGCACATCATATTTTTCCGAAGCTAGCTATTGTTGTTACTATTGAGCATCCGGCAATCGAAGTCTATATGCGGATGAAAACGCAGTATGGCGAGGATATTTTGATTGATGTTGATATCCATCGGGTGAAACAAGCAGAAGTTGCTTCGCTAATCCAAAAGCTCAATGAAGATGAAAGCGTACATGGTGTGATAGTGCAGCTGCCACTTGAAGACCCATCGCAAACTGATGAAATTGTTGATTTGGTGGCGCCTGAAAAAGACGTCGATGCGCTCGGTAAGCGCGCTATATATGATCCAGCAACGCCAATGGCTATTTTGTGGCTGCTGGCTGGTTATAATATCGATCTGCAGGGCAAAGAGGTGTTGCTTGTTGGCCGCGGTAAGCTGGTAGGTGCACCGCTTGAGAGAATACTGAAAAATTCTGGTGTGTCTGTTTCGGCAGTTGACGAGTCTACTGATAATCTACAGGCAAAAGTTTCAAGTGCTGATATTGTGATTACAGCGACCGGTAGTCCTGGAGTGATTAATGCTGCTATGCTCAAGCGAGGGGCTATCGTGGTTGATGCGGGTGTTGCCGGAGAAGACGGTAAAACAGTAGGTGACCTTGATCCAGATGTATACGAGCGCGATGACCTTACGGTAACACCTCCAAAAGGCGGGGTGGGGCCGCTGACCATCTGTGCTTTATTTGATAACGTAATTCGTGCTGCAAGGGGTCGTATAGAACAGTGAAGATAGGAGTATTTGATTCTGGAGTTGGTGGTCGTTCTGTTGCAAATGCGATACGAAAAGCGCTACCCGAACACCAGGTGGTGTACGCACAAGACCGTAAAAATGTACCCTATGGTACCAAAACACCTGAAACATTGTATGAGCTTGTGCTGCCCATACTCCAAGACTTGGTGGAGCAGGGATGTGATGTGATAGTAATTGCCTGCAATACGGTCACTACCACAATTATTCAGGAGCTGCGCAAGGCTTTGTCGGTGCCGCTTATTGGTATTGAGCCGATGGTGAAGCCAGCCGCCAAGCTTACAAAAACAAATGTTATTACCGTTTGCGCTACGCCGACCACATTGGCAAGCAAACGGTATAAGGAGCTTAAAAAACGCTATGCACAGCATATTACGGTACTTGAGCCAGATTGTAGCCGCTGGGCGTCTATGATTGAAGAAGATGCAATTGATCAAGCACATATCCGGGATGTTATAGAGGAGTCACTTCAGCGCGGTGCAGATGTCATTGTAATGGGTTGTACGCATTATCATTGGATTGAAAAGATGGTAGAGCGGATTGCACTTGGGCGAGCAGTTGTGCTGCAGCCTGAAGCAGCGGTAGTTAAACAACTTACGCGAGTGCTTGCACAGCTTGCCTAAACTGGTCGCCGCGGTCTTTATAGTCCTGAAACATGCCAAAACTTGCTGAGCCTGGCGAAAGCAGTACAACATCACCGGGTTCGGCATATTCGTATGCTTTCGCTACAATTTCTTGCATTGTGTCTGGTCCGTCAATCACACTTAGATATCCAGCTGCACCAAGTGCCAACTTAATCTTCTGGCCCGTTTCTCCAATGACGATTACTGCGCGCACTTTGTTGTTTGCCACTGCTTGAGCTAGTTCGTCGTACGAAGCTCCTTTATCTGATCCGCCTAAAATAAGCAGTTTTGGCTCTTCAAAAGAGTTCATCGCCACTATAGCAGCCTCTGGTGTAGTAGCAAATGAGTCATTGTAATATGAGACGCCATTTACTTCTCGTATAAATTCCAGTCGATGTGGCAAGCCGGAAAATGTCGTAACAACCTTGCGGATAGCATCTATGTCTTTCGTGATTTGCCATACGGCAGTAATTGCGGCGCACACATTTTGCCAGTTGTGCTCGCCGAGCAGCTGCAATTCTCTTGTTTGGCAAATTATTTGATTGTCGATTTTTATAAAACCACCTTCTATATAGGCGCCGGGTGAAGCGAAGTACGGTAGTTTCTTTCCTGTGCTTTTACTTGCAATTTGGCGTGATGTTTCGTTTTCTGCAAAATAAATTGCTATATCATCAGCAGTTTGATGAGCAAAAAGGTTTTGTTTTGCCTGAATATACTCGTCCATATCCTTGTGCCAGTCCATGTGTTCAGAAACTACCATCAGACATACTGCTATTGGCGGCGAGTAGGCAAGGTCCATCAGCTGAAAGCTCGAAAGTTCCAGCACAACCCAGTCGTTACTTTTAATGTCGTCGATAAAGCTTAGTGCCGGCACGCCGATATTACCGCCTAAATGTACCCGTTTGCCGGCAGCTTCCAGTATCTGTGCAATAAGTGTACTAGTGGTGCCTTTTCCTTTGGTGCCGGTTACGCCAATGATATTTTTTGTTGGACAGGCTTTAAAAAACTCATTAGTGCCACTGGTGATTTTACGTTTTACTTTTGGGCTGTGTTCCAGTATCTTACTGGGTTGCAGACCGGGGGTGCGTACAATTAGATCAAAGCGATCTAGCTTGTCCAGATAGTGTGGTCCGAGTTGTGCGTTCACATCGTCAGGAATAGCCAAGCTCGCATTTTGATCACAAATCGTTATATGGTGTCCCTGCTTCTTGAAGTATTCGTAGGAAGCACGACCTTCGGCATTAAATCCGACAATCGCTATATTCATCATTAGATATATCTTTCAAGCGTTAGGTTTTTGCAAGTTGTTTTTTGACAATTTCCGCAACTTGGCGTGGCGTCATGTCTGCTTTTAGGATAACAGCTTCTACTCCAAGTTCCTTAATTTTTGGTGAAAGCTCTTGTTCGCCTATGTTGGTCAGTACAATAACTTTGATGTTTTTGCCCCAGCTGCTGGCTCTGAGTGCTTCTAGTACTTCGTCACCGCTCATTTCAGGCATCATCACATCCAGAAGCACAATGTCTGGCTTCATTTTTTTAATGACCTCTAGCCCAATCTTACCATTTTCTGCTGTTTCTACCGTATATCCTTCACTTTCAAACTTAATTCGGTACATTTGTGAAATTGCTTGGTCGTCCTCAACAATTGTGATTTTTGCCATAACTCCCTCTCTTAATTACTGTTTATTGCAAATTTACGACCAGACACTTTATGGGTGCCTATGACTTCTTGAATGATCTTTACCACCTCTTTCGGGGTGGTGTGCGCTTTGACGATATATCTATCAACATGTAAAAAACGAAGCGCACTCGGCGCTTCGTTTTTACTGATGTTGGTCAGGATGATGACACGGATTTCGCTTCCCCAATCTGTTTGGCGCAGGCGGGTGAGCATTTCGTCGCCACTCATCCCAGGCATCATGAGATCGAGCAGTATGATATCAGGTTTGTGTATTTCTGCCACGCGCAGTCCCTCTATGCCATTACTGGCGGTCACAACTCGAAACCCCTCGAATTCCAGCTTCGTTTTATACATAAGCTGTAGGGCAGCGTTATCTTCGATAATTGCTATCGTAGGCATCGATACTACTCTGTTTGTTTTATCGTCCTATCTGTAGTATACTAGCTTTCAAGCCTTGGATACAAGGCATGTTGCTTAGAAGACTAAAAACACTCAACTTAACCTCTTTCGCAGGTCAGGTTGAGTGTTTTTATTTATATAAAATATACTTGACTTACAATAAATAAAATGATATAATAAAACATTATGGCAATTTCAATTGGCGCAGAGCGACAATTTTACCGTCCCACTGAAAATACAGAATTACCAGTGGTTGATGATTTTCGCCTTGAAGTAGCCCAAAAACCCGAAGAAGAACACTCAATTTCAGTATTTACTTCTGATGATCCTGAAAGAGGAGGTGAAGTTAAGCGTGCTGCCCAAGCACTACATACGCGAGTTTACTTAAAAGAGGGTTTTATTGATGAGTCTCAGATAAATGAAGACGGTTTGTATCTTGATGAATACAGCAACCGTTCGACGTATTACTTCGTTATAAATGGTAAAAAAGATGTGGTGGCTCGACAGATTAATGCCACGAAAAAGGACGGTCTCTTAAGTCTGCCAACATTCCAAAAATTTGTCTGTGATCCTGAAAAAGTTAAAGAAGTAGCAGGAGTTGAAAGAATTACGGATTTGGCTCCTTCGGAAGTTGTAGAGATTTCGGCGCTTAGTTCAGAAAGAAAAGGGCAACTTGATCCTGCCGAGGTGGATAAACCTCAAAATAACCTAGATGCGGTACCGTTCCTTTATGCGCAAATGCTTCGTGATTCGGTAGAAAAAGGTCACAAGCTCTGGATTACCAACATGGAGGAGTCTCTCGTTAAAAGTATTACTGGAATGATTGGCTCTGAGCAGCTTATTAAGGTGGGCGAACCAAAGGCGTATATGGGGCCGCCTACAACTCCATATGCATTAAATCCGCAAGCCACCATTGAAGCTATCCTCAAATCAAAAATTCCTTACATGGACATTTATAAAAACTACATCAAAACCGTCTTTAAGGGTGTTAATGTTGACAAAGTTCCAGCAGAGTTTGCGGAGTTACTAGAGGAATTCGGGATTGAGACTTCGCGCGAGTCATTTGTAAGACGTAAAGTATTGTCGCGTGAAGGTAAAATCCAAATTGCTGCACAGACTGCTATGCTTGGATATTCGGTTGGGCGCATTGTGCCGCTTATGCGCACCGAGGAGTTTCAGGGTAGTAATGCAGCTTTTCTTGGAATAGATCTAGCTACTTCAGTCCCATATACTTATGGTGCGCTCAAGATGTTTAATGGTAAAAGTCCGAAGGATAAGCTTATAGGTGCTGCGCTTGCAATCCCTTCGTTTATTGCGCCGTACGCATATTACTATGCTCAAGGTGAAGGATATCCAACGAAAGTAAATGTGTATGTTGGAGCACTTGTGTTGGGTGCACTCGGTAAGGAAGTCGGAGCTCGGATAGCAGCTCGTCGAAGGGGTAACAAAATTGAGCGAATTATGACTGCTGATGACAAGCGTGAGTTATATGAAGAGAGTCGACTGCAAAAGATTAGAAAAAAACTTGGTAGTATTACGCTTAAGGCAGTTGCAAGAACTAGATCGGTAAATAGTTCTCGTCGAAAAAACGAAGAAGCAATTGATAATTAATAATTATGTAAGTAACGACGAAAATGTTTGTGCTTATATGCTAATAACTTACAATAAGTCTTGATGTATCCAAGGCTTGCATTATTGCTATTTTCGATATTTTTGGTTTTTGTAGTTGTTTTGCTAATTTCCTATGCCAAAACAGTTAAGTTATCGATAAAAATTGCGTTTTGGTTTATTTTTCTTGGACTTGCTGCCTGGCAAACAAATATTTATATCGCGGATACTCAGATACATGATTTAACTCGTATCAATAACTTGGTGTTTTTATGGCCGCCAATCGCAATTTATGCAACTGGTTGGTTTATTTACCTGCTTGGTGTTCGTCAAAGGGATATGGTGGCATATAGGCGTGCAGTCGGGTCTTACTTTATCTGGGCGCTGACTATATTGTTTATCGCGCTAGTAGCACTAGCGCTATTTGGCTCTTTGTTTGAGTCGGTCTATATTGCCTCGAATGGTGAAATGGTATTTAAGCGAGGGCCGTTGTACGGGGTGTATATGGGTACAACAATTGCTGCTATCGCTGTAGTTTTGGTGAAGTTATATGGGGTGCATAAGGCGTATGAGAGGCATGCTCAAGAACGAAAGGCAATAAAAACTGTATTGTATACCACGCTTGCAACCTTTGTATATGCTGTGATAACGAATGCTATTATCCCACTAATTACAAATAGCCAAAGTCTTATCGGACTCGGTGCACTATCTGCGAGTATATTTGCTATAGGGTTGTCATTTAGCATTATCAAATATCGGTTTTTAGATATACGTATTATTATTGCCAGATCTGTGGCGTATATTTTGTCAATAAGCATTTTATTTACAGGTTATGTATTAATTTCTGCACTATTTTTAGAAACTATCCTTGGCAGTGATCAATCCAACGGTGCAACGATGGCTGTCAATGCAATAGTTTTGGGTATAGCTGTGTTGCTATATCAGCCGCTCAAGCGGTTTTTTGATAAGGCTACCAATAGGCTGTTTTATCGGGATGCGTATGATCCGCAGGTGTTTTTAGATCAGCTGAATAAAACGATTATCAGCAATATTGAGCTTGGTATTTTGCTGCGACATTCAGCCAAGGTGATAGAAGACAATTTAAAGTGTGAGTATGTGCTGTTTAGTTTGTTTGATGGTATACAGGATAAAAATACTCGGTATATCGGTACTGCGAAAGCTGCATTATCTCAAGATGATATGCATGCTATACGAGCCCAAGTCGTGACAGCTAAAAAGGTAATAGATAGCGGCGTCATTGAGTATGAAAAACCGGAGCTGCATAAAATACTGTCAAAAAACAATATAACGGTAGTTTCAAGTCTAACGACCTCTCTGGGGTCTAGTCGTGAAGCTATCGGATTCATGCTGCTGGGGCCGAAAAAGAGCGGTAATCGGTATAGTCAGCAAGATTTGCAGATTATAGAGATTATCTCTGATGAGCTGGTGGTGGCGATTCAAAATGCGCTGCGGTTTGAGGAAATTCAGAACTTTACGGTGATGCTGCAGGAGAAAGTGGGCGAAGCTACCAAGAAACTGCGAAAAACCAACGAAAAGCTCAAAGAAATGGATGAAACCAAGGATGAATTCATCAGTATGGCGAGTCACCAGCTCAGAACACCGCTTACAAGCGTCAAAGGCTATCTCAGCATGGTGCTAGAAGGCGATGCAGGCAAATTGACCGCTCAGCAACGAAGGATGCTTGAGCAGGCTTTTGTGAGCTCACAGCGCATGACGTACTTGATATCTGATCTTTTGAATGTGTCACGGCTGAAAACCGGCAAATTCGTTATTGAGCGCACGCCAACTAATCTGGTGGATATAGTGCAGCAGGAGATAGCTCAGATTGCAGAGGTCGCAAAGGCACGCAATATTTCGCTGGCGTTTGACGCGCCCAAGGAGTTTCCGCTGCTGATGCTTGATGAAACTAAGACGCGCCAGCTGATTATGAACTTTATAGATAACGCTATCTACTACACACCGCCTGGTGGCACTGTTAAAGTACAGATTGTGAATAAGCCAAGGTCAGTTGAACTGACCGTAGTGGACAATGGTCTTGGGGTGCCGAAACGTGACCAGCCGCATCTCTTTACGAAGTTTTACCGAGCAAATAACGCTCGTAAGGCCCGCCCTGATGGCACTGGTTTGGGTCTCTTTATGGCTAAGAAGGTGATCATTGCTCAGGGCGGAGCTATTATCTTTAAGAGTCAAGAGGGCAAAGGTAGTACATTTGGCTTTACTTTCCCGAAAACCAAAGAATTACTAGGCGTTGACTATAAAATATAATATTGACTTTTTGTAAAAAATACTATATTATATAAATATATAGTATGTGAAGACGGGAGCGTCGTAGTATGCGTGAGTCAGAAGTCTGCCAAGAAGTTTCTCGCAGTATCAGAGTTAGTGAGCAAATCCAAGGTGTTATTGAGTATGGGCGCAGACGTATGTATAATCTCGCAGCCGTCGGAGGGTCAGCGCTAGCGCTTACAGGTATACACGGAGTAGTTTCTCCGTCTGTGAGTCATGCTGGAGAGCGGTGTACGGTTGTTGAGACGGAAGATAGTTATATAAAGACATGCATGTACGATGATAGCTATGAGGCCGGGACAGAATCGGATGAGGATGTTTCTGGGGAGAGGGGCGAAGGCCAGTCTACAGACAGGCCAAATAATGGGCGTCGACCTCGCCAAGATCCAAACCAAAACAAGCATAACAAGTATCCGATAAACCCTAATATTGACCCGCGAACAGGCATACTTCGCTTTAATTTCAATCAAGGTGACGCGCCATGGGGTAATCAGCCTTACAGGCCAGGTACAGGTAGTGGTCAGACATATAGGTCAAGCGGATGTGGGCAGACGGCATTTGCTATGGTTGCTAGTAACTTATTAAACAGAAAGATTACTCCGCTTACTATTGGGCGCCAGTTTGGCAGATATCATACGCCTTCAGGTACTTCTCATGAGATGCCGTATGTAGCAGGGAAGAAGTATGGTCTCAAAACTGCGTATGTAGGTAAAAATATGAATGCTGTGAAGAATACCTTAAAAAAGGGTGGATTAGCGATTGCGCTTGTGGGTCCAGGCCACTTCACTAGAAATGGTCATTTTGTCGTGCTCTCTTATGATAACAAGCGTAATAGTTATCGTGTTACTGATCCCAATGGGGCGAATGACGGGAAGGAAAAACGAGTTTACAGTGCTAAATATCTATTAAAGGCGAGTGGCAGTAATGCTGGGCATGTTCAGAAGCTCTGGACGTATCAAGCTCCCCATAGGTGAGATATAGGTGTGATGTAGGTCACATATATTTGTGACCTAGTGGGTTTTGAGTGATATAAATCACTTTCATGCTGTGTGAAACTTCATTCTACAGAGGAGAACGTGCAATTATACTCTGATGTATACTTCTTGTGCTTGCGAAAAATGATGATATAGTATATTGACATTTTTGCTCACAAGTGGTAAGATATACGTACCTCGCCATGAGCAGTGAGATGGATATCTTGGGAGGGTCAGTTTGCTATTTTGAACTACCCGATGTTCATGGATGTATACGAGGCGCGACTTTTAACAATATAGTTAGAAATAAGAGTTGGCTTTGTATACGAAAATAAATAGTATTCAAAGCAAACTAGATAGTCATGGATCTTTAACCCTAGTCGAGAACCATTATTTGGTTCTCCTAGGTAAAGATTCACCACCGACTACATATACACATCGTATGTTTCTCTGTGGGTTTACGTTCTTGCTTCCGCTTTTTACGGCATATAGGGCGAAACAATAAGTAGATGAGAGAATGTGACTCATCTGTTTGTTGTTTCGCCTCTCGAGTGTCGTAGAGAGACGGAAGCCGGTGTGGCCACACCGGTCCCCCGATCAAAAGGGAGGTTATGGCCATGCTGTACTGTGTCCAGAACAACCCAGCGATCGGGGAGAGTTTCCCGGTCGCGAAGAACAAGAGGAGGTGATGAAGGTGCGCAAGCTCCTTCTCGTCCTGGTCGCGCTTTTCGCGACCGTTGCCATCGTGACGCCTGCTTCGGCGGCAACCACGGTGGTGCGCCCGTTCCCGAATGGGATCGACGGCAAGAACCCGCAGAAGGCGTGGCAGCAGGTCAAGAACCGTGCGTCGGTCGATCTGAGCTACGCTCGCGCGATCGCCACAGCTGCTGGCGACACGTCGTTCAGTGCCTCTGACTACAAGGTCGAGGGCTACGGCAAGGTCTCCTCTGGTACGAACAGTGCCACGGTGACCACCACTGGCCAGACGATCGGTGTCAGAGACACGGTGGTCTGCAGGGTGAAGGCCAAGGCCTTCATCATCCGCCACAAGGTCACTGGTAAGGCGGTCGAGATCTGCGTCGGATGCGGCAACGTGCGCCTGAAGAAGGGCACGCCAACTCGTCCGGTCAAGTGGTCAAAGGGAACGGTGCTGCCGTTCAAGAAGGTAGCGACCATCAACCGGAAGATCGAGTGTCCTGACTCAGGCATGGTTATCCCGGTCACGGTTAAGATCACCGTGCAGGGCAAGACCAAGGCACGCACGTGGGGTAAGGCCTGGGGCAAGCTTCAAGCTAAGATCAAGCAGGAGATCGATTTCAAGATCAAGGGCGAGATCAGCGCGAAGTGCCCACAGGTTTCGCAGCCCGAGCCTAAGCCTCCGATGCCTAGGCCTCCTGTTCCCCCTGTTATTGTTGGTCCCTGCAGCAATGTGATCATTGGGGGCAACAATAACAACCAGGAGGGTAACTGCAATCAGATTCCGCCTCCGTGCGAGAAGGGTTGCGTCCCGCCTCCGCCCCCCGAGCAGCCGAAGATCCCTGCGCCGATCGCAGAGACGCCCGGTC
>CALBGR010000020.1 GCA_937892705.1 uncultured Candidatus Saccharibacteria bacterium | reverse complement strand
TACTGGTCATGCCTACCTTTCTGGTGATTAATGCTTTCATAGTTTCTCCCGTTACCTTTCTTTGGGTACCCTTTAAGCGGTTGGGCTTCCGCGCACTTGCTGCTTTTTTTGCAGCACGCTACTTACTGCCCGCCCTCGCTTGACTGCCTTTTTACGTGCATCGCACCGTGCTCATCGTGGCGTCTGCACCAGGTATCGTCAAATACCTCTCTGCACTCTGCCTTTGCTGCCCACGCTGCGCTGTACGTAACGTGCAGTGTAATAACTTATGTCCTTTCCCGGGTGATCAGCCTTCTATTTTTATGCGAGTTTGCATAAAAATGCTCGGCTTCGGGTGGTTCCCGGCTTTTCGCTAGAAAGCCAGGCCTTCCCAAATCACCAAGTGAAGGAATTTGTTATACCGCTAAAGTGTAACAAACAATGCTACCCCTTGTCAATATGTTGATTATTCTACATCATAAATGACGATTACGTTTTCTACGTGTTCGCTCTCGTTCTGCACTGGGCGGCTCTGCCTTCATGTGCGGCGGAATCTCTCTTTCAATCACGTAGGACGGAACGACACCTTGCGGAGCAGGAACATCAGAGCCAGGCCCGTGCGCCAGCCAAGCAAGATACGCAATCTGTTCAGGTGTCAACTTGTTCTTGTAACCCCTCCTTGTCTCATCGGACTTGTCTGGATATAGTGATGGCGAAGGCTCACATTACCCTTCACTAACTGGAACTGGTTGAAGCTCGCCCTTTTCTTGATTGCTAGGATACTGCTCGGTTGTCATGTTGCCCACCCCCATAAGTTACCTTTTAAACGGTTTTGCAAGCTCGACATTAGTAAGCATTCTGCGATACGGATAAGTTCATTGTATTTGGCGATACGGTCAGAGCGGCTGAATGAGCCGGTTTTGATTTGGCCGGTGTTAAGACCGACAGCCAAGTGCGCAATGGTAGCGTCCTCTGTTTCGCCAGAACGGTGCGACATAATGGTGTTCCAGCCGGCTTGCTGCGCCATGAGAACCGCGTCGATGGTTTCGCTGAGCGTGCCAATCTGGTTGGGCTTGATGAGGATAGCATTTGCTGCCTTAAGCTCGATTGCCTTCTTGAGCAGCTTGGTGTTGGTTACGAGCAGGTCGTCACCTACGAGCTGCAGGCTCACACCGAGCTTCTGTGTAAGTTTTTGCCAGCCGTCCCAGTCGCTCTCTGCTAGGCCGTCTTCGATAGAAACAATCGGGTATTTCTGTGCGAGCTCAGCGTACTTATCGATAAGCTCGTCGGTTGTGTAGCGAGCGCCTTCGCGGGCAAAGTTGTAGGTGTCGCCGTCAATCAGCTCACTTGAGGCAACGTCAAGTGCCAGCACCACATCGACACCTAGCTTATAGCTAGCTTTCTCAATAGCCTCTGTGATGAGCGACAGTGCCTCATCAGAGCCGCCAGTTACGGCTGGTGCGTAGCCGCCTTCGTCGCCAACGGTTGTGGCAAACCCTTTTTCGTGCAACACCTTGCCGAGGACGTGGTAGACTTCGCTGGCTATCCGCATGGCGTCTGCAAACGTAGCGGCGCCAACAGGCATAATCATAAACTCCTGGATGTCGGTCGAACCT
>CALBGR010000019.1 GCA_937892705.1 uncultured Candidatus Saccharibacteria bacterium | reverse complement strand
CAGCCCTTAAAACCGACTTTAAGCTTCCCTAACGGACGCCGCGCAAGTCGGAAATGGTCAATAAATATTCATGGTTACTAGTCTGACTTGCCTGCAAAAGACCAAAGCCATTTTTCATGAATTGATTAATGGCACCCCACACATCACGATGCCATATCCTAAGCAAAGTTATATGCTCATTTTTGCCAAGCTCTACTCGCCGTAACGCATCACCCAAATCAAACTCAATAGTTAACGCCACCTTTAAGCGGGCCTTAAGAAAACGCGCCTTTAGTTCCTCATCAAAATATGCCTCAAGCTCATAGCAGGACTGATCGATGTTTAATTGCTCGAGCATATAGGTGTACTGTGAAGGCGGCTTATCTTCACCGAGTCTAACATTACTAAAATCAAAATAGCGTCGAGATTGTGGCGTATCAAGCTTAACACAATGAATCAAGAGGTCACCAGGCATCATACTATTGTTGATTATGCGCAACACGTCGTCAGGGTTCCTAAAGTTTAACAGAGTGCCACCCAACAAGAAGACGAGATTAATAGATTCATCGGCTCCGCCGGCCAGATAGTCATCAACAAGCAAATCCTTGAATCGTTCACAGGTCATGTCTCGCTGATACCCCTCAAAGATCACGCTGTCACCAAACCACTGCTTGATATTGCGCTCGGCTATTTCCAGCATCTGAGCACTGACATCTATTGCAATATACCTACCTAATATCCCTCGCTCGACAAGATATTGCAGAATACCTTGGATAGGCAATGCATTACCAACACCCAAATCGACGACGTTGACGCGTTTACGATTCCCGATTAGTCTGTCTAGGCTGCCAAGGTTGGAATCTAAAAGCTGAATTGTATTTTTAATAGTACCTCTATCTTGATCCACCAATCGCCAGGCATACTCATCCCAATAGCTTGCCCCGCCACCTATGTAGCTATATTGCACAGGCACTTCGCGATATGTTGTCAAGTTAGATATGATGTCTGCAATCTGCTCTCTCGTATAATTTTTATAAAATTGAGCACCTGGCCTGATAAGCTTGTGACCGCCTGAATTTACAAACTTTTTACGCTCGGCGACCAATTTTTCAATAGTCGCGATATTAGATGCCGTATTGGCGATATACCTTCTCCCGCCATGCTCATGCAGGGTTAGTTTGAGCTTGCCGCTTGTAGCGGCCTC
>CALBGR010000018.1 GCA_937892705.1 uncultured Candidatus Saccharibacteria bacterium | reverse complement strand
TACCAAACCTAAGCTACAGAATAATTTGAAAGCAAATCACAACATGGTCTCGCCTTCAAAGGATTGATTTACGTTGTACCAAACCTAAGCTACAGAATAATTTGAAAGCAAATCACAACGCATTGAGAAATTCATTAAATCCTTCTGTAGTTGTACCAAACCTAAGCTACAGAATAATTTGAAAGCAAATCACAACTGGTAAGCAGTTCGCCCGTGTCGAGGTCAAGTTGTACCAAACCTAAGCTACAGAATAATTTGAAAGCAAATCACAACTGCGCGCCGTGATGTTAACGGCTATTTGTGGTTGTACCAAACCTAAGCTACAGAATAATTTGAAAGCAAATCACAACTACCGCCTGTTGAGTGTCATGAACATCTGGGTTGTACCAAACCTAAGCTACAGAATAATTTGAAAGCAAATCACAACCTAATACCATTTGGCCCATCTATCCACTCGGTTGTACCAAACCTAAGCTACAGAATAATTTGAAAGCAAATCACAACTATGTATCTGCTTCGAGGCCAGTGGCTGGCGTTGTACCAAACCTAAGCTACAGAATAATTTGAAAGCAAATCACAACGCAGGCATTCAACCAAGCTAGTTCCGATTAGTTGTACCAAACCTAAGCTACAGAATAATTTGAAAGCAAATCACAACAAGTGGTTGCGTGCCGTCCTCGCCTTGCGAGTTGTACCAAACCTAAGCTACAGAATAATTTGAAAGCAAATCACAACGTGTTGTCATACTGAGTGGTGAGGTCTGGTGTTGTACCAAACCTAAGCTACAGAATAATTTGAAAGCAAATCACAACTGTCGATGCTATCAATAACGTGGCCGTTTGGTTGTACCAAACCTAAGCTACAGAATAATTTGAAAGCAAATCACAACGGCGCAAACATGGTTGTTATTGGAGAGGTTGTTGTACCAAACCTAAGCTACAGAATAATTTGAAAGCAAATCACAACGGCGTGTATTTCTTTGGCTTTTTGAAGCCTGTTGTACCAAACCTAAGCTACAGAATAATTTGAAAGCAAATCACAACCAAATTTCCGCAGGCGTCTGACCTCTTTTAGTTGTACCAAACCTAAGCTACAGAATAATTTGAAAGCAAATCACAACAGAAAAGGACAACTTCAGACGGGCCTTTACGTTGTACCAAACCTAAGCTACAGAATAATTTGAAAGCAAATCACAACGCTGCTGCAGTACGTCCCAGTTTTTCTCGGTTGTACCAAACCTAA
>CALBGR010000017.1 GCA_937892705.1 uncultured Candidatus Saccharibacteria bacterium | reverse complement strand
ACTGCTCATATCTCTAACAAATTGAATACTCACCCACGTAGACACCAGGTTGAAGGTTCGTGTTTGTCTAGTAGGGTATTGATCAAATACCTCTGTTGTGGTATTATCGAGCGGTGTATTTCTTCTTAGTCTATGGCCTCATCGTCTAACGGCTAGGACACCAGGTTTTCATCCTGGCAATCGGGGTTCGATTCCCCGTGAGGTCACCAGGAAAAAAGGATCATCTTTCACGATGGTCCTTTTTTCTTTGTGTCTTAAGTAGAGTAAGTTTCTCTATTTTAGGTAATGGTGACTATGTATGGTGTACCTATAATGTGCTGAGTTTAAAAAAGCTTATGCTTGTGCTATATTGATGATAATCACTAAGCACAAATAAATTAAACAAGGAAGGTTATTATGTATGCCTACACATTTCGAGTGTTGCAACTATTCGTAGTAGCATGTTTTGCATTTTATGTAACCTTGATTTTCGCTGGAAACTTGATGGATTACAATTCCAACTATCAGTTTGTGAAGCATGTTTTTGCAATGGATACTACCTTTCCTGACAACAAATTAATGTGGCGTTCTATTACCAATGAAACGGCGGTAAATGTGGCTTATTGGAGTATCATAGCGACTGAAGGTGTTATAGCGCTTCTGGGCTGGATTGCGAGCGCAAAAATGCTTCGCAAGCTTAAGCAGTCTGCTGAGCTGTTTGACAAAGCCAAAGTACCAGGATTTTATGCATTTATGTTGGCGATTGCGCTTTGGTTTGTGGGATTTTTATGTATTGGGTCTGAGTGGTTTGCAATGTGGCAATCAAGTCAATGGAACGGTAAACAAACTGCCATGGATATTGTGCAGATTATAGGTGTTTTCCTGATCATCTTTATAGTGCCGATTAAAGCCTTACAGACGTACGTAGGTAAAAAATAAGTTAAGTATTTTATAATATTAAAGAGAATAACCGCGGTTTTTTATTGACTTCTATAGAATTTTCCTATACCCTATGGGGGTATAGGAGGAGCTATGGCGAATAATACTTCCATGGCGGTCAGTGCGACACTTCACTGTCTTACAGGGTGCGCTATTGGTGAGATTACTGGTATGGTTGCTGGCACGTCCTTGGCGCTCAGTAATGTCATTACAGTAGCTGTTTCGGTTGCTTTGGCGTTTTTGTTTGGCTATGTATTGTCTACGTTGCCGCTGTTAAAGGCGGGGTTGCCAGTAAAAACTGCTCTCACAACAGTATTAGCGGCCGATACGTTGTCAATTTTCGTGATGGAAATTGTTGATAATGCAGTGATGATAGTCATCCCTGGGGCGATGGACGCAGGATTGGTAAATCCGGTATTTTGGCTGGCGTTACCGTTTTCGCTGTTTGTTGCATTTTGGGCGGCAATGCCAGTGAATAAATATCTGTTGGATCGAGGAAAGGGTCATGCGCTTGTTCATAAGTATCATCACGGACATAATCATAAGGAGTAGGTATGCAGCAGTATGGTTATGCAGACAGTAAAGAACAGCTATTAAAACGGCTCAGTCGGGCTGAAGGGCAAGTGCGTGGTATTGCTCGTATGGTGGAAAATGACACGTATTGTATCGATATACTGACTCAGATTGGGGCGGTGCAGGCGGCATTAGATAAAGTTGCATTAGGGCTGCTTCGTGAACATACAAAACATTGTCTCGCTAGTGAGGTGATTCAAGGCGATGCTGCATATAAGACAGATGAGCTTATTAATGCCGTAGAACGGCTAATGAAGGTAAGAGGGTAAGTGATATGGATACAAAAGTACTGCTCGCTGGCATTGTTGGTTTTTTGCTGGGAGGGCTATTAGTTTCTGTAGCTGCAGTAACCTTTGAAAAGCCAGCAGAATGCGTGTCAGTGATACGTTGGCTACTACGAGTATAAAGAGTGCATAAAACTGTTATGGTTTTGTGCTGACAGTGGTATACTTGATAAGTAAAAATAGTAAGGGTGGCGAAACGTGAGCACAATAACAAACAAAGTACCTTCGGTGCCGCTCCAAGAATTTAAGCGCACCAAAATTTTAGCAACTGTAGGGCCGGCAACAAATTCGTATGAAGCTATTTACAGTCTGATTGAGGCTGGGGCCAATGGTATACGGCTTAATTTTAGCCATGGCTCATATGAGGAGCGCGAGCAGCAAATAAAGTGGATTCGTAAAGCAAGTAAAGAGCTTGGCAAGCCGGTGGCGATCGTGCAGGATTTGCAGGGGCCCAAGATACGACTTGGTGATTTTGATGGTGTAATTACTGTACAAACTGGTCAATCACTCACCTTTGCATACAATGCGGATTATGTAACGACTAATCATATCCCGACACAATATGATCTGTCTAAGAAAGTAAAGCGTGGTGAGCGGCTGTATCTATATGATGGCCGAGTGCGTACTACAGTAACCAGTGTTCACAATGGTGTTGTGCATGTGCGTGCTGAAAATGACGGTATTTTGATCAAGCGCAAAGGCATTAACTTACCTGATACAGATTTTGCCGGTGATATTATTACCAAGAAAGATAAAGAAGATATTGCATTTGGTTCTGCACAAGATATTGATTATGTAGCACTGAGTTTTGTGCAGACTGCAAATGATATCAAGGCGCTGAGAAGGCGACTCAGAGGGTTGGGTAGTAGCGCCAAAATTATTGCCAAAATAGAAACCAAGGCAGCGGTAGAAAATATCGAAGAAATTGTGAAAGAAGCCGATGCTGTGATGATAGCTCGTGGTGATCTGGCTATAGAGACGCCTGCAGAATCGGTGCCAATTGTGCAGCGGAAAATTATTGGTCTGGGGCTACAGTATGTAAAGCCAACGATTGTAGCGACACAAATGCTGGGCAGTATGACTGAAATGCCGGAGCCGACTCGCGCCGAAGTGTCAGACGTCGCTACAGCGGTCATTGTTGGTGCGGATTGTGTGATGCTCAGTGATGAGACCGCCAATGGTAAATATCCTATTGAAGCGGTGCGGGCTATGAAGCGAGTGGTGCGCTATACCGAATCAAATGCGCCGCTCAAGGCAGTCTTTACGCATGAGTCAGATGGTTCGCGGCAAGCCGCTATTTCAAATAGTATTATCCAGCTGGCGGAAAATATACGAGCAAAGGCGATTGTTGCTGAAACAAAATCCGGTCATACAGCACTGCAAATTGCTGCGTGCCGTCCCTCTATACCGCTGATTGCGGTAACAGATGACACGCGCACCGCGCAACAGCTGGCTTTGGTATATAGTGTTAAAAGCTATGTGCGGCCTGCAGATCGTATGGCGGCTACTAAACTGACTGATTGGCTGCGGCAGGCAAAGGTACTGCATAAGGGTGATATTGTGGTAACTGCATCAGGTCAACAGCCAGGCGTGGTCGGTACGACTGATACGATCAAGGTGCGCATGCTAGAATAAAAGAAATGAGGGTGGGCTTTAGTTGTGTTTGCGAAGAAAACAATCCGTGACATCGATGTGCGAAACAAGACGGTACTGGTGCGTGCTGACTACAACGTACCAGTGCAAAACGGTAACATTGTAGATGATTACCGGATTAAACAGTCGTTACCGACGATTACGTACTTACTGGAGCATCATGCAAAGGTAGTAGTCTGTTCGCATCTGGGAAGACCCACCCACAAACCTGATCCTGATGCTTCGCTATGGCCGGTTGCAAAGCGGCTGAAAGAGCTGCTTGATGCGAATGTATCATTTGTGGACGAGTGTATCGGAGAAAAGGCTGAAGCTGCTGTGAAAAAGTTGAAGCCGGGTGAAGTGCTGCTGTTAGAAAATTTGCGATTTCATCCTGGAGAAGAGAAGAATGATGATAATTTTGCGGCGGCTTTAGCGAAATTGGCAGATGTGTTTGTGCAAGATGGCTTTGGGGTAGTGCATCGTGCACATGCAAGTACCGTGGGTGTAGCGCAGCGATTGCCGAGTGTTGCCGGCTTACTCCTGGAACGTGAAGTTGATACGATCACCAACGCAATGGAGGCGCCCGAGCGGCCTTTAATGGCGATTGTGGGCGGTGCGAAAATAGCCGATAAGATAGGGGTGCTTGAACGGTTCATTGATATAGCAGATTTTGTAGCTATAGGTGGTGCTATGGCTAATACATTTTTAGCGGCGAGTGGAATAGATGTGGCAAGCAGCCTTGTAGATCATGATGATATACCGCTCGCAAAAACTATCATGGAGAAGGCGCGAAAAAAGGCAGAGGAAAGCAATTTTGTATTTTATTTGCCGCATGATGGAGTGGTTGCGAAAAAAGTTGACAGCAAAACCAGAACACGAATTGTGGACTGGAGTGCACATGTTATTTCAAGTATTGAGCATTATCCAAAGCGACCGCCGCGTGAAGCGAGTCATATGCATTCTGATGAAAAACTGCTGGATATTGGACCGTTCTCGGCATCGTTTATTGCTGGGGGTATCCAGCTTGCACGCACTGTGATATGGAATGGCGCAATGGGTGTGACAGAAGTGCCGGCTTTACAGGGGCCGGTGGGGCCGTTTTCTCACGGAACTGAAACGATTGTAGAAGCAATGCTCGGTGAGTTTGGCCATAAGCCATTTACAGTAGTTGGTGGTGGCGACACGGTAAGTTATATTCAGCAGCAACAACTGACAAGTGCATTCAATCATGTGTCAACCGGTGGTGGTGCGAGTCTGGAGTTGATGAGCGGCAAACAATTGCCGGGGGTAGTGGTATTAGAAAATAAGTAAGAGTACAATAAACATAGGCGTTATGAAAAAGTACTTAATTGCAGGCAACTGGAAAATGAATCTTACGACTCATGAGGCGAGTCTATTGCTGCATCGGTTGGATAAGGAAATTAAGGCGTACAGAGATGTGGAAGTGGTGCTGGCGCCAAGCTTGATACATTTACAGCCGCTCAGTTTGCAGGTTGATCATAGAAAGTTTAAATTGGCTGCTCAGAATGCTTTTCATAAAGATAGCGGCGCGTATACGGGTGAAGTGTCATTTTCGATGTTGCGTCACCTTGTTAAGTACGCCATCATTGGCCATTCAGAACGGCGATTGTATTTCAATGAAACACTTGAAATAGTCCGCGATAAAGTAACAGCGGCGGTCCGTAACGGTATCACTCCTATTATATGCGTTGGTGAAACCCAGCAGGAACGTCGATTGGGTGAAACAAAACGGGTGCTGCATGATCAGGTGGTTACTGCACTACGTAATCTTACGAGTGAAGATATAGAAAAGATTGTGTTTGCCTATGAGCCAGTATGGGCCATTAGTACATTTGGTGGCGAGCTTGCAAAACCGCAGGATGTGCAAAAAGAGATCATATACATTCGTGGTCAAATAGAAAAACTATATGGCAGTAAGGCTGCTGACAAGGTGCGAGTGCTGTATGGCGGCAGCGTAGATGAAGCAATAGCAAGAGGCTATCTGGCATTAGATGGCTGTAATGGTGCGCTGGTGGGTGGAGCAAGTCTGCATCATATTAAGTTTAAGGGGATTGTAGAAATAGCACATGCGCTTGCCCGAGAAGAACATCCGCAACCAAATGTAAAAGGGTAAAGGCTCGTGAAAACAGAAAAAAAGACACCAGAGGAAAAAGGTAAGGGTAAGTTAGATGAAAAAGTATTTGATGTGACGCCCCCAGGAGAAGCTATGCCGCCATCGAGCGGAAGGCCGATTATCGTAACACACAAACCTGGCGTTAGTGATCCTATGGTGTCGCCAAAAAATAAAGAGCTCGAAGAGAACAATAAACAGGAAGAAGAAACTACCCCTTCAGCAGGCGAGGGTCAGGAAATGGTAATAGCAAAGCCGAAAAAAGCGCGTATCGAGCCGTTAAATACAAATATTGTTCCTGAATCTCCTGCTAAAACAGCACCGGATCCTGAAGCCGAGGAAAAACAAGAGGTTTCAACAGATGATCCAACAGATGTTGCGACTGAGACTGCTGATACAAGCAGTGTCGTCGATGATGATACGGCGCATGATATCGCTGATGTCGCCAATGAGATTGCCGCAAAGAAAGAAGCGCAAAGTGAGGCAGCAAAACGAGAGGCAGAACGAGCCAAGCGACAAGAAGAGATAGAAGCGTTGATCAACAGCAAGGAATTTTTTGTACCGATAAATTCAGTGCAAAAACGCCGCTCAATGAAACTTATCTTGGCGGTAACTGTAGTATTTCTTGTAGTAATAGGTTTTTTGTTGGTGCTGGATCTAGAACTTATAGATATTGGTATTGATCCGCCAACTGATTTCCTATAAACGCCATACATAAGCAGTGATTTTGTTACAATAAAAAGATGCATGACTATCTTTTTGAGGGGCTAAATCCCGAGCAGGCACGCGCAGTAAAAACTACAGAAGGTCCGTTGTTAATTCAGGCAGGCGCCGGGTCGGGTAAAACAAAAACATTGACGCATCGTATTGCATACATTATTGCTGCTAAAAAAGCGTATCCTGCAAACATCTTGGCAGTTACTTTTACGAATAAGGCTGCCAGAGAAATGCGCGAAAGGGTCGCAAAATTATTAGGTGAACAGGCTGATGACCGGAGTTTTATGCCGTACATGGGCACATTTCACTCTATTTGTGTGCGGTTGCTTAGGCAAGATGGTGAGCATATCGGGATTCCGCGAAGTTTTGTGATTTTTGATGAAACGGATCGAATAAATGCCGTTAAGCAGGTAAGCAAACAGCTGCATATTGACGAAAAGAGTTTTCCGGCTCGCACACTATCTGGTCTGATTAGTGGTGCGAAAAATGATCTCATGACGCCGCAAGAATATGCGGATCTTGCAGCAAGTCCTGCGCAGCGTGCTGCAGCACAAGTGTTTCCGTTGTATCAGCAGGTGCTTCGTGATGCCTCAGCACTTGATTTTGATGACTTGATTGCGCAAACCGTGCGACTTTTGGAAATGCACCCCGAAGTTCGGGCAAAGTGGCAAACACAGTTCAAATACATCATGATTGATGAGTATCAGGATACAAATGCTGCGCAGTATAAGCTGGTAAAACTATTAACGAACCAAGATAAGAATATAGCGGTTGTAGGTGATGACTGGCAGAGTATTTACAGTTGGCGTGGGGCGGATTTTCGAAATATTCTCAATTTTGAGCGCGACTATCCTGATTGTACGGTTATTAAGCTGGAGCAGAATTATCGCAGCACCAAGCACATTTTAGATGCGGCTCACAGTGTCATTACGAAAAACCGTCAGCGTTCAGATAAACGATTATGGACGAGTGCAGCAGGGGGGTTGCCGGTACAGGTATTGCAACTGGTTGACGAGCGGGCTGAAGGTGGGGCGGTAGTACGACGCATACGCGATGGAATAGATCAAGGCATTCGCAAATACAGTGATTATGCGGTGTTGTATCGTACAAATGCGCAAAGTCGGGCCATTGAAGAAATATTTATCCATTATGGTATTCCGTATCGTATTGTGGGCGGCGTACGATTTTATGATCGCAAAGAAATTAAGGACCTGCTTGCGTATTTGCGACTGGTTTTTCAGCCAGAAGATCGGGTAAGCTTTGAGCGGATTGTGAATGTGCCAGCTCGTGGTATTGGCGCAAAGTCGGTAGAAAAGTTTTTTGCGTGGCAACGAGCTTCTGGTTTAACACTGCGTGAAGCACTGACACAAAGCGACGAGTGCAGTGATATTACACCACGGGCACGGAAAGCTTTAGCTGAGTTAAACGATATTTTGGTTTCAATGCGGGAGTTAGTCGATGAAACGCCGCCTGCAGCGCTCATAGATTCCTTGGTGCGCCGTATAGATTATTTGGGTTATTTAGACGATGGTACAGCTCAAGGCGAATCACGTCAGGAAAATGTGAAGGAGCTTATTGGTGTAGCGCAAACATATCAGGCTGTGGGGCTTGATGGTTTCTTAGAGGAAGTAGCGTTAATTAGCGACTTGGATCAAGTTGATCTTGCGAGTGATGCAGTAACGCTGATGACATTACATGCTGCGAAGGGATTGGAATTTCCGGTGGTGTTTATGATTGGTATGGAAGAGACAGTCTTTCCGCACTCCAGAGCATTATATGATCAATCAGAAATGGAAGAGGAGCGGCGCTTGTGTTATGTAGGTATGACGCGGGCACGTGAAGAGCTGTATCTTATCTCAGCAACAAGTCGTCGGTTGTATGGTGGTGTGCAGCATAATCCTCCTAGTAGATTTTTAAGTGAAATAGACGGGCAGGTGCAGCATGATTTTGGCAGTGGCTTTGATTTTGTTTTTCGCCAGCCAGAGACTACTCAGACTGCCGTTGATAAGCCCTCAGACGAGCCTCGATATGTTCCAGAGCTGCATGAAGGCGATAGTGTGCGTCACAAAGTCTTTGGTGTTGGTACGGTAGTGGAACTGGATGGTGACACAGCTAGTATCTTTTTTAAGGGCAGGGGGCTTAAAAAGCTTAATACCGCCTTTGCGCCGCTGGAGAAGCTGTAAATGAAGACGATTTTTCGTACTATAGGGATGATGGTCTTTTGGCTAAGCTGGCCGGCGTTATATGTATATTTGCGACACACAGAACGCACGCGGGTACTCTTGGTTGCGGGGGATAAAGTTTTGTTAATTCGTGCATGGCATGGACCGGGTGATTGGTCACTCCCCGGTGGCGGTATTCGAAAAAACGAAGACCGAGCACAAGCAGCTGTTCGTGAACTGCAAGAAGAGACGGCTGTTGCGGTGAATACTGAAACAATGCAACACATTGGCAAGCGAAACCATAAAGAGTACGGACTGCGGTTTACCTGCTCATACTATCTCTGTCATATTGATGATGTGGTAAAAATACGGCCGCGCTTGCCTGAAGTGCTTGAAGCAGCGTGGGTGCCGATGAATGAACTGGCGCGATACCGATTATCCCCTGACGCGCGCTATGCTTTATCCGCCTATGATTCCTCTGGTACAATAAGACAAGGTTTCTCCCAGAAATAAAAAGACAGTTTATGGCGGGAGTTTTACGTATCTTATGCGAAAGCGTTTCCGATTATTCAAAAAGCAATATGTGTTGCCGCATCAGCGCAAAGCTCACGCGGTAAAACGCGTACACAAGCATCCGGCATTTTTTGTGCCTATGATGACGTTTGGCGTACTGTTGACCATTGGTGTGGTTGTGCTGCTTATTATTAACAAAGGTGACCCTACGCCGACACTCTCGACTCGTAATTCGCGAGTGGTCATTATGACAATCAAGGGCGAGGAACATGTGGTGCCGACTCGAGCAAAAACTGTTGGCGAGCTATTGAAAAAAATGAATGTACAGCTGCATGAAGGCGACGTTGTGGAGCCGGCCAAAGACACAGAGATTGTCAGTGATAATTTTCGTGTCAATGTGTACCGTGCATTGCCGGTAACTATTATTGACGGCGACAAGACAATCCGCGCATTGAGTGCGGCGGCGACACCGCGAAGTATGGCTAAGCAATCAGGTATAGAGGCGTATCCAGAAGACCGTCTTGATCTTGATCCAGCAGAGGATTTTGTAACACAGGGTGTAATCGGTCAGCGCTTGGTGGTGAAACGCGCGACTCCAGTGAATCTGAATTTATACGGCACACCGATGGTTGCACGGACGCATGCTAAAACGGTTGGCGAATTCTTAAAAGAAAAGAAAATTAAGCTCGCAGAAGGTGAAACGGTCCAGCCAAGTGAAAATACACCAATTAGTCCTACTGAACCGATATTTGTAAACCGTAAAGGTATCACCGTACAGGTGGCTACTGAAGAAATTACTCCAAGTACTGAATACGTAGAAGATCCTAATTTGTCATTTGGTTCTCGGGCGGTACGACAGCAAGGGGTACCAGGCAAACGGATTGTAACGTATCAGATCAATACCGAAACCGGCGAGCGTACCAAACTGCAGGATATTGTTATTCAAGAACCAGTGCCTTCTATCATAGCGCGCGGCACATATGTTGATATACCGCATGATAAACAGGCAGTAATGGCTGCAGCAGGCATTAGTCGCAGTGATTTTATGTATGTAGACTTTATTATCAGTCATGAATCAGGCTGGCGGGCTGGCGCAATGAATGCCGGCGGTTGTGGCGGCTTGGGTCAAGCATGTCCGGTCAGCAAACTCGCAGCAGTGTGTCCAAATTGGCAGCGCGATCCAGTGTGTCAATTGCGGTATTTCTCTGATTACGCTCAGGGTGGATATGGTAGCTGGGCTGACGCCTATAGTGCATGGCAGAGTAAGCGGTGGTGGTAGGTGATATACATGATAGATAACTTCCCTAAAAAATCGCTCGGACAGCACTGGCTCTACGACAAACAGGCGCTCATGGCTATGGCGGATGTTGCTGGGGTATCTGCTGGGGATACTGTGCTTGAAATTGGACCAGGTTTAGGAACGCTGACGAAAGAATTACTGTCACGTGGTGCAAACGTTATCGCTGTAGAATTTGATCATGAGTTAGCAGCTGCGTTGCCAAGTCGGGTGCCACATAAGAATCTGCAGGCTATTGAGCAAGATATTTTGCGTTTTGACTTTACTCAGTTGCCAAGTGGCTATAAGGTGGCGGCTAATATTCCCTACTACCTGACAAGTAATTTGTTGCGGGTGATGTGTGAAAGTCCAAATCCGTTTAATACGGCTGCGCTACTTATTCAAAAAGAAGTGGCTGAGCGGATTGCGGCAAAGCCAGGCGATATGAGTCTTTTGAGTGTAAGTGTGCAGTTTTATTGTGACGTGCAGCTCGGCATGGTGGTGCCAGCAGAATTGTTTACGCCGCCGCCAAAAGTAGATTCTCAGATTTTGGGGCTAAGCTATCGGAGTGAGCCGCTGTTTCCTGACGTCGATACCAAGCAATTTTTTAGGATTGTGAAGGCAGGTTTTAGTGAACGACGCAAGAAGTTGAGAAGTAGTCTTAGTGGGGGGTTGCGTATATCTAAACCAGATGCAGAAATGTTATTGCAAAAAGCTGGCATAGATCCGAATTTGCGCGCTCAAGCGTTATCACTTACGGATTGGTACAACCTTTATCGCAGCTACAATACTTAACATGCTAAGTACTATGCTATAATAATAGTATGAGTCTAGAAAACGACCTTGCTAAGCAACTACATCATATAGTTGCCCTGCTCTCTCGGGAATCTGATGTGATTTTGCAGAATCAGCTTGGTATCGGTTTATCTCAATACAAAATATTGACTACATTACAAAAATATTCTGATATACAGCAAAAGAGAATTGCCAAGGAATTGGGTCAAACAGAGGCAAGTGTGAGTCGTCAGGTAAAGCTGTTGCAGCAAAGAGGCATGTTGCTCTCATTTAAGAATCCTAATAACCAGCGAGAACACTTAACAGGCCTGACGATGAAGGGTGCTCGGGTTATTGCCACGGCTGAAAAATTGCTTGCTCAATATCACCGAGCTTTCTTTGAGCGATTAACCGAAAATCAACAACGAACGCTACTAACACTTATCAATAAGCTATAGGCACTAGCATTATAAACCATTTTATGTTATAATGAAAAGATAGGGTATAATTACCCTACTTATACAAGACGAGGGGCTGAATACTAAGCTCGACGTTGGACTTTATCGGTTATATCCGCAGGCCGCTTCCTGAGCGTTACCCAGGACAAATAGTAAATGCAAAGTCATTTGCAAGCAAGGTTGCTAACCTCTTCAAGGTTCCAACCTTTGCACCAGCATACGCCTAAGATACGTATGCAGTGCCTAGCAAGACGCCAGATATTGCGATGGCGCTTCACATTTGTCTGGCTGCGTGAACACTTTTGTCCATAGTGTTTACTAAGTCCGAGGACTGCTCATGAGCAAAGCTTGTTTTGTTCAGATGGCTCATGAAAAGATGAGAACAAAACTAAGCCTGTAGACGAATAACCAAGATAAACCAGCGGACGCGGGGGCAGTACCCGCCAGCTCCACCAAAAGTGACTTATCCAGTTGTGATAGGTCTTTTTTGTTTTGAGATGAGGAGTACGATATCGAGTGCTAAACTTGTCTTTTATAAACCATTTAGTATAGTGCGGGCTATAGCAGCTTGACCGCGGCTATTCGGATGAAGTGGAGCGGCATCATTTAATCCTTGCACCCATGGATTATTTGAACAGAGTCCGTGATCACTGAAATTTAGGGGAATGTAGCGTACAAACGGGTAGGTTGCTGCAGTATTTCGGATGGTTTGATTTAGGGCGTTTCGCTGGTTATTGAGCCATCTGACTTCATCTTGAGTTATTTCGTCTAATTGTCGTATGCATTGGTTTGAGAGGGGGTTGTAGTAGCCAGTTATGATAACTGTAGGAGGATTGTTATTGCTTCGCTTCTGGATTTCGTTGAACGCATAGGTAAGCTTTAGTTGCAGCGCTATAAGGAGCGTATTTGTTGCATATGTATCAACTGCTGTGCCGCAGGTTCTGTAGTAGCATTTATATGCGAATTCTGCCCATCGTACATCGTTGGCGCCAGCTGTGATAGTGATAAGTGTTGGGGTGCCGGAAGTAAATGCTGTGTCGAGCTGCGGCGCGATATCTTCTTGTTTTGTGAATAGATCACCTGCGGTTGCGCCGCTGCAGGCGATATGAATCAGCTGATAGCTCAGTGAATTGGCTATTCGGTGCGGGTATGCTTGATTTGAGCGGCCGCATTGATCGGTGGTGTTGCCGAGGCCAAGACCGGCAGCAACAGAATCACCCAGTGCTGTGTATGCGCCCTGGGTTCTTAATGACTGTTGATTGTCTGTATTGTTCGTCGGTTGTGAAGTTTGGTTATCAGGCGCTTTGGTTTTGTTCTTGCTTTCGCCATCGAACATAATATTTGCGCCTTTCCATAAGTTACCCTGGATGTCTACCTGTGTGTTATCTCCAGCAAATGTTGCGTTGACATGAAGCCCTATTACTAGGCTAGTGATTGTTGCAAATAAAGTTATGATGCGTTTCATGACTTAGAACGTGCTTTTTGGGCGAGTAACACGCCTGCACCTACAGCTGCAAGTGCAGCTATGGTTACACCGCTAACTATGGCGTTAAAAGTGGAGCCAGACATTCGACGGTCACGCCAACCACCATGGACTCCGGTGTGTTCAGCGATTGGTTCGTATAAATTTCCAGTGGTATTTTCTACTGAATTGTCGCTAAAATTATTCTTTGCTGCAAATTTAGACACGATCTTTTCATAAAGCAGCGGCCTCTTTGTATGTTTAGCAACCATCATTTTTCCGGCTGATCCTATGATAATTTCGCGGCGTGGACACTTGGCAAGTTTAACGATTTGTTTTGCAACAGTTACTGGGTCATATACGGGTTCTAGGGCGACTACTTCCCGGTTGGTGTAGTTGGCAGCGTTCTGAAAAAGGTTTGTATCAACTGAGGCAGGCATGACATTACACACACGGATTTGTTTTGATAATCCTTGATCCTCTAGTTCCATACGGATGCTTTCAGTGAGTCCTCGGATGGCGTACTTGCTGGCCACATAGGCACTTGCGTATGGCAAGGGCGCTGCTGCGTTGATTGAGCTGACATTGATGAGTGTGCCATGACTCTGCTCCTTGAATTGCTGAATAGCTGCACGACATCCATATACGTATCCCATGAGATTAGTGTTGATGACTTGTTGGAAATCCTTAAGTGGCGTATCCTCGAATTTTGCATAGAGCGATACTGCCGCATTGTTGACCCATATATCAAAATGACCAAAAGTCACATTAGCGACATCTGCGATTTTCTGTACCGCTGATTCGTCAGTTGCATCGGCAACGACTATCATGGGACGTATGCCAAATTGCTCACATACTTCAGCTACGTTTTGCAGCTCACTCTGGCGACGGGCGGCGAGCACTATATCGTAACCATTTTTCGCAAATTCAATAGCGGTTGCTCGTCCAATACCGCTTGAAGCACCGGTAATGACTGCTACTTTTGTATTGGTGGTGCCGTTTGATGTGTCCGCCATATAAGCCCCCTTGCTAACGTGTTAATAGAAGTTGGTTACTTTCTCTTTTCGGGCTTTTCTGCGGGCGTAGAGGATGTGAATAATAGAGCTGCCTAGTGCGGTAAGTCCTGCAATTGCGGCAATTTTACTGATACTTTCACTTGTCATGCCGGTTTTAGGGAGTTCTTGGGTTTCGACTTCTACCTTTTCTTGAGTCGGTGTGATTTCGGTTGGTATCGGTGGAGCGGTTGCAACGGGTTGTGGTTGTGGCTGCGGTTGTGGCGCTGGAGTTGGAGCAGGTTGCTCAGGTTGATTAATAGTTACGGTCGCGTTAGCTGTTGCTTCGGCGGTTGCCGAAGCGCTTGGCTGAGGCTTTTCTTTTGGCTGCGGCTGTGTTGGGGCAGTTGGTGCCGGAGGAGGGGTAGGTGCTGGTTGTGGTTTCGGCTGAGCCACAGGACGGCGTACTGGCCGGGCAGATACAGGGTTACCGCAGCTTGCGATGATAGCAAATGCAAATTGTCTGTTGTTTGTACGGTCATTAGAGTTGACCGTACTATCAGTGTCAGTGTTGGTATTTGTGTCGGAGGAATTCTCGGGCTGATTTGCTACAGAGGAGCTACTGTTTGTGTTATTTGAATTTGCACTAGTGTTGGAATTAGAGTTATTGGTCATTACTATAAAGGCTGCAAGTCGCTCAGACTGAAAAGATACCCTTGGTGGGCGCATGTAAAACTGTATACCGTTTCTATTAACTCGGGTGCTGCCCGGCATGTGTTGTCGACCAGCGGTCATAGCGTTTGTTGCAACTGTTTTGCCATTTACTATGACGCGTCCGTCCCGTGTTACGTGTCCAGCAACCACTGTTGCGTCAAGTCGGCGGATATCTTCTCTGCTAATTCCAAAGTGATTGAAAATGGTGCGTATACTGTGATCATTATTGTATTTTTGCCGTAGCTCCTCAGTGCTCAGTGCACCACAGCGAATGACTGCATTGGCATCACAATCACGGGCAGAGTTTATACTCAAGCCGTGAGTGGTAACCGTACCCAACATACTACCGAGCGCTAGTGATATGCCAACAATCCCTACCAAGGTCCGATAGCTTACTGTGCGCAATGAGTGCTTAAAGTATCCCACACTAAACCTCCTTAATATCTGTCTACTGTACTGCTTAGGAGGTCTTATTTCAGTGAAGTTATTAACAATCGTTTGGATAAGCCCTTGCAATGAGAGAGGCGACGATTCTTCGTAGTTTACTATTCCCAATGAGGTCAATGATATAAAGATTGCCTTGGGCAGGATTTTCAGGCTGATCGGTAAATATATTACCGCCGTTGAGTCTCTTGCCTGTTCCGCGTAAATCTCCTATACCTAAGCGTAATGCTGTTGCTCCGAGAGATTTCTGAACTCTAGCTATAAGCAACTCTTCTTGTTCGTATAGCTCATTAGGAGAAAAAATATCTTTTGTCGCAATTTTCTTTAATGATTCAAAATGCTGCGGTATGCGTTCTTGTAAGAGTGCAGTGCCGTTCTCAAATGTTATTGCTGCGTATGGTTTTGGAACATGTATGCCGGTTTCAGGTCTTTTTGCAAAATACTTTTGTAAAGCACTCATAAACCTAAGTTCACTTATGAGATTTGGTGGCGGTGGACAAAGCTCCAGGTCTATTTTTCTAATACGCATAGTGTCAGGAGTGCTTATCTTAAAGCACTGCTCTGCAAAGCCTGGTAATTCATAAACCCGGCCACAGTTACCGTTACCGATCATTTTACAATCGGCAGGGCGTGTAAGTGAGGGATCAATAAAACCTCTTGCGCGATTTATAAATACATCTCTACAATCAGGATGTTGTGCAAAAAGTTCGGTCCCGTGTGTAGTTACCAGCATTTGTTTAGGCTGGGTTTCATGTGATGTTTCAGTTGGAAATATAGTCGGTGTTAATTGGCCGAGTGCCTCAGTTGTCATGGAAGGATTTTAGAATAAATTAATATTTTTTACAATATTTTTTGATAAAGCAAAGAATTAAGAAGCAATAAGTTGTGTAAGAAAGTCCATAGTTCCTCTACCTTATGTGTTTCAGAATAAAGAGTATGACATGTGGAGGTGAGGTATGACAGATTATGGCCTTGATCCCGAAGATACACATGAAAACATGCACATGTATCGTCGGGAACGACGTTATCGCAATCATAAGTTAGCGGTAGCAGTAGGCAATCACAAAGTACAGGGCGCTCACAGAAAAGAGTCGAAGAAACGTAAAGGAAAGAAGAGGCAGTAATGGCAAAGTATGGTAAAAAAGCACAGGATGAAGTGCAGAAGACTATGCACGAACACAAGCACAAGGGAAAGTTTAAAAACAAGGATCAGGCTATAGCAGTCGGGCTTGATAAAGCTCGTCGTAAAGGTGGCAAAGTTTCTGACGATAACTAATGAAAGTCGGTTTAGTGGTGGTGTTCACCGCCGTATTGTTGCATAAGCTGTTGGATTTCGGCCTCGCTCGGAACACTGCCTACCTCTGCGGTCGGCATATCTTTTACTGGTGATGGTTCTTCGATGGTGAATTTGTCGTAGTTAAATGCCATTTCGCTCTTGCCGCTTGGTCCTTCGGTAGTCATGCGGCGTAGCTGGTAGTCTTTGTCGTCAAACCATATAAAATGCTGTTCGTCTTTTGCATTTGGATCAATAATTTGGTACTTAAAGCAGGTAAGCTTTCCACAAGGCTCTTTGCCGATTTTCTTATAGATAGTTTTATCTGCTTCAGGAGTATTTTTGTCTGGGTCGTCAAAATCTACCTTAAAGTCTTTGCCTGGCTTTGACTCATCGTCTGCCAAGGTTTGTTTCCACCAGGTACCATCTGATGGGTCTTTAGTGTACATCGTATTGTCAATAGTGATTACTTCGTAACTTTCATTATTCCTGCCGCTACTGATCATGTGAGTACGGTCATTACCAATGGTGCGCAAGGTGAAACTTTGTTTTTGGCCTTCGCTTTCAACAGTAGCTGTGATGGTGTAATAGTTATTTTCTTTCCAGCTGGCAATAAATTTACAGAGGTCTTTATCGTTTTGATTACATGAAACCATAGCTTCCTTGATGGCCTTGCTAGCAGGGCTAGAGTCTTTTTTCGTAAAGTGCCAACCTGCAAATCCTGCTACCAAAAGCAGTGCCACGATAAATATAGGTATAAGTTTTTTGCGTTGGCTTTTAGATTGATTGCGCATTTCTTACCTCTTAATGCTTATGCTTATTATTGCCTAAATAGTACTATGAGCGAGTGAAGCTGTCTACATAAATTTGTATACTTACATCATGATGGTAGTAGAAGAAGATGCTCCTTTGCCTTGTGCTGAAAAGTTGGCTTTTGATACGAAAAAAGCAGCAGACACCGCTGCGACAGTGACATACCATCGCTATGGTAGTCGCGTAAAGTCATATCGTTGTCAACATTGTCATTTATGGCATCTCGCCAGTATATAAAAAAGTTTGCGCTTTTTCTTGACTTGGCTCTTTCTACGCCCTAGTCTAAAACCATATATGCTAGGTAGAAAAGCTAAAGAAATAGTTAAGAAAACCAAAACCGGGCTGTTCTCTTTGAGTCGTAATTACGAGTTGACTGCTGAGGAGGTAAAACCAGCGCGGGCGTATATACGTGCGTATTGGAAGAAGCTCGAGCGCTACAATCCAAAAGACGAAGGCAGTCTTATAGGATTGCCAAACCCGTACTTAGTACCTGCGAGTGAAGAGGGTCACGAGTTTGACTTTAATGAAATGTATTATTGGGATACGTACTTTATGGTGCAGGGTATGCTCGATGCGGAGCATAAAGACCTCGTAATAGGCATGTTGGAGAACATCGAGAGTATGCTTGAACGTTTTCATGTTGTGCCCAACGCTTCAAGAAATTATTTGATGGGACGTTCCCAGCCGCCGCTGCTTACCAGTTATATTTTTGATGTTTATCATGCGTACAACCTAGGACGTGATTGGCTTAAGGACCATATAGAAATTGCCAAGCAAGAGTATCAAACAGTTTGGATGGGCCCCGCCAAGCCACATTGGCGTCAGGTGTATCAAGGGTTGAGCCGCTACTATGACATAAATATGCTACATGATTTAGCAGAAGCTGAAAGTGGCTGGGATATGACGCCGCGGTTTAACCGCAGAGCACTGGATTATTTGCCAGTTGACTTAAACGCATTGCTGTACAAGTACGAAATGGATTTTGCAGCAGCAGCGCGGATTTTTGACAACAAGCGGGAACAGGCAAAATGGGAGCTAGCAGCCAAAGAGCGTGCTAAAACGATGAATAAACTCATGTGGGATAAAAGTCGCGGGCTTTACTATGACTATAACTATGTAAAGAAAAAACGCGGAAGCGTAAGTTCGCTTGCTGCTTATTTCCCGATGTGGGCTGGTATGGTAGACGGTCGTCAGGCCCAGCTTATGGTTAAAGCTTTGCGTCGTTTTGAGAACAAAGGTGGGCTTGCCACGACCGATGCACTGCCGCTGGCGCAATATGTACCAGGTTCTTTGCCAACCCAGTGGGCACATCCAAATGGCTGGGCGCCGCTTCACTTTATTGTTATCAAAGGTTTGCAGCGCTATGGCTACAACGAAGATGCGAAAAGGATTGCAATAAAATGGCTAAAGACCAATCTGGATTGGTTTAATAATCATGCAGTGTTTCTAGAAAAATACAATGTTGTAAACCCTGAAAAACCGCCGGTACGTGGTGTATATCCATCGCAAGTTGGATTTGGTTGGACTAATGCAATTTTTGAGCGTTTGTGTCAGGAATTTATTGATAAGCGTATTTAGGGTATTAAATAGCTAACAGCGTCTTTCTTTTAATAAGCCCATAATAAAAACATCCTAAACGAAGGGAGATTACTATGGGTGATATGAAAGACAAGATGAAAAAGACAAAAAATAAAGCTACCGACGAAATGAAAGAGCGAATGGGTAAAGACCGCGACAGCGAAAAGTAGTATTTCGGTGAAACAGAGAGAAACCAAAGAAAAAACCCGATCCTTTAGATCGGGTTTTTTCCTGGTGGCTCCTCCCAGACTCGAACTGGGGACACAAGGCTCTTCAGGCCTCTGCTCTACCAACTGAGCTAAAGAGCCATATAGCACTTATTTTAAGAGAAAAGTGCATATTCTTCAAGATGTAATTAAAGTCTTGTTTCTGTGGCCTCTTTTCGGTATAATTCATCCCTGTTACGCGGGTGTAGCTCAGTTGTCTAGAGCGCATCCTTGCCAAGGATGAGGCCACGGGTTAGAGTCCCGTCACCCGCACCAAATGTTAGAATTATGAGCCGAAAGGCTCTTTTTCTTTGCCTCAACGATGGACTTAAAGGGGTCGTTTAGTATGTAAGACAACTTTTTGTCCTTTAGCTCAATGTTTGAAAGTACGTATTCCAAAAGTTTGTTTTGCAACGCTTCATCGCTCTCATTAAATAGCTGTTCTGCTCGCTGAGCTAAATCTAACAGATAAGAGGCGGTTACTTGAAAGTCTTTGTTATCACTTGTTAGCAACTTTAGGCGGTCATTCAATTCCTGCTGCCGTTTTTCTAGGTCAGTTGCAATTTCATCGTGTAGGGTCTGTGTAATACGTCCGTCAAGCAGGTCATAGTAAACCTTACGCATTTTTTCTTTGACCTTATCGTATTCAGTACGAGTTTGTTCAATGTTTTGCGTATAGTACGTTTGCTGGTCATCGTGCCGCCTACGCAGCTCAGCTATAACCTTGTCTAACCATTGTTCAGGCACGTCTATAAACCCTATATCTGCCGTTACGCCGTCAATAACTAGGCTCTCGGCTGTATTAGGATTATCGCACTGAGCGTTTGCACAACGCAAGTAAACCGTATTGCGAGCCTTGAACGGTGATACGGCACGTCCGCACCTGCCGCACTTCACTATCTTTTTGAGCGTGTAGTCTTTGCTATCGTACTTGGTTTTGGTGTGCTTACGCTCATCACGGACACGCTGCACCTGATTGAATAAAGCACGGCTTATAAGTGGCTTGTACTTGTGTGGGTACTCTTTGCCAGAATGTACCATAACGCCGTAGTAAAACGGATTGCTTAATATACGCTCAAGAAACTGCTTACTTGGTGCTTTACTGTTTGAGATGTTGCTACGAAAGCCCATTTTGTGCAACTCTTTGGCAATGACAGCGTAGGACATACCACGTGCTCTCATCTCGTATGCTTTTACTATGTAGCGTGCCTTTGCATCATCTACCTCAATATCTTTGATTGGTCTTTGCGGTGTGCCGCCTATTATGATGTTCTTGTAGCCAATGGGTGCTCTATGAACCCATATACCATCGTTCAACATCTGCTCAAAGCGACGTTTGACGTTATCCCTGCTGGTGTCGGAATAGTATTTTGCAAGCAGCATACCAATACCGAGCCTGAACAAATCAGTGGCAGGCGAGTTTTGCGTAATAAACAGGTTGTCTGACGGGAAGTGCATTTCAATTCTGCCTTGCTCTACGAGCTTGCCCATTATCCGTACTTCTCGCTGTGATGCGTCGCGGGTAAAGCGGTCTATTTTATCAAACACAACTATGGCGTGTTCTTTCATTGCCGCTATATTCTCAACCAACTGTGAGAACTTATGCCGAGCGTCTTTGTACGCACTTTCATCAAACTCGTGGTACTTGTACGGCATATCTTTGACTTTTGCATATTGCTCTAGCCGTAGCTTTTGAGCGGGTAGTGCTTTACGCTGCTCAATGTCTGATACTCGTGCGATTAGGATTAACATTGTTTTCATATCTTTACTCCTTACTAACTTAACATTACTTACCACTATTTTCAATGTTTTTAATAAAGTCAGACATACGTGTAGGGGTAAACCGCTGCAATGCCTCATCAATGCGTACGAATGATTGAAAGCGGTATGCCTGCGGTGCTTTTAGTAGCGGCTTTATGCGATACCATGCCTGCTTGCCGTAGCGAGCTTCAAGCGTGTTGCGTAAGCCAACCGCACCTGCCTGACTTATAATGAGCAACCCTGCTACTGCCGTGAGTGCAGCTTGTGGTGTTGCATCTTGGTTTGCCTCAATGTAGTTTTGCAGTAGCTCATACGGTTCTTTTACGTCCAGTGCCAGGATATCTACATTGCTTGTCAGCTTGTTCCAATGCTTGAGCAGCGTGTCTTGGCATAACTGCTTTTTGTATAGGTTCTCAAACGTCCATTCCTTTAGTTCGGGGTAGGCTCGCTTGATAGAGGCTCTACCGACAAAACGTACTTCATACCTGAATACTTCCATTGGTCGGTATTCAGATAAACCCTCAAGTAAATTGAGCTGCACGGTGCTGTCGTTCTCAAAAGCACGCTTGCCGCTTTTCTTTGCTTTTAGCAGGTCAGCCATTTTGTCGTAAAAGGCTATATCAAGTGAGTTGGCGTGAATGTGTACCACGTGTCCATCACGAAAGTCAGTTTTTTGCAGGTCATACGTCTTGCTAACGTCCAGCTTGCCCATCGTGTTCAAAATGGTTTGGCACGAGGTGTAGTCAAGAAACACAATGTTCTTAGATGGGTGCCAAGCCGCAATGTCGGCGTGGGCAAGCTGTGGCTTGAAGAACTTATGACCAGTTAGCTCGTACAATGCTGATTGCAGTGCCGTGAGCAGTGCGTCAAAATCACTTTCTTGCAGTTCGTCAAAGTTATTGCCGAACAGCATCTTGGGTGCTGAAAACTCAACTGCTAACTGGTATTCAACGGTCTTTCGCACTCGCTTGTACATCGTAAGACGTGGCATATACTTGCCCATCTTGGCGTACGTGGGCGAGGGGTTGAGCATTGACTTGCCAAAGCCCCTGCTATTTACGAGTATCTCAAGGCTAGGCGAAAACCTGCCGTTGTCAAAGAGAAGCGGGTTACGTACGGGTATGAGTATTTTTACTGTGTCTACCATACGTTTCATCACTTCTTTCAAATAGCTCGTTGCACTTGGCAACTATCGCTTGTTCAATTAACTTGCCAGCCTCTTTGGTTAGAGGGTGGTAAAAGTTGAGCTGTCTTGAGCCAACTTTTTTAGTCGGATACGTTATGCGATACCCTGTACCGTCTAGCCGTTGGTGTATGCCGAGCGAGCCAAGATACAGCTGCCCGCCAATCACACAACTTGCAAAGGCTACAAGCCCGTCAGTCGGTTTGACTGGCGTAATGTTTACTTCACTTACGACCATACTTTTTACGCTCCTCAGCGGCTTTCTCGTGCTTGTTTGCCCATAGCCAAGCCGTCATAAGCCAGTCAATTAGCTTACGCAGCGACACTTGGAGTATTTTGTATATCGTTGTCATCTTCATCGTTCCTTTCATTACGTTGCTTTTGCTTATGTTTCTGTGCAAAGTCCATTTGAATAAGCACGTCAAAGAAACCGACCAAGTTACGAATTGCTTGCTCGCTTAGTTCCGCTGCCTGCGGTTTCGTAGCCTTTCTTTGCTGGTGGTTATTCTGCTTTTCTTGCACAATACCCATTACAAAGAAACGTCTATTTAAGTTATTTAAATCTGTGGAAAACTCAGTTTTTACTGATTAGAGATAGTCTGGATTGACGTAAACCTCAATGCCATCAAGCACGAGATAATCAGGCATAGTGCCGCCTGAGGCAATCATAACTTTTTGATTGAACTGCCAAATATAACTACGTATCTTTTTTATCCAGTTAAGCTCGTTGTTATCAATCCGTTCGCCGAATACCTCAAATATCAGGTCGTCAATATCCCATCGCTTACCTATATTGTCTGGCGAGCCGATAACTGTTCGGGCAAATTGTGTTTGCTTGGAGCTAAGAGTGGCACTTACCCTGAAATTACCTATCTGTATTGTGGTTGTTGAGCGTTTGAAGTGTACCGTTGATGGTGCAATAAGTCGCTGCCCTTGTTGATTATCACGGGCAAGCAGCTGCTGCCGTAAATCGTGTACTTCTTGCTTTAAATCGTTAAAGGCAAGTACGAGGTTTGCGTTATCAACAAATGTTATGTTGCCAGCATTGTTGGTTTGGGTGGCTGTTGCTGACGCTCTAAGGTTGTCATCATCAGTTACAACATCATCTAGTGCAACATCTACTGTTTCAAGCCTACTAAACTCAATACTTGCCGTAAGTGAGCCAATATCAAACCTTAGGCTGCGTAGTATGCGTTCGTGTGCAGTATGAAAATCCGCAAACATCGTTTTGGCTATAAGCGGTGCTTGAAAAGCGTCTTGTATGCTCTTGATTGCAGCTATTGTGCTCTCTGTCGGAAAGCCTGCTAACGACTTTTGTATAGCAGCGAGTGCGGTAAATTGGTTTTGCGTGAATAGAGTGCTTTTATAGATTGCCTCTAATGCGGGTGCTAGTGTTGCTTGGATGCTAAGTGCCTTTGATAATGCTGGCTGTGTTGCAATAGATAGTCTTTGTGCGTCTGTCGCTATTTTCAAAATAGGTGATGTGTCAATGGCTTGTAATGTCTGAAAGGCTGGCGACAGCTTGTAAATGCCCTGTATTGCACTGGTCATTGCACTAAAGTCGTACTTACTCACTAGGCTCTCAGTCATCTTGCGTAACTGTTTCTGAGTTTCTTCTAGCTGTTTCTTTTCTTTGGCGGTCAGTAAATTGGGGTCTTTTTTTCTAAGCTCTTTGTATTGACCAAAGGTAAGACTGTTGCCGCTATTAGAGATGTTGATAGTTCTTTTTACTGTGCCATCATCGTTGAGTATCTTAATTTCTGTAGGTTTTTTGCCTTTTGTATTTTTTGGGCGGCGTGCTTTATCTGCCGCTCGTTTTTGCGGCTTTTTACGTTGTTTATCATTCTTTTCTTCACTGTTCTTCATCACTTCACTCATAGTCTTGCCGTAGCAAGTCGTGTATAGTTATAGTATGACACAATCTGAGAAAAAGCAGCCGAAGTTACTGACGCTCAAGCAAGCGAGCGAGATACTAAACTGCCATCCGAACACGCTCAGAAAATGGGATGCAAAAGGCTACCTAGTAGCCGTGCGTTTTGGCACACGCCGAGATAGGCGGTACAGGCGTGAAGACATTATGAACTTACTAAAGAAACAACAAGGCTAAATGCCGTCAAAAAACTCAGATAGTTTTACTTGCAAACTCTTTAAAAGTATCAGCAGCGTACTTAATTGCGGTGCTCGTCTACCTTGCTCAATATAGCCGATTGAAACTCTGTCAAGCCCAGAGATAGCAGCAAGACCCTCTTGTGTGAGGTTCTTGCGTTTACGTATATCTTGCACACGTTTGCCGAGCTTTAGCTGCAATAGGTGCAGCTCCCTAGAATTGCGTTTCATTCCACTGTCCAAACTACGTGTGTGAGGACAGTTAGACCACTAACACTGTGTTAGCAGTAACAGACAAATATGGTATCTTTGATAACAGAACATTTGCTAACAAATAGTTAGCAATCAAATAAAGTAGTGAGGAGGTGAGATTATGCCAGAACAGCAACAGAAAAACCCTAGAAGTTGGCGTAAGCGGCTCATGGTAGCTGCCTTAATGATTGTTGGCTTACACGGCTTTGCGTTTGCATTAGGTAATACCAGCTTAAATGCCCAAGCAGATACGCCAAAATACGAGATTGTACAGACTAAAGACAATGTTGGCGTTGCCAAGAACACTGACTATTACGTACTGATTGACCCTGTTGATTTATCTAGCGAAGCTTTTAAGGATACCGTCAAAAGCATACTAACCGACATAGCCAAAAAAGAGGGCAAGCCTGAATTTGGGGCTACTATTTATACTGACAAGGAAGTGCTGGAGTACGATACTGGCATTAAGGGTATGCCAGAGGACAAAGACTACTTTTCTGGTAGTACCGAAGATAGATTTAGAGAGTCCCTTACGGCACTGAACAATGATATACCCGACTCCTATCTTAATTCCCAGCAGTTAGCCTACAGAAAAGCCGTTAACGCATTCAAAGCCAAACAAAAAGAAGTTTTTGACAAAAAGGATGTGCATTTAGTGGCATCATATACTGGCGGATTTAATTACGATACTGGCGAAGCGTCTAAGGATGATGGTGCATATAATATCTTGTGGTTTGGTTCTACCGACAACAAGCATCCGCAAGTCGGTAAATATGCTGGTGATGAGAAATGGAAGCCAGCAGTTGAAAAGTCTGATGAGAAAAAAGATAGCGATTGCTTTATAGCGACAGCGGCATACGGCACACACTTAACGCATGACCTAGATGTGCTACGTGATTTTAGAGATAACAACCTCAAAACAAATGCTGTTGGTGGTAGTTTTGTAGATGGTTACTACAAAGTCGGACCAGTTGCAGCTGACTTTATTAAAGACAAGTCCTTGTTGCGAGGCTACATACGCGAGTTTCATATAAAGCCGATGGTTCGTGTCATAGAGTGGTTCAAGTAACTGTCTTAAAAAACGCTGGCGAAATTACTCCGACAAATTAGGCATATACACGGCGGAGTGTAGGTTTGCAGAAATAGAGGGCGACTACCCCGCCATAGCTGTGCTGTTTTTACTTTTTTTCAATCCTTGAAAATAGCCCCACTCACGCCGCTTGGCAAGACAAAACAGAGGTATATATACCAGACCCCCTGTATAAAACATCAAAATATCAGACATAAAAAACGGGCATTTTTGCCCTACACTTGTACCACTCTTGCCCAAGTTTGAAACGAGGGGTGTATTAAATCAAATTACCCGATAGCTGGAATTGTTCTACGAGGTGTTTCAGTTTATAATCATTGAGTGCCGCAACAGCAGACGTTTGCAATGCGTCAACGATGTTGCACCAGGTTTGAGAGTTAGGAGCCGAAAGGCTCTTTTTTGTTTTATGGAGGTTTGTGCTGTTTGCTTTGCTCATTGTTTTGCTAAGTTGGTTGTGCCCTAATGTAATTCTGCGTATTCGTGTATTGAATGTGTATATAAGGTGATGTGCTATCATATGCATATGAACAGAAAAGCTATCGCGGTAGATTTTCTTACAATGGTTTCTTCAGCGGATAAAGTGCGGGAGGCGTTTAGTAAATATATCCATCCTGACTTCTATCATCACAACGCTTACTTTAAAGGTGATCGTGAAACGTTGCTAGAAGAGATGGAGAAGAATGCTAAAGATTTTCCTGGCAAGACAATTCAGGTACTTCGTGCTCTAGAAGATGACGACTTAGTAGCAGTGCATTGCAGAGTTTCGGGAATATCTGATAACGACTGGTCTCTGATACATATTTTTCGTTTTGAAGGCGACAAAATTATTGAATCGTGGGAAGCTTCCCAAGAAGATATCAAAGATTCACCAAATTCGAACGGTGTATTCTAATTAATTCGACTTTAGTGCAGTGTTAGCTTTTGTGGCTTGTAGGGTGTTATATGTTTATGCTTGTTATGCTTGCAAATGGATGTCGGGTAGTGTTAGCTAAAATGTATGGAAGATTATAACCCAGCTTACTATGACGCCTTGGAACGGGCAATAGAGGAAGAAATAGCAAAAGATGAGGCTACGATAGAGGATGTAGATACTAGCCTAAGGCTCAGTCCTTGTGAAGACTGTCCATTAATGGGCTTTCCAATTGAGAAAGCAATTAGAGAGCAATATATGGCTAGGGCTGCGTCTGGGGAGCCTGGCCTTACTCTTGCGGTTCGGTATATATCAGAAGATGGTCAGTCATCTAAAACAATTATCTTAGGAAGACATAATAAAAACTCGATAGGCGACAAACGACGGCAGAAGATATATGCTGACGCTGCACAGAGAACTATAGAATGTACTGGTCCTGAAAAGGTATCGAAGCTTCTTGGTCTTTTGGGGACGAAAAAAATATGTCCTGCACTAGAGCATTTAGATTGGTAAAGAAAGTGTCAAGCTGTAGTTTGTAAAAATTGATACCAAGCAAGAGCATTGTGTAGTAAGCGGTAAAGCGGTTATACTTATCTTCGAAGTAACAGTGTAGGAAATAAATATGGCAACAAAGACAAAAATAGAAAGAAAAGCAATTGATAAAGTGTTTATTTTACTGGGTATAGCAACAACAGTTGTCTTAGTGGTTGTTGGGTGTCTAATGTGGTACGGCTACAAATTTGCGACCAATCAGGTGCAGACAGAATTATCAGCACAAAAGATCTTCTTTCCCGATAAGGACAGTCCGGCGTTGGCTGCACTGCCGGAAGCAGACCAGAAAGAAATGCTCAAATACGCTGGACAGCAACTGGTTAATGGTGAGCAGGCCAAGGTGTATGCCAATCATTACATAAAAGTGCACCTAGAGCAGGTTGCAGGCGGTAAAACTTACGCTGAAGTGAGCGAAGAGGCAAGGAAAAATCCAACAAACGAAAAACTGCAGCAGCAAAAAACCACCCTGTTCCAAGGCGAGACATTGCGCGGTATTCTGCTTGGCAGTGGCTATTCATACTGGGTATTTGGTATGTTAGCTAAGATTGCTGCAATAGTTTCATTTGTTGGTGCTGGTGTTATGGCCGTGCTGACACTGCTTGGGTTTAGACACTTAGTAAAACTCAAGTGATGTCTAATGTTTATTTAGATAGCTTAGTGCCGGTGCCACTAAGAATTAGCAGCAGTGCTCCTGTACTCACTAAAAGCCACGAAATTGCAAAAAATTTAAGTATAAATACGGTGATTAATATACCAGCACCGATGCCTGCAATAAAATAACTTTTCTTTTGCAAAACTGTTCTCCTTGTTGTCGTAAGCGTTTATATTGCTATGCTATCTTTTTTCTAACAATTAATCTAGAGAGAGTATCTACAAACAGGGATAGTTATCTGTTATACTAGCGTAGTATTGTGTTGGTTAGGGCGCCTTGGCGGAGTGGTTACGCAGCGGTCTGCAAAACCGCGTACACGGGTTCGAATCCCGTAGGTGCCTCCACTTTTAGATGAAAGTGGAGTTTTTGTTTATTACTTTTTAGGGCGAGTGGCGGAATTGGTATACGCGACGGACTTAAAATCCGTTGCCTGAATAAGGCTTGAGGGTTCGAGTCCCTCCTCGCCCACCAACGAAAGAGTCGGTATAATACCGACTTTTTTGTTTGGGAAATGTGTTATTTTCTGTACAGTTATACATATGAAAAGTTGTCCATTTTGTGCTGTAAAAGATCGCATACTGAAAGAAAATAAGACTGCGCACGCTATTTTGAGTAATCCTCGAAAGGTGCCGGGGCATTTTTTGGTGATTCCAAAACGTCATATCGAAGAACCGTGGGGGCTTACTAAAGAAGAACTTGCTGATATTTTTGATTTGATCTTTTTCATTGAGAAGAAAATTATTGGTAAGCTCGGAGACGGCTGCGATATTCGTCAAAATTATCGACCGTTTTTGAAACAAAGCAGACTTAAAATAGATCACGTGCATTTTCATGTATATCCTCGGTATTTTGAGGATTATCTATATAAAGTTTCGGAGCAGTTTGAAGCTGATTTGTTTACTGATCTGGACGAAACTGAAGCGAAAGAAGTCGCAAAACTACTGAAGTAAGGTATACTAATAGGTAATGCAAACTTCAAGTTATCAAAAGCTGTTGCTCATGATGCCCTGCTAAGGGCAGGCTCTTTTTCGTTTCTCTCGGGTTTTGTTTTCTACTATTTAATGAAACTGGGTACAATACTTAACGATGAAAGCGAATAATTACTACGTTACAACTTCAATTCCTTATGTAAATGGTGATCCGCACATTGGTTTTGCAATGGAGTTAATTATGGCCGATGTATTGGCACGTCATGCGCGTGCGAAAAAAGTGCCAGTCATCTTTAGTACAGGTACTGATGAGCATGGTACAAAGGTGGCTGAAAAGGCGGCTAGTCTTGGAAAAACACCGAAGCAGTTTACCGATGAGGTAAGTCAGAAATACCGTGAGCTTTGTAGGTTGCTCAATGCTAGTAATGATCGTTTTATCCGCACGACTGATCCTGGGCATGAGCAGCGGGCGCAATTAGTATGGAAAGCGTTGGAGAAGGATATATATAAGGCTAAATATACTGGCTGGTATGATGTTCGCCAGGAAGAGTTTGTGCCTGAAGGGCAGGTAGATCCTGAACGTACCAATCCTAATCATCCGCAGGCGTATCAGAAGCTTGAAGAGGAAAACTACTTTTTCGCATTAAGTAAATATACTGACCAAATTCGCAAGGCAATCGAATCTGGGCAATTTGAAATTGTGCCAGCGACCCGCAAAAATGAGATTTTGTCGCTACTAAATGAAGGTCTTGAGGATATAAGTATTAGTCGTCCGAAAGATAAGCTGTCTTGGGGTGTTCCAGTGCCGGGCGACGACACGCAGGTGATGTATGTTTGGTTTGAGGCGCTAATGAACTATATTACAGTGCTTGGATATCCGGAGCATGAGGATTTCAAAAACTTCTGGCCGGCTAATGTGCAGGTAATCGGCAAAGATATAATTCGCTTCCATGCCGCAATTTGGCCAGCTATGCTGATGAGTTTGGGTGTGGCACTTCCATCAAAACTGTATGTGCATGGCTTTATCAATGTTGATGGCCAGAAGATGAGCAAGAGTCTTGGCAATGTCATCTCGCCACATGAGATTATTGAGAAGTATGGTGTTGATGCTTTTCGGTACTACTTCTTGCGCCATATACCATCGTATGAAGACGGTGATTTCACATGGGAGAAGTTTGAGCTTGCCTACAATAATGAGCTTGCCAACGAACTTGGTAACGCTGTACAGCGAACAGCTGCAATGATTATGAAATATCAAAACGGTATCATCGGGGAGATTCCGCCGGCAAGCCACGATACGGGGCCGATTGAAGAAGCTATCAGTGAATGTCGCTTTGATCGTGCGCTCGAAAGTATTTGGGATAGCGTCCGTGGTTTGAACCGCTACATTGACGACACAAAACCATGGGTCATTGCTAAAGAAAACGATACTGACCACTTGCGCGAAGTGCTTGCATACCAGGCGAGTTACTTGCTGGAAATTGCCAATTTGCTTGAACCGTTTATGCCAGATACTGCGGTAAAGATCCGCAATATCTTCTCAGAAGGCGTGGTTCGTCCACTCAAAGAAACACTTTTCCCAAAGTACGATCAGCCTCTAGCCCAGGGGTAGTGTATGAGTATGGAATTTTTTGATACGCATTGTCATATTCATGAAATTTTGCGGGACACGACACCGGTTCACGAAAAATGGGTTAAAGGTGGAATAACCGATATTGAACCGGTGTTGGCCGATGCCAAGGCAGTTGGTGTTACTCGAGCGATGTGTGTAGGTACTACTGCACCAGATAGCGAATTGGCAGTTGAGTGTGTGCAGGATAGAGAGGGGTTGTGGGCAAGTATTGGTATTCATCCACACGAGGCGCAAGATCATCTTGATAATCCTGAGAAGTTAGATCTATTCAAAAGCTTACTGAAAAAGCCGAAAGTAAAGGCGATTGGTGAGTGTGGGTTGGATTTTTATTACAACCATTCTCCGAAAGAGGCACAAATAGAGATATTTAAGTTTCAACTGGATTTAGCACAGAAACATAATTTACCGGTGATATTTCATGTTCGAGAGGCGTTTTCGGATTTCTGGCCAATTATTGATCAGTATCCAGGGGTTACGGGGGTGGTACACAGCTTTAGTAGTACCAAGGAAGACTTAGAACAGGTTCTAGCGCGAGAGAGTCTGTATGTGGGTCTGAATGGTATTATGACGTTTACGAAACGTGAAGAACAGCTGGAAGCGGCAAAAAAGGTGCCTTTGGGTAGGTTACTCCTTGAAACAGATGCGCCATTCTTGACACCAATTCCGTACCGTGGTACAATTTGTCAGTTAAAACACGTGCGTACAGTAGGGGAGTTTCTGGCTCAATTAAGAGGTGATAAATTACAGGAATTAGCCGAAGCGACCACTACCAACGCTCGAAAACTGTTTAACATATAAGACTATGAGTGAGTTTAACCACGAAGCAGCTGTTTCGCCAGAATATATACCTGATATAAAAGAACGCAGGTCGCAAGTTTTGCGTGCTTTAGCGAACGCGGAGGAGGCTCCAGATTATGATCAATCCGCTTAGTAGCCTTTTAAAACAGCGTGCGGCCGATAGGAAGGCACGTTTTAAGAAAGCGCTTATCCACTTTGAAGCACGTATTGGTGGGCAGTTATTTGGTCCATTGCCAAAGAATCATCGTCGTGAGTTTTTCTGTTTGGATGAATATACGTGGGTGTGGCATGAAGAGTGGTTTGACGAGAAGGGTAAGCACCAGGCTGTTACTACTCGTTATGATGTGCGGCCAAGTGGCATTGTAAAATCACAAGGTGCCGCGTCGTATCAGGCGCTTTCACCAGAAGAATTGCGCAACTTTAAGCAAGCGGTACGCGCCTATACACAGCGTGTAGATGCTGAGTACCGACGCATGCTTGGCATGATCTAAACCTTGCTGCGCTATACTTATTAGTAGATGGTTCGTAAGACAATTTATCTTGATTATGCTGCGGCTACACCGCTTGATCCAGCGGTGTTTGATGCAATGCGTTCCTATTTTACTGATAAATTTCATAATCCTTCGGCAACTTACCTTGCAGCTCAGGCTGTAAAAAAGGATTTGGATGCAGCTCGTAGCAAGGTGGCGCAGACTATCGGTGCTCGGCCAAGTGAGATTGTTTTTACTGCTGGTGGTACTGAAGCAAATAACTTGGCTATTAAGGGGGTGCTTCAACAGTACCCTGATGCTGAGCTTTTGGTAAGCGGCATTGAACATGAGTCAGTTTTGGCTCCTGCGGAGAATTTTGCTCATGCGCGCATTCCGGTTGCTGCTGATGGAACAGTTGATCTTGAAGCGTTGCCTGGTCTTATTACCGATAAGACAGTACTCATTAGTGTCATGTATGCAAATAATGAGGTGGGTACAATTCAGCCGATTCGTCAGGTGGCGCAGCTTGTGCAGCGTGTTCGGGAAGAACGTCGTAAAACAGGTAATTTGTTGCCGCTATTTTTGCATACTGATGCATGTCAGGCGGGAAATTATTTAGATTTGCATGTGTCGCGGCTTGGTGTGGACTTGATGACGGTCAATGGTGGAAAGATTTACGGTCCGAAGCAGTCAGGTGCTTTGTTTGTGGCGAGCCACGTCCAGCTTAAGCCGCAAATAGAGGGTGGTGGTCAGGAGCGAAACATTCGGAGCGGAACGGAGAATGTTGCGCAAGCAATTGGTTTTGCAACAGCTTTAGAGAAAGCACAAAGCATGCGTCATGAAAGCGTTGAACATATGCGTGAACTTCAGAATTATTTTATTGAACGCTTGAGCGAGCAATTTTCAGAGATTGTTATAAATGGGTCGCGTAAGCATCGTTTGCCGAATAATGTGCATGTGACACTGCCTGGCAAGGATAATGAGCGGCTTATTTTTGCGTTGGACGAGAGAGGTATTTTAGCAGCTGCGGGGTCAGCATGTAGTGCAAGCAATGAGGAGCCGAGTCATGTGCTTAAGGCTATGGGTGTCTCTGATGAGGATGCCCGAGCGAGTTTGCGCTTTACATTAGGAAAAGATACGTCTAAAGAAGATATAGATTATACCGTACAAACCTTGCGTGAAATCTTGTATACTTAAAGCATAAGCGTCTCACTGAGGTTGCTGAATTGAAAATTATGTTTCGAAAGATAAAGATATTTTCTGCTTTGGTTTGTGCATTGGTAGTGGGTGTTATTGGTAGTGCGGTAGTGTCTGCACAAACTGAGGACCAAAACAGCCAAAACAAGAACAAAGAGGTAAAAACACTTGAGCAAGACGGTCTTACGCCGCAGCCATATTATGCTGATGTTCGGTTTCGGGTAGGTACAGTTGTACAGCCAGATGAAAAAGAACCGTCAAAAGTAGTAACTGCAACCCAAAAACAGCTTAATAAGGCATTTGGGGTAGTAGTTAGCACAAATGATTTGCCGATTACTATCTCTAGTAACACTGCAGCGAATCAGGTGTTTGTGGCAACAACTGGCCGGTACGATGCGATGGTGACTAATGAGAATGGGCCAATAGAGGCAGGTGATACATTAGTGATTTCATCATTGAACGGTACGCTAATGAAGTCTAGTCCAAAACAGAAAATCTTATTTGGTAAAGCGTTGGCAAGCTTTGACGGCAAAAATAATCTCATAGGCAGTACGACATTAAAAGATACAAACGGTAATGTATTCAAGCAAGTTGGTATTGGTGTGATACCTATTGCAATTGACATACGTAAAAACCCCGAAGACATCAGTACAAAAGCTAATGTGCCAAGACTACTCGAGCGGGTAGGCCAGCAAATTGCCAATAAGCCAGTAAGTCAGTTTCGGCTGTATTTGAGTGTGGCTATTACAACCATTACGATTATTATTGCGCTGGTACTGCTGTATGCCGGTGTCCGCAGTGCAATCATCTCAATCGGACGTAATCCGCTTTCTAAAAAATCTATTTTGCGCGGACTTTTACAGGTTATTTTGACGAGTATCTTGGTTTTGATAATCGGACTGTTTACGGTATATTTGTTATTAAGGTTATGATTATTGAAAGAGTGGTGGGCTAGCTATGGATAAGACTCTCATTATAATAATTGGCGCATCAGTTATAGGTGTGGCGTTGATTATTTTGGTAGCGGTGCTAGCTTCAGGCGACAAAAAGAAAGACGGTAAAGACAAGCAAAAATCTAAAAAAGAGCTTGCTGAGTCATATGAAAAGCTCATGCAAGACAACATATACCACATATTCAGTAAGGAATTTCATGAAGAGTTGCGCAATAAAGCACGGCTTGATTTCCAGAAGGTTATTAGCGAAAATGCAATGTTCTTGCAGCAGGATTTGCGTTTAACTACTTCTGAAATTAATGAATATCTCAAAAAAGAAATCAGCGGCAAGCTGGAAGAAGAGTTTGCTGCATATCAACAGTCTATTAAAGATGTGCAACAGGCTGCGGTTGATTCCTTAAATAAGACGGTGGCGGCTGCGCAGGAACAGCAAGTAGCGCTAATGCAGCAGCTGAAGAAGGATGTAGAAGCGGAAAAGACCAAGATGATTGCCGAATTTGAAGCGAATATGGCGGAAATCGTTAGTTATTATGTACTGAAAGCTGTTGGTCAGCAGATCGATCTTAAAGATCAAATGCCGCTTATCTTGCGCGAAATGGAAGCTCAAAAAGAATCGATGCGAAGGGATATGTGGCTATGAGTCATGCGGTAAAAATCGACGGTGACACGCGGTTTGGACTCCCGCCTGCACTGATTGGGCGGGCTGATGTTTCACGAGTGTTACGTGAAATTGAGCAGGTAGATTATGCTTTGGAGGAGCAGGCTATTCGCACACCGGATCAGCCGCTTACTATTCCGGCAATGAGTCGGGCGCTTGTAGAGGTAATTACGCTCAACAATATAGATATTACTAATCTCAATGAACGTAAACGGCTACTGAACTCCTTACGAGGGGTAAAGGAAAAAGCGCCAAATATACAGGTTACTTTTGCAGTTGATCCTGCGCCCAATATTACGGGGCAGTTAGTGACGTGGATTCGTCAGAATTTACATCCAAGCGCATTGATAACAATTGGTTTGCAGCCGGCGATTATTGGCGGTTGTGTTGTACGTACACCTGACCATATTTATGACTTTAGTTTGCGTAAACGATTTAAGGACGAGCGGCCAGCGCTGGTGCAAGCCATTAAATCAGTAGTAGCGAGGCAGTAGATGGCACATACACAGTTTGAAAAACTGGTTGCGAGCGGTAAGCCGATTGGCGAAGTTATTAGCGTTGATAAGTTTTTGGTGCGTGTTCGGGGTCTTCAGCCGATTAACATACATGCGGTAGTTATGTTTGAAGACGGCAGCAAGGGGTATGTGCATCACATTTACGAAGACTATGTGGTGGTGCTTCATCTTGGGTCAACGAGTGTGACGATTGGCATGATAGCAGTATTACAGCATGAGAAATTGGTGACACGTGTTGGCGAGAATTATCGAGGACGGGTTATTTCAGTACTTGGCGAACCGCTTGACGGCAAGGGTCCGATTGAACCGGATGGAACGTGGCCGATTTTCCATAATGCACCGATGCTGTATGAGCGTGAACTGCTTGATACACCGCTTGAAACGGGGATTATTACGCTTGATATTCTGTACTCTTTGGCACGCGGGCAACGTATGGCGCTACTTGGTGATGGTAAAAGCGGCAAAAGCTCACTAGCAACTCAAATTGCTATTAACCAGCGCAGTACTGATATTACGACGATATACGTGCTGATAGGTAAGCGTCGAGCAGATTTGATAGAGCTGGTAGATCGGCTCGAAACTAATGGTGCGCTTCATAAGACGATTGTGATTGCGGCGACGATGTTTGAATCGCTAGTGCTGAACTATTTGGCGCCGTATGTGGCGGCGGCAATGGGTGAATACTTGTGGCAGTACTTGGGTGAGGATACATTGGTTATTTATGATGATTTGACAAGTCATGCAATGGCATATCGAGAAATTTCATTGCTTGCTGGTGTAAGCCCGGGACGTGACTCGTATCCAGGTGACATGTTCTATGTCCATTCATCACTCGTAGAACGTGCTGGTAAGCTGAGTCGCAACAATGCAACCCAAACTATCCTGCCAATTGTATACGCGCCAGGTGGTGATATTACGGCCTACTTGCCAACTAACGTCATGTCTATGACTGATGGTCAGTGGATTTTGGATATGGAAGTGTTCCGGGAAGTGATGCGCCCTGCGATTAGCACCGGACTAAGTGTGACGCGTGTAGGTGGTGCCGGGCATAATAAGCGCCAAAAGGCTTTGGCTGTACAGACGAACAAAGCTTTAGCCGCGTATGCGCAAGCCGAAGAATATACTCACTTTGGGTCTGAACTTTCTGAAGAAGCAGCTGCAGATTATGAAAAAGGTAAAAATCTTTACAAGCTGTTTAATCAAGCAATTGGTGAGACGTACAATTTTATGGAGCAGCAATTGCTTCTGGATATCGTCGTGAATATGAATCCAGGCGAATCCTTTGATATAGAAGCTATGAAAAAAGCTGTAAAAGAATATGCTGCACAGGTAGGTCCGGAAGACGATGGCACTGATGAGTCGCCGACGTATATTGCAGCTCGCGAGGCACTGAAAGCAAAGTGTTTAGTGCAGGCAGCTGACAAAAAACCGGCCGATGAAGAAAAGCAGACAGAAGCCGCTAAGCAGCCTGAAGCAGCGAAGGATGATGCAGCAAAGAAAAAACAGCCAGACGAAAATCATAAAGAAGAGCATAAAAAGAAGTTTAGCCTAAGACCGAAGAAGAAAAAGACTGACGATCATCACCATAAGGATGCGCATAAACCGGGTACGATATTTGAACCGGAAGAAGGTGTTGAGCTACCTGAAACCAAAGTTGATGCTGATATTGAAGATCCAAACAAGGCGCTGGCGGCTTCAGAGTCTAAGGAGGAGCAAAAGTCATGAAGCGACCACTGGAGATTCTAGCTGAGGAGAAGGCAATGCGTACTATAGTGGGGCTGACTGGCGCGCTTGAAAGCCTTTCGAGTATGAAGATCGTACTAACAAAGAAGAATGTTGCAAGTTCAAATGTGTTCTTCACGGATGTTTGGAATATTTATAAAAATATTCGCGTAAATGGTATGTTCCAATTTGGCCGCCAGCCAGAAGAAACTCCTATAGACAAGGAATTGTATTTACTAATTACTGCGCCAGCTGGTTTGAGTGGCGACATTGATCAGCGGCTTATCCGTTCAGTTCGTAAAACGTATGATCCTGAAAAACACGACATTGTGGTAATTGGCAAACATGGCGCACAGCAGCTAAACCAACTCAATATTAAATACAAGCATTTCTTTAACCTGCCAAAGAAAGACTACATTAACGTTGAGCCGTTGCTTGCTATTATTCGACAATATCGTGATACACGTGTGTTTTACCAGAACTACATTTCGCTTATGACACAGGATATTCGCAATATTCTTTTGAGTGATGTTATTGAAACGAAAGGCGCTGAAAGTGAGAGCGGTGATGCGATTACTGAGGAGACGTATATTTTTGAGCCTAATCCGTTAGTAGTGGTGGCACATATGGAGACGTCAATGCTTCGTTTGGCTTTGTTGCAGCTGATTTATGATTCACGGCTCGCGCAGCATGCCAGTCGATTCCGGGCGATGAGTGCCGCACATCAGCGAGCACAAGATGAAGTAAAAGCTATTCGTATGCGGTACAACAGAGCGAAACGAGCCATTGTGGATACGCGTCTGAAGGAAATTAATGCGGGACTAAAGAAAGTAAGAGCTGAAAATGCGAATTAGTGGGGTGATGTATGGGTGACAAAGGAGTAATACGAGTTTTACGCGATATAGTGATAAAAGTTCAGTTCGATGAAGGTATCCCCGAGATACATGAATTGCTCGAGGTTGATAATCCTCAAAAAACTCCACTGCTTGTTGATAGCTTAGAAAAGGGTGATACCGCCATCTGCTTGAATATTAGTGCTGATAGAAGCCTGCAAAAGAATATGACGGTTACCCGTACGGGTCATGGGCTTCGTATTCCAGTAGGTAAAGAAATGGTTGGCCGAGTGTTTGACACTCTAAGCCGACCGATTGACGGTTTACCGCCGCTTGATACTTCTAATATGGAATTTAGGGAGATATTTAAACCGTCTACAAAATCCAAATCACTTGCTCCGATTAAGCCTGAAATTTTAGAGACAGGTATTAAGGTACTGGACTTCTTTACGCCGTTTGTTAAAGGTCGTAAGATCGGGATCGTTGGCGGTGCTGGTGTGGGTAAAACTGTACTGACTATGGAAATGATTAACAACGTGGCTGAGGGATCAGGCGCGCTGAGTATGTTTGCAGGTATTGGTGAGCGCATCCGCGAAGGCCATGAACTTTACAAGACGCTCAAAGAGGCTGATTTATTAAAGTCTACTGCGATGTTCTTCGGACAGATGAATGAGAATCCAGTGCAGCGTTCGTTGATTGCAAACGCGGCGGTTACGCTCGCAGAGTATTTCCGTGACGAAGAAAAGCGTGACATTTTGTTCTTTGCGGATAATATGTACCGCTATGTACAGGCGCGTAACGAGGTTTCGACGATCATCGACCAAATACCGTCTGAAGGTGGTTATCAGCCAACGATTTTCTCGGATGTTAAGAGCTTGCAAGACCGTTTGGTGTCAAACGAATTTGGTTCTATTACAGCGCTTCAGACAATTTATGTGCCAGCTGATGATTTGTCGGATCCTGCAGTACAACTTATCGCGCATGAGCTGGATAGCACAATTGTGTTGTCTCGTCAGGTAGCTGAGCAAGGTATTCGTCCAGCAGTAGACCTGAACAAAACTACTTCCAGTCTTTTGACGCCTGAAATTGTTGGGGAGCGTCACTATATGCTGAGTGTGCGTGTACAGGCAATATTGCAAAAGTATGAATCACTAAAAGGTCTGGTGGCTATCATTGGTGAAAGTGAGCTGTCACCTGAAGATCGTATTGACTACAATAAAGCGAAAAAGCTTATTCAGTACTTCTCTCAGCGATTTATGGTTATGGAAAAGGTTACCGGTGTGCCTGGTGAACGCTTTACTCGTGAAGAAACACTCAATGGTGTTGAGGAAATAATTATATGAGTGATGCGAGTGCCGCACCGGGAGCTGCTAAAGACGCTAATCAAAATGTTAAATCTATTACGGCATACGAAAGTGATCCGACTCCCGGTCTTTTGCGTGTAAAAATCTATACGCCATTTAAAACGTTTTATGAAGGTGATGCTCGCAGTGTAAGTGCTCAAAATGAAACAGGAAAGTTTGATGTTTTACCAGGGCATCATAATTTTATCTCCATGCTAGTGCCGTGCGACATACTGGTGGAAACGCCTGAAAAGAAGGTGCAAACTATACCTGCAGCACGTGGGCTGCTCCACGTCAAAAAAGATAAATTGATTATCTTTTTGGATGTCTAATTACTACAGGTTAGTTGATGACAAAGTAATCAAACGCAAAACTGCGGCCAGCTGGTGCAGGACTGCTGGTGCAAATACTGAAATTGGTAGAAGTGCGTTCTACATAAAATTGAACTTGGCCGCCTGCAGAGCCGACAGGAGTTACCAGCACATGCGGTGTGCCGTTAAATCGTTGGTTAAATGTAATCGTGGCAAAGCAGCCCGGTGATGTGTTGCTGCCGGTATTTACATTTAAGGTGCCGGCGATGTCGGAGCCGCTAATAGAGGTAGTACCCCCGATACCAACAGCGCTGCCTTGTGTGCGACTTGGGGTAGGTCCATTGGCATTTATATGGTTATTAAGCGTCAGGTTACCGTTGCCTGCAAGAGTGAGGTTTGCAGTGTTGATAGTTGGAGCAGATACAGTACCACCAAAGTTGGCATTTCTAGCGGTAAGTTCTCCTTGTAGTGTGACTGCCCCCTGGAACACACTTGTCGTGGCTACTTGTAGCGAGTTTACTTGGACATTGGCAAGGTTGCTGGCACCGGATACAGTTAGATTTGGAATGGTTAACCCCTGACCCAGCTGTACCCTACCGGCAACGTTTAAATCACCACGTATCAGAGCATTACCGGCAAATACAGCGTCAGATTGGATATTTAATACATAGCGCGGATCACCAACTCGTGCATCGCCGCCACTAGCAATTTCGCTTAGTTGTTCTTGTGTTAAATCTTGTATGGCGCTGACTGGTTGTTCGGGTTCCTTTTGGCTATTGATATACGACACAACAAATACAATGCCGGCAACAACGACAAGCAGCAAGAAGATAAGCAGATACACATTGAAGAAGCCCAGAATTTTTCTTATGCCTTTGCGTTCACTTGGTTTTTTGGCTGGTTTTTCTGGTTGTTCATCAGGAGCCGCATGTACAGTTTCGTCGGTAGAGCTTAGACTCTCAAGGGCATTTATCTGTTCAGGCGGCTTTTCTAACGCGTTTTCGTCGTGTATCTGGTCCTGTCCTTTATTTTCTTCCATAGTGCTTATAGTTATAATACCAGGGAGGCAATGCTTATGCTATAGTGGGTAGAGAATTATGGGTTGGAAACAAACATTTACCTCATTAGTGCTGATAGCGGTGTCGGTGATTGTGATGGGTGGTGTGGCGGCAGCACAGTCAACTTCGCCAAACTATCGGGTGGACGAGTATTTTTTTGGCAGTGGCGGTGAGCTAGAAGCGTGTTCTGGTGATTATTGTGCCAAGCAATCAGTGGGTGAGCTTGCAGCTGGACGTACGGCAAGCGCGAATTACCAAGCACAGGTTGGATTTAATACCAGTGATACACCAATTTTAGAAGTAGCAGTAAATGGAAATATTAATTTTGGCGAATTGGCACCAAATACGACTGCTACCGGAGTGGCCAATGTGCAGGTGCGTACGTATTTATCAAGTGGATATAACATGATTATTGCTGGATCTGCGCCAAGGATTAATAGCCATACGATGGCGACACCTAACATGCCGACGCCTTCCGTTCCTGGCACTGAGCAGTTTGGTATCAACTTAGTTGATAACTCTTCTCCAGATGTTGGTGATGATCCTGAGCAAGTGCCTGATAGCAGTTTTAGTTTTGGAGTGCCTACTGCAAACTACAATATTCCTGACCAGTTTATGTATCATGATGGTGCGATTGTGGCTTCAAGCAATATGAGCAGCGGTCAGACCAACTACACTATTTCGTTTATTGCGAACATATCGAAGAATACTCCAGCAGGGAAATATACCACTGATTTGTCGGTAATTGTTGTTGCGGCATTTTAGAAAAACTTAAATTTCTAAGTTTAGAAACATTGTGGATAAATCTATTGCGTAAGTAATTATGCTTATGCTACACTGCGCCTGTATCCACAAAAATAAAAACAGAAATTAAGGAGAACGATATGATACAACTTAAAAGCGTTCTGGACCGTGTGACACCTCTGGGTGCGGCCGGTGCGTTATTGTTATCGGCGGCGATACCCGCTATAGCTTTGTCGCGGTCGGCAAATGCTGCACCGTTGACAGAGCGAAGTCTTATGGTATCAAGTACCATAGCAAATGACGATATGACTGCTCCGGATGGCAGTACATATACAAATTTGCCAGCTGGCGATCCGCGTAATGGCCAAAAGGTGAGTCATACGTATCGATTCAAGGTCAGCTCGGACGTTGACCTAGAAGGTTTTACCATTGAGTACTGTGAGAAGGCCTTTGACCATGTTGGTGTGGGAGCCTGTGTAGCATCTGGAGGTTCTGATAGATTACTTGGTACTGGTAGTAATGGGTTTAGTGCAGGTGCATGGGATGGTCAGACTGTTAAGGTAGTAAACGCCACACAAACAGGCGGTGGCCCTGAAGTTGCTCGTGACTTTGATGTTGAGGCAAATACGCTTAACTTTTTGACATTAACACTTAATAGCGGTGAAGCAGATGGGTTGCCTGCTGATCCTGGTGATGAAATCGTAATAGATTTTGTTGCTACAGATACTGAGTATTTTGTGAATCCGCTTTCTACCTACAAACAAAATGCTGATGCAAAGGGCACATACTTTGCGCACATCGAAACATTTGCAACAGCCGCCAATGCTAGTGCGGCTTTCGGTGCAAATGATCCTGATGAAGTAGATGACGGTACCGTAACAAATAATGTTACTACCGGCATCGGGCTCTATACACGAGTTCAGGAAACGCTAAACTTTTCGGTAGAAGGTGAGCAAAACGCAACACCGAATGGTCCAAGTGTAGCGGCTGGATCGAACTGTGCGCCACTCACTGAAAGTGGTCAAATAAAAATGGGTGATACCAACTATGCGCTGTCAACTAACTATGCATACGATGCATATTCATACTTCCGACTCTCAACCAACTCATCAAATGGGGTGAGTGTGTACTACTCAGGTGATACACTTAAGACTTCAAGTGGCCTTGATATCGATCCAATAGATCCAGATGCTGCTCCTGTAGGAGCTAAGCTAAGTGCCCCTGGTAATGAGCAATTCGGTCTAGCAGTAGATAACAGCATAGTAGATACTAATGTTGGAAATGGTGGTGCTTTGACGATTGCTTCTGACTACACTGATGGTGCTGGAGATGCTGGCTTAGAGGGTGATGCAGGACCAATTACTGCAAAGTTTGCTTTCAAGACTACAAGCGTAACAAACCCTGAAGTCATTGCATCGACATCTGCGCCAAACGGTGTTGTAAGATGTGATACTGGTGCGGTGCGCTACATAGCAAACATCTCACCAGACACCCCAGCTGGTATTTACCAGACAAAGATCAACTATATTGCTTCGCCAAAATACTAAAGGAAGCATTGTATAAGGGAAGGGAGGGCTACATATAGCCCTCCCACCAAAATAAAAATATGAAAACAAAAATAAAACTAATACCAACAGCATTATATATATTTGTAGCAGTCGTATTATTGTTTGTTGCCGCTATGCCGGTAGTTTTTGTACGTCATGCCAGTGCTCAGCAGCTGACGCAGCGTAGCATGATGGTCACAAGTTCAAATCCGAGCGACGATATGACTGCTCCAGATGGATCCACCTACTCTAATTTACCAGCTGGCGATCCACGAAATGGTGCTCAGGTGGGGCATACATACACCTTTACTGTAGGTTCTTCGACTGATGCGAAAGCTATTTCATTCCAATACTGCGACTCGCCATTTGGCTATATGGATGCATGTACTGTACCAGATCAGTTCAGTGCAGCGGCTTGGAGTGGTGGGCAAGCGGTGGTTGAAGTAAATAATGGCAGTAGTACTGATGCTGAAAACTGGAATGTTGCGAGTGCTGCTAGCGGGATGTTGGTAATTGCCAACAATGCGAGCGCGCTAGATTTTGAAGAAGGGTATGTGGTTACTGTTACGTTTACTGCTTCCAATAATCATTATTTTGTAAATCCGTCGAGTGATTATCTCAATCAAACAAACGGCATTTCTTCACCACAGCAGGCTTCATACTTTGTGCATATCCGTACACATGATACTGCTTCAGTAGATACTACAAACGAAACGTCACTCAATGCAACTACCATTGATGATGGTACAGTTGCAAGCAGTGTCGCCAACTCAATCGGTATATACACTCGCGTACAGGAAACACTCAATTTTTCTGTCGAGGGACATGACCCTGCAGTAGACCCGCCTGGTCCTACGCCGCAAAATGGTAGTTCCTGTGCTCCACTGACGAGGAGTGGGAATATAAAATTGGGTGATACGAATCATGCACTGTCAACGCAGCAAGCGTATTTTGGAAAATCGTATTTTAGGTTGTCGACGAACTCCGCACATGGAACAGCTGTATTTTATACCGGCTCTACGCTCTCTTCTGCAAACCATGATATCGATCCAATCGGTCAAACTCGCCAGCCAAGTCAGCCTGGTACTGAACAGTTTGGTCTAGCATTTGATCTAACAGATAATGTAGCAGCCAATGTAGGTATAACAGGAGATTTAGATCCGCTGCCTGATTATGATAACAATGCCAATGGCTATGCGTTTGATGGCTCGGATCCGTCAACACCAAAACTACTTGCCTTTTCTATAAGTACTGTGGCTTGTGATACGGGTGCAATAGAGTATGTTGCAAACATTGCTCCGGACACTCCAGCCGGTATCTATACCACCAAAATCAACTACATCGCCTCCCCAACATATTAAATATGCTGTAAATACGTAGTTACTTTAGTACAATAAGCTTATGCTTCGGAACATGAAAAAGGTGTATAGGTCGGTAGCACCGCGTTTTTCCTTGGTGGTAGCGATATTGGTGCTTATAGGCGGTATAGCATGGACAGTTGTGCGGCCAGCAGAGGCAGTGCGATTTCAAAACCGTGGTATGTATATCAATTCTGCGCGAGGTGGTGACACGACGTATTACATTATCTCGCTGCAATATACTACTCCAGCTGTGGTGGGGTCGCTGCGACTCGAATTTTGTGGTAATCCTATACCATATCTGGACTGTGATCCGCCTGCGGGCTTGGACGTATCGAATGGCGTGTTAACGGCGCAATCTGGTGAAACGGGATTTAGCATTGGTCAACAGACACAGAATCTTATTGTGCTCACACGTACGCCGGCTATGACTGGGAATGCAGTGGCGAGCTACCGATTTGATAACATGCACAATCCAAATGGTTCACATCAGGATTTTTATGTGCGTATGACAAGTCATAGCAGTACTGATGGTACCGGACCGATTATTGACTATGGTTCAGTAACAGCAACTACAACACCAGAGATTGAGCTCACGACGCAGGTACCACCGATTCTTATCTTTTGTGTGGCTCAGAAAATTAATGACGATGATTGTACAGACCTGCAGGGACACTACGTGAATTTTGGCGAACTTTCGCCTAATCAGACGTTCTATACTTCATCCGAAATTCAAGCTCGTACCAATGCGCAATACGGATATTCTATAGTGGTTACCGGCACTACTATGACTTCAGGGTATAAAGTGATACCTGCTATCACTACCCCAACAGAGAGTTTTCCAGGAGTTGGTCAGTTTGGTTTGAATCTGGCGGATAATAGTTCTCCGGATATTGGAGCTGATCCAACGGGTCCTGGGGTAAACGGAAATGTTGTTGCGCCGTATGATGAGCCGAATAAGTTTTTGTTTAGATCTGGAGACGTGGTGGCGACCAGTGATAGTGTTACGAGAACACGCAAGTATACTACAAGTTATATTGTGAATGTTCCAGTTGGGCAGCCGCCTGGTGTATATAGCACAACAATTACCTATGTATGTACGGCGAGCTTTTGATGTACAATAGTGCTAATGATAAAAAATTAATATAAAGATAAGTGGAGAGGTATGAAAAGAGTATTTCAGTTGGTGGCAGTGTTGTCACTTATCGCAGTGATTACATCAACGGTATCTCATGTAAATGCACAGTCAACCGGATTAGGGGTAAATCCACGTAAGGATTTGACAGTTTATCCTGGCAAAAGTGTCAGCGATCAGCTGTATATTAGTAATCTAAATAAAAATGTAGCAACCAAGGTAAATCTGACAGTTGTAGATTTTAAGGCAAATGGTGAAACTGGTACGCCAGCTTTGCAGCTTGATGAGAATGTTCCGCAGACACCATGGTCCCTCAAGCCGTTTATTACATTACCAAAAACCGTTGAGCTTGGTCCTGGTGAAACAAAATACATCCCATTCAGTATTCGCATACCTGAAAACCAGGGCGCAGGTAGCTACTACAGTGCTATTAAGTACGACCCGCAGCCAAGCGAGGGGAGCGATACAGTGGTGATTAGCGGTGCGCCAAGCCAACTGTTATTTGTAACCGTGCCTGGTAAAGCAACTGAGCTTTTGACGCTTAAGAAATTTGGTGGTTATGTCATCAAGGACGATCAAGAGAATGGTACATTTAAGTCGCTCTACATCAATAGTCAGCCAGAAAAGCTCGCATACTTGTTGCAGAATGGCGGTAATGTAGCAGAAAATCCTTCTGGCAGTATTCAGATTAAGAATATTTTTGGCAAACAGGTGAAGCTTATCAAAAATGCGAACCCTCGAGAGAATTTAGCACTTATTGATCAGACTCGTCGCTTTGAAGTATGTATTGATGCAGAAGTAAAAGAAGTAGAGCAAGATGGCAGGAAGACTCAAGTTGAGCAGTGTAAAAATCCAAAGTTTTGGCCAGGGGTTTATCGTGCGCATCTAAGTCTGTTCTACGGTATTAATGGCTCAAATACCCAGGAAATTAATGCTACTGCAACTATTTGGTATCTTCCGCCTTGGTTTATCGCTATCGTATTGGTAGTGCTGGCAATGCTTACATTGGTAATCTACAAGGTGCGAAAGAGTCTGGTGGGGACAAAATCACACAAGCGTAGGCGCTAGGTATTAGCTTTACTTAGCCCCTAAGCATAAGTACAATGAGCGTATGTACAAAACAGATAAGGTCTGGTGTATGAGACTGTTAGTGGGGGTGGCTGTAGCAATATCATTATTGTTGATCGCAGCTACACCTACAGTTTCGGCACAGTCACAACAGTTGCCACCAGGCTTTACACCGCTTACTGCTGAAAATCCCAAAACAAATTCATTTGGTATGGAGGGGAGAATTTCGGCTCCTCCTCCAAGTCAAGGAGCTCAAATCATTGCACCGAGCGGTGGTCAGACCTATACGACACCTCTTATTACAGTAAGCGGTACTTGTCCTACTGGACTCCTGGTTGAAATACTCAACAACGGTGTGATGGTGGGATCGACGTTTTGTGAAAACGGCAGTTTCTCATTGCTTATCAGTTTATTTGCAGGGCAGAACGACATATCAGCACGTGTGATTGATGATTTGGGTCAGGTAGGACCGGCTTCTAATATTGTAACTGTATTCTTCAACAACGGACAATTTGTGCCGTTTGGCGCTGTTATTACGCTTACCAGTAATTACAGTCGTCGAGCAGTTGACCCCGGCAGCACGCTTGTTTGGCCATTGCAGCTCAGCGGCGGTACAGGTCCATATGCGTTTAGTATAGATTGGGGTGATGGTAGTGAAATAGAACTTATGAGCCAAGCGACAGCGGGCTTGGTGAATATACGGCACGTCTATAAAACACCGGGTATATATCGTGTAACGATAAAAGTAGTTGATGTAAACGGTGCCACTGGCTTTTTGCAAGTGATAGCTGTAGTAAATGGTCCGGCTCAGGCCAAGATAGTAAATACTGATGAAAAACCAGCCAAAATAGAATATCGCAATAGAATTATTTGGCTGCCAGCGTTTTTGGTATTTCTGCTACTTTTGCCGGCATTCTGGCTTGGTAGACGTCATGAAGCCCGTGCAATGCGCAAGCGGCTTGAGCGCGACGCGGAGATGGTGCGCAAACTGGATCAGCAATAATGCGAGTGTGTCGAAGGAACTGTGGATAAGTTGGTGGGAAAATTGTGAAAAAGCGCTTGTGCTAATTGTATATAGTGTGATAAAAAGGGACATATACGGTACAAAGGTAAAAATAAAGAAAAAATTAAAAATTAAAACAAAAATAGGGAAGGAAATGAAAGCAACACAAATATTAAAGAGAAATATATATGGCGCAGCGGCTGGTATTTTTATGCTGGCGGCGACTGTGCCGAGCTTGGTATTGCCGAAATTTGCTTCGGCAGAACAACTGCAAAATCGACAAATTGAGCTAAGTAGCGCAGCTGTAGGTCAGACAGGAGTGACCTATAAAATCTCATTTGATGCAGCAAGCAGCTATACGATGCGCGGTATCATTGTAGATTTTTGTGATGGATCAGGCAGCCCAATTATTGGTTCGGCAAACTGTAGCCTTCCTTCCGGTATGGTGGTAGGTGCTACAATCAGCAGCTTTGAAATTGACAGCAGTGATGTGTCCGGTTCATGGAGTGCTACAACAATAAATGGCGGTCAGACGTTGTCCCTAACAAATGCAACAGGAAATGCAGTAACGAACGGTGATACGGTTGAGATTGAGGTGAGTGGATTTACAAATGCATCAACCGCAAACTCGACTGTATATGCACGTATTTTGACTTATGACACCACAAGTATCTCGGGTTACGAATCAGATAATCCACTCAGCTATCAAGATCATGGCGGTGTAGCAATCGCTATCACTCCGAACATCGGTGTAACTGCAACAGTACAGGAAACACTTTTGTTCTGTGTGCGTGGCGATAATCCAACCGATCAGTGTGGCAATTCTGGAAGCCCACAGCTACCAAACGTAGTACTTGGTGACGGTGATCCACCTGTACTTCGAACCACGAATCCAGACACAGGTTCTGTATACTACCAAATTTCTACCAATGCAGCACAGGGTGTAATCATCCGCATGAAGGGAACAACACTGCAAAGTGGTACGAATGACATTGATCCGATTGGTGGTATAGCATCTGATCTCAGCTCTGGTGAAGGATTTGGATTCCGTACATTTGCTGCAACTTCTCCTGGTGATGCCGATGGTACCTTGACCGATCAGGCACCATATGCACAAGGTTCAGGTTTGTGGGCATTTGATGCAACTGCACTTGGTCAAACATACGGTCAGGCAATCGCTCAGTCAACTGGTCCGGTGTATAACATAAATAAGCAAATTGAATTTGCAGCTCGTGCAGCTGGTTCAACTCCTGCTGGTGTTTACACTACAAACCTTTCAATGGTTGCAGTTGGCCGCTACTAAAAAGTTCCTGCAGTATACAGCACCCTAACATTTCAGGGTGCTGTATTTTTATTGTGAAAATATAAAATATTGGTTATGATAATTTAAGAAATATTTATATTACAGTAAAGTGAGGGGTATGAAAACAGCATCTAAGATATGGTTTGCATTTGCAGCTTTTGCAGCGGTGATATTAGCTGCGTTTGCACCGACAGCTTTAGCGCAAACAGGTAATGTTGGCGGGGGGTCATCGCAAACAACAGGTGATAGCAGTTTGCGTGTATCTCCGGTAAAAAGTGAAATATCTGCAAAGCCAGGAGAAACTAAAAAAGTTACCGTGTATGTGCAAAATGTGAGTCAAGACACTATTACACTCAAACCTGTCAGTAACGACTTTGTAGCAGATAGTAGTGAAGATGGCTCACCGAGCATTATTTTTGATGATAATGAATATGCGCCAACTCATAGTTTGAAGCGCTTTATGCAGCCAATACCGAACATAACTGTCGGGCCGAGCGAGCGCAAAAGTGTTGAGGTAACGATAGATATTCCACATAATGCACAAGCTGGTGGCTACTATGGAGCAATGCGGTTTGTGCCGGTGCTGCCTGACGGTTCCACATCGGTAAGTGTGCAAGGTAGTGTGGCGTCGCTGATTTTGCTGCGTGTGGAAGGGAATATTGTTGAAAGTCTGGCGCTAAAGCAGTTTGCGGTGTTACAGAAGGGTAAGGAAGTAAAACGTTTGTCTTCACCGAAAGATGTAGAGGTGCTGATACGCTTGGAAAATAAGGGCAACGTGCATGTTGCGCCATTTGGTGAGGTATTCATTCAAAAGGGTGACAAAATCATTCACCGGGCTAAATTTAATGATGTGAAGCCTGCCGGGGTAATTTTGCCAGATAGCGTACGTAAATGGACGGTTCCAGCTGATAAACTGGGAAGCTTTGGCAAGTACAAAATTACTGGAGTAATTGGCTACGGAACAAGCAACAAGACTATTAATGTAGAAAAGACTATTTGGGTTATTCCGTCTATCCTAATCTTTGCAGTAATTGCAGGTATTGTACTGTTGATACTCATCATTGTTGCTGTTGTTATGGCACTTCGGGCATATAAGCGCCGTATTTTGCGCGTGGCACGCCGGCGTTAGTGTGACGTATGACTGCCGGACTATCTTTGAGTACGGAATTTTGCTAAAATAAATAAGATATGGCGAAAAAAGTTTATGTGGGCATGTCCGGTGGTGTTGATAGTTCTGTGACAGCAGCGCTGTTAAAAGAGCAGGGCTATGATGTTACTGGCGTGTATATGAAAAACTGGAGCCAGGACTTGCCTGGTTTTGTTTGTCCATGGAAAGAGGACTATCAGGATGCAAAGCGGGTTGCAGTGCAACTGGATATTCCGTTTAAGATGTATGATTTTGAAACTGAGTATCGCCAAAAAGTGGTTGATTACATGATAGAGGGGTATAAATCAGGCATTACGCCAAATCCCGATATTATGTGCAACCAAGAGGTGAAATTTAAACTGTTTTTAAATACGGCGCTTGAAGATGGTGCTGATCTGATTGCGACTGGTCATTATGTGCGTGTGCAGGACGGCAAGCTTTTTGCCGGTGTCGATAAAAACAAGGATCAGAGTTATTTTTTGTATCGGGTGAGCGAACGTGCGCTGCGTCATTCACTGATGCCGATTGGTGAGTACGAGAAGCCGAAAGTACGGGAGCTTGCAAAGAGGCTTGGCCTGGCGACGGCCGAGAAAAAAGACAGTCAGGGTATTTGTTTTGTAGGTAAAGTAGGCATTAAGGAGTTTTTGCTGACAGAGCTGGGCGAACAGCCGCACGGGGCGATTATTGACCAAGACGGGAAAGTTATTGGTGAACATGATGGCGCACTGTTTTATACCATTGGTCAGCGGCATGGGCTGCATGTGGGCGGCGGTTTGCCGTACTATGTAGTTGGCAAAGATATGGAGAAAAACGAGGTGTATGTTACGACTGATCTGCAGGACAGTCGGTTGTGGAGCAAGACGCTCAATCTAACAAGTCCAAATTGGATTAATGGTGAAGCTGCGCTGCAAGGTAATCTAATGGTGCGTACACGGTATCGTGCGCCGCTGGTTGAGGTTGTGCGCCTTGAGAAAACTGGTGAGCAAACCTGGCAGCTTGAACTGAAAGAGGAGGTGCGTGCGGTTACACCTGGTCAGTCTGCGGTGATTTATGCGGGTGATCGTTGCCTTGGCGGCGGCATTGTAGTATAGGTGCTTATGCTTTGCGTATAAGGTGCCATGGAGTACATTGTTATGTACTATGGGGCGCGTAGAAAAAATAAAAAACAGAATTTCGGAATTTCTCGCACCGAGTATTGGAGTGCTTGCTTTGTCTACGGCACTGGCAGCGTCGGGCGTTAAAATGGGTGAGCGTTTTATGGAAGAGTCCGGCAAAGTGGTGGGGCGTGAAGCGTTGGAGCAGCCAATGGAACAGTCGGTTCGTCTTCGTGTTGGAACCTGGAATATGCATAGCGAGGCATCCCGCAAAATAAAAAGCATGAAGTGGCTGATCGAAAGAGAGGGCTTGCATGTGTTACTGCTGCAGGAGGTGACGCGCAGCGATTATAGTGTGATTGCCCGTAATTTTAAAGATTGGTCAATGCAGTTTGTTATGGCGGACAAGCGTCAGGACCCGGTAAGTGGTGGTCTAGGAAATCTTATGATGGCGCGCACTGAAAAAATAACAGATGTTGATTCGGCTGTGTTTGAGGGTGATATGCTGATGGAATCGATAGGCAAAACGACTGTGGGTATGGTCAAAGACTTATGGTCTGGAAACTTTGCGTTTGAGCAGTCCCGAAATGGTTTATTTGAAAATCGCTCAGCGGTTGCTGGCACGGTGCAGTTTAGCGAGCAAAAGTATCGGATTATTACGTCACATATCGCACGTCGATATGGCCAGGCGCATCCTGATCAGCTTGAACAGTTGACGGATTTTATAAAAGACAATACAAGCGATGATTATCCCACTATTTTTTGTGGTGATTTAAATAGTCCGCCGAGACAGGTGTTTAATGTGTTTGCGCGAAAACTCGGGTATATTTCTATGCTGACTGGCGCCACTTCGGTAAACAGCAAAGAAGTACTGGATTATTGTTTCTCGCATGATCCGGATGATCGGGTGATTGGCAGAACAGTAGTAAATTATGACTATAAAACTGATCACTATCCAGTGATTTGGAAACAAATGTAAGTACCCTATCTTTATATTATAACAAAAAACACAATATTTTGCAAGTTGCTGCTATAATCTAACAGATATGACAGCTCAAGAAATCCGAAACGCGTATTTACAATTTTTTAAAGAACGTGGACATGTGATTGTGCCGCGGGCACCATTGGTGCTAAAAGATGATCCAACCACTTTGTTTACTGGCTCTGGTATGCAGCCGATGATTCCATATTTACTTGGTCAGCCGCATCCGGACGGTAAGCGTATTGCTGATAGTCAGACTTGTCTGCGTGCGCAAGATATTGAAGATATCGGTGACAATCGCCACACAACTTTCTTTGAAATGCTCGGCAACTGGAGTATGGGCGACTACTTCAAAGAGCAGCAGATTGAATGGATGTTTGAATTTCTGAGTGAAGTGGTGGGGTTGGACATGAACCGTGTGTATATTACCTGTTATATCGGTGATGAGCGCTATGGTATTCCAAAGGATACTGAAGCGGCTGCGGTATGGAAGCGACTCTATGAGGCAAAAGGCTTAAGCAGCGGCGAAGCAGAGATTGGTTCCGAGGAAAATGGGTATAAGCGCGGTATCAAGGAAGGTGAGCGAATTTTCTACTACGACGGCAGTAAAAACTGGTGGAGCCGCGGCGGTGATCCGGACAATACACCGATTGGAGATCCGTGTGGTCCGGATAGCGAGATGTTCTACGATTTCGGTACGCCTCATAATCCGGAATTTGGTGAACATTGTCATCCAAACTGTGACTGCGGTCGCTTTTTGGAGATTGGTAACAACGTTTTTATGGCGTATCGTAAGGTAGCGGAAGGCAAGTTTGAGCCGCTTGAGAAGCCAAACATCGACCACGGTTCTGGCCTGGAACGTATTGCTGCGGCGAAAATCGGCAATCCTGATGTGTTTAGGATCAGTCTCATGTGGCCGATTATTGAGAAGCTGCAGCAGCTAAGCGGTAAGAAATATGAAAGTCATACCGAAAGTATGCGTGTGATTGCCGATCACTTACGGGCAGCAACCTTTTTGGCGGTTGACGGCTGTGTGCCAAGCAATAAACAGCAGGGGTATGTGATGCGCCGACTAGTGCGTCGGGCAATCCGTTTTGCCTTTGATCTAGGTGTAGAGCAGAACTTTATGCAGGAAATTGTACCGGTAATTGCGGATCTGTATCATGATGATTTCCCAGAGGTGGCTGAAAAACGTGAAGAAGTTATTGCGGTGCTAGTGAAAGAAGAAAAGGCGTTTCGCCAGACGCTTCGTAAGGGTATTCGTGAATTCAATAAGTTTGCCCAGCAAGGTATTACGGGCAACGAGATATTTACTTTGTATGACACCTATGGCTTCCCTGTTGAGTTGAGTGTTGAAGAAGCCTTTAAGCAAGGTATTGCACTGAGTGAAAATTGGCGTGAGGAATTTGAAGCTAAAATGGCCGAGCAGCGTGCTCGAAGTCAAACTGCTGCAAAAGGTATGTTTAAGGGCGGTCTTGGTGGACAGACTTTGCAGCATAAGAAATATCATACAGCGACGCACCTTTTGCAGTCAGCGCTTAGGAAAGTCTTTGGACCTGAACTGCGTCAGCACGGCAGCAATATTACCGAGGAGCGATTGCGTTTTGACTTCAACTTGGATCACAAAATGACACCTGAAGAGATTGCACAAGTTGAGGAGTTGGTAAACAGCTGGATTGCTGAAGACTTGCCAGTAAGCTACAAGATGTATCCGACACAGGAAGCGCTTGAAATGGGTGCAATTGGGCCGTTTGGTGAGCGCTACGGAGATGAGGTAAAGGTCTATCAAATGGGCGAAGGCGACAATATTGTAAGCCTTGAGATCTGTGGCGGGCCGCATGTGGAGCATACTGGCCAACTTGCTGAAGGCGGTAAGCGCTTTAAAATTGTCAAAGAAGAGTCTTCTTCGGCTGGCATTCGCCGGATCAAGGCGGTGCTTGTATAGAGTGTGCTATGTAGATACGGACGAAGTCTGGTATTTTTTACGAAAGAACAGGCCGATGCCTAATTCGGGATATACCATCTCCAAACCTTCATGAATGTGTACATCATAACCAGCGGCTACCAACCAAGCCTTCGTGATGACGGTAAGGGTATCTGGCAGTTTGAGTGATATATCGTGGTTATTGAAGTACTTTGCAAGGCCATGTACGGCAATAAGAGTGTGTGGCTGAGAATACTCAGGGATATTGTCTTCAAGTGTACAGGACACAGCAAGTTCAGTTTTCAGGCGTGATTCTGTGTAAGTAGTTAAACCGGATGCGTCTTGCGGTGCAATTTCTGGGCCAATACCTATAAAGAATGGCTCTTGTGTATGATTAATTCCTTGCTGGACAGTAACTGCATGCTTGGTGGCTTTGTTATGTATAATAAGCAGACTCCTTAAACCAGGAGCATTGTAAAACATTATTCATTAATAAAACATTATTCATTAAATAGTCTTTAACTTTTCAACTTTTCAAAGTGTCCAAAACAAAAAGTTGCCTTTTTCAGGCAACGGCATGAACTTGACTAAAACAGGTATGTTACTATTATATCATATTAATTAATTATAGTCAATATATGCTTAGGGTTTGGTGGTTTGTTCCCGAGGTATTCATGGTAAAATAAACCGTATATGCTTGGTAAGCTAAAAGATTTGCAGGCAGCTGTAAAAGCAAAGACTGCACGTACAGAGGAGCCAGAGGGTGAGTATCTGGTGGCTTTAGATATTGGTACGGAATTTGTGAAGGCCTTAATCAGCCGAATTACTGATGAAGGGCTTGAAATTATCGGTATGGGTCGTGTGCACCAGGGTTTGAGTGACATGCAGGCAGGTGCTATTGCGGACATAGCAGCAGTAACACAAAACTGTGACCAAGCCTTGGCACAAGCTGAGGATCAGGCTGGAGTGAGTGTGCGTACCGCAGTGCTGGGCCTGGCTGGTGAGTTAGTAAAAGGCACTACAACTCGTGTGCGCGTGCGGCGTAAAGTAGCGGAACGTCCCCTGGATATGCCGGAACTTGAGAAGATTATTCGTCTAGTACAGGAGCGTGCTGAAAAGAAGGCCCGCGAACAGGTAGCTTGGGAGCTTGGTGGTCGTGATGTGGATGTGCGTTTGGTGAATAGTGCGCTGGTCGGCATTGAAATTGACGGCTATGAAGTAACGAATCCAATCGGTTTTCAGGGGCGGGATATGATTGTGCAGCTGTATACGGCGTTTGCACCGCTTGTACATATTGGTGCACTCGAACGGACCGCACAGCAACTTGATCTTGATTTGCTGGCAATTGCCGCTGAACCATTTGCAGTAGCTCGTTCGGTGTTGGGCGATAATACCAATGAAAGTATGAGTGCAATTTTGATGGATGTCGGCGGTGGTACAACAGACATTGCGGTTATTAATGAAGGCGGCGTGCAAGGCACCAAGGTATTCGGTATTGGCGGACGGGCTTATACACGTGCGATCGAACGTAGTCTAGGGGTTGATTTTGAAACTGCAGAAGAATTGAAGATCAATATGAACAGCGGTAGGTTACCAAAAACCAAGGCAAAACCAGTAGAAGCGGCACTTAGGAAAACAGTTGCGGTATGGAGCAGCGGCGTTGAGGTGGCACTTGGCGAATTTAACAAGCTGGACCACCTGCCGAACCGTATTTTGCTGTGCGGCGGCGGTTCGAGCCTGGACATGCTGATGGATAGTTTGAGTAAGACTGATTGGTATAAAAATTTGCCGTTTACGCGTAAGCCAGTGGTACAGCATATTCATCCAGATGATGTGGTGGGTATTGTTGACAAAACCGGCTATGTAAATGACCATACCTTTATTACTGCTATGGGTCTTCTCAGAGTTGGGCTGGATACTATGCAGTATAGCGGCAGTGGTTCGGAAGGTATAAAGGATAAGATTGATAGGATTTTGCGAGTATGAGTGCAGTAGCCAAAGATGTACTGTATATAGATGTTGATGATGAGATTACAACGATCATCGAGCGGCTTACATCATCGAAGCACAAGGTAGTGGCCTTGGTACTGCCAAAACGGGCTGCGGTGCTGCAAAGTATCATAAATATGAAGCTCCTAAAGCGTGCTGCTGATAAGCATAAAAAGCATGTGGTGTTGATAACTACCGAAGTGGGACTTATGCCTTTAGCGGGAGCGGTTGGGTTATACGTGGCACCGACGCCGAATTCAAAGCCAGTTATTCCGCAAAAACCGCAGGGAATGAGTGATGAATCGGAACAGGAAGATGCGCCTGCTGCGGCAGATTTTGACACCAAGGCAAATGCAGGGACGCCGATTGGGACGCTTGCAGGTATGACAGATAATGAAGAAACTATTCAGCTTGATAATGAGGAGCCTGTGCCTGCTGCAGCAGCTGGCGGAAAGGCTGCAAAAAAGCCTGCTAAGCCTAAAAAAGGTAAAAACAAAAATCTAAAAGTTCCAAACTTTAATGCGTTTCGTAAAAAAGCCTTGCTTGTAGCATGCGGTGTTGTGTTGCTGATTGTTGGCGGGGTGTTTGGATTTGTAGTGCTGCCAAAGGCAACGGTAGCAATAAAAACGGACAGCGAAGATGTGACGAAACGTTTGGATGTCACATTTGACACATCTGCAAGTGAAATAGATATCGAAGATGATATTGTGCCGGCAAAAGTGGAACAGGTGCAAAAAGTAACAACGCAAACCGTACAGGCAAGCGGTCAGGAAAACAGAGGCAATAAGGCAAGAGGTAAGGTTACATTTTCCACCGAGAACTCTCAGATCTGCGCTTCACCATCTCTTGCCATAGTGATTCCTGCAGGTACGGGAGTGTCTCGAAACAATCTTACATATATTACCCAGGAAACAGTGCGTTTGGGGCGACAAGGCGGTATTTGTTGGCTTGAAGGAGATAGTGATATTGTAGCGCAGGCAGCAGGAGCGAATTATAACGTGGGTGATGGTCGATTTTCTGTTGCTGCTGGCAGGGATGTGAGCGCGGTTGGATCTGCAAGCGGCGGTTCTGATAATATCGTTCGATTTGTGACAGCCGGCGATATTGAGAGCGTAAAGCAAAAGCTCAATACACAAACAGATGCTTCTGTTCAGGATGAGCTGGCTAGCAAACTCGAGGATCGGGGCTTGTTAGTGATCCGTGATAGCTTTAATACCGGTACGCCAGAAGTGACAGTGAGTGCTAAGGCGGGTGATCAGGTTGATTCTGTGAGTGCTACTCAAAAGACTACTTACAGTATGATTGGGGCAAAGAAGAACGACCTTGATGACTTTATTACTAAAAAGGTGGAGGAGGGCATTGATAGAAGTAAGCAGCGGGTCCTAAATACTGGTTTAGATAGCGCAACCTTTAAGCTGCAAAACCAGCAAAATAACTCAGCCCGAGTACTTATGGCGATGAATGTAACGTCTTTAGTGGGACCAAAGCTTGACGATAATCAAATAAAGAAACAGATTGCTGGCAAAAAATCAGGTGAAGTACGTGAGATTTTGAGAAAGTATCCAGGCGTGACAGATGTAGATGTAAAGATGAGTCCGTTTTGGGTAAAATCAGTGCCAAAGAGCGCAAATAAGGTAAAGATCACATACGAGAAGTAAGGGAGTGTAGAGTGACAGTAGGCGCGCAACAAGTATACTCAATTATGGCGTTGGATATAGGTGAGCAGCGCACAGGTGTTGCACTGGCGAATTCAATAGCGGGCATTGCGAGTCCGCTGACAACAATTACCTCTGAAGCGTTGGTGGAAAAAGTACGTGAGTTAGTAAGACAACATGATGTGGCGAAACTGGTGGTCGGTTTGCCGAGGTCGCTGGACGGTAGTGATACGCTGCAAACAAACTATGTACGACAGGTAGCCAAGGAGCTTGAAAAACAGCTTCAGCTGCCGATACACTTTATTGACGAAGCAGTGACATCAAAAACTGCTGAGGCTGAATTGAAAGCCCGCAAGAAGCCGTATCGGAAAGAGGATATTGATATGCTTGCTGCGACGTACATTTTGGAGGATTTTTTGCGAGAATCATCGGAGGTGACAGGTGTTTAGAAAGAAGTATGAATTAGGAAGTCGGAAGAAGCGGTGGCCACGACAGTTCGTAATATTTGTGCTGGTAGTAGTTGTTGGTTTGGTGATCGGTATGGTAGGAGTGCGGCAGTACTACTATGCGAATCTCAAGCCAGTCAGCGATAAAGAAGATGCTCAAACGGTTGTAGTGAAAGAAGGAGCTACGGTAAGTGAAGTTGCTGATGAATTGCACAAGAGAAAGCTTATTAGAAGTAGTTTGGTATTTCAGCTGTATATCCGCAGCAAAGATCCAAAAAACCCATTGATTGCTGGTACGTATCGTTTGCAGCCTAATTTAAGTACACCGGAGATTGTTGCCATATTAAGTAGAGGAAAAGTAGCAACTGATTTGGTGACAATTTTACCTGGTCAGCGCCTTGATCAGATTCGGCAGTCTTTAATTCAAAGTGGTTTTAAGGAAAGTGCAGTGGATAGAGCACTGGATCCGGCGATGTATAAGGATCACCCAGCACTTGTTGATAAGCCAGCTGAAGCAAGTCTTGAGGGATATTTGTATCCTGAGTCATTCCAGCGTACTGCAAACACCACACCGGAAGAGATCATATCAGCATCGCTTGATCTTATGAACAAACACCTAAGTCCGGATATACGGTCAGCATTTGCTGCTCATGGATTAAGCGTTTATCAAGGTGTTATTCTGGCATCTATCGTAGAGCAGGAAGCAGCGACGCAAAGTGATCGTAATCAAGTGGCGCAGGTGTTTTTGAAGCGGCTGCAGCTTGGTATGCCGCTGCAATCTGATCCAACCGCAAAATACGGGTCACGGCTTGCAGGGCAAGGTGAGTCTTTAACGTTTGAATCGCCATATAATACATATATCAATAAAGGATTGCCGCCAACGCCAATAAGTAATGTCACAGAAAGCTCTCTAAAGGCGGTTGCTAATCCTGCGGCCACAGATTGGCTGTATTTTGTGGCGGGTGATGACGGCACAGTTCACTTTTCAAAAACACTTGAAGAGCACGAGGCGCTTACGAAGCGGTACTGCACTACACTTTGCGGAAACCAGTAATGGTTAAAACTTGATCTGTATGTCTTGAATTTGGTATACTGGAGCACGTAACTCGATGGGTTGCTGTTTATTGGTTCTCGATTTCCAGAGAGTTATACCGTTGCTGAAGTGTAACATTCCATAATTAAGAAAAGGTCGAATTTTCTTAAAATATTATTAAGACCCAGCAGCGGTTATGCACAAATTTTATAATTTAGTGCAAGGAGTGTTGTATTAGTAATATAACCTCACAAGTAATTCGTTCGCATCGTACTACCGTGCGCTCAGCACGTTTAACTAAGAGACTCACTCGTAAATTTATGGGTACTAAGCGCGCAAAGCGTCGTATTATTCGGTACGGACTGGTTACGGGTAATATTGCGCTTTTGTTGATCGTTGGTGCTTTTATTGGTACAACCGCAAATAGTGAGTCGTCATCTGAACGTGTAAGTACAGCTTCTGGTTTAGGACAGGCTGATGTAGTTGGTCCCCTTGATCAAATTTCTTCGGTTGATGTGGCAGTGACTGTGGCGCGTACAGCGGGGCTTGCAGAAGCAGTTGCTGTGACAAACCAGTCGGATAGTACTAAGATTATGTCTGCTATTACACCAGCTGATACGGCGGTAGTTTCAAAACCTCAGGTGGTTGCAACCAATGTAAAAACTGGTCGCGATATTCAAATATATGTCGTGCAACCTGGTGATACGGTGCCAAGTATTGCTGCTAAGTTTAATGTAACTTCAGATAGCATTCGCTGGTCTAATGAGCTAACTGGTGACGAGGTGCGTCCAGGTACTGAATTGGTTATTCCTCCAATTACCGGTATTGTGTACACGGTGCTTATCGGTGATACGCCAGATAGTATTGCGCAGAAGTTCCGTGCAAATAAGGAACAGCTTATTGCATTTAATGATGCTGAAGTAAGTGGCTTTCAAGTAGGACAACGTATCGTGGTTCCGAATGGCCAAAAGGCATTGCCGACTTCAGCGAGTGGCGGTGCGTTTGCTGCGCGCTATGGGTACAACGGATATGATCCAGGTTGGTGTACTTGGTATGTGGCATCTCGCATCAGCGTACCAACCAACTGGGGTAATGCAAGTACTTGGGATGATCGTGCTCGTTTGAGTGGCTGGATAGTAAGTCAGATCCCACGTGTTGGCGCGATTGCACAGCGTAATGGTGGCTGGGGTCATGTGGCGTATGTTGAGGACGTACGGCAAGCACCTGATGGTAGTTGGGAAATCAAATACTCAGATATGAATGGTCTCGCTGGCTTTAACCGGGTAGGTTACAGTGGTTGGGTGCCTGCAAGCAAGTTCCATAACTATATCTATCGCTAAAAGAGTTTCTCTTCGGATCAACTTCTCTTATACTGTAAGTAGGTATGCATTTTATTGATCGAGTTGATGTATTGGTACGAGCTGGCAAGGGTGGTGATGGTCTGGTAAGTTTTCGTCGGGAAAAATTTGTTGATAAAGGCGGTCCAGATGGCGGTGATGGTGGTGATGGTGGTGACATTATTTTTCAAGCTAGCCGTAATGAAAATACTTTGGCAGCATTTCGATTTAAGAAAGAGTTGATTGCAGCAAATGGTGAACCAGGCGGTAAGCGAAAAAAACACGGTAAAAGTGGCGAAGATCTTGTGGTGCGAGTGCCTGTTGGCACTGTTGTGACAGATGATAGCGGAAGGATTATTGCTGATTTGGTAGTCGATGGCCAGCAAGAGGTAGTCGCAAAAGGTGGTAAGGGTGGTTATGGCAATGCTCACTTTACGAGTTCGGTACGTCAGACGCCACGAGTGGCTGAAAAGGGAGAACCTGGTGAGCGGATTCATATAACGCTAGAATTAAAACTTATAGCTGATGTCGGGCTTGTTGGACTACCGAATGCCGGGAAATCGACACTACTGAGTGTTATAAGTAATGCGCGACCCGAAATCGCAGACTATCCTTTTACGACCCTGACGCCAAACTTAGGGGTTGTTGATATAGACAGAGAAACAAGTGTGCTTTTTGCTGATATACCGGGACTTATTGAAGGTGCGGCAGAAGGCAAGGGTCTTGGAGATGAATTTTTACGGCATGTCGAGCGGACATTAGTGCTTGTGCATGTTATTGATGCGTACCAGGATGATGTAGTAAAGGCGTATCAAACAATTCAGTCGGAACTGGCGGCATATAAAACTGACCTGTCTGTGAAACCTCAAATTATTGCGCTTAATAAAACCGAAGGACTCGATAAAGAAATAATAGCTGATCTTATATCGCGGCTTCAAAAAGTAGTGCCAAAAGATACGCAGATTTTTGCTATTTCTGCTCAAGCACACAAGGGTGTGCGGGAATTGCTGTATGCGGTAAAAGACGCTCTCTTGGCCGAGCGGCGTAAGCAGCTTGAAGCGGCTGAAGAAAGTGGAGAGATTGAAGCAGTACCTGTGTTGACACTTCGTGATGACGCTGATGAATGGCGGGTCGTGAAAGAAGCAGGTGCCTATGTGGTAACTGGTGCTCGAATTGAGCGTTTTGCAGTTAGGACTGATTTCGATAATCCGTATGGAGTGGTGCGACTGAAAGATATTATGAAAAAGACAGGTATTTTGCATGAATTATTGCGACAAGGTATAGAACCTGGTGACCGTGTGGTTATTGCTGATAAAGGCGAATTTATTTTCTAGCCACTAAGATATAAAGCATAAGCACTATATTTATTGAATTTTGTCAACACAAGTCACATAATAGGACCTGAGGAGGGCGTATGATTGAGGAGGGTCCTGCTAATTTCGATAATGAACGGTGGCGTATCGATAGTGTTGATGATTTAATTGATGATATATTTGCTGAAGAGGCTGCAATTCAAGAAACGGAGCGCTTTCTACAGAAAAAAGTTCGGCAAACTGAATTGCACATACTTAATAAACTTGCCGAGGAGGGGTGTAATACTGCTCATCTGAGTTTTCGTCTGCACATGGGAGACGAAACAACAACACTTGAAAACGTTGCGCACACCTTAAGTGATGAAATGCTGCAAGGAGAAGAGGTTGTAGATGCTCGCACCTTTGATTTAGAAGCACAGGAGGCGTACGCACGGTCTATTAATTATATTGCCGAATACATTACTATGGCGCTTTTCGACGAGCGTAGCCCTGTGGTAAAAGCTGAGGTACAGTTCATGATACTTGCGGATACTAAATTACCGCATGTATGGAAAGAAAAGCTAGTGGCAGTTACTGATGATATGCTGCTAGGAAAACCACTATATGACGTAGTACAAGAACCGGAAATAGAGTTTGAGGAGGATGCTGATAGCAATGAATTGCGGCTTATCCGGTTCACGCGGCGTTTAGCACAACAAACTGAAGACACATTGAAACAGTTGACGCAAGGTGATGATGCTAGTATGCGACACTTGGCGTTCATGATTGCGGTGAATGCAGTAACTTTACAAAAAGATAAAGATTTTGAGCTTCATTTGGTTCAGCTGCTTGAATACGTAAAAGCAGGAGGTGTATTGATTGACGATGACGTGCTTCAATATGTGCTACAAAGAACAGTGTCAACAGTAGAAGATTGGAAGGGTGAAGACTAAGAGGATAAAAAGGAATAAGTAACCCAAGAATGTGTTACACTGCGTTCATATGGCGCAGACTTTCTTTTTTTATGATCTTGAAACTTCTGGTGTAAATCCGCGTACGGCGCGCATTATGCAGTTTGCTGGTCAGCGGACTTCTATGGAGCTTCAGCCGATTGGCGATCCTTTTAATATCCTTATTAAACTTACGCCTGATGTAGTACCGGATCCTGACGCGATTATGGTAACAGGTATTACACCGCAACAAACGTTGCAGTCAGGTGTCACGGAAGCAGAATTTTTAAAACGTTTTTTTGCTGAAATAGCACTGCCGGATACGATATTTGTCGGTTATAACACTGTACGGTTTGATGATGAGTTTATGCGGTATATGATGTACCGCAACTTTTATGACCCATATGAATGGCAATGGAAGGATGGACGATCACGCTGGGACTTGCTGGATGTGGTGCGTATGACAAGGGCTTTGCGACCAGAAGGTATAAAGTGGCCAGTTGATGCAAAAGGTGCGTCTACGAATCGTCTGGAACTACTTACAGCTATGAATGGGCTGGACCATTTTGATGCGCATGATGCTTTGTCTGATGTGCAGGCGACTATAGCATTAGCGCAGTTATTGCGCAGTAAGCAGCCGAAAGTTTTTGACTATTTGTTGGCGATGCGCGATAAGAAAAAAGTACAAGCGCTGGTAATGAGTGGTGAACTGTTTGTGTACAGCAGTGGTAGATACGCAAGCGAATATGAAAAGACGACAGTGGCGCAATTTGTTGCACTGCACCCTACTAAGCTGTATGCATATGTATATGATTTACGGCATGATCCAGCTCAATACAAAAACTATACCGCTGAGCAGTTGGCAGAAGCGTGGCGCTGGAAAAGGGATAGTTCTGAGCCGAGGTTACCGGTAAAGGCACTGAAGTTTAATTGTTGTCCAGCAGTGGCTCCTTTGAGTGTGTTGGATGAAGCCAGTGAAAAACGTCTTGGTATCGATAGGAGTAAGGTAAGGGCGCATGCGCAGACACTTGCTGCAATGTCAGGATGGGCGGACAAATTATTGAAAGCGGTCGAGATTTTGGAACAAGCTCAACAAGCGAGTTTCCTCAGTGATGAAGCGACGGTTGATGGTCAATTGTATGATAGTTTGCTTAATGATCATGACCGCAGGTTGGAGCATGCATTTCGAGCTGCTGTTCCAGACGATATGTTGAGTTTTGTAGATAGATTTCAGGATCCTCGGCTCAAAGCACTTGTTCCTTTGTATAAGGCTCGGAATTACCCTGAAAGCTTGAGTATTGATGAGCGTACGGCGTGGGAAAAGCATGTGACAAAAAGTCTTCTTCATGGTGGCACATCTTCAAAATTGGCAAAATACTTTCAGCGTCTTGAGGAGCTTGCAAATAATCCAGGATTAACGCAAGAGCAACGTTATATATTAGAAGAATTGCAGCTATACGGGCAAAGCATTATGCCTGCACCTGACGAATACGAGTTTCTTGCACAATCAGCAAAGTGATTAATAGAGCGGTAAAGAGTCGATGTCGATGGGCAATCATACCCATGATCCAAATAATGAGCGTGCACACAAAAAACAACCAAGCGAAAAATGTAATTTGAATATCAGTTCCAGGTATTAACCCAAGTACTAGTAGTTCTTGCATGTGCGGCTCCCGTTTTTAATTTTTTAAAGAGTTATCTATTTAAGCCGCATTATAATATCAAAAAAATTAAATTGCAATTAAATCAATTATATTTTAAAAAGGTTATGCTTAATATTGAAACTCTAGGGTAATTTCCAGGGTTTTTTTAGTTCATGCAAACTGAATTCGATGAGGTTTTTTAAAAAGTCTACCAGCCAGTCACGTACCTTTTCGGCAAATGCAAATTCAGTAGCTAATATTGCAAAACCCAAGAATATTGCTGCCCATCCAGGGCCGGGAGTGACGAGCATGACAATTCCGGCCCCAACGATAGCGAATCCAATCATAAATACGAGAGGTTTTCTGATAGTTGCTGGTACGCGGTACCAGCCTTTTTTCAGTGGTGCCATGTAAGTAGTATAGCGCAAAAGAGAAAAGTCAAGAGAATGGTGGAAAAATTACATTAACAGGCGTATAATGGAAAGCCGTTTATGAGTGACAAGATCGTAATCAAAGGCGCACGGGAGCATAATCTCAAAAATATTACTGTAGAACTGCCACGTAATAAATTGGTGGTTATTACTGGTTTGTCTGGTTCTGGAAAATCAAGTCTTGCCTTTGACACGATTTATGCAGAAGGTCAGCGTCGGTATGTAGAAAGTCTTAGTAGTTATGCCCGTCAGTTTTTGGGTCTTATGGAAAAACCGGATGTTGACCAAATTGATGGACTATCGCCGGCTATTAGCATCGATCAGAAGTCAACGAGCAGAAATCCACGCAGTACGGTAGCAACAGTGACTGAAATTTATGATTATTTGCGTTTGTTATTTGCGCGGATTGGTGTACCGCATTGTCCAGAGTGTGGACGTGCGGTTACTCGTCAAACAACCCAAGCGATTATTGATCAAGTTGCAGCGATACCAGAAGGTGCTCGTCTCATGATTCTTGCGCCTGTGGTGACTGATAAAAAAGGTGCTTTTGAGCATATCCCGGAGCAGTATAGTCGTGCCGGTTTTGCGCGTGCGCAGGTAGACGGCGTTATTTATGCCTTAGATGAGTTTCCAGCGCTTGATAAAAACTACAAACACACCATCAATATAGTAGTCGACCGTCTTATAAATGACGAAGCGAATCGTAGTCGTTTAGCGCAAAGTATAGAACAGGCTTTAGAGGTGGGTGATGAACGTATTCGTGTTGTTAATGCTGATACGAATGAAGAATTTGAGTACTCTTTGGCGTATGCTTGTCCAGAACATCCGGAAATTACTATCCCAGAACTAGAGCCGCGCACGTTTAGTTTTAATAGTCCGCATGGCGCTTGTCCGATTTGTACTGGTCTAGGTTCGCGACTTGAGGTTGATCCAGAGCTTGTGATTCCAAATGGTCGTCTTACTATTGCTGAAGGTGCAATCAGACCGTTTAACCGCATCAATACAGATGCATGGTACATGAAGAAAATTAAAGCCGTGGCTGACAGGTATGGGTTTAGTATTCATGAGCCAACAGCAAATATTAGCAAAGAAAATCTACATCGGCTTTTGTACGGTACTGGCAATGAAAAGTACAAGATACCGCTAGGCGGGGGCAGACATTTTGAGACAACTTTTGAAGGTGTGATACCAAATTTAGAGCGGCGTCATAAAGAAACCGAAAGTGATTTTATACGCAAAGACATTGAACGTTTTATGCAGCAGCGTGATTGCTATAAGTGTCATGGTTTGCGACTCAAGCCTGAAGTGCTTGCAATTACAGTGCACGGTAAGTCCATAATGGACGTGAGTCAGATGTCGATTGACGATGCACTGGGGTGGCTTGATGAATTGCATTTGAGCGATCAGGAAATGCAAATCGCCCAGCAAATTCTAAAGGAAATTCGTGCGCGATTAAGTTTTCTACAAGACGTTGGCTTGAATTACTTAACACTGCATCGAAGTGCAAATACCCTGTCTGGGGGTGAGGCGCAGCGTATACGTTTAGCGACACAAATTGGTTCAGGGCTACAAGGTGTATTGTATGTACTTGATGAGCCAAGTATTGGGTTGCATCAGCGGGATAATGAGCGTTTGATCCAGACACTGAAGCATTTACGAGACCTTGGTAATACAGTAATTGTTGTCGAGCATGACGAAGATACGATTCGAGCTGCTGATTATTTAATTGATATCGGGCCGGGTGCCGGTGTGCATGGTGGTCGGGTTGTTGCTCATGGTACCCCAGAAGAGGTTGCCAATAATCCAAAGAGCATAACGGGTAAATACCTAAACGGTGATCTTACTATTGAGGTACCAAAGAAGCGTCGTCCCGGCAACGGAAAAAGCTTGGTGATTAAGGGTGCACGAGAACACAACCTGCAAAGCGTTGATGTGAAAATCCCACTTGGCAAGCTGGTGGTAGTGAGCGGTGTGTCTGGTTCAGGTAAATCGAGTCTGATTAATGATATTTTGGCGAAGGAGCTGCAAGCACGGTTACATCGAGCCAATACTGTACCGGGCAAACACGACGATATTGAGGGAATTAAAGAGTTGGACAAGGCAATTGTGATTGATCAATCACCTATCGGCCGGACACCTCGTTCAAATCCAGCAACGTATACTGGTTTGTTTACGCCAATTCGCGAATTGTTCGCAAATACCCCTGAAGCTAAGCTGCGTGGGTATGGGCCAGGTCGGTTCAGTTTCAATGTAAAAGGTGGTCGTTGTGAGAACTGTGCTGGTGACGGCATTATCAAGATTGAAATGCATTTTTTGCCTGATGTGTATGTGCCGTGCGAAGTGTGTCATGGTAAGCGCTATAATCGTGAGGCTTTAGAAATTCACTATAAAGGCAAAACAATTAGCGATGTTTTGGAGATGACATGTGAGCAAGGGTTGGAGTTTTTTGCGAATATTCCAGCAATTGCGAAAAAGTTGCAAACAATGGTTGATGTAGGACTAGGTTATATAACACTCGGTCAACCTGCGACTCAACTTTCTGGCGGTGAAGCGCAGCGTGTAAAACTTGCGACTGAGTTATCTCGTCGTGCAACAGGGCGTACACTGTATATCTTAGACGAGCCTACTACTGGACTGCATATGGCTGATGTCGATAAGCTACTCAAAGTAATTCATGCGCTTGTAGATGCTGGCAATAGTATGGTAATTATTGAGCATAATTTGGATGTTATAAAATCTGCTGATTATGTTATTGACATGGGGCCTGAAGGTGGAAGCGGCGGCGGACGTGTTATTGCGACGGGTACGCCAGAACAAATTGCTCAAGTGCCTGAGAGCTACACTGGTCAATTTCTTAAAAAGTTAATATAATTTAATATTTATATTTCTAGGTTTTACAGATGTAGTTAAAGTTGTTTTTATTATATTCTTAAATAATTAATTATAGTTAATGAAATATATTTAAATACATTATTTGCGTACGTATACCGTAAAATCGCTGTTATTTATAATTCATGATATAATTAAGTATGGCGGTTAGAAGGCGACGAAGTAATTCATGTGAGGTCTCTTCACTTACAAAAGTGACAGCCTTAGTGAGGCCGAACATCATAGTTGTAGGTGAAAGAGAGCGTGTTCCACGTACTATTGGAAGTATCGCCTGTGCGCATGGTGCTAGTTTAGAGTCAGTGTATCGACTTGCACGTGATGGTAGGTTTTCGGGCAAGGTACCGGATCAGAAACAGTTTTATACAGTACCCAATTATCGTTTTAGAAAGTTAGAAAAGTCACCACTGGATCCAGCTGTTATTCAAAAGATTAAAGAGAGTAAAATTGATGTGATTCATGCTGCTTTGGAATATGCAGAAATGGACGAAGTGCAGGATTATCAACGAGGTGATTGCATAAATGAAGCATACGAAGAGCGCGGCGGTGCAGTCATTGCTTTTAGTGGGCGTGTATTAACACGGGAAACAGAGTTATACGAGGATGAAATACACGATAGCTTGGAGCTAATTTTACCTACGGCGCCAAGCATCGATGATATTGAAGGTATTTATCCAATAGATGTTTATTCTTTTAGAAAATTAGAACAATATTTGCGGCGTTTATCTACAAGTTAGGGTGGCGACGTTGTCTTTTTTTGAGTTTTTTAAGTTTTGCTAGTATCATCTGACGAGATTTTGGGTCGCGGATAATATGCCAAGCTGCTGGTAGCAGTGACATAGAAACTACAAAGATAATCGCATATTCTAAATAGTTGCCAATGCCTGGGATTTTGCTACCAACCCAGTAGCCAAGTAAGGTTACACTGGTGCTCCAAATGATTGCGCCAATTACGTTGTAAAAGAAAAACCTGCTACGAGGCATTTTGCCAATGCCGGCAACCATTGGTGCGAAGGTGCGAATGATCGGTATAAACCGAGCCAAAATAATGGTTTTGCCACCGTGTTTCTCGTAAAAGACTTGTGCTTGTTCTACATATTCGTGCCGGAATAAGATACCGTCTTTTTTATGAAATAGTCGTTTGCCAGAATATTGGCCGATGGTATATCCAACGTTGTCACCAACAATTGCAGCAGTGGCGATCGTGATAATGGTCCATTCAATTGGAAGAACACCTTGGGAAGCTAATACGCCGGCTGCGATCAGCAAAGTGTCGCCAGGTAGGAAAAATCCTACAAGAAGTCCTGATTCAGTAAAGATAATTAAGGCAATAAGCCAAAGCCCTGCTTTTGCAATTGCTTCTGGGTCAATACCGAAAAGCGCAACCGTTTGGAAAATTTCAAGCATCTCTATTAGCTTACTCGCTTTACATAAATGAGTCTACACTTTTGTTACAATAAAAGAGTGAGATGTTATTAATTGATACCTGATTAAGGTAAGGAGGGAACGCATGTCACAGGAGAAGATTACTTTAACACTTGCTCCACGCGAAGTAGTGGGTAAAGGATTGAATAGGTTACGTCGTGAAGGTCAAGTTCCCGCTGTTATCCATGATCACGGTAAACCATCAATTGTTGTAATGGGTTCACATTTGGATATTCAAAAAACGTACAAACAAGCAGGAAAAAATCATCCAGTACAAATAAAAGTCGGCGATAAGACATATACTACCCTTATTAAGGATGTGAGTTTGCATCCGAGAAACCAGCTTATTACGCATGTTGTATTTAACGCGGTTCGCGCAGATGAAAAGGTGAGCGCTGAAGTGCCAGTACGTATAAAATTAAGTGAAGAAAATCAGTCTACTCCTGCAGAACGAGCCGGGTTGGTTGTGCTACACAATATTGAAACGGTTGAAGTAGAAGCTTTACCAAAAGACTTGCCTGAGGCACTGGAATTTGACGGTGAGAAATTAGTCGAAGTAGGTGATCATGCTACTGTCGCTGATCTTATTGTGCCAAAAGGTGTAACTGTGAAAACGGATGAAAACACTACACTTGCTACTGTCTTTGAGCCAAGCGCGATTGCTGCTGCAAACGAAGCGGCGGGCGGTGACGCAGGGCCAGGTGATGAATCGGCTGTAGAATCTGAACATGAAAGTTCTGCTGAAGAAGGTACACAGGAAGAAGAACAGCGTCCAGGTGGTAAAAAAGAATTTGAAGACAAAGAACAAGGACATAACCCAACCAAGCAATAGTCTATAGGTTTTTAGCTGACTCGAGTTATTAATTCAGTACTAAAGTTTGCTATAATAATTTGCTGATGAATAAGGTGATTTTATATTACAAATTTGTACCGGTTGCTGATCCGGAAATGACTATGCGCTGGCAAAAAGAGCTGTGCAGGCGCTTGAATTTAAAGGGCAGAATTATTGTTAGTAAGCACGGTATTAATGGCACATTGGGCGGTGATATTGAGGACTTGCGTGAATACAAACGCGAGATGAATCGCTCAGTGATTTTTAAAGGTATTGTGTATAAATGGAGTGATGGTACCGGCAATGACTTTCCGCGTTTAAGTGTCAAAGTGCGCCCAGAGCTGGTTGCCTTTGATGTGCCTGATGAGATTGAAGTGAACGAAAATGGGGTTGTTGGTGGAGGTAGGCACTTAAAACCCGAGGAGGTCCATAAGCTCGTAGAAGAACGTGGCGACGAAGTTGTATTCTTCGATGGTCGCAATGCGTATGAAGCGGCGATCGGCAAATTTAAAAATGCCGTTGTACCTGATACCCGCACAACACGTGACTTCCTAAAAGAGATTGAAAGCGATAAGTATGATGACTTAAAAGATAAGCCAGTCGTTACTTATTGCACTGGTGGAATTCGCTGCGAGATTTTAAGCGCATTAATGAAAAAGCGTGGCTTTAAAGAGGTGTATCAAATCGATGGTGGTATCGTGAAGTATGGTGAAAAATATGGCGATGAAGGATTGTGGGAAGGTAGCCTGTATATTTTCGATAACCGTATGGTTCAAAAGTTTTCTGATAAAGCTAAAGATATCGGCAAGTGTACGCATTGTAAAGCCAAGACAAGCAACTATGAAAACTGTGCGAATGTGTCATGCAATCGGTTGGTATTAGTGTGTGAAAAATGTAAACAAAACCCGGACAATCTTTATCATACGGAAGAATGCCGAAAGGTTGCTGTCGCGGTGTGAGATACGTAGCATTACTTCGTGGAGTGAATGTAGGCGGCAAGAGCCTTATAAAAATGTCAGATCTAAAAACCGCAGTTGAGTCTGCTGGATTTGCAAATGTTTCTACTTATATAAATAGTGGAAATGTGATTTTCTCGTCTGGTGAAACTGACAAAGAAAAACTAGCAAAAACAATTACCGATACTATTAAGCAGACATGTAATCTTGAGATAAAAGCAGTAGTACTTTCTAAGGATGATATGGCAACGATAGTAAAGCAAATGCCTAAAGGATGGGGCAGTAATCCTGAGTGGAAGTACAATACGCTGTTTTTAATTCCGCCGTATAATATTCGCGACATAATCGCAGAAATTGGTGAGCTAAAGCCAGATATTGAAATTTTAGAAAAAGGCGAAGGTGCGCTGTATCAAGCAGTGGAGTTTAAGGCTTTTAATAGGTCGAAAACTGGTAAATTAGCAAATATGCACTGCTATAAGCAGATGACAATTCGCAATTACAATACTACCATGAAGCTCCATGCCTTACTTCAGGCGGTATAATAAAAGAGTGACCGAGAAGCTTAAAGAAAAGTTAAAAGAATTGCCTGCTGCTCCAGGAGTATATTTTCATAAGAACGCATCAGGCAAGATTATCTATGTTGGTAAGGCGGCAGTCTTAAAAAATCGTGTACGGCAGTATTTCCAGAAGTCTCGTGGACGTGATCCAAAAACTGAAGCATTGGTTGCAGAAATTGCTGATGTTGACTGGATGGTGGTAGACAGCGAAATCGAGGCTTTGTTTTTAGAGGCCGAGATGATTCGCCGTTATATGCCGCAGTACAACATTTTGCTGCGTGATGACAAATCAATGACATATATTCGTATTGATTATGATAGTGATTACCCTACAGTAAGTACTACTCGCAGACCGGTAGATGACGGAGCGAAATATTTTGGGCCATATTTAAGTGCTACAAGTGTGCGTCAGGCGTTGCGGGCGCTTCGCAAAATTTTTCCATATGCTACCAAGCGAGTTCCAGGACAAAAACGCGCTTCCTTGTATTATCATCTGAAGCTTGATCCAGGTTTGGAAGAAGGTAAAACAAGTCTTGAGGAATATCGTGCAAATTTGCGGAAACTGATGGCAGTTATTGAAGGCAAGCGGACAAGTGTTTTGAAAGAAATTGAACGGGACATGAAAAAAGCTGCGAAAGAATCGAATTTTGAGCTTGCAGCAAAGCTTCGCAACCAGCTATTTGCACTGCAAAATCTCAATAAACAAGTAATATTTAGTGACAAAGAGTTTCTGGATATCAGCAAAGATCATGCGTTAAATGAACTAGTAGATTTATTGAGTCTATCGGATTTTCCAAGGCGAATTGAAGGGTATGATATCTCGCATATGCAAGGTAGTGATGTGGTGGCGAGTATGGTAGTGTTTACAAATGGTGTGAGCAACAAAAGCGAGTATAGAAAATTCAAAACTAAGAAAAATCAAAATGATGATTTTTATAATATGCACGAGACACTCAAACGGCGTCTGAGTGAGAAAAATATAAAAGCGTGGGGCAAGCCTGATTTAGTACTTATTGATGGCGGCAAAGGTCAACTTGATGCAGCGATCCGGGCGCGTGATGAAGCAAATTGCGACAAAATCCCATTTATTGGTCTTGCAAAGCGTGAAGAGCAAATAGTAATTGCCAAAGGTCGCTCAAACGTGGTACTTAATAAGGACGTACTCCATAAACTAGGTGGGTTTATGAGTGAGAGTGAAGACTTTATATTAATAAATGTACCTCACAGCACAAACCTCATAAAATTATTGCAACGGATTCGCGATGAGTCCCATCGCTTTGCAGTGTCATATCACTCAGTGCTGAAAACTAACCGCCAAACAGCAAGTGTACTCGACGATATACCAACTATTGGTCCGGCAACACGCAAGAAGCTTCTAAGAACCTTTGGCAGTGTGCGAGGTGTTATACAGGCTCGAGATTGGGAGCTTGAAAAAGTCGTTGGTGAGAAAAAAGCTACTATTCTCAAGCAATACCTTCGCCCTTTTAAGAAAAAACAAGAAAGTGAAAAAAACAAATTGATATAATTAAAGTTTTATGGTATAATATAAGTATATGCGTCATGCTGTGTACGATGTAAAGATTTCTGGTGAAGAGCTGCAGCCTGTTACTACTGTAAGTTCTATGAACCCGCGGTATACCGACCCCGCAAAGTATACAGTGAGTTTTGAAGCATCACGGCTAAAGTCTAAACTGGGTAGTTTGCAGCATGGTGAGCTTTACCTAGTTCAGAATGAATTCTCGGCTATTGATATTGCAAGCAACGGGTTGAAAGCAGTATTAGTAGCCCTGCATGACGATTTTGGCAAGGCACGTCAGGAAAGTCGTACCAATGTCCGTTTTGCGCAGCTAGTGTTAGAAGATCAAACACATGGTCAAAAAGCTGAGCTTGTAGCAGTGAAGTATACTAGTCCAACATTAGCTGCACGTGAGTTTGCTGCCATGCGCTTTGTAAACGCTGCAGATCTTTCAGGATTGCCTTCTCCTGCATCTTTTACTCCACTTGGATTCATTAGACATCCTGAAGATAATGGAAAATCGCCAAAAATAGGCTTGATAACAAGGTACGAGCATAGTGTTTTGACACTTGATCGGGTCTTTTGGGATAAAGAACATACTCCAACAAAAGGAGAATTGGCTCATGCATTTGGTGTAGCTGCAGTTTGGCTAGCGCGGCTGCATGGTAATGGTATAGTACATCGTGATGCGCAACCTAAAAACATAGCGTATGGTAACACAGATCAACCGCGGTATGTTGATTTAGAGAGCGCAACTACTTTTAAAACAAAAGATGGGAATATAGATTATGATCAGGCTAAAACGTATGCGATCCAAGATATTGAGTGTTTTTTGCGTCATCTTGACGGTGATTACACAGATATGGTGTCTGAGCATTTTGCAAAGCCATATATTGAGCTAACGAGTCATATGAAAATGGCAGAGGTGATTGATACTTCCAAAGATGAAATTATTGCCATTTCTAAGTTAGACCAAGAGCCTATTGCACGGTTCGGTGCTTATACATAATTTATATAATTTATTTTGTTATACTGATTTTAGTAATGGAAACTTTGTTTACTGCGAATTTTTTTACTCGCAATCGAGAAAAACTAAAAGAATTGATAGGTGTATTGCCGATTGTCATTACGGCAAATGGGCAGCTACAAAAGAGTGCTGATACTACATACCCTTTTAAACAAGATGCGAACTTTTGGTATGCAACAGGTATTAATGAGCCCGATCTAGTGCTTGTTTTAGATGATAATAAAGAATATTTGATTTTGCCGAAACGAAGCGACTACCAAAACATATTTGATGGGCAAGTTGATAAAGCGGCTTTCTCGCGACAGTCAGGTATTACAGATATCAAAGAATTTGATGATGGCTGGAAGCAGCTGGGTGCTCGATTACGGCAGGTAAAACAAGTGGCAATCATTGTGCCGCCTCCGCAGTTTATCGAGGTATATGGCATGTATACCAATCCTGCGCGCAAGGTGTTGGCGGATCTATTGAAGCAGGAGAATAGCTCGCTGGAGTTTGTTGATGCGCGTCCATATTTTACAAAGCTGCGCATGATAAAGCAGGATCAAGAGATAGAGGCGATCAAGCGCGCAATTGCTATTACAGCTGAAGGTTTACGGCGGGTAACAGAGACAACAGTACTGAAGAAATATACGTATGAATATGAAGTAGAAGCGGATTTGACACATGTGTTTCTAAAACAGGGTTCAAATCATGCGTTTGACCCTATCATTGCGAGCGGTAAGCGAGCATGTGTACTGCATAATACGGGTAATAAGGGTAAGCTTTCGCCGAACGAACTACTGTTGTTTGACATAGGTGCAGAGTATTGTGGCTATGCTGCTGATATTTCTAGAACTGTTGCGCTTGGCGAGCTAACAGATCGGCAATTGCAAGTATATAAATCGGTGCTTGAAGTACAGCAATATGCATTTGAGCTTTTAAAGCCCGGAATTATGCTGACTGAATATGAACAGCAAGTCGAATCTTTTATGGGCGAAAAGCTACGCGAACTTTGCCTTATAAAAACAGTTGAGTCAAGTGAAATCAGGAAATTTTATCCGCATGCAACATCACATCATATAGGCTTGGACGTACATGATGTCGATGATCGCAAGCAACCGTTAGCACCTAATATGGTAATAACTGTGGAGCCAGGAATTTATATCCCGGAAGAACAAATAGGTGTGCGGATAGAAGATGATGTGTTAATTACATCAAATGGTGTAGAAATTTTGTCAAGCAGCTTGCCGTCTGAACTCGTCTAGCCTACAATTAATGGCGATTATGGCTAATAGTTATGCGCCAAATTTACTGTATAGATTTTTGGTCCGTTGGCTTGTTTGTGGCTTAGGGCTGTGGATTGCAGCTGGACTGTTAGGAGATGAGCGAATTACATATGATGGCCGTATTGGTGTGATTATCATTGGGGGGCTGCTTTTGGCGATCATCAACGCGGTTATCAAGCCGATCGTAGTAATTCTTTCATTACCAGCAATTTTGTTTACTTTAGGTTTATTTATGATTGTTATTAATGGCCTTATGGTAATGTTAGCGAGTGCTATTTATAGTCCACTGCACGTATCAAGTATTTGGTCGGCAATGCTTGCGGGGGTGGTTATTGGGCTGGTAAACTATTTGGTAACAGCAATTTTAGAGGACCGTTAGAGAGCAAGAGAGGTTATGAGTATTTGGAATTATATTACTATCGGTACAGCAGTATTTATAGTGTTGCTGATTTTGATTCAGACACGAGGTGCTTCGTTAGGTGCTGGGCTTGGTGGTGGTGCAGAAGTTAACACAACACGTCGTGGTACTGATAAAACTATTTTTCAGATTGCGATCATAACAGCTATGGTATTTGCCGGATCTTTAATACTCGGCATCGTGGCTTAAAGATATATGGTTAGTCGTGCACGCAGACTTCGGTTTAGGCGCAATATGCGTATACGCCGCAAGCAAATGGCGGTGGCAGGCGAGCAGACAGATCAATATTTTTTTCGCCGATTAGATCGTCTAGTGTCGGTACGTCGTTTTGTTACAGGGTGGATTGGCCTAGTATTGGTAATGATTATATGTAGCGTGCTGCAGCTTTCTTCGCTCAGTGGCTACTACCAGGAGCTGCGGCCGGCACCTGGTGGTGTATATACCGAAGGAATTGTCGGTGCGTTTACAAATGCGAATCCGATTTACGCTACAAGCACGGTTGATCGTTCGGTAGCAAAACTACTCTTTAGTGGGTTATTAAAATACGACGATAAAAACTATCTAACCGGTGATTTGGCGCAGGATTGGAAGCTGGATGAAACAGGACGTATCTATACCGTAATACTGCGTCCTAATTTAAAATGGAGTGACGGTAAGCCGCTGACAGCACAAGATGTAGTGTTTACTTATAGGGTGATTCAAAATGCCGATGCAGGGTCGCCGCTCTATACCAGCTGGCAAGGTGTTGAAGTTGCTGCAAAGGGCGACAACACAATTGTATTTACTTTATCCAATCCGCTTGCTTCGTTCCCGCATTCGCTTACTACCGGGATTATTCCGAAACATAAATTAGATAAGATACCGATGGCTGATATGCGTTCTGCATCGTTTAATACCAATGATCCGGTTGGATCTGGTCCTTTTAGCTGGCAAAATCTTACGGTATCTGGCAGTGATGAAACTCGTGAGGAGCGTATTACGTTGCAGGCAAATGAGCATTATCACAAAGGACGCCCAAAGCTCGACACGTTTGTTATACTGACATTTCGCAGCGAAGGACGTATGATTGCTCGTTATGACAAGCATGAACTAAATGCCATGGTAGGGTTAGGTGCGGTTCCAGAAAATGTTTCAGAGAAAATGTATATACATGACTTTCCTCAGACTGCTGCAATGATGACGTTCTTCAAAACAACCAGCGGCGTGTTGAGCGATAAAGTAGTGCGTCAAGCTTTAGTTAGAAGTGCTGATACGAAGGCTATTCGCAATCAGTTGGGTTATTCGGCGCGAATTGTGGATGCGCCGCTGCTTAGAGGCCAGTTAGGTTATGACAAAACAATCACACAACTGCCATATGATCCTGCTGCAGCTAGACAGCAACTGGAAGATGCTGGCTGGATAGCACCGAAACCAGGCGGCATTCGTGAAAAAGATGGACAGAAACTCGAGTTTACTTTATATGCTGAGAGTGGACAAGAGTCTGCTCGAGTAACGCGGGCATTGCAGCAGCAATGGCGAAAAATCGGTGCTAATGTAAAGGTTGAACTGCAAGATTCATCAGAGTTTCAAGTAACCTTGTCTGAGCATAGTTACGAGGCACTACTTCGAGGTATCTCTATTGGAAATGATCCAGATGTGTTTGTGTATTGGCACAGCAGCCAGGCTGATGTCTTATCTAGTGGGCGATTGAATTTTTCTGAATATAAATCCAGTACTGTAGATAATGCTTTGGAATCTGCTCGAACACGTGTAGATCCCGCGCTGCGTGTTGCCAAATATAAACCATTCCTTGCGACATGGCGAGATGACGCGCCGGCACTTGGTTTGTATCAGCCAAGGGTGCTGTATATTACCAGAGATCAGGTATATGGATTGCATGCCCATAGTGTGGTAGCGGCAAGTGATCGTTTTGCGAATGTTGAGGAGTGGATGATACGTCTCGTGAAAACCACCGTTGATTAGTAGGTGTGCATCGTTTACAATTACCTCTGTCATTTATATGCGCGAGTGGCGGAATTGGTAGACGCGCTAGCTTCAGGCGCTAGTGAGAGCAATCTCGTGGAGGTTCAAGTCCTCTCTCGCGCACCACACTTACTTGAAATTTGAGCTTGAAAAAAAACCATAAGCATAAATATTTCGTAATGTGCTATCATTGCTATAGACAAAGCTTGAAGAGGGGTATGGGGATTAATGAGTAAGGTTGCACATTATCTGCAGGAGCACGTGCAAGGCGAAGTTATGACCAGCGCTGATGCACGGAAATATTTTTCAACTGACGGCAGTATTTTTACTGTAACGCCAAGTGTCATTGTGTATCCGCGTGTAGAAAGTGATGTGCGTAAAGTAGCCCGTTTTACATGGCAGTTGGCTGAACGGGGTCGGGTAATTCCTGTTACTGCACGTGGTTCAGGTACCGACCAATCTGGAGCAGCGTTGGGTAGCGGTATTATGCTGGTATTTCCTGCGCATCTCAACCGTATTATTGAGTTTGACGGCAACTCGGGCGTTGTAGTAGTAGAGCCGGGTATCAATTATGGAAAACTTCAGCAGACGCTGTTGACCCATGATCGATTTTTGCCCCCATATCCCGCATCGATGGAATATTCGACAATCGGTGGCGCTATAGCCAATAATGCTGGCGGTGAAAAAAGCTTAAAATACGGCACCACTATAGATTATGTGAATAGTCTGCGGGTAGTACTAGCTAACGGTGAAGTAATTGAAACGAGACGTCTTAGCAAGCGGGAGCTTGGCAAGAAGCTTGGCTTGTCAACATTTGAAGGCGAAATTTATCGCGCACTAGATGCTTTAATAGAGGAAAATCAAGAATTATTAGATCGCATACGGTTGCAGACTACTAAAAATGCTGCAGGATATGCACTGGCTGATGTAAAGCTGAAAGATGGGTCATTCGACCTTACGCCATTGTTTGTAGGTTCTCAAGGAACGCTTGGTATTGTGACGCAGGCTGCCTTGCGAACTGAGGAATATCACCCAAGCACAACACTGATTGTGGCTTATTTCAACGACATTCAACAGGCAGCACTGGCTGTAGAAGATTTACGTAAATTGCCTGACTTACCAAGTGCTATAGAAATGGTTGACGACAATATGTTGTCAATGGTGCATGCTATTAATCAAAACTTACTTAAGGGAATTATTGATAAACCGTTCCCTAAAATTACGCTGCTTATTGAATTTGATGAAGGCGAGCGTCAGCAGAAGAAGTTGACGAAAAAGGCACTGAAGATTTTAGACAAATATGGCGCTGATATGGATGTTGAATTGGATCCACTCAAACAGGAGCAATTGTGGAAGATTCGTCATGCTTCTGGCGCAATTGTTGCTCATAGTCATGGGACAAGGCGAGCATTGCCGATTATTGATGATGGTATTGTGCCGCCAGAAAAATTCCATGAGTATATCGAAGCCATTTATGCGCTGTTTAAGAAGTATCGTTTGCCTGTTGCAGTATGGGGGCATGCCGGTGATGCAAATCTACACTTGCAGCCGTTTCTTGATCTTAGTCAAGTAGGAGACAGGCAGATGGCAATGAAGCTTATCGATGCTTACTATGACCTTGTAATCTCAATGGGCGGTAGTACAAGTGCTGATCATAATGATGGTCGTTTGCGCGGGCCGTATCTTGAGAAACTCTATGGTGCTGAGATTTATCAACTCTTTGAAAAAGTAAAGAAAATTTTTGATCCATACGGTACGCTCAATCCGGGAGTGAAAATAGGTGTCACTGTGGCTGATACTAAACCACTGCTGCGCACAAATTATTCTATGGATCATCTGTATGATCATTTGCCACGACTATAGGATATGGAGCTCTTGAGTTATGTTGGTGCGGTTTTAGTATTGTTTGCATTTTTTAATGCTTCTCGTGGCAGGTGGTCAGGTACGTCAGTAAAGTACCGGGCTACTAATTTGGTGGGCGCAATGATTTTAGGTGCATATTCGTTTTATGTAGAGGCCTATGCGCTCGTATTGTTAAATACAGTCTGGTGTATTGTGGCAATAACTGGTTTAATTGAAGGGGTGGTAAAAACCCGCAAACTTGAAAAAAGCGCCGATAAACGTTAAAATAACGTGGTTATCAAGCGGACGTGGCGGAATCGGTAGACGCGCTAGCTTGAGGGGCTAGTGGGAGCAATCCCGTGGAAGTTCAAGTCTTCTCGTCCGCACCATTATATAAGCAAAATCAAAGTTTTCACTGTAGTGTGAAAACTTTTTTATTTAAGAAAAAATTAATAAAAATTTGACTATGTGATTTTTATATCTTATTTTTTTGTTGTTAAAAAGTATAAAACCGGTTGAAATGATATAAGCATAGGCATATAGTGGAAGTAGGTGTTAGTAAAAATCTAATATAAATATTTTTAAAAAAGAGGGTAGCATGAGTATGAGTTCGGAGCTGCAAGATGTGCAGGTAACACAAACATTAGCGATAGTAGAACAAGATATTACACCAAAACTAAAAGAACCAATTGCCATAATAGGTGAAGCTCCTGCCTCCAGCGATGATATGCGTCACTTTGTGTTGCTTAATGCTGATCCATTTCGTTCAAACCGAGATTGGGGTCATTTAGAAGTAGAGAAGACAACAGGTACTGTTGCACATATCCATCACCTTGAGGCAAAGGGGATGGCAATTGAACGACCAAAGTTAGTGGGTCGTTTAGCTCAGGTTGCTTTAGAAGCGTGTGGGGTTGCTGCTGGTGAGCTTCACCCACACGAAACTGAACTGCCAGAAGATGTTTTGCGTGCTATAGGATTCGTTGGTGTAGGATCCGGATTGAGATTTCATGTGGCTGCTTAATTTGTAAATAGGCAAATAAGTAGATAGTTAGTTGTGCTAATTGGAGCTATATGCTATACTTACCGGAGTTTTAAGGGTGATTAGCTCAGTTGGCTAGAGCATCTCGTTTACACCGAGAGGGTCGGGGGTTCGAGTCCCTCATCACCCACCATCAAAAAAGTCTTATGCCCTATGAACATAGGGCTTTTTTGTTGAGTTTTATTCTTTAAACCATTATCATTATAAGAGTTAGTGACGGGGACATTGTAAGAGGGTAAGAACGAACCGATGCCGGCAGAGCGAACAGGCAAAGATGACGCTTCGTCGTTATCTAAACATACGAAGAATACTTCTATTAAAGACGCTTTGAAATCGCAACCAAAAACAGCACCTCTAGTACCTGGTACAGAATCAAAGCAATTGCCTCGTCGAAAAAAAGTTATACATTCTACGAAAAAGCGTGTAGTTAGGCATGTAAAAGTTGCGCATACAAAAGCAGCAAAAGCAGCGGTTAAGGTATCGCGTGGATACAAAAAAGCTGACCAAAAAGCGCTTTATGCAGTGAAGCGTGCTTTACCAGAACGGACACTTCGCCAGCTGGCTGCAAATCGTGCGGCAAATAACGGTAATTTGAAGTTTACTGTACCAATTTCTAAAAAAACACAGCGCAAAGTACCGATTATCATTCCAAAAGGATTAAGACATATACGACATGCTGCATTACCTGGTGCGCTTGGTATACTGCTGTTCTTTGCGTTTGGGTTTGTTGGAGCGAGTCCTCCTGGATATGGTGGCACAAAAATCATGGGCGGTTCGGGCGTAGATAGGGCAACTCATGTTGCAACTGACCCAAATAATAACGTGTATACCGTTGGTGTGTTCAGTGGCACGGTAAATTTCGCAGCTGATTGGAACGGCACTGATAATAAAACCAGCAGTGAGGCAAGCAGTGATGTGTTTGTGACTAAAACGAATGCCAATGGTAGTTACGCATGGACGAAGCGTATACCAGTAGCAACGAGCGCTTCGCATAAGTACAGAGTTGCTACTGATAGTACTGGTGCGGTATATGTGACTGGTATTTTCGAAGGCACGGTAAATTTCGCAGCTGATTGGAACGGCACTGATGAGAAAACAAGTGCAGGTTCAAGCGACGGATTTTTGACGAAAATTAATGCTGATGGTAGTTACGCATGGACGAAACAGTTCGGGGATGCGACTGCCGATACCATTGCAGATGTAGCTGTAGATGGTTCGGATAATCTGCTGCTAGTTGGGTCATTTACCGGTACGGTGGTGTTTGATGCTGATTTTGGCACAACAGACTTTGAAAAAACGAGCGTCGGCCAAGATGATATTTTTGTCGTAAAAATAAATAACGATGGTACGTTCGCAAACGTATACCGTATTGGTGATACCGGTAGTGATCGTAGCAGTGCGATAGTTGCAACAGATGCTGGCGATAGTTATGTGTTGGGAGCCTGTGAAGACGCCGTTGACTTCGCAGCTGATTGGAGTAGTACCGATGAAAAAAACTGTAACGTAGGCACTGTTTTTATCACAAAGGTTAACAATGATGACAGTTACGGCTGGACAAAAGTAATCGATACGGGTAATGCTAATGTGACACCAGTGGCCGTCTTGGATAATACTGACAGTCTATATATTGGCGGTTCGTTTGTGGACAGTAGTGTTGATTTCGCAGCTGATTGGAGTAGTACCGATGAAAAAACAAAAATCGGTACTAGAGATGGATTTCTCACTAAAATTAACGCCAATGGCAACTATGGCTGGACAGTGACACCTTCGTTAGATGAAAGTGGATCGGTAGAGGTTATAGGTACAGCAATAGACGGCGATGATGTGTTGTATGTAGTGGGTGGTTTTTCTGGCACGGTAGACTTTGCAAATGATTTTTCTGGCACCGACGAGAAAACAAGTGCAGGTGATAGTGACGTATTTTTAACCAAGATAACAACTACCGAACAGCTCCGTAAGATTGGTGATGCAGCTGGATTAACCTTTAAAGACAGTGAAGGCACAAACTTGAGTAGTACTGGTACTACTGATACTAACCCAACGGTTTATATTTACGATCAGGATAATGAAACGCTTCTTGCGACAATTGCGGTTGATTTATCTGAAGATCGTGATTGGTCAAGTCTGAGCGGCGATAGCGATACTGGCGAGTATAAGATGTTTATAAATGGTGCTATTGGTGCGCCGGGTGCTAACACTAGCATGACGTTATATGTGCCAAAAAATGAGGGTGATAATGCTGTAGTGCTTTGCCCTGGTGTAGAAAGTCTGCTTGATGTTTCTAAAACTTGCGCAAACAAACGTACGCTCACTGCGCATGATACCGATGTGTCGACGAGTGAGATAAGCGGTATTGATTATTGGGTGATCGCAAATGTGACAGATCAGAAGATTGGCGGTATGAGTGTCGGTTTTCCGGGTGTTTCTATTGTTGAAACTGATGATAGAACGGAAGTTGCTGAGGGTGGTGCAGGTGATTACATACAAGTGCGGCTTAATGCGCAACCAACTGATGCTGTGACGGTTACGATTACTGCAAACCCTGTCCATCAGCTCGAAGCAATTGATCCAATCGTATTTACTACGAGCAATTGGGATACTCCAGTAAACGTGTATATTGAGGCGGTTGACGACAACAATATTGAAGGTGCCCATACTGCGCATCTGAAGTATAGCGCGGCATCAGAAGATGAATATTATAATGGCACTGGTGAAGAGAATGTAGTCGAGGTTCATATTACTGATAATGACCAGGCAGGTGTAATTTTGCACAACACTGATAATGTGATTGCCGAAAAAGATGATTCAACTGAAATTTGTGTCACGTTAACTGCTCGTCCAACGCATTCGGTGACACTTAATCTTGAAACGAGCGATACTTCTGAAACAAGTATTCCGGGAGATATTACGATAGCTCCGGAAAATTGGAATAATCAAGTAGAAAATTGTTTCACCGTTGAATCGGTAGATGATGATGAGGTAGATGGACCGAAAAACTCAGTAATTAGTGTTGATAGCATTGTTAGTGATGATGAGCATTTTGCTGGGCTTGATGTTGGTACAATCACCCCAGTAACAATTATCACCGAAGATGATGATGAGGCTGGTTTTTTGGTATCGGCCGAACAGACTATTACGACCGAGGCCGGTGGGAGTGTACAGGTATGTATTAAATTAACTGCTCGCCCAACCAGTAACGTAACAATACCGGTTGCTAGTTCGGATACTTCCGAAGGTAGTCTTGGAGTAGTAACGAATATAGTTATTACACCAGCTGCTTGGAATAGCAACAGTAATTGTGTGACCGTCACTGGTGTTGATGACGATATGGTTGATGGTGATATCGCATATACATTGGTGACGGGTGATCCGACCTCTGCTGATCCGGTATGGGATGCATTGGATGAAGATGCAGTGGCGGATCAAAACTTAATAAATGAAGATGATGATGAAGCTGGTATTACTATTTCTCAAACAGACGGTACTACCGAAGTGACTGAAGGTGGTGCAACAGATGACTTCAGTATTGTGTTGACGAGCCAGCCTGCACCAGGTAAGCAGGTAGTAGTTTCTATTCAGCCGGATACAGAACTAGATGCAGGCGAAGGTGGAGGCAATGCAATCACGAAGATCTTTACCGATGCAAACTGGAATACATCACAACAGGTAACAGTGACCGCTGTAAATGATAATTCAGTTGAGGGTGATCATAGTGGTGTTATTTCAATTACGGTTGATGAGGAAACGACCGAAACGCCATATTTGGGGTTGGGTGAGCAACACGTTATTGTAGCAATTACAGATAACGATATTGCGACCGCCAGCATTGAAACGATAAGTGATGCGACCGAGAATCCGAGTAGTAACGGACAGTTCCGAGTGAGTTTGGATCATCAAAATGATACTGGTAGTGATATGACATTTACTTATAGTGTTGGTGGCACGGCAGTGGCTGATATCCATTATGCTGCACTATCAGGTTCGGTCACCATTCCAAGCGGTGCGAGCAGTGCGGATATTGTCGTTGATGTTGCTGGTCACAATAATACGCTGCTTGAAGGCAACAAAATAGTTATTGTGACATTAGATGGAGTAGATAATCCAAATGCGCAGATTAGTGCATCAAATAAAGCTGCGACAGTGACTATTTTTGACGATGAACAGGCAACAGTATCACTTAGCAAAACAGCAGATGGTGATGAAAATGGACCTGTACATATCGAATTTATTGCAACCCTGAGTACGGTGAATAATACTGGTACGTCTATCACTGTAGATATTACGCCAAGTGGTGGCACGGCAACGTCTGGCAGTGACTATGAAGTGTTTTCGGATCAAAAAATCAGTATTCCTAATGGTAGTACCACTGGTGCTATCACGGTAACAGTTATTGATGATGCTGATTTTGAGCCGGCTTTTGAGACACTACACGCTACTATTTCCAATCCATCACTGAGTCAAGTAACTGTCGATGACGAAAACAGTACCGCTCAAGCAATGATTACTGATAATGAAACGGCTGAGCTTAGTGTTGCTGCAACGACACCAACTGCGAGTGAAAACCCAAGCAGTAATGGTGTAGTAGCCTTTACGCTCGACAAGGTTAATAATACTGGTAATAACATTCAAATTTCCTACACGGTTTCTGGTAGTGCAACAGCTGGTGTTGATTACGACACGCTATCGGGTTCGGTTACTATCCCAAATAGTCAGCAATCAGCAACGGTGACTATTGATACAAGTGGTCATGACGATGATGATATGGAGGGTAATGAGACAGTCACGCTGACTTACGACACAAACAATCTTTCAGAACGGGTATTTATCGGAGTAAATAACGCAGCTACTGTAACTATTGTTGATGATGAAACTGTTGGTGTTACTGCTACTGCAACGGACAATACTACGGGTGAAGATGGCAGTACGGGACGTATTTGTTTTGCGCTTGCTAGCCGTCCAAGTGCTGATGTGACAGTTACGCTTGCTTCGAGTGATAGCAGCAAGGTGAGCGTGCCAAGCTCGATCACGATCGAGCGTGATAATTGGAACAATGCGAATGAAAACTGTGTGACTGTTACTGGTCACGATGATGATCCACCTGCTGCAACCGGAACTGAGGAAGTGATTATCTACACCACGGGTGTTGTGACAGATGATCCTTTCTATAGTGAACTAGGTGGTGACGATATTGCAGATATTACTATATACCACGCTGATAACGATACGCCGGGTGTTATCGTACATACTGTTTCTAACCGGACAAAAGAAGATGGTAGCAAGACAGCTGTCGTGCGATTTAGTCTCAATACACAACCTACCGATATCGTTACAATTCCATTGAGTGTTTCTGATCCAAGTGAGGGGTCGATTGTTGTTACTGAAATTGCTATTGATTCTGAAAATTGGAGTAACCCAGCAGCAAATGAAGTGATAATTGAAGGTGTTGATGATTATTTAACTGACGGTGATATAACCTATCAGTTGGTAACTGGCGATCCAACATCTGGTGATGATGCGTATAACGACCTCGGGGCTAATGATGTTGAGAATCCATCGCTTGTTAATGAAGATGATGACGAAGCGGATGTAATAATTGCTCAGACTGATGATAGCACTGTTGTTACAGAAGATGGTTTAACTGATACGGTATATGTAAGTATTGGTACGCAGCCTGCTCCTGGAAATCAGGTGGTGATTCGGGCAGCTCCAGCTGATACCCAGCTTGATATTGGTGCGGGGGCAGGTGTTGCGATGGATTTGGTCTTTACGGATGCTAATTGGGATACGCCGCAAGCAATCACTGTGACAGCACTTGACGATAATTTGCTAGAAGGTTCGCATAATTCGCAAATAACATATGAAATATATACTGAAGGTACAACAGAGGAAGCTTATAAAAATTACGCTGAAGCTTTGCCAGTAACGCTAGTAGCAATTACGGATAACGATACTGCGGTAGCTAACTTTTCAGTAGAGAGCGGCAGCGAAGCTGGACCAACACCAATTAAGGCAACGGTAACGTTGAGCAAGCAAAACAATACTAGCGAACCGATCACTTTTACGCTTAAGCCGAACGGCGGCACGGCGACTGCTGGAAGTGATTATGCTGATTTTAGTAATACTACGGTGAGTATTTCTATTGGTGAAACCTCTGCCGAAGTAGTTATTGGTGTGGTAGACGACGCAGATTTAGAAGGCGACGAAACCGTAGAGTTGACACTTTCGAATCCAAGTATTGATATTGTGACTATTGCAAGCCCAAATCTTGTCGCAGAAATTGTTGATAACGACACAGCGGTTGCAACTATTGTGGCGACGAAGCCAAGTGCGAATGAAAATCCCAGCGAGAATGGTGAATTTACGGTCTATCTGAGTAAAGCCAATAATACTGGTGCTCCTATACTTATTACGTATACAGTTGGCGGCACGGCGACTGCTGGAAGCGATTATGCTGCACTTTCTGGTCAGGTAACTATACCGCATGGCTCAAGTAGCGCAACGATTATTGTTGATACTGCTGGCTATGACGATGCAACGGTGGAAAATAGCGAAACGGTTATTGTATCGCTTCAATCGACGAACCACAGTTTGGTAAGTATCGGTAATCCAGATACTGCTGTTGTCACTATTATTGATGATGATGGTTTTGTAGTAAGCATTAGCAAGTTAAATGATGGTAGTGAAGCTGGACCAGTTCATATTATGTTCCGTGTGCAGTTGTCGCAGGTCAATACGACTGGTAGCTCATATACGGTTGATATTAGTGATACTGGAAACGGCACTGCAACTGTTGGAAGCGACTATCAAGCGTTTGGCGGTACCGTTACTATTCCAAATGGTCAACAGTACGCAGATTATATAGTAGAAGTTATTGATGACGAAGATTTAGAAAATGTCGCAGAAACCGTAGAAGCAAAATTAAGTAATCCAAGCGAAGGTGAAATTGGCGTTGCAAATGCTACTGCCATAATTACCGACAATGAAACAGCTCAGGTGACAATCACTGCTACGAAGCCAAATGCAAACGAAAACCCGAGTGAGGATGGTGAATTCACTATTTCGCTTGATACAGAAAATAAAGGCACTGACCCAATTCTTATCACATACACCGTAAACGGCACTGCAACCGCTGGAAGCGATTATGCTGCACTTTCTGGTACGGCCATGATTGCTCCTAATACCAGTGATACGGTGGTTATTATTAATACAGCTGGCTATGATGACGATGAATACGAAGGAGATGAAACAGTAATATTGAGTCTAAGTAGCGCAAATCATCCAAATGTAAGCATCGGTAGCCCGAGTGCTGCCACGGTTACGATAACTGATGACGATCCTAAGTCGCAGGATCCGCCAATTGATAACGGTAATGAAGACGCAGGTAACGAAAATAGCAACAGTGGTGCCGATAGCAATACGAACAATACAAGCAGTGAAAATACACCATCAATACAGCCTGTCCGACATACGGTGGTAACTGTTCCAGTGAGCTCGCAACTTATAGAAGAAGCTGCGCAGCCTGAGACTGCACCGGTGACGCCGCAGCCGCAACCGGTTAATCAAAAATCAAAAGATACTGATAGTGATGGAATCCCCGATGACGAAGAAAATAAGGCCAATAATAATGGCGATGGTAATGGTGATGGGATTCCGGATAGTCAACAGGAAAATGTTGCATCGGTTGTCTCGAAAATTACGAACAAGCCGGTGACACTCGAAGCTCGCGGAGGATGCTCTACTATCGAGAATTTCAAGATAGTATCGGAAGATACCTTAAGCAAACAGGATAAGCGCTATAAATACCCGTTTGGTTTGGTTGATTATAGACTGGCATGTGAAGGAGCAGGGCAGGGCGGTATTGTAAGGATCTATTATGATCAGGTGTATAGTAATCCTGGCAATTGGCGCAAGTATAGTCTGGCGAGTGAGACATTTCAGGCTTTGGACTTTGTAAAGAATATGAAACAGCCAGTCGGTAAAAATAAAGTGACCACAGTGAGCTATGCGATACAAGATGGAGGTGAGCAAGATGATGACGGCAAAGTAAATGGTAAAATTTCTGATCCTGCAGGCTTTGCAATACGTACATTCTATATTTTGGACGCCGGGTGGATAGTACCCGTATTAATGGCCGCTGGGTTTGTAGGGTACGCGATTTGGCATCGCGGCAAGGATTACTGGAAGTATAGAAGCTAATTAAGTACATTGCGGTCAGCGCGCTATGATTTGCGCCGGATGTGCTAAACGCCAAAGTAGTTCAGGCTTTTCAAGAGGTCTATCCAGCATTAAATCTGTAGAGAGTGTTTGTCCATTCACTGTAAACGTGACTGAACCAATGTATTTGGGATTTTTTCCAGGCTTGAGTGGTGATACAGTAACTTTTTGTTTAACTTCTGCGCCTGGCCACATGACAACTTTAATATTTTTACTAGCTATTGCGTGTGCCTCTTTTTCCCATGGTGTGTTGTAAGTTGCAAATCTTTGGCCGATGGATGCAAGCTTTATTTCTTGAAAGCCGTTTTTTGTGCTTTCGAGTATGTTTAATACATCACGAGCCAGCGTAGAGTGGTTCGGCCCGCCGAGTGTTGCACCTATAAGAGTAACAGGAGTGTTTCCGATAGTATATCTTGCTGCAAACAGTAGGCAACTGCCAGCTTCGTCGGTTGTGCCTGTTTTAATGCCAATGATTCCTTCGGTCCCAACTAGCAAATTAGTGTTATGCAGGGTGCCTACGCCTGGAATTGTTGCAGTTTTTTGCGACACAATCTCAGCAACAACTGGGTGGCTAAGTGCTAGTTTACCTAGTGTCACAAGGTCGCTTGCAGTACTTTTACTATCGGGCGAGAAGCCGCTTGCATCTGCGACTGTGGTGCTTGAAAGGTTGTGATCGGCCAGATACTTCTGTGCTGCATTAAGATATGCGTCCATAGAGCCAAATGCCCAAAGCGCTAAAGTGTCTGCGTAATTGTTTGCAGAGCTAATCAAGATGCCTTGCAGCATTTGGTATTGTGTTATCTGTAATCCGGCATCAGATTTTGCGATAGTGCCGCCACGCAGATAGTAGTAGTTGTAGCGTTCGGCATCTTCAGCAGAAAAAGTAATGGTTGGTCCAGGCTGACCAACAGTAAGGGGCTTGTGTTTTAGAACGGTTAGTGCAGTTATGACTTTTGTAATACTGGCTATTGGCACTGGGGTTTGATCACCTGCGGTGCTGATTATATTTCCATCGAGTGTGCCAATAGCACTTTGTCCATAGGTAGGCCAGTTAATTGTAGGGACGATATCAGCTTTTTGGGTATTAGTATTATTATAGGTGGCTATTGAAGCCTGAACGGCTTGTACAGGCCAAAAAAGCATAGTAAGCACATAGCCGATAACCAATGTAAAAATAATAGTACCAAAAGATATTTGTCGGACTTTTTGTCTTCTAGTCCGGAGACGTTTACGTTTATTTCTCATGGCTATATCATAGCGTGTTTAAAGTTGGTTGTGCTATACTAAACATAGGTAAAATAAGGAGTAGTTATCGAATGATCACCTTCATTATTGTTGGAGTAATAGTTGCTTTATTGGTAATTTTTCTGATCAGTGTGTACAACTCACTTGTAAGGCTGAATATACGCGCAGAGGAAGCGTGGAGTGATATTACTGTACAGCTGAAGCGTCGACTTGACCTTATACCGAACCTTATTGAAACAGTTAAGGGATATGCTGCTCATGAACGTGGGGTGTTCGAGGAAGTTACAAAAGCACGTGCTAATGCGCTTAATGCACAAGGCGTAGCAGAAACAGCAAAGGCAGAAAGTCAGTTTGAGAATGCGCTGAAAAGTCTTTTTGCAGTAGCAGAAAACTATCCAGATCTTAAGGCTAGTCAAAACTTTATCCAACTTCAGGAAGAATTGGTGGATACAGAGGATAAAATTCAGGCTTCACGTCGTTTTTATAACGGTGTGGTTCGTGATTTTAATACCAAGCGAACGGTGTTTCCAAATAATATAGTTGCTGGCATACTCGGGTTTAATAAAGATAAGGAATTCTTTGAGCTTGAAGAAACTGAAATGGCGCATGCTGAAAAGCCAGTGAGTGTTAAGTTTTAGCTTTTACTTAACCAAACGAACAAGAGCATTTAAATATTTATGTATAGCGAAATTGCATCAAATAAACGCAAAACAGTTTTTATCATGCTCGGATTTTTGCTTTTCGTTGGTTTGCTGGCGTGGCTATTTTCCGAGCTCGTATTTGGCACGCCATACATTACAATTGGCGTGCTTGTAGGGTCAATACTGTATGTTATATTCAGCTATTTTGCGGGCAGTAAAATAGCGTTAGCGGTTAATGGTGCAAAAGAGATTCAGAAAAAAGACAATCCGCGTTTATGGCGAATTGTCGAAAATTTGGCAATTACTGAAGGTCTTCCTATGCCAAAGGTATATATCATGGATGATCCGGCGCTTAATGCATTTGCTACCGGACGTGACCCGAACCACGCTGCAGTGTGTGCTACCACAGGGATTTTAGATGCTTTAAATGATTCTGAGCTCGAAGGTGTTATGGCACATGAACTTGGACATATTAAAAACTACGATATACGGGTATCTATGATCGCTTTTGCGCTCACTACTATTGTATCTCTTATAGCTGACTTTATTTTGCATATGGTTTGGTTCCGTGATGATGAGGGTGATACTCCAGCGATATTTTATGTGTTTGGTATCATTGCTGCTTTGATAGCTCCACTTGTAGCAACAATGATTCAGCTGGCAATTTCACGTAATCGTGAATATTTGGCTGATGCTACTGGCGCTTTAACAACTCGTTATCCAGAAGGTCTTGCAAGTGCGCTTGAGAAAATTGCACAACAAGGCAGTGCAACGCGTCGTTCAAATACGTCAACAGCGCATTTGTTCTTTGCTAATCCATTGCGGTCAGGAAGTTTTGCGTCTCTTTTTAGTACCCATCCTCCTATTGAAGAACGTATAAAGCGTCTTCGCAGTATGGAGAGCCACGCGTAATAATCAACCAAAAGCTATGGCGCAAAATACAAAAACACATGCCAGCACTAAAACATCACGAAAAAAGCGTACCTTAAAGCAGCAAACGTACAAATCATTCCGCCTAAGTAAACCGATAAAATATACTGGTCGGGATTTACCTTCTAGCTGGAAGCTTTTAAAACACAGTACTAAAACGCTTTGGAAATACAAGAAAGTATTAGGGGGTGTGTTGCTTGTATATGGTATTGTTCAATTAATACTTGCTCAAAGTCTTGCAGGTAATTTTTCTGAACTTAAAAACATTGTTGATGAAGTTTTTGGAAGTATAGCTGGAGGTGTAGTTGTATTTACGTATTTACTTGGAACCATTGGGCAAGCCAACTCTGCTGAAGCGAGCGTTTATCAGTCGATACTGTTTGTTATCGGTAGTTTAGCTTTCATTTGGGCGTTGCGACAACTTTTGGCTGATAAAACTATTAGAATACGTGACGCGTACTATCGGGGTATGCATCCGCTTATACCGTTTATTTTAGTATTGCTTGTTATTGGACTACAGACTATACCAGCGCTCATTGGTGCTTGGCTGTATAGTGTGGTGATATCAAACGGAATTGCTGTGTCAATTGTCGAGCAGCTGTTTTGGTTAATTGTTTGTTTTATCATTGCTTTACTTTCAATCTACATGATATGTTCTTCTGTCTTTGCATTGTATATTGTGACATTGCCTGATATGACGCCTATGAAAGCGCTTCGTTCGGCGCGAGAGCTGGTACGGTATCGTAGATGGACGATTGTCCGAAAGATTATAGTTTTTGTGATCGTGGCTGTAATGAGCTTTGCGATGGTTATGCTGCCGATTATCTGGGTGGTTCCGGTGGCGGCCCCTGTAGTATTTTATTTATTGTCAGTCTTGCTATTGGGTATGGGTCATACGTATATCTACACAATATATAGGGAGCTTTTAATCGATGAGTAAGATGGATTTTCAGGCTGCACAGGCTCGAGCTGCGGACTTGCGACGATTAATGGAGCAATATTCGTATGAATATTACGTGTTAGACGCACCCAGTGTTAGTGATGCGGTATACGACGGGTTAATGCGTGAACTAAAAGATATTGAAGCGCAATATCCTGAACTCGTTACATCTGATAGTCCGACGCAACGTGTGGGTGGTAAGCCACTGGATAAATTTCAAAAGGTAGAACATTCCAGTCGAATGCTTAGTCTCAATGATGTATTTAGTCGGGAAGATGTTGAGGCATGGATTGTTCGTACCGATAAAATGGCGCCAGGCCAAAAACACGAGTTTTTTGTAGATATTAAAATGGATGGCTTGGCTTGTGCGTTAATCTACCAGGATGGTGTTTTTGTGCAGGCAATTACGCGTGGTGATGGGTTTATTGGCGAGGATGTTACAGAGAACGTACGTACTATTCCTTCGGTGCCACTGCGATTGCGAAAAGTAAAGGGTTATGAAAAGTTTTTGCAAGGCAGGACCGAAATTCGTGGCGAGATTGTTATATATAAAGAAGACTTTGAAACGCTCAATAAGCAACGTGCTGCTGAAGGTTTACCGCTCTATGCAAACCCACGCAATCTGGCAGCGGGCAGTATTCGTCAGCTTGACCCAAAACTAGCTGCTGCAAGACCGCTTCGATTTAGAGCATATGATTTGCTACGTGATGATAGGGATGAGGTGCCAACATACAGCTATGCATATGAAGTGTTGCGTGAATTGGGGTTGGCGGTTAACAAAGAAGCAACAGTATTTGCAGACATAGATAAAGTGATGGAATTTGCAGCACACTGGGAAAAAGCACGACATGATTTGCCGTTTAATACAGATGGGCTGGTAATAAAACTCAATGATCGGGCATTGTATCGTCAGCTTGGTGTTGTAGGTAAAAATCCGCGTGGGGCGGTTGCTTATAAGTATCCCGCTGAAGAAGCAACAACCGTCGTGAAAGATATAGTACTTTCTATAGGGCGTACTGGTGCTGCTACACCGGTTGCGGTATTTGATCCAGTAGTAGTGGCAGGTACGACAGTGCAACATGCGAGTTTACATAATGCTGATGAAATTGCTCGCAAAGACATACGTATTGGCGACACGGTAGTTATCTTTAAAGCTGGCGATATAATTCCGCAAGTGGATCGCGTGTTGATGGAACTACGGCCAAAGGATGCAAAACCGTATGACATGGAAGCTGAATTAAAACGTCAATATCCTGAACTGACATTTGTTCGTCCAGAAGGCGAAGCAGTGTACCGCATTAAGGGCGCAACTGGTGCGATTCTACTAAAGAAAGCACTACAGCATTTTGCTAGCAAGTCTGCATTAGATATTGAGACACTTGGTGAAAAAAACGTAGAAGCTTTGGTAGACGCGAAGCTGGTGCATGATATTGCTGATATCTATACACTTCATAAAGACCAAGTAATGCAACTTGAGCGTTTTGCCGAAGTTTCTGCACAAAAGCTTATCAGTGCTATTGCCGAGAAAAAACGACCGGAGCTGCCAAGATTTATATATGGTTTGGGCATACGGCATGTTGGAATGCAAACAGCTATAGATTTAGCAGAGCATTTTGGCTCGCTTGAAGCATTGTCTGAAGCGGCAATTGAAAACTTACTCGAAGTTGATGGTATAGGTGTTGTGGTAGCTGAATCTATTGTGGCTTGGTTTGCTGATGAGGATAATCAAAAGCTGCTTGAGAAGTTCAAGCAATTAGGAGTAGAGCCAGTATATCAACAAAAGGCACAAGGACCACTCCATGGACAGCGTTTTGTAATTACAGGCACACTTGCATCTATGAGTCGGGATGAGGCTGCCGAGAAGATACGATCACTTGGCGGTACTTTTCAAACTTCGGTTGGCAGGGATACGACATATTTAGTTACTGGCGGTAAAGTAGGGGTAAGCAAACTCAAAAAAGCAGAGCAATACGGTACTAAGATTATTGACGAAGCAGCATTTTTAAAATTGATTGCTTGACATTTGCTGCAAATAGGTTATGCTTACAATAAATCGTGCGCATTAGGCGGCCGAGTGAAAATAAAAATTTACAACGAAAACAAAAATAACCCTGTCGCCTTTGGGTGGGCGCGCACGATTAACCAAGCTTTTTGCTTGGTTTTTTATTTGTAGCAGCAATGCAGTAAATTGCGGTACAATAAATTTAACGTAAGAGATATAAACACCATGATTAAGTATTACTATAAGAGTCTGCGCAGCCAGGAATTAAAAGAGCTTGACGCTGCTAAACGTGGAGCTTGGGTGTATGTTGAAAGTCCTACACACAAGGAAGTTGATTACCTTATTAAACAGTTTAATCTCAATGAAGGACTTGTAACTGACGCGTTAGACGAAAATGAAATGCCGCGTTTGGAGCGTGATGGTGATCAAGTGTATATATTTGTTCGTGCGGCATATACTACCGCAAACGGCGAAGTAGATACGGCGCCGCTGCTTTTTATCTATGCCACGGATGTAATTATTACGATCACTTTGAGACGGCTTGGCTGTCTCGATTTGTTCCTGAATAATCGAGTGGACTTTGCGACGACACAGCGCACCAAAATGGTGCTGCAGATTATGCACCAAATTGTTGAGCAATATGAAAGCTACATCACACTCGCAAGTAAGCAAATTAAGGCTATTCGTTCACGGCTTCGTGGTCAAGAAATATCTAACCAAGATTTTATTGATTTCGTGACTATAGAAGACGGATTGAATGAATTCTTATCGGTGCTAATGCCAACAAATGCGACGCTCAGGCGACTTTCGCTTGGCCGACATATTCAGCTGTTTGAAGAGGATCAGGATTTGGTAGAAGACTTGCTGTTAGGTAACGAACAGTCTATTGAGGCTTGTCGTTCCAATGTAAAATCAATCATAAACATTCGCCAAGCATATAGTTCTATCAGCTCCAATAACCTAAACCGCACTATGAAGATCCTCACGCTTGTAACAGTGATTATCGCACTGCCAAACACTTTTTTCGGTATGTATGGCATGAATATTAATTTGCCGTTTCAGCATGCAGCAGGTATATATGTTGGCATCATCATTACTACACTAGTTGCAATCTTCGGTATAGTTGCTTTCCTCAAGCACCGCAGGATTATTTAACATTAGGCTGTAAAAATTTAAAAGACCAAGTGTTTTGTCAGCTTGGTCTTTTAAATTGGTGGAGATAGAGGGACTCAAACCCTCGACCTCAGCGCTGCCAGCGCTGCGCTCTAATCAACTGAGCTATATCCCCTTGTTCAATGATTCTTGTAAAAGTCGCGTGAGCTGAGTATAACAGGGGTCACAGCAATTTTCAATGGACGTATTGTGATAAAACGCGAGCATTTTCATAAAGAGCTTGCTACAATACACAGTAACTATGATTACAGATATTCGTTTTCGCATCGCAAATATGTCAGCACTAAGCTGGTTGCTTATTATCAGTGTTGTAGCATTTATTGCTTCATCATTTCTTTGGTGGCAGGTTGTATACAAGAGCCCTAAGCGAGTATGGGCTGATATGCTGAAAAATAATTTCGCTACCAGTGGATTTACAAGACATATAGAAAGTAGTCAAAACGGCTTAGAGGCAGACGAAGTAGCACAATTGCAAACTGGCGGGACAAATCTTGTGCGAACAAAGACAACTTTAGTGCAGGGTAGTGATAGGGTTTCAACAGAAGCAATTACTACTGATAATGCAGAATATGTACGGTACCTCAGTATTGATACCAATCGGAAGACCCGAGAAGGCAAACCGCTCAATTTCTCTAAAGCTGTCGGTGTGTGGGGTAAGAACGAGGCAGGCGGCTCACGGCAGGCATTCTCTCAACTACTTTTAGGGGTGATACCAACTGGCAATGCCTCACCAGAAACTCGTAAGCAACTCGAAGATTTTATGAATAAACATACAGTCTTTGTGGTAAATTACGAAACGGTAAAAAGAGAGAAAATTAATGGCCGTGAAGCATATGTATATGAGGTACAACTGTTGCCACAAACATATGTAGAAATGCTAAAAATTTATGGTAAAGGAGTAGGATTTGGCGATCAAGTACAGCAACTTGATCCTGCTGCATATAAAAACGCGCAACCTACTAGTCTAGTAGTAAGTGTAGATATTTTGTCACGTAATGTGGTCGCGGTGTCATATCCTGGCAACGATTCGCGAAAAGAAACCTATGGGAGCTATGGGGTTATAAAGGATTATAAACTGCCTCGTAAAACTATTCCTATGACAGACCTACAAGAACTTTTATCAACTCAATAGCAGGTTTATTCCATATCAATATGCTGTTTATTGCTATAACATAAGACTGGTCGATAAGGGTTAGTAAAAACTATTTTATAATACTGTATAATGTAGCAAAATAACCATAAAGGAACAATTAATGGATCCTAACAATACATTTCCTCAAATTCCTCAGAACCCACAGCAACCTACAGAGCAACCAAACATAAACAACAGTCCCCAGGATCCATACGAACAACCTGTAACGGTAGCTAATAGTTTTAGTGGTTCTTCTCAGAATCCATACGGTCAACCGGTGACGCCAGCGGCTCCAGTTTCTCCGCAGCAGCCTATGCCACAGCAATCTCAATCACAACCTTTGCAGCTGCAACCTCAGCAGCAGCCGCAGCTTCCTACTATGCCTTGGGATAGACCCAAACCATATCCCCAGGGCGATTTTTCTTCACAGTCAGCACCCGCTAATGTGTTCGGGGTTAATCAGCAACTCATTGGGCAGTCGACAGGTAAAAAGAAAAAAATCATAACAGCAGTTGTTGGGGTATTTGCGGGGCTATTATTGTTAAGTGGTGGTATAGCAGCCGCATATTTTGGCATGATTGTACCTAATAAACCTGAGAATGTTTTAAAACAGGCAATTAAAAATACGTTACAGGAAGAACAATTTATAGTCAAAGGTGCACTTGAGACAAAGCCAATGGATGCAAGCAAGGAAAATGCCCCCCTTGCGCTAAAAACTAATTTTGAAAGTAAAGCAAATAAAAAATCCGGTGAAATCAAAGTTAATCTTACGATAAGTGGTGTTGATCTGCCGCTCGAGGCACGCTATGTAGATAATAACATTTATCTAAAAGCAGGTGATCTCAGTACGTTGTCTTCGTTGGTGAATGGCTATGCGCAGATGTTTGGCATTGATCCCGCGCAGGCGGATGCTTCAATAAAGAGAGTGTCTGATTTGGTGTCGAATCAGTGGATAGTAATCGACAGCACTCTACTGGATCAATCTGGTATCAGCTGTGTATTGGATGTAGATTTTGCATTTACCGAGCAAGACATACGGCTGCTAGAAGAACTATTTACAAAACATCAGTTCGCAAAAATAGATAGCACAAGTAAAGATACGGTAAATGGTAAAAGTGCTATAAAGTATGAAATACGTATTGATAACAAAGAATGGGCTAAATTTCTCGAAGATAAACAGCTTGAAGATCTTTCAGTGATAAAGGCGCTCAGTCAATGTCCAGACGAGGATAGTGAAGATTTTGATGTTAAAGATTTAACTGGCGAATCCATAATGCCACTGACTCTATGGGTCGATAAAGGCACTAAGCGCATTACAAAAATTGCAGGTAAAAGTACAGATCAAGAAGCGAAAAGATTAAATTTCACTGATACCTTTGAAATGGTGATAGGATATGAAAATGTTACTGTTTCCAAGCCAGCAAATGCGAAGCCTGCAATGCAGCTCTTTGGTGAATTGCAGCAAGAATTTGTGCAGTTATTGAGTTCTTTACCGAGTGATTTGTCTATGGATGAGAATGGTGATGACTTTATAATGGAAGAAGAATTTGATTTTGGTGATGATGCGCAATTTGATGAATACTTTACTCAATAACGGGTAATAGTATGTACTAGTAGTACTGTAGTAGTGGACCATGTAGCTAGGTTATTTAATCTGTCTTACGCCTCATGTACAATAAATACGTAATCATAAGAGGAATACCCATTTGTGTATTTAGCCAAATTTTTTATAGCACTAGCTAGTTTATATCGACCAAGATATATACCGGCACTCGTAGAAGGGTTTGTAACGTGTAAGTATAGCCTTGCTCGCTATATAGATTGGTACACACATACCAATACCTTCAAAATTCATCGCAAAGCGCGACAGAAGACATCTATTGAAAAATATCTCGTAGTCGCTTTGGTGGTAACGGCAATAGCTTTGCTGTTTTCAGGAGCTGTATTGATTGCGAACGGTTTTGGTGATAACTGGGGAGTGGCTCTGTTCGGGTTTGCGATACTATTCGCCACCCCAATCATATTAGCGTTCTTGTTGCCAATCTACTATGCTGCTGTAAAAGCAATATCTGGTCTCTTGCGGCCTAAAAGTTTAGGTAAGATTGTGCTGTGCAAATTGCTTGAGGCTCAGGCTACACGTTTGCGACAAAAGTATTCTTTTAAAGTGATTGCGGTAGCTGGGAGTATGGGTAAAACCTCTACAAAACTAGCTATAGCTCAAACGCTTACCTTTGCAGGTTATACAGTGAGGTATCAGGAAGGCAATTATAATGACCGGTTAACGGTTCCACTAGTGCTATTTGATCAGTCATTGCCTGCTTTGTTCAATATTTTTGCGTGGGTGCGAATTTTACTAAATAATGAACGGACCATTAAGAATGGTTATCCGTATGATGTTGCGGTTTTAGAGCTTGGAACTGATGCTCCCGGGCAGATTGAAGAGTTCGCTTATCTCGCGCCTGATATTGCGGTGGTAACAGGAGTCGCTGCTGAGCATATGGAGTTTTTCGGTACGCTTGATGCGGTTGCAAAAGAAGAGCTGACAGTTATAGATTATGCGAAAAAATCGCTCATTAACACAGATGATGTAGCTGCAAGGTATTTAGTTGGTCGTACATATACGGGGTACGGATTGCTCATAAAGGATTGTGGCTATTATGCGGCAACAAAACGCGAGTCTATCACTGGTCAGTTGCTCGAATATTTCAAAGAGGGCAAGGCTATAGGAAAAACTGAAATAGCATACATAGGTTCACAGGGTCGAAAAATTGTACTTGCAAGTATAGCAGTGGCGGATATGTTAGGAGTGTCGGCAGCAGAAATTAGCAAGGCTATTTCTCAACTAAAGCCATTTGCAGGCCGCATGCAGATTCTTGACGGACTGAAAAACAGTGTCATTATTGATGATACATATAATGCCACACCAGCTGCTGTTGAGGCTGCTTTATCGGTGTTGCAACAAACAAAGGCTTCAAAACGTATTGCGGTTCTTGGGAGTATGAATGAGTTAGGTGCATTTAGTGCTGAAGCGCATCGGACCATTGGAAGTTCTATTGATCCTGGTAAGGTAGATCTTGTGGTGACAATTGGACAAGAGGCTATGGATTATTTAGCGCCTGCCGCGAAGGAGCGAGGCTGTATAGTGATGTCTTTCTTAAATCCGCATGATGCTGGTGTGTATGTCAAAAAACAGCTAGTGGAAAATAGTGTGGTGCTTTTTAAGGGTTCACAAAATGGCGTGTTTAGCGAAGAAGCTATTAAGCCTGTCTTAAAAAATAAGGCTGACAGTAAAAAATTAGTTCGTCAATCAAAGTTGTGGATGAACAAGAAGCGTCAACAGTTTACGCTGCCCGCTTAATTGCGTCTTCAACAAGCATTTTTACGAGCTTCGGCATATCAATGCCTGCTGCTAGTGCGGCTTTTGGCAGCAAGCTTTGATCTGTTAAGCCGGGAATTGTATTTGTTTCGAGTATGTATAGATGACCCGATGGGGTTATTATGATGTCGGTTCGTGACATGCCAACACAACCTGTTGATCGGTGAACAGAAACAGCGAGCTCTTGCGCTTGCTTTTGTAAATCAGCCGAAATATGCAAAGGTGGACATAGTTCTTGGGTTTTACCATTGTACTTGTTTTCGTAGTCGAACTCCTGATTTGATGGAGGGACAATTTCTATCATTGGCAGGGCTTTATCGCCTAAAACAGCTACCGTTGTTTCGGTGCCGCTTATGAGTTCTTCCAGGAGCATATGTCCATAGCGGTCAAGTGTCTTTTCTATGGCTTCTTTATCAATTGTTGAAGGATCGCGTACGATAAATGTATCAATACTTGAGCCGCCAGTGGCTGGTTTTAGGACAAAGGCTTGTTTGGTTAATTCATGCTCCCATATTTGGCTTTTGTCTACTAACGCGCCTTTTGGACACGGATAATTGTGAGCTAAAAGATGTTGCTTATATTCCCATTTGTCAAAGCAGAGTTTCGAGGCCTGTGAGCCTGGTCCAACAAACGGCTTGCCAAGTTTTTCAAGCAATTCTTGTATCTCACCATCTTCTCCGCCTTTGCCGTGCAGTGCAGGAAAGACAACGTCGGCAGACTTGATAGCTTTTTGCAAACCGTCCATTCCTGTTGCGGGATCGTAAGAGGCTACATCATAACCACAAGTGCGCAGCGCGTTTATAACTGCTTGACCGGATTGCATGGATACTTCACGTTCATCAGAAATGCCGCCGTATAGGACTAATACAGAGTTCATAACACAGTCTAGTATAACAACAATTACGTTAACTTGATATTCATTATCTTAAGGTCAAATTTTTTTGACGCAAATTTGTTGCACTGTTTTTTGACGTATTTATTCGTATTTTTAACGTATGAGCGAGATATTGTCCCATGAACAGCAAAAACAACGAGCGCTGCTTGAACAGTTATTACAACCGCAGCCGACAGTAGTAGCTATAGAAGGCGGGCCATGTGGTGGTAAAAGTACTTTATTACAAGCAATTCAGCAGCAGGCAGCTGCAACTGGTCGGTCGGTTGTGGCGATTCCAGAAGTTGTTGATGTGTACCACAAGGAGCTGCGAAAAGCAGGTACTTCTATTCCTGAGCTGGCACAGCATGATCGGTCGACTTTTCTTCGTGTTCAAACATCGATATTGAAAGATATTATTACTGCGATCACTGAAAAACAAGCAACGCATGAAGGAACAAATACGGTCATTGTGATAGATCGCGCTGATATTGGAGCGTATATTACTAAAGATGAGTATAAGGCGATTTTGTCCACGCTTGGTGAGGATGTGCCGCCAATTTATAAATACGTAGATAGTGTGCAGTATCTGCCAAGCGTAGCCCAGGAAAGTCCAGAGAAGTATGAGTCATTAAAGAGTACTAATACGGGTCGTTATGAGGATGGGGCGCAGGCGCGGGCGACGTGTCAAGCGAACCTTAGGTCAGTTGCTGCGCATCCTGAACTGCATGTTGCTTGGGGTGGTGAATTTACCGAAAAGATGCGACGGGTTGCGCGAAGTATTCTGCAGCCGGAACTAGAAGGCGAGATAAAGCAGGCAGTGCCGTCAGTGTATGCGGCAGATATTATTACTAAGGCTGATGTTTTGTACCAGCACGAAATTACTCAGTCGTATCATGTGCTGGATGGCCAGGAGTTTCGGCTGCGCGTACATCTCAATACCCCACTACCGCAGTTTTATTTTACTGCTAAACATGGTGACGGTGTAGTGCGTACTGAAATACAAAGGCGCATTACTGCCGAGGAGTATGCGTTGTTGCGACAGTTGCCGCAAATCGGTAATGAGCTGCGTAAAACCCGTGTTATGTTTCTAGATGCGGCAGTTGAGTCGGATGGACGGCGGCGCTTATGGTGTGCAGACAAATATAGTCAGCCGAATTTATCTGAGTGGCACTTTGAGACAGATGTCGAAACAGCGACAGAAGCCGAGGAATTGAGTATGCTGTACGAAGGGGTGCGCAAACATGTATCGCTCAGTGCGAGAGTGTTTGTGCATAGAGTATAGACTTTACGGTACACTATGCATGTGATAGAGCATCATATCCAGCGTAGAATTATTGACCGGCTTATGCAGGTCGAGTGTTTGCGGTTTAAAGACTTAAAGCCTGATGGTATGGAAAGTAATATTTTCATGTACCATCTCAAGCAGCTGATAAAACAAGATTTTGTCGCAAAAACAGATCAGGGATATACGCTTACTCCACGCGGACTTACGTATGTTGATAATCTCAGCACAGACAGCAAGCAATATTTGCAGCCGAAACACATTTGTATTTTGGCGATTAGAGACGCTAAAGGTCGCTGGCTCGTCGCGCAGCGAAAAACACAGCCGTTTATTGGTAAATATATGCTGCCAAGCGGCAAGCAGCGGCTTGGTGAATCAATAGAACAGCATGTTCGCCGTGAGCTACAGAAAAAGTTTGGTATTGCAGCGTCAGCTGTTCGTTGCGGTACAGCAGAGGTTATGCTGCATGATGAGATGTCGCGTACACTACTTACACATGTAGTTGGTCAGGTGTATGTAGTAACTATTGAAACGCTAGATCTTCCTCAAGAAACAGACCAATATAAATATAGCTGGCGAGATGATGTAGGTAAGCTTGATTTTTTGCCGGGTACCCAGGAGCTCATGCAAAAAATTAAAGACAGTAAAGAATATTTTTTCTTTTCATACAGTAATTTAGCTTAAGTAATTTTCGCCCCCAATAACCTCTGTTATAATAGGGTGCAATGCGACGATACAATCCAAAAGAGATAGAACCAAAGTGGCAAAAAATTTGGGAAGAAAGCCAGGTTTTTCATGTCACCGAGAACTCTGACAAGCCAAAAAAATATGTTATTGACATGTTCCCATACCCAAGTGGTGCTGCAATGCACGTGGGACACATGCGCAACTACACTATTAGTGACGTGATTAGCCAGTATTTGCGGCAAAAAGGCTATAACGTCATGCATACCATGGGATGGGATACGTTTGGTTTGCCAGCTGAAAACTATGCTATTAAAACCGGTGTGTCACCGCAGGAGAGTACCAAGGCAAATATTGCCAATTTTAAGAGTCAGTTGAAGCGGCTTGGTATGAGTTACGACTGGTCGCGTGAAATTAATACCACTGATCCGAAGTACTACAAGTGGACACAGTGGATTTTTACCCAGCTATTTGAGCACGGTTTGGCGTATCAGAAGGAGAGTTTGCAGTGGTGGTGTCCGGTTGATAAAACAGTACTCGCTAATGAACAGGTCGAGGCTGGCAGGTGCTGGCGCTGTGGTAATGAAGTAGAAAAGAAATCAATGAAGCAGTGGTTTTTCAAAATCACTGCATATGCCGAGGAGTTGCTCAAAGGCATTGATGATCTGGAGTGGCCGGAAAAAATCAAAGCTATGCAGCGCAATTGGATCGGCAAAAGTATTGGCGCGTCAATATTTTTTGAGGTAGCTGGGAGCGAAGATAAGATCGAAGTATTTACCACTCGGCCGGATACGGTGTTTGGCGCAACATTTATGGTGCTTGCTCCTGAGCATGAATTGGTACAGAAAATTACTACAGACGAACAAAAGTCAGCAGTAGAAACATACATTCGCGAAACACAGAAAAAATCTGAAGTTGACCGTATGAGTGAAACGCGTCATAAGACCGGTGTATTTACCGGTGCATATGTGATCAATCCGTTTACTGGCAAAGAAATACCTGTCTGGATTGCAGACTATGTATTGCCGGGTTATGGTACCGGCGCCATTATGGCGGTGCCGGCGCATGACGAGCGTGATTATGAATTTGCGAAAAAGTTTGATTTGCCGATTGTGCGGGTAGTACAGAACGACGCGCCGGACGAGGCATGCACGCCTGATGAGGGCATTATGATTAATTCTGGCGAGTTTAACGGTTTGCCAAGTCAGGAAGCTCGCAACAAGATCGTTGAAGCGCTGGAGAACAGGGGTATCGGCAAAGAGACAGTGAATTACAAAATGCGTGACTGGCTGATTAGCCGCCAGCGCTATTGGGGTGCACCAATTCCAATTATTCACTGCCCAGTTGATGGACCAGTAGCAGTACCAAAAGAAGACTTGCCGGTTGAACTACCAGAAGTTGAAAGCTATCTGCCTGGTGATGACGGTAGAAGTGTGCTGGAGCGCGTAGAGTCATGGGTTAATACCACTTGTCCGAAGTGTGGCGGTCCTGCAAAGCGCGAAACCGATACCATGGACGGATACGCTTGCAGTAGTTGGTATTTCTTGCGCTACACTGATCCAAACAATAATGAACAGGCGTGGAGTCCAGAGAAGGCAAATTACTGGTTACCGATTGATTACTACTGTGGTGGCGACCATGCAGTAAGTCACTTGCTTTATAGTCGTTTTTGGATGCATTTTTTTGCTGATCAGGGCTGGATTGAAAAAACTCGCAAAGAGCCGGTAAAACGCCTAGTGTACAATGGCTATATTTTAGCCGCTGATGGTACCAAGATGAGCAAGAGCAAGGGCAATGTCGTCAATCCAGATGAGCTGATCGAGCAAGGTTATGGGGCTGATGCGCTGCGTTTGTTTGAGATGTTTATCGCACCGTATGATCAGTCGACAAACTGGAATACCAATGGTGTGCCTGGCACCTATCGTTTCTTGCAGCGGGTATGGACGCTTACACAAGAATTTTTGGAGGCAGAAAAAGACCTTAAAGCTACTTCAGGTACCATCATGCGTACCGCACACAGTATGATTAAGAAAGTTTCTGATGACCTAGAGCATTTGAGCTTTAATACTGCGGTGGCTGCACTGATGGAAGGTGTTAATGAGCTGTATAAAGTCAAAGCAGCTGAAGGGTTTACGGCTGGCGGGTCATGGCACTTTGCACTGTCTTCACTGACACAGCTGCTCGCGCCGTTTGCGCCACATATTGCTGAAGAGCTATGGGAGCAACTTGGTCATAAAGGGTCTGTGCATGTAAATAATTGGCCGGTATACGATGAATCATATCTGGTTGCTGATACGATGAATATCGTTGTGCAGGTAAATGGTAAAGTACGGGCTAATATTACTGTTTCGGCTGATGCTGACCAAGATACTGTTAAAGCGGCTGCGAAAGCGAATCCGAAAGTACAAGAATACCTACAACAAAAAGAGGTACGTAAAACAATTTACGTACCTCAGAAACTAATCAATTTTGTTATTTAATTCGGCCAGCAATTTATTGGGATATGTGATCCTTCAGGAGGGCCTTGTGGACCAAAACTGCCAAACGGGAGTACTTCGCCATTTGGAGTCGTAACCGGTACTGCAGCGATGTGTTCCCATGTGTTGCCATCAATGCCTGGCAGCTGTTCTACAAGCGCATGAGATTTTGTTGGACTTGCTCCTAGTAGCTGTGTTTCTTGTGTACAGGATACGACTTTTTCGGGTAGACCTTGCTGAGCAATTGCAGCTCCACCTGCAAGTAGGCCGAGGCTACCGAGTATTACTGCCGTTTTGCGCTTTACAGCATGAGGGATTATGTCAGCAAGTAAGCGAGGGTCTTTTGGTTCATTTCCACCTTCGATGACAGTAAGCTGTGGTTGGTGGTGCCGATAAGTCGGCTTATTATAGTCCATAATCTTAAAAAATCCTTAATTTACTCAGGTTACTACATTTTACCATATCAATAAAAAAATGTCAATATTTAAATAAGGATAGAGAAAATAATCCTCGATGGTCTGAGGCTGAAGGATACCGAGTAATAGGAGTTGTTTACTTGTTATATCAACGGTTTTTTGCTATAATACTACACAACTTACTAATAACTATAAACAAATATAAGGAGTTAATTTTGGGTAAACCAAAGAAACGAACGAGTCCGCGACGAACCGGTATGCGCCGTAGTCATTTGGTGCTAAAGCTGGCTCGTGCTGTAAACGCAAAGTCACCGGTAAAGGCGTACACAACTCGTAAAGAGAGTGTAAAAAAGCAAACAGCTCAGGCAAAGTAAGCTATAATTATAGCTGTTACTAAACGGGATTGATTTAACAATATGGCATCGAATCGACATCTTGGCCGCATTATCGCATTACAAACGCTATATGAGCATGATTTTCGGTTGAGTGCGGATGATAGCAGTTTCGATCTAGAGGAGGTACTGGAACGAAACTTGGGCCGTTATAGGGATACTGTTGAGGATACGCCATTTGTTGAACGTTTAGTGAAAGGTGTTGTTAAGCACTTAAAAGAGCTGGATGAGATATTGCAGCCAATTGCGCCTGAATGGCCTATTGATCAGATTTCTCGTATGGATCGTGTAGTGCTTCGCATGGGTTTGTACGAATTGAAGTACGAGCCGGAAACACCACCAAAGGTGATTATTAACGAAGCGGTAGAGCTTGCGAAGGCATTTGGCGGAGATAATTCATCAAAGTTTGTAAACGGTGTACTCGGCACAGCGTATCGCCAGCTATACAACATTACAGAAGACAAAGATTCAGGCCAAACGTCTGAACCTATAACCACAAAGGAGGCGTAAAACGCCTATGAAACGGCCAAAGCCAATTCAGAGTTTTAAAAAATTTTTGCCAAGGCGGCGCTCGCCTATTGAAGAGGTAGTGAAAGAGACTACGTCTGGTGGTATTGTATTTCGACGCAATCCTCGGACAAATCGCCTGGAGATTTTACTGATACAGGATGCGAAAAACCGCTGGACAGTTCCAAAGGGTCATGTTGAAGAAGGTGAGGAACCGCGCCAGACTGCTGAGCGGGAGATTCGGGAAGAGACTGGTCTTCAGGAAATGAAGGTTATGAACTGGCTGGGCAAAGTGAATTTCCGTTATCGCCGCACGCATACGCTGGTATTAATGACGATGCATATTTATCTTGTGCAGGGTTTGGGTAATACTGATAAGCTTGCCCCGGAGGATTGGCTGACTGACATAAAATGGTTTGATGCGGCTGAAGCTGTCGATAAAATAGCTTATGAGGATATTGGTAAACTAATACTGTTAGGTATGAAAAAAATACGGAAAGCAGGGCTATAAACTTTTGAGAGTAGTATGCAAGATTTCAGTAAATATCAGCAATTTGCAAAAGAAAAACTAGGTGTAACATTTAACGATATTAATCTATTAGCAACAGCATTTACCCACCGTTCGTATTTAAACGAACATAAAAAGAGCGCCAAAGAGCATAATGAGCGTTTAGAGTTTTTGGGTGACGCAGTGCTAGAGCTCGTTGTAACAGAGCATCTATATAAGCACTACAACGAGCCAGAAGGTGTATTAACGAACTGGCGAAGTGCTTTGGTGCGGACTGAAAGTATTAGTGCGGCGGCGGCAAAATTTGGATTTGATCCGCTACTACGCTTAAGTCGGGGTGAGAAACACGGGACTGCTCGTGCACGGGCGCAGATTTTAGCCAATAGTTACGAGGCGGTAGTAGGGGCTTTGTATCTTGATCAAGGGTATGAGGCTGCTAAACAGTTTATTGAAAAAAGCGTACTAGTTACACTGGAAGAGATTCTAAAGACAGGATCATGGATGGATCCCAAGTCACACCTGCAAGAAGTGGTGCAGAGTAAAGAAGGATTTACCCCGGTATATAAGGTGTTAGGTGAAGAAGGGCCTGACCATGAAAAAACGTTCCGGGTAGGTGTATTTGTAAATGATGTGCTTGTTGGCGAGGGTAGCGGTCCGAGCAAACAAGCTGGTCAGCAAAAAGCTGCTGAAGCCGCGCTCAAAAAATACAAACAAGACGAATCGAGATAAATATTTGACAACAGAGGAGCTTATCTGTAAAATTAAGAAGAATCCGTATTAAATAAGATCTAATCGAAAGTGAGTTTTAAGTAAACATGTTAGCTATTCGTATGCAACGAACCGGTCGTAAAGGCCATGCAATGTTTCGTATGGTAGTTCAAGATTCACGCCTTACGCCTACAAGTGGCAAGGTAGTGGCATTCTTGGGCAGTTATGATCCGCACAGTAAGACAGCTTCTATTGCGAAAGATAAGGCAGAGTTTTACCTAAAAAACGGCGCTCATCCTTCTGATCGTGCAGCGCGTATTTTGGAAGCTGAAGGTGTTGCGTTGCCAGCTTGGTATAAAAAACCTACACAGAAGAAGCGTGCAGTAAAAAATCCTGAAAAACTACGCAAGAATCAACCAAAAGAAGAACAGCCTGCTGAAGAAGCAGCACCAGCAGAGGCGGCTGAAGCGCCAGCGGAAGAGCAAACTGCTGAGACCGCTGAAGCATAATTTTTAGTGGCATATCCTACATAGTAGCAGGGGGGTTTTGCTATAATTAGAAAATGGTGCTACACAATTGAGATAAAGGAGGAGCGACCATGAGTACTATTGACCAGCAGTTTGTTGAGTATATTGTTAAATCACTTGTCGGAAACCCAGATGCGGTAAAAATCGAACGAAGTATTGATGAAAAAGGCGTACTTTTGGAACTGACTGTAGATCCAGAAGATCTAGGCCGTGTTATTGGTAAGCGTGGTGCAACTGCACAAAGCATTCGTACACTCTTGCGTGCGCTTGGTACCAAGAACGATGCGCGTTACAACCTAAAAATTGTGGATGTAAGCGGCGGTCAATATATACCTGCTGACAACGGACAGAATGACGACGAAGAAAATACTGCCAATAACGACAGCACTAACAGCGAAAGTGCAGATGATGAAGATGGTTCAAGCATTGCAAGCAAGACACGAAAAGAGCTTGCAGAACTAGATGACCTTGATGTATAGTAGTTGCTGGTCGGTTGAGTTACGACAAAAAACAAAAACAAACACTTAAAAAGGCTCATTGCGAGCCAGTCGGGTCTAATAGACTGGGAGCCTTATGTGACCAAAAAAATGGCCGGGTAACACCGGCCTTTTTTGGTTGTAATTAGGTAAACAAATGTAGCAATCAAAAACGGCGTCGAGCTTCTAAAACTGCCTGGATAGACTTGGTAATGGAATTAACTCTCTTTGGTTCTATCCTATCAGTTGTAAGCTCATTCTGAAGCTTTATAACTTGTTCTAGATGTTCTTCATCGTTTGGGTTTAGTTGTTTCTCACAAAGATATTGTGATGAAGATGCAGTCTCAGCTGTAAAAGTGGCCATACTTTATATTCTCCCGACTGCTGATTGTAGCACAAAAGTATAAAATACCAAATAGTTACTTTATTTACAATAATATTATTTAATAAATATTTAATGACTTATGAAAGAAATATGTTATAATATATAGATAATGAAAATTCAAATCATCACGCTGTTCCCGGAAATGTTTGAGGGTGTTTTGCATAACTCTATGCTTTGGAAAGCAGAAGAGCGTGGTGTGGTCACGTATGAATACGTTAATTTGCGTGAATTTGGCATAGGGCCGCGTAAGCAAGTAGATGATACGCCGTATGGCGGTGGTGACGGTATGCTACTACGTATCGAACCGCTCGTAGCAGCGATAGAACACGCTAAGCAAAAAGATCCGTCAGCTAAGGTGTTTTTGCCAACTCCACGCGGAAAACTATACAAACAATCTGATGCGAAGCGCATAGCGGCTGAAAATAACGGCATGATTATTATCTGTCCACGATATGAAGGTTATGATGAGCGAGTGACGCACTGGGTGGACGAACAGTTTTGTATTGGCAACTACGTACTGACAGGCGGTGAGATACCAGCAATGGTGCTGATTGACAGTGTAGTGCGACTGCTTCCAGGTGTGCTAGGCTGCGAGACAAGTGCAGAAATAGAATCATTCCAAAAAGACGATCAAAACATCGAGTTTCCGCAGTATACGCGCCCAGAGGTATTTCGTGATTTAGCGGTCCCAAAGGTGCTCCTAAGCGGCAATCACGGTGAAATCGCCAAGTGGCGCCAAAAAAACGAAAAACGATACATAGACTAGCCGGCTGGCCGATCGTGGACTACAGTGTCGGTGGTTTCGGAAAATAAGGTCTTGAGCCGGCCGGTGCGTCATTGGCGTATGATATATCCATAACCTTTGAAGGGTGTCTGCGATCTGTAATCATTTTGCGGATTGTGTCCATAGTGCGAAAACCGGAGGTCAGTACCCATGCTTTTGGATTGAAAGTGACTGCATGGTTTGCGTCGTGGTTTTTCATGACGTCGAATATAGCAACATCGTCACGTGGCCAATAATTATCGAGTGCCAGTATTTCCTCTAGTGGCGCCTCTGATTTCATATAAAGACCCATGTTGCTGCCGCGAATGGTGCGAGGCTTGTCTTTGTGACGGTCTGCCCAAGATACACGCATTGACGTTGCGCTAAAAACCAAACCTAAAACAGGGTTAATTTCACTGCTGAAAATGCACGGTCCCCAAGTAAGAGCAGGTGCTTGGTCTGGTAGGCTTCTTAGTGTTTGCGACATATGACTGCTCCAGTCTTTTGACCACGGTCTGCTGTCGGCGTCAAGTATCAGTAGTGGCTTCAGCGCGTACTTACCTAAGTACTGTAATCCAGCTTGCATTGCAGGGGTTTTACCTTCTGGGCTTTCGAGTACTGTTGCGCCAGCTTGTTTGGCAATATCGGCGGTTTTGTCTGTGCTGCCATTAACAATCACGATTGGCTGAACATTATAGGATTGCTTTGACAATGCAGAAAGGGTGCGGCCTATATGTTCTTGTTCATTTCTTGCGGCAATAAGTACAGGGATTTCCATATTTACAAACAACAGTATTTACATATTTGTTTAATTATAGTATAATAAGCAAATGATGCCAAGTACTCGCGAATTACCGCCCGAAATAGTTGTCAATCCTGCTGAAAAAACTGTTATTATTACCCCAGAGGTAGCACAAGTATTTCCTGATGCAACTGAAGCGTTTCAGAAGGTAGACGAAGCTTTTTCGCGTGATCCGGAAAGTTATCTTAACAGGTTTGAAGAAAGCCTGTTTTCATTTCGCTCAAGCACAGGTGCTGAGATTGACTGTTCGCTGATCCCTGGCAGCAGCGATGAAATACTGGTGATGTGGGCACCATTTTCAGATAGTGCGCCGCGAAGCAGTGCAAAAGAGATATATCACTATATTTCTGGAGAGAAAATAAACAAAGCTAAGGCAGCGCCAAATAGCTGGAATCAAACAACAAAATCGGGTGTGGTTGCTGAACTGCTAAAGGCAACCGGCAAAGATATGCCGGTGTTGACGATTTATAGTCCCTTGCCGAGCGTGCCACATAATGCGTACACCCGCGAGGAATATAAGAGGATACGAAGAGGAGACTTTAGTCCAAGTGGTAGAATCGTGCAAGAAGCTCTCGAGCATGCGCAGGATCGACTGCATGGTAAGAAAAGTGAGACACAGCTTGATGAGGTGCATGTACATGGTGCTTCATTGGGGGCAAGTACGGCAATCGGTACTGCTTACAGTTTTGCAAAAGCAGTACGTACGGTGACGGCTCAAGAACTGATAGTTGCGCCAAAGACAGTATTTCCAGATCTTGCAGCTCGATTTACTGTAAGAGGTACTGCTGGTGAAGCTTCAGAGCGCGAAGTTGATGAGTCATTGCCAAAAATACCTGAACCACTGTTGCGTCAGAAAATTGACAGTAATGGTAATGAACTTATGATGGTTGGTCGCATGTTGCAGGGTATGTCAAAAGTTTCGCGTTTGAAAGGTCTGACTCGTCCTGAGCGCAATGTGACACCGTATCATATTGAACATCTTGCAAAACAAGGCACTTCAGTACTATTGCCGCTTGCTGAGCAAAGCGGTTTAACGCACGACACGCCAAATTATTTGCCGCAAGCTGGTGAACAAGTGTTGCCTGTACGAGCAACGAAAGGTGAGCGTACCACGCACTTGATTGATGAGCATGTAGCTCTAACAGCGCTTATTGCAGTGATGCATATCAATAAGACACGAAACGACTAGCTGCCGTAATACGTGGTGAGCCATTGTTTTTTGAAGCTATCGTAGGTGTCGTCTAAGATACTTTGGCGAATATCTTCGACGAGCTTGACGATAAAGCGTTCATTGTGAATGGTTGCTAAGGTGTAGGCGAGGAGTTCGTTCGCTTTAAACAGATGGTGCAAATATGCTTTTGTATAGTTTCGGGCGGTGTAAGAGTCGCTGGTTTCGTCAACTGGTGAAAAGTCATCTTTATATTTCGCATTGGTGATGTTGATACGTCCGTATGGTGTATAGAGAGCGCCGTTGCGGCCAACGCGGGCGGGACTTACGCAGTCGAACGTATCGGCACCGTTTTCAATGCAGGCAAAAATATCATCAGGTTCACTTATGCCAAGCATATGGCGAGGTTTGCTTTCGGGCAGTTCTTCGCACATCCAGCGCACAATTTCACCTAAATTATCTTTAGTAAGTGCGCCACCTAGACCAAATCCATCGAAGTCTTGTTCGGCTAAAAATCGTGCACTTTTACGGCGAAGATCCTCGTATTGGGCGCCTTGCACTACACCAAACAGGGCTTGATATGGCATGTCGGCACGTATTTCAGTGAGTCGTTTATGTTCAGCAAGACTACGAAGCGCCCATGGATGAGTGCGTTTTTCGAGTGATTCAACCTGGTAATCATAGCTATGATGCAGGGTGGTGAGCTCATCAAAGGCAAAAATGATATCGGCACCGATTGCATGCTGGATTTGCATAGACTTTTCAGCAGTAAAGCGATGTTGGCTGCCATCGAGGTGTGATTTAAATGTGACGCCGTCATCGTCGATCCAGGCTAATTTTTCTTTTTTCTTTGGTGGCTGATCTGGTTGATCACCATTCATATCGATCACTTTTTTAAAACCAACGCCAAGGCTCATGACCTGAAAGCCGCCGCTGTCAGTGAAGGTTGGTCGATGCCAGTTCATAAATTTTCCCAGACCCCCGGCTTTATCGATAATGTCTGGACCAGGGCGTAAATACAGATGATAGGCATTTGCAAGTACTGCCTGTGCGCCGGTATCTGCAAGTTGTTCAGGAGTGAGTGCTTTCAGTGTTGCTTGTGTACCAACGGGTATAAATGCTGGCGTTTTAATTTCGCCATGGGGCGTGGAAATAATTCCGGCGCGGCCTAAACGGCTATCCAGCCGCTGAACCACAGAAAATGAGAATTGCTTTTGCTTTTTAGAAAACGACATAGTGCTATCTAAGTAAACTGCTGTTCATTATAGCTTATTTGTCTAAAAGACATGATGAGTAGTATAATGATAAGCATAATGAGTAAGGCAAAAACTGCGCAGTCTGCTAAAAAGTGGACGTTTATCAGAGTATTTCCTTGGCTACTACTTATAGCGGGTATTATCGGTCTAACTGCTTCATTTACGTTGACAGTTGAGAAGCTTGAGGTAGTGAAAAACCCTAATTATGTTGCGACTTGTGATATCAACCCAATTATTAGCTGTGGTACCATAATGCGGTCTGACCAGGCTGAAGCATTTGGTTTCCCAAATCCGCTACTTGGATTAATTTGTTTTACTGCAGTTGGTGTTGTTGGTGGCGGACTTTTGGCAGGTGCACGATTTAAGCGGTGGTTTTGGATACTGTTTCAGTTCGGACTGCTATTTGCGGCTGGATTTGTGCATTGGCTGTTTTATCAAGCGGTTTACAACATCAATGCGCTATGCCCGTATTGTATGGTCGTGTGGTCGGTTACAATTCCAGCTTTTTGGTACACACTTCTGTACAACTTGCGTCAGGGTAATATAAAAACACCGCAAGGTTTGCAGAAAACAGTTAACTTTGCACAACGACATCACCTGGATATTTTGGTGCTGTGGTATGTGGTTATTGCAGGCCTCATTCTTCATCATTTCTGGTATTATTTCGGTACACTGATCTAGCTCACGTTTATTTGTGATATAAAAATTGTTGATATTCTTACGACACCTCCCTATACTGCAAAGTATGAGTAACGTTGTTCCCACGGTTGAAGCATATCTTAAAAATCTTCCTGAAGATCGACGTAAAACAATTGGTAAGCTTCGTCGATTTATACTGAAACATTTACCACCAGGGTATGAAGAAGGTATACAGTACGGCATGATTGCGTATTATGTGCCGCTTTCTGCATATCCGAAAACATATAATGGTCAGCCGCTAGGATATATTTCGATAGCCTCGCACAAAAATTACATATCGCTTTACTTGATGAGTATTTATGGAAGTGGTGAGATTGAGTTTCGGCGTGCCTATAGAAAAACCGGAAAAAAATTAGATATGGGTAAAAGTTGCGTACGTTTTAAAACCATAGACGATTTGCCGCTTGATCTGATAGCAGAAACAATTACGCGGTATACGCCTGAAGAATTTATTGCGCTGCATGAAAGTGGACGCGGCTAATTGTTGGACAATAATTCTAAATATAATGCCGCGGTCCATGAAAAATTACCGGCGCCTGCGGGCGCGCCAGTTAGCGGTGAAAAATACTCATAAAACCCCTTGCTTTCTATAAGTTGGATGGTTTTAGTACGTAAGTCTTTGGCTTCTCTATAGAATCCGTATTTCTCTAAGCCTTGCAGTATCAGCCAGTTCATATTCACCCAGATTGGTCCTTGCCAGTATCGTTCTTCGCTAAAGTATGATGAAGCCATGCTGGTAGTTGGTACCGGATATGGAGCGCCGTATGTATCGGTGTTTTTTAGCTGTTTTACGAGCGTGGCGGCTTGTTCCTCAGTAGCTAGCCCTGCGTAGAGCGGTAAAAAGGTTGCAATACTTGTCTGCGAAATGAGTTTTTTAGTCTTGCTATCCCGAGAGAAAAACTCGCCTGCCTTCGCATCCCACAACTCTGGGAAAATGTTTATAAGCTGTTTGTGTCCTTTTTTGATAATTGGCGGTAGAGATACTCCCAAGTATGCTGCTATTTCTTCTAAGGCGTCTGAAGCGCGAACTGCCAAAACATTAAAAGTAAGATCTTCTACAGCAATAAGCGGTTTGTTAAGAATGTGTTTGCTTTGGTAATCAGCCAAACGATACATCAGAGCCAAATCAACCATGCGGTGAATATCGCCATTGGTAGGGCGCTGATTTTTGGCGACTACACGAAGATCTTTTCGTACAGGATATACATGCTGCAAGGCGCCTGGAGGTGTAATGCTGTGCGGTGATGTATGGTATTGCTTTAGTAAGTACATCCATGGTGGTGTATTATCGAGACCGCTTTCCCAGGGGTGGATGAGTTGGAGTAGTGTTCCCTGATGTATACGTTCGGTAAAGAGCCAAGTGTGGTACTTAATAATAACGGGATATATTTCCTCTAAGAAACGTTTTCTTCGCGTACTGTCAAGGCGGTCAGCTATAGTTTTGGCGGCAATTGCCAAAACAGGCGGCTGGGTAATGCCGGATGTTTCTATATGTCGTGGTGCATAAGGGGCTTTATGTGATTGCCAAAATTCCGGGCCAAGCCAATAATCAGGCGCATCAGAAAAAATGATATGTGGCAGCATACCATTTGCCCATTGTCCTCGGCGCAGACTGAGTAGTTCATTAGCAGCGCGGAGTGGGCTATAAGTAGAAATACCGATTGCAATAAAGCAACTATCCCACAGCCACTGGTGTGGGTACAGTCTAGGTGCTGCGTATGTCCAGTCGCCTTGGCTGTTGGTGTGTAAAATAGTTTGCGCGTCAGTGACTTTGTCAGTAGACGATACGGTCATACTATTACTGTACAGGTATATTTGCATAAACAAAAGCAGCGTGCGGGTTCTTGCACGTATTTACAATGTCTGTATAATGGAAAAGGTTCGGGTTGACTGTAGATTCCTGTAAGATATTCCACAATTTACTTTCGACAATACTTGTTTTTTGACAGCGTTATAGCCTGCAACGGTCTCAGGCAATTAATACGAACTCACAAAGAAGGTGGGTTTTAGGGGTTTAGACAAACACTTGCCACTATGAGCTCGCATATTAGAGCATGAAAAAATAAAACAAAAACCGAAGAAAAACATACTAACTAACCAGAGGGGGTTATGAGAGAAGGTACTTTAAGAATATCAAGAAACATACGAACACTATTTACTAAAAAACAATACAAACTTATTAGTTTACTTGTCGCTGCGGTAGTTATAGGAAGCAGTATTTCTGCTTCTCCGTTCGTATATGCGGACCGATATGACGCACAGATTAATCAACTCAAAAATCAGAATTCGCAATCAAGGGCACAGCAGCAGAGCTTAGAGGTTGAAGCAAATAGCATTGCTGAAAAAATTGCAGCTTTGCGGGCTGAAATTACAGCACTAGAGGAGCAGATACGCCAGAGCCAAGCTAAAGATGAGCGGTTGCGTCAGGAGATTGCTACTGTAGAGACACAGTTAGCTCATGAAAAAGAAATACTGGGTCAAAGTGTGAAGCAGATGTACATTAAAGACGAGATTAGTACATTGGAAATGCTGGCTTCTAGTAAGAATATGAGTGATTTTGTCGACAGAGCGCAGTATCGAACAAGCGCGCAAGCGAAAATTAAAGCGTCGGTAGATAAAATCAATGCACTGAAGAAACAGCTTGATAAGCAGCGCAAGGAAGTGCAGCGGCTTTTAGCAGATCAAAAAGCTATGCAGGCACGAGTGCGGGAGCAAAAAGCTGAAAATGATCGGCTACTTGCAATGAATCAGGAGCAGCAGCAAAGGCTCGAGAACGAGATGCGCAGCCGTAATGCACAGATTGCTGAACTGCAACGTAAGCAGGCTGCTGAAAACGCGCGATACAACGTCGGCAAGGTTATTACCAGCGGAGACGGCGGTTACCCATGGGCGAATGTGCCATTCCCAAATACTATGCCTGATCCGTGGGGTATGTATAAGCGGCAGTGTGTATCTTATGCGGCATGGAAGGTAGCGAGCAGCGGTCGCTATATGCCGTACTGGGGTGGTCGTGGAAATGCGAAACAATGGGATGATAATGCTCGAGCTGCAGGTATTCCAGTAGATACCAATCCGCGTGTTGGTGATGTGGCAGTAAGCAATGCTGGCACGTACGGACACGTTATGTATGTTGAGGAGGTGCACGGAGACGGTACTATTACGGTGAGTCAATATAATGCCAGTTGGGATGGGCGTTATAGTGTAGCTCGCCGGTCAACGACAGGATTAGTATTCATCCACTTCTAGTAGTTTCTTGCGATCTAGCTGGGTAGAGCATGAGGCATATGCTTTACCCAGTTTTGCTGCTTACTGTTAATCCTTAATTTTCTCAAAGCAAATGGCAGAATATATAGGGCGACCTTCGGGGTATTCTATACCATCACCACGTGGAGTATTGAGAAGTTCTCCGTTGGTAACAAGCGAAGCAGAGCCGCCGCCATCAAGGTTTAAAGCTTCAGTACATCCTAAGTTACACATAGTTTCAGCCATTTCGCCAAGCGTCATGCCGGCATCGTCCGCGGAGCGCCCATCACATACCACGCTAAAAATGTGTGTCTCATTGATTCCTATGGCAGCTCGTGGGTGGCGTCCTATGGTAATATCAGAGTCAAATTGTTGGCAGGCAGTCGAAAAACCTTCGCGATCATTGGGGGTTATGTGTAGGGAGGTGCTGTTTTTTACAAGAAGTGGGCCGGCTTGCAATAAGTCTCCAGCAGGCGTATCTGGTAGATTGTATCGGTAGTCTAGTGCAAGTGTGTCAGTGGTAATGTATAAGCTGCCGCGTTTTGTGTGCCACGGTGCTGTGAAAGGTTCGTGATCTTGTGCTACGCCTGCAATCCACGTTTCTCCTAAAGGTTTGTCGTCGTTTCGAAGGAAAAATCCTCCTACTAAAGCTTCTTTGATATTATTTTGTTTACACCAGGTTAGTAGGCGGTTTTGGCGCTGGAAGAGGACTAGCTTTGGTAGTACCCCGCTTCGATGGTAAGTAGCGACATGAACAGTAGTTGTCTTGCCGTCGTCAAGAGTAATCTTTTTGCTGAATACTTGGTCGGTTAGACGCTGGGTCGCTGATATGATCATTGACGTATTTAGTGTAGCAATACCACAAGCATAATGAAAGAGATGTTATAATAAATATAACAAATGGGTGATATTATTTTCTTACTGATTTCCGCAGTACTTATTGGGGTGTGTGGGTTGTTCGTAGCTGCAGAGTTCGCACTTATCACAGTGGATCGGGCTCAGGTGGTGCGCGCAGCCAAAAAAGGTGACACTGGTGCACGAGGTATTGAGGCGGCTTTAAAAAGCCTATCAACACAGTTGTCTGGTGCTCAAGTCGGTATCACGATTACTAATCTTGCAATTGGTTATTTAGCACAACCTTCTATTGCGCATATTATTACCGAGCCATTGCGGAAAATAGGCGTTGAAGGCACGGCCGTGTCAGGTGCCGCTGTGGTGATAGCTTTGTTGCTTGCAACGGCTGCCACTATGGTCTTTGGAGAACTAGTGCCGAAAAACTTAGCTATTGCTATGCCAATGCAAACAGCGAGGGCTATTCAGAAGTTTCAACGAACCTTTAGCTGGGTTATGACTTATCCAATTAGGCTTTGTAATGGTATGGCGAATGCAATTCTGCGTATGATTCATATTGAGCCGCAGGAAGAGTTAGCTTCGGCGCGTTCGGCGGAAGAATTGACCTCTTTAGTGCGGCGATCTGCAGAGAAGGGTACATTGCCTGAAGAAACAGCATTGATGCTGGAGCGTTCATTAGCATTCGGTGAGCGCAAGGCAGAAGAAGTTATGACGCCGCGTTCGCGTATGGAAAGTGTGCCAGGTGACAGCACGATAGATTATGTGATTGAACTAGCGCAAAAGACCGGATTTTCGCGATTCCCAGTAACTGGCGAGGATATTGATGACATTATTGGTATTGTGCATGTAAAACACGCAGTCAGTATTCCGCGGGATAAACGGGCAAAAACCAATGTGAAAAAAATCATGAAAAAACCTGTACTAGTGCCTTCAAATCTACAGCTTGATCCTTTACTGGAAACATTGAGGATCGGCGGATTGCAAATGGCGGTTGTAGTGGATGAATTCGGTGGTACAGACGGTATTGTAACTATAGAAGATCTTATTGAAGAACTTGTTGGCGAGGTGCAGGACGAGCATGACCGCAGTAATACGCTTATGAAAAAGCAGCAAGATGGAAGTTGGTTATTATCAGGCCTACTGCGTCCTGATGAGGCTAGTCAATTTATGGGTGTTACTTTACCTGAAGACGAAGATTACGAAACTTTAGGAGGACTAATTGCAGAGCGTCTGGAAAAAGTGCCAAAAAATGGTGATGCGGTATATGTGACAGCGCTTGATCGGGATGGTAATGAACGGTCAATTTTGCTGAAAGTGAAGCGTATGGAGGGACTGAGGGTTGATGTAATTGAAGCACAGCTTGTTTCGCTGAGCGGGACCAATGGAGGCGGTGTGCATGAATAGTACAACAGCATTGTTATTAGCTGGAATTTTGTTGCTTGGAAATGCGTTTTTTGTGGCGGCGGAGTTTGCGCTTATTGCAGCTAGGCGCTCGTCTATAGAGCCACAGGCTTTGGCCGGATCTCGACGGGCTAAAGTGACGCTTGCTGCTATGGAAAATGTATCGCTTATGATGGCAGGCGCGCAGCTTGGTATAACTGTATGTTCTTTGGGGTTAGGCGCACTTGGCGAGCCAGCGATTGCTCATTTTCTTGAGGGTCCGCTCTCAGAGTTCGACATTTCACCTGCTTTGCTGCATTCTATATCGTTTGCAATAGCTTTGACGATTATGACGCTTTTGCATGTGGTGCTTGGTGAAATGGTGCCAAAAAATATCACCCTTGCGGGTCCTGATCGTTCTGCGCTGCTTTTAGCCCCTATGCTGCGTGTAATAGTGCGAATCCTAAAACCGGCAGTAGTAGGCCTGAATGCAATAGCTAACGGTACGCTAAGGCTGGTAGGTGTGCAGCCAAAATCAGAAGTTGCCAGCACGTTTACCCGCGACGAAGTAGCAGGTATTGTAGAAGAATCTCGCCGTGAAGGTCTGCTCACTGAAGAAAAAGAACATCTTTTAACAGGCACTTTGCAGTTTGATGAACGTACCATTCGGAATATTCTTATTCCACTGCGCAGTGTTGTAAGTGTGAAGATCAATACAACTGCTCAGGATATTGAGGAGCTCGTGGCTAAAACTGGTTATTCACGATTGCCGGTGACAAATAATCAGCATGAGCTGCTTGGGTATATCCATGTAAAAGATGTACTCTATGCAAAAGACAAAAAGCAGCAACTCACAAAGAAAGTCATACGTCCATTGGTTAAAATACGTGAGACAGATACGCTGCGTATTGCAATGACGACCATGCAAAAGGCAGGCACTCATATGGCTTACGTAGTGAACAGTCGTGGTCAGGTATTGGGTATCGCAACACTTGAAGATGCGCTTGAGGAGCTGGTGGGAGAAATCAGAGACGAAAGTCAGCGGACGGCAAGTGCTACGGCTTCGTAATTATCGTCGCTTTAAGATTCGTGGAGTAATGCCAAACGTTAAAATAAGTGCGTAGATAACGGCAAATCCGCACATAATGCTTGGTATACCTGCAATTGTTTCTGGATTGATTGCGTTGACGATGCCTGTCGGCAGCATAAAGCTCATGTAGCCAAACGCCTGCATGGTTAGTGCTTCACGAGTTCGCTGCGTGCCTTTTACGCCAAAGTAGAGACACATAAGCAGACCGACAATGAGCCAAAAATAATAATACACAAAGAAGTAGCCGCCAAGGTTATCCATAAGCTGAAATACGGCATAATTACCGGCACATACGTGGCTTTCAAAGGCATTACCGTGCAGTCCAAAAGCTACTACAAATAGTGCGCTGCTGAGATAGGCAAGCCATATAAGGGCTTTGGAACCGCGGTTCGCGATACGGCTTACTAAATGAATACCAAGGGGTGGCAAAAGAGTTATAGCGATAAATCCGATACGCGAATAGAGTTCGTTTAGTCCAGCAGGTCCTTCGCAGACATTGAATTCAGCAAATTGGAATACCGCTAAACAGAGCAGCACAGTTACTACAATGCGTGTGAGCGTGCTCATTTTGTAACGAATAACGGTATATAGCAATAAGCCGATTTCTATTGCAAAGGTAGCAATCATCACCGGAGGTGAAAAACACAAAAAAGTAGTTTTGCCAGGACGTACTATGTTCATTTTTCTAAATATGCTTATGTATAGCATAGCACACTTGGAAGATGACAAAAGGCAAGTAGAGGATGTTGAGCTATAGACAACAGTTTAGATATATGATATAATATAAAGATATGGGCGAGTTACTTCGATCTAGTTACGAAGAAGAACGCAGCGAGTACGACCCGCATAATCCAGATATTGTTGCATTTAACATGCGGTTGGCTCAAAAACATGCCAATGACCCATTTGTATTATTAGACCATGATCCTGTGCGTTACACTTTTCAGGGGGCATTTGTATAGGAAGGTAGCCCGCAGCCAGCTGAGGTCGTGGACGAGATTGCTGATAGTTATGATCCGAGATTTAGTGTATTTCAAAGGCTGGCCGAACGCGATCCTCGGTACGAAAGAGCGCTTGATAACATGACAGACACTCTTCGTCAGGGCGGTAATGTGGTGCTGGCGATGGATCACGGTGATTTAGGGAATATTGCGGTTGGTATGGCGGTAGTATATAGAGATTTGCAAAAACGTCAGGTACCATTTCGTGCTGCTACTGTAGTGAATGCGCCTTTGCAGTATATTGGAGTTAAAGCAACGGTAAATGGTGAAGAATATGTTGTACCGGCGTTTACCGCGCTTTCTCTTATGACACACAAGACGTATGCTACGTATGCAGATACAGAAAGTACACGCTCGCAAGCCTCTGAATTTATCAAACAATATATCGAAATCCGAAACAAACAAGTGCTCGTTGATCTCGCAAGAGAGAAGCGCGAGGGTGGACTGCTGCTAGGTGTTGCGGCGAGCGGACGTATAGACAGAGCCATAGACGATACTATAGTGCTAGGTAGTGTTAGTAACGGAACAGTCAGGCTGCTCACAAAAGGCAGGCACGAGCATATTGTATACATCGCTGCTCGTGGTGTAGAGGGTGAGGACCCGGTATTTGAAGTAGTGCGAGAGGATTATAATCCTTGGTCAAAAGATTTTCATACAGGATACCACGAGCTTGCACGAGTACTCTCTATGAGAACGGGCAAAAAGTTTATATACGAAGGTCCTCGCCGAGATTAATTAGGTAGTTTGGTCTTTGTGATCCAGATACATTTCAATAGTGGTTGTAATCAGGATCATAATTACCGGACCAATAGTAATTCCTAAAAAGCCGAACATAGATATACCGGCAAATACCGATAGAAGTGTCAAGGCAGCATTGAGACGAACATGTTTCGGAACCAGTATAGGACGTAGGAAATTATCAATATTAGTAACGACCAGCAGGTGACCGAGAAGTATTAGTGCGCCTTGCCACACATTACCAAACAGTATCATGACAGCGCCAATAGGTATGGTGATAATGCCGGCACCAAGCGGGATTACAGAAAGCAGTGTTAAGACAACAAGCATAAAGAAGAAAATATTATGCAGTCCTGCGATGTATAAGAAAATTGCGCTAGTAAGTCCCTGTAGGAAGGCAATTATGAAATGGCCGCGCACCATAGCGCCTGTCATGGCACCCATTTTCTTTAAGTAGTTATCGCTTGCCTTTTCGCCTAAGGGATTTAGACGTTTTATTGTGCTGATTATTTTGTCTTGATGGGTGAGGAGATTAAGAAAGACATAGATATATAAAATAACGCTTGCAAAAAAGCCAGCAATGCTGGAAATAGAAGATGATAAAACACTTAAAAACCACGAGCCAATGGCACTGACAGCTTTGTTGGTATATTCTTGGATCTGATTAAGTGTTAACTGCGGACTGCCTGGAGCTTTGCTGAGTATGTTGTCGTTTAGCCAATCCAGCGAATCTCGGCCAAGCTTGCCGACATCAATGTGAGCTGCTGAGTACGAGTCAATCAGGCCGCGCACCTGGAATACCGATAAAGTAACAATTAGTGCTAAAGGTAGCAGCAGTACCAGTATGCTCGCAAGCAATGTAAGAGAAGCGGCGCTACTCGGCTTTTTTAGCTTGCGAGCGAGACGTTTATAGAGCGGGTTGAATGTGTACGCCATAATTGCCGCAAGGATAATCAGCGAGAAGTATGGTCGTAAGAAATATACACCAAAGAATAGTGCGATTATCAGTGTGATGGTAAGCGGATTAATCTGTTGTATGGCTGTTTTCGGCATAGATTATATTTAGTATACATGAAATTGTTACTTACTATCATCTGGGGCCGCTATGGTAGGAAGTGAGATGGTAAAGGTACTGCCTTTGCCTTCGGTACTATCAACCGTGATTGTGCCGCCGTGGTTATTAATAATAATTTTTGCAAGATATAAGCCAATACCGGTGCCTTCGTAGTTATAGACCATAACGTCATTTGCTCGATGAAACTTTGTAAAGAGTTTTGGTATTTCAGATGCAGGTATGCCGGTGCCGGTGTCGATAACCGAAATATGTAGCTTATTGTCAGAGGTGTTTGCAGTTAGGGTGACTGAGCCGTTTTTAGCAGTAAACTTATAGGCGTTATCTAACAAATTCCAAAGTGCGCTTCTAAAGTGTGGTTTACTGAGATTTACCCAAGCATCGGTGTCTATATTGGCAATAAATTGCAACTGTTTTTCCTGGGCTAAGATTTCAAAATCTTGGACGATCTGCTGAAGTACTGGTTTCATTTCGGTTGGTTCTGGTCGAAGTATATTTTCTCCTGCTTCAAAGGTTGATATTGTAAGCACATCTTCGGCAAAGCCGTTTAGCCGCATAGCGCTTAGTTTAATAGGTTGAATAAGCTTTTTTAGATCTTCGTTAGTCTCCATCTGGTCTATGGTGTCGATGTATGATCGGATAACAGTGAGGGGCGTGCGGAGGTTGTGTGAAGTGATAACCAAAAATTCGTTTTTAAGCTCATCGACCGCCTTTAATTTAGCAATATCAGCTTTTAGGGAGTCGGCCATAACATTTACGGCCTGTGCGAGATCTCCGATTTCATCTTTTCGGGATAAGCGTATTTGCTCTTCAAGATGACCCTTGCTGATGTGTAGTGCTGCGCGACTGACATAATGGAGTGGCTGCAAGAAGAAGTAGTCCATCAAAGCATAAGTGACAAGTATGAGGACGAGTAGTATACCGGTGCTGATGATAAGTATTAGAAGCACCGTTGTTCGTACGCTTGCTTCGATACTTTCGTACGATATACCGTACACCATGCTGTACTGATGGATTCCGTAATCTTCAATATAGGGCTGAACTACTGCAATGAGATTGTTATTGTGATCAAATATCTTAGTCTGCTCGTAGCTTTCTGCTTGTTTTCGGGTAACCGGTATTGCAATATCACTGCCGATTGCAAAAAGCTCATTTCCTTCGATATCAACAATCGCCACTCTGTGAACGTTTGGGTTTAGATTGAGAAAGTGCTTGATCTCCTGTTCAATCCGAACAGTTCCCCCGTCTTTGTAAAGACTGTAAGCGTCGCCTATAGGAGTGGTTGCTAGTTCAGCAAATGAGATTGACTGTGTAGTAAGATTTTCGCGCAAGGTCGCAGTGTTTTGCCTTGCAACAACATAGGTGACTGCTGCGAACACCGACACCAAAACACAAACAAGTAGTGTGAGGAATCGTGCCCGCAGCCCAAATCTTCTCATAGGTTACTCTGATTACTTTTGGTACGTTTTCCAGAAGTATATGCCGGCCTGTGCTGCAGGTATGTCACTCTGGATATGGTATGGTTTGCGCAGCGCAAACAGATCAACCGGTACGTACACTGGAAGCACAGGTATATCTTCTGAGACTTTTCTAGAAATTTCTTTGAGTATCTCTAGACGTTTACGCTGATCAAGTGTAGAAACACTTTCGTCAATCAAGTTAGAAATTTCTTGGTTGCTGTATAGTGCATTATCATGCACGATGCTGCTAAAGAAATCGTATCCATCAAGTGTGGTGCTATCGTACACTGCATAGTACATATCAGTGTTGCCGCTGAATGCAGTGTCTATAAGATCATCGATGTTTGCTTTTTCATCAAGTACAACATTAAATCCAACTGCTTTAAGCTGATTTGCGATTTCGGTAACGTGTGCTTTATTGTCTGCACCGCCGTAGCTGAGCTTGAGTGGAGCATTAGCGTTTGGCGTTCGTGCAAGCAGCTCTTTGGCTCTTTCGATATTTTGTGAATAGCCCTTTATGCTTGGGTCATGTCCAGGAACGCGAGATGGTATTAATTGGTTTGATGGAGTGCCGCTCAAGCCGCCAGCTTCAATAATTTTTTTAGTGTTTAGCGCGTAGGCTGCTGCCTGTCGTCCTTCGAGATGTGATAGTGGTGAATTTGGTTTTTGTGTATTAAGCCCTACAAATCCAATGCTTAGGCTTTGGATTTCGATTTTTTCGTAATTTTTTACTCCTTTAATTTCATTTTCCTCTAATGTACCAACGAAATCATATTTACCTTCATTAATACCGTTGACCATTTCACTAACACTTGGCACCACATACATACTGATAGATCGAGTGTATACGTGTCCGCCGTAATAGTCATCCCAAGCAACCAAATCTATACTGGTTTCTGTAGGTGTAGTGCCAGGCTTGATGATGTATGGGCCGGTACCGCCTGCGTCACTGCCGACTTCTGCTTCGTTATCAATGATATATAGGTAAGCAAGACGACTTAACAAGACTGGGTCAGGGCCGTCTGTGGTGATCTTTACTTCGTTATCGTTTACTACTTCGACACCTGAAATTGTAGAGGCAAGGTACGCTACAGTATTTTCGTCATTCTGGTGTTCAACAGCATAATCAAGGCTATACTTGACATCTTCTGCAGTCAACGGATTGCCATTGTGGAACTTAACTCCTTCACGGAGTTTAAAGACCCAGGTGTTTGTGTCGGGATTAGTCCAGCTTGTAGCAAGTGCAGGTACTATTTTTGTTTGCTGTTCGTAGCGTACTAATCCTTCAAAGATCTGACTGTTTAGCTGGGCTGATGTAGAGCTAGTGCTAAACGGATAGAGTTTACTTAGGTCGCCATCAGGAACTGCATAGCGGAAGTTTTGTATGTCTTTTTTAGTATTATTGCTGGTAGTCGCTTTTGTTGTTTCTTTATCTGAAGAACGAGAAATATAGATAGCGAGTGCTGTACAAGTGGCAACAATAATGACAATCAAGGCAATGATAAGCCCAAGTTTTGAGCCGCGTTTTTTGGGTTGAGTCGTAAATACGGGAGCAGGATCAGGTGCAAAAGGATCCTTTGTAGCGGGTTCTGGTGGCTGAGTGTTTTGATTGGTTGGTAGATTTGCGTCAGTGTCTAAAGCATTGTTAGCAGTATTGTCAGCAGGTAGAGTATCTTCTGTTTCACTAGTAGGGGTTGGCGGAACAGGTGTCGGCTCAGGGGTTTGGGAAAACTGACCTTGCTCTTGTGTTGATTCCGGTGTGTTGTGTTCAGTTGGCGTTTCTATGCTAACCTGCGTAGATTCGGTGGGTTCTTTTTCATCCTCGGGCTCAGGCGGTGTTTGTGGTTGATTTGGCTTGATAATATCCTCTGGCATACTTTCCCCCAATTATCATACTTATGCTTATTTTGAGCGTATGTGGTGGAAATGTCAACTTATCTTACTGGCCAGATACAGATACCGCATGATAGAGTAAGATGGTGAACTTAAGAGATATGTAAAGAACGCTCATCTGCATGGGAAGTATTGTATGAAGCAAATACGCAAAGAAGATTTACGCGCTACTCCAGAACTAGAAGATTTTCGTCATAAATATACAGAGGAAGGAAGTGGCAAGATTGGCGGCTGGCTGCTTAATAATTACTTTGCAAATGTGAAAAAGCTACTAGAGATTGCTGACTTGCCAAAAAATAAGAAGCTTAAGGCGATTGAGCTAGGTTGTGGTGAAGGGTATTCCACCCAACGACTGCACAAAATGTTACCAAAACATATTACGCTGCAAGCGTCTGAATATGTGGCGCATCAGATTCCATTCGCTCGGGCAAATAATCCGGGGCTTAAAATAACACAAGAGAGCGTCTATGAGCTCAGGCATAAAGACAACACGTTTGATGTAGTGTTTTTATTGGAGGTACTTGAGCATTTGGATTATCCGGATCACGCGCTATTAGAAATAAAGCGTGTTATGAAAGACGACGGTTATCTCATTTTAGGTGTGCCGCGCGAACCGCTTTGGCGGATACTGAACATGGCTCGTGGTGCGTATCTTAAAGATTGGGGCAATACACCAGGACATTTAAACCATTGGTCAAAACGAGGATTGCTAAAATACATGAAGCGGCATTTTCGTGAAGTTGTTGCCGTAAGTTCTCCGCTGCCTTGGACTATTGTGCTTGTTCGTAAATAAGCGGTTGTACAGTAATTTGCTTGACAGAGACATATAGTAACTGAACATTTAACCACATGGTTGAATGTACAGTTGACCTTGATAGTGTTTTTAGCTCACTTGCTGATCCGATACGGCGAGATATCTTGAACCGTATTTCTGTAAGGGAGCTTACAGTAAGTCAGATTGCAAGTGCGTATGATATATCATTAGCAGCAGTTTCTAAACACTTAAAGGTGCTGGAAAGAGCAAAGTTAATTTACAAGCGTAAGGAGGGTAAGCAGCAAATTGTATCGCTATCACCTGCCGCATTGAAGGATGCGAGCGAATATTTACAGCATTATGAAAAATTGTGGAATGCGCGGCTTGATGCGCTCGAAACATATTTAAAGGAGGAACAACATGAGCGAGACTAAAGTAACAAAAGATTTAGAAAAGCGAGAGCTTACAGTTGAGCGTGTATTTGACGCGCCGCGCGAACGAGTGTGGGCTGCATATGCTGATCCTGAGAAGTTAGCCAAGTGGTGGGGGCCGCGTGGCTGGGAAACAACTATAAAGTCATTCGATTTTCGGCCAGGCGGTGAGTGGCACTACTGCATGAAGTGTGTAGATGAAAAGCAGGGCGAGTTTTACGGTCAGGAATCGTGGGGCAAGGCAGTGTATGGTGAGATTGATGAGCCAAATATCATTACCTATACTGATTACTTTTCTGATGCTGAAGGTAATATTAATACGGAAATGCCTGCCTCAACTGCTATTATGGAGTTTTTTGAAGAAGCAGGAAAAACTCGTTTGGTAGTACGTAGTGTGTTCGAAACAGCAGAAGGTCTCCAGCAAGTGCTTGATATGGGTGTAGTTGAAGGTTTGACACAAACCCTTGATCGCTTGGAAGAGTTTGTGGTGACCTCTGATGTGTAGAGTTTATTTTTAAGGATATTTTAAGTAATTTCTGAGTAACATTGATGTAGGGGATTTATGACACAGGATACTGTAATTACCGTAAAGGGTCTGAAAAAGTCGTATGGCAGCAACAAGGTCCTAAAAGGTATTGACTTCAAAGTGCAGCGTGGTACGATGCTTGCTTTACTTGGTCCAAATGGTGCAGGCAAAACGACGATTGTGCGTATCTTAAGTACGCTGCTACCGTATGATGCTGGAATGGTAACGATTGAAGGCTACGATGTTCGTAAAGAGGCCGACAAGGTTCGCAGTGTAATTGGTTTGACTGGCCAGTCTGCTGCTGTTGATGAGCTTTTAACTGGCCGGGAAAATTTAGAAATGATGGGTCGGTTGTATCGGCTTACGAAAACAAGTGCTCAGGCGAGAGCTAAAGAGTTGCTTGAAGATTTCGATTTAGTGCAGGCGGCTGACAGGCCGGCAAAAACATATTCTGGCGGTATGCGTCGTCGGTTGGATTTGGCAGTCAGTTTAATTGCTGCGCCGCCAATTATCTTTTTAGACGAACCAACGACGGGGCTTGATCCGCGGTCGCGTATTGCAATGTGGGATATTATCCGTAAGCTCATGAAGCGTGGCACAACGATTCTTTTAACTACACAGTATCTTGAGGAAGCTGATCAGTTGGCGGATCGGATCATTGTGATTGATGGTGGCAAGGTCATAGCTGAGGGTACTGCAAGACAGCTCAAAAGCAGAGTGGGTAAAGACCGTCTTGAATTAACATTTCGGGACAAAAAGACACTCGATGCAGCCAAGCAAGTGCTTGGTACGGCGGCAGTCGATACAGATGATAGTGACTATGCAGTGTCACTGGTGATTAATGATACTAACAAAGATGTTAAAGAAATTTTAGAAAAATTATCTGGTAAAAAAGTTGCAATTGAGTCTATGGCAGTACATAAGCCAACACTCGATGACGTATTTTTATCGCTGACCGGCAAGCAATCGCGGGCCAATAAAAAGGAGGAATGATATGGCGGTGGAATTGGAGTTTGAACGAAAGTCAAAATTTACCCAAGCCATTACCGACTCGTTGATTATGATTAAGCGCAGTAGCCGTCATATTATTCGTAATACCGACCAGTTACTTGGTACTTTCTTTCAGCCGATTATGTTTTTGGTGCTATTTGCAGCGGTGTTTGGCGGTGCGATTTCTGAGGCCTTGCCGCAGAATGTGAGCTATCTTAACTTCCTGATGGCGGGTATTATCGTGCAGACGGTGGCGTTTGGTTCTACGACTACGGCTATTGCGGTGTGTAATGATTTGCAAAAAGGTATCATTGACCGATTTCGTTCTCTGCCGATGAATAATCTTGCAGTATTAAGTGGTCATGTGATTTCAGATGTATTTCGTAACGGTATTTCTACGATCGTGATGCTGGTTACTGGGTTTGTCATTGGCTTCCGCAGCAGCGCGAGTATATTAGATTGGTTGGCGATTGCTGGTATTTTGCTGCTTTTTACCTTGGCATTTTCGTGGCTGGCAGCCATCATGGGGGTGCTTGCAAAAAGTGTTGAGGGTGTACAGTGGATGTCATTTGTTATTGTCTTTCCGTTGACATTTGCCAGCAGCGCATTTGTGCCGACTGAAGGTATGGGCAAGTTTTTAAGGGCCTTTGCCGAAAATCAGCCAATTAGCCAAATAGTCGAAGCGGTAAGGGCGCTTATACTCGGCAATCCAATTGGAAATCATGGTTGGTTAGCGGTGTTGTGGTGTTTAGGTATCCTTGCGGTATCAGTACCGCTTGCTGCGTGGTTGTTTCGTCGGCAAAGTTCACGTTAGATAATTAAGGGATATGACAACAATGAGCAAAGTAACGATCGAAGAATTTATTAGCAGTAAAGTGTTACCAGAGTATCGGCCAATTGTGGCGGCAATTCGTGAACTAATCAAAGAAGTCGCACCTGATGTGCGCGAGGAGATGCGTGGAGGTACAGAAGCGTATTATAGTGTGCCGGCGTACAGGCTTAATCGCATCATTATGGTAATTAGTCCTACGAAGCAAGGTATAACGCTAGCATTTGACCGTGGCGCTTCATTTGAAGACAAGTATGGTTTGTTAGAAGGTGCGGGGAAGCGTGCAAAAAATGTCCGTATGAGAAGTATGGATGATTTTAATAAAGAAGCGCTTACCTACTACATAAAACAAGCAGTGGCAATGGATAAAAAATAAAAGAAACGGTACTTATTTTTCCTTGGAGCTAATATTAACCATCCACTCTACACCGTAGGTATCAACGACATTTCCAAAGATATCACCCCAAAACTCCTTTTTGAGCGGATAAAGAACAGTACCACCTTCGCCCAAGCGATTGAATATATAGGTTAATTTTTCTTCATCTTCGCCACTAAGGGATAGTGTAACTTTAGCGGCTTTTGCGCTGGCTTTTGGTGAATCGCTACCCATAAGCTCTATATCGCCTCCGGTAAGTGCAGCATATATAACTTGATCTTGTGTTCCTTCGGGTGTGTCTACAGGAGCTTCACCGTTAGTCCGCATACTTAGTTCGCCGCCAAATAAATCTTTATAAAACTCAAAGGCCTCGCGGCAGTTGCCTTGAAAAAATATATAGGGAGTGAGAGTGATATCGCTCATTGGGAGTCTCCTGTGCTATACGATTCCATAGTAATTGATTCCATTGTAATTGTTATATGCTGCACTTCCAAGTGTCAATGAAATGGTTGTGTTTTACTTTACTTGTATTTATTATGAGCGGGATTGAGCGGCGCCTGCAGAAGGTGGCCAAAAATTATCAATCTTTATTGCATCTTCATTGCCTAATTTGCAGGATACTGCCCACATATCTACCGGCTCATCACTCTCGTTGCGATGAGATCTTGGAGTTTTTGGTGCTACTCTTGCGACAGATCCTGCTGACACTTTCTGTACATCATTGCCAAAACGCATAGTAAGAGTACCCTTGGTGATGATATATACTTCTTCTATTTCTTTATGATAATGTCCAGTGCCTTGCTCGAAATCAGAGTGAGGAGGTATGTGTATGAAGGTTACAGCAAGCTGTTTACTGCCGAGTGCGCTAGTTAAGCTTCTAAACTCTCCAGGTACATTCGTGCCGGCAAATATGTCCGGTATGTTGGTGACTGTGATGACTTTGTATGCTTCCATATGTGCCTTTCTATGTCTGGTATTTTAGCAAGCATAAAATTGTCTCGCAGTAGCATATCTCATATCTCTTTGTAAATGACTTAAAATACACAGCGGCGGTCAGAATTTTTACAGTACAATCCCATACCTATTCCTATACTTAGGTTCACTATCAGATATAAAAAAAGGAGGCGCAATTATGAATGTGAGTGGACTTGAAGCAAAGCGCTACCCAATCACGCTCGAAGGAATTAAGGAGCTGCAAGAAGAATTAGCTGCATTAAAACAGCGACGTAAAAGTTTGACCGAGGAAATACGTGAAATGATTTCACAAAGTACCGACATGGGAATACAGGAAGATTCGGCGTTTGCTTTAAATCAAAATCAAGTCGCTGAACTTGATGGACAGATCAATTTATTGGAGCATATTATCGGACTTGCTAGTATAATCAAAAAACCTACCAGAAACGATCATGTACAGCTTGGATCTACAGTGATGCTAAAGATTAATGATTCTAAAAAACAGCAATATACGCTTGTCGGGCCAGTAGAGGCGAATCCAAGTAGAGGGAAAATATCAGTCAGTAGTCCGCTGGGACAGGCATTGCTTGGAAAAAAGGTCAACGATCAGGTAGAGGTAATTTCACCTACTAACCAGCGTACCGTAGCAGTGGTATTGCAAATAGAATAGATTTTTTGGTGGTTACGGAGTGGGAGTATGATCAATGCCAGAGGTTGTAACTGTTTTTTTCCAGGGTCCTTCAGGCACCTCGTCTGCGTTGATAAATGACCAGCTTACTTTACCTTTGCCGTCAATGTGCAGATAGTCTGCGGTAGCAGGGGATAGATCAATGCCCGCACGAGCGTCCTTTGGCTTTGCGTGTCCAAATACGTATTCTGCGTCATCAAGTTCAAATGGACCCACGTCTTCCCATTGCGCATACGCGGTTCTGTTTTTATGGGTAATTCTCACCCACCGGTTTTTTAATATAGAGTGGTTTGTGGCCAAAGCTCCCGTATACCACGGAATGCGATTCAGTCGATCCTCGTGTTTTAGGTTACCGTCTTCATCAAATTCGCCAAACGGCAGTGCGAAGTAAAAAGCGTTTTCTTTTGGAACAAAGTCACACGGTCGATAACCGCATCTATCATGAGGATCATCGACTCCTCCATATGCTGCAACCCAATTGCTTATCCAGTACGAGCCGAGATTGTTTATATTGTCGTTTTGAGCACTGGCTTCTTCGCCAACCCAAAACACTGTGGCGGTAATATTTTTGTGTATGTAATATTTTTCAGCTTGTTCGCTAGTAGAATGAGCGGGTGGATGTGTTTCCGAGGGTTGAGACTCGAGTGCGTTATAGGCAAAAACACTAGCACCTATGACGCCTGCCGCAAGTAGCGTGTAAAGTTTTTGACGAGGTGATACCGATGCAGCTTGACGTAATTTCTCCATAGGTGCAGTATATTGTTCATTTTCATGCATTTTTGTAGTAAATAATACAAATTTTGAATTTTGTATGGGGTATCGTAAGGAATGGAAACGTATAAAGGAGGTCTATGGCGCACCGTTCTGAGCTACCTGTATTCTTCGATCCGACCGGCAGACGTTGGATAAAAACGAAAGTTTTTGTTTTGATTATCACTCTCGCATTTTTTGCGGGAGTGTTTTACTTTTTGCCGTTAGTATTGCGAGGTGAAACAGCAACTACGGCACGCTCTTCTATGGGTGGCAGAGCAGCAGACTTTGGAACGATTACGCATAGGTATGCCGACAATCTGCTGCAGCATATTATTCATGAAACAAGCGGACGAAATATTCCTATACTCGGCAAAGGTCCTCTAGTGCGAGTTGTCCGTATAGACAATCGTGGTACCGAAATGCAATTAGACGATCCATTTACTGGAAAAACATTACGGACATTGACGGAGAGTGAAAAAAATATCGTTTATAAATATCCCTATGTTGTCGAACGCTACGGGACTACAAATACAAGGCGTATTGCTTTGACGTTTGATGATGGGCCGGATGCGGTATATTCACCCAAAATACTTGATATTTTGCACAAAGAAGGGGCACAGTCAACTTTTTTTGTCACTGGGGCAAATGTAGTCAAGCATTCTGATATAGCAAAGCGTATGGTGCGAGAAGGACACAGTATTGGTAATCATAGTTTTAGCCATCCGCATTTTGAGTTCATAAACGAATTTCGATCATTTCAGGAAATTAACCAAACGAATCGGGTAGTACGTACCGTCACTGGACACGATACGCCATTTTACCGACCACCATATATTGGGAGTACGAATCAGGAGCTGCGGGGTAACATAAAGTCTATTTTAGAAGGTCAAAGGCAAGGTTATGTAATGGTGTCATATCAGTTTGATCCGCAAGACTGGAACATAAAAAACGGTAAATTGCCGCCTCTGCCGCAGTTTGATGGGGGTGATGTGGTCGTGCTTTTGCATGATGCAGGTGGAGATCGACACGGTACTATAAAATATCTGCAAAGAGTTATTGCGACAGCAAAAGAGCACGGGTACACCTTTGTAAATCTTGATCAATTGTATCGGTCGAGTGGGCTGGAGACTCAAAAAGTGCAATCCTCAGTAGGAGATAAGGCATCGTATGTGTTTTTTAGTGCCTTATTGGTGTGGCCGCATGTAATGGTAAAGATTTTATTTGCGCTCACGGCTTTTCTTGTGTCGTTCAGCGTAGGTGTAAATGTTGTTCTTTCTGTGTTGCAGAATCGACGAGTAACGTGCAGACAGCGCGTGAAAAAATATCGACCATTTGTTTCAGTAATTGTGCCGGCATATAACGAAGAGAATGTACTGAAGAAAACAGTTCGCTCGGTTTTACAATCCTATTATAAGAACTTAGAAGTAATAATTATTGATGATGGGTCACAAGATAACACGTATAAAGTTGGTAAGTTACTAGAAAGACGCAGTAAACGTGTAATTTGTCTTACCAAGCGCAATGGCGGTAAATCAAGTGCTATTAACGAAGGACTACAGCATGCAAGTGGCGAAATAGTTATTTGTATAGATGCAGATACAGTATTTCCGCCAGTTACCATTGGCAGGCTTGTTCGCCATTTCAAAGATCCGACAGTTGGTGCAGTGGCAGGTATAGTGAAAGTTGGAAATATTAAAAATATGCTTACGCGGTGGCAAGCACTTGAATATACCATTAGTGCATTTCTTGATCGGAATGCGCAGGCCTATGTAAACTCCATCATGATTGTGCCTGGAGCATGTGGTGCATGGAGAAAGAGAGCCGTACTGGATGTAAAAGGGTATTCAAGTATGACCTTTGCCGAAGATTGCGATCTTACACTGGCTATACACAAGGCAGGTTACAAAGTTTTGCAGGATAGTAGTGCGTATGCATATACTGAAGCACCGCAGCACATTAAAGCATTAGCAAAGCAACGTTTTCGTTGGCTATTTGGCAATATTCAGGCGCTTTGGAAGCATCGCGATATTTTGCTGCGTTCTCAATACGGGTGGTTGGGATTGTTTGTGATGCCTTATACGCTGCTGACTATTGTGTTGTCTATAATATTTATCCCATTTCTTCTCATTTTAGCTGCACATAATATCGCAAGCGGCAATTACCATATTCTGGTGATGTTTGTGTGTATAACGCTTAGCATCCAATTTATCGTGGCTTGTATAGCAGTGGCACTTGCCAAGGAACGTAAGGCTTTGCTGTACGCGTTTCCGTTGACTCGATTTGTGTATGGACCTATAAAAACTTTCCTACTCTTTAGAAGCTTCGTAGTAATACTGCGTGGTGCTACTATAGCCTGGAATAAGCTGCAGCGTACGAATACAGTGGAGTTTCGAGGTAAAGTGTAAGGCTTGGCTTTATTCAAATGGCGCTAATTTTTCAGTCAGTTCTGCAACCTCGTCTAAAGTAGGTGAGGCAATAGTAGCACTGTAAAGTATGTTTACAACTGTGGTGTAGTATTGTTCCGAAGCTGATTCAATAGTGGCAGCGCCAGCATATATCAGCTTATCTTGCGCACTAGCGAGTCCACGATTTAATGTTGTAAAGCCATTTATCGCGTGATCAAAAGTGCTTAAAAACAGATTGTGGGTATCTTGGTACTGACTTGGTATGCGAGCAGCTTGTAGTTTTTGCTGAGCAGCAGCGAGTTCATCTTTCATAGCGGTAGTAAGGTATGATTTGCCGATAAGTGTATTGAGATCACTATAGCTGTTAATTTGTTGAATATTCTTCTCAAATACCGCTCTTGCATTTGCAACAGCTTCTAGATATGCAAGTAGTTCATCGTAGTCACTGAGTACCTCTTCGGTCTGGGCTACCATATCGTCAACTTCTGAATCAATAATTTTGGCTCGTACATGCTTGCTCGTAAGTACGATATTGTTTTGCTGAGGTACGTGTGATCTGGTTTTTTCAAATAGCTCCAGCTGGTCGCGGATAGCATTTGTGGTTTCTTTGGTATCCTGGAGCATTTTGATAGCTTGTTCTGGCGGCCAATCAGGCTTTTCAAAATATGGTCCGCGGGTGGTTTCAGACAACGTACGAAAGCTGGCTTTCAGCTGCTTTATTTCTTGCTTGGTATCATTTAAATAGTTATTGGCTTTTACGAGCGGTATAAAATATAAAAACAACAGCACCAGACAAATTATCCCTACGCATCCCGACACGATTCCGATATACGTGTATTTCATCCCGCTCCTTTATACGTCAATTACCATGTCCTTAGTTTTGCTCGGGTGTTTTGTTTCAGGATACGAAGCAGTTTGCTAGGGAGCTGTAATTTTAATTACAGTCTGTATGTGATATGCACAGGATTTTACTGAGATGTTGTTTGTGTGTTTAAGAATCTAAGGATTCGAGCGAGCGCCTGTTTGCCGTCGGCATTATCGAGCACGAACTGGTATTCATGTGACAGTTTTGGTGTATGGTCTTTTGGATAGAAAAGTGTGTCTGTTGAGACATTTAAACTTTGTAATTTCTTTGCGAATTCTCTCGACTGTGACTCAAGCGGGTCTGCATTGCCTGCCGTGATAAAGGTCGGAGGGAAATCGGCTGTTACATAGTCAATTACAGAGGCTTGTCTCAGAACGGGATCATTGAGAAAGTCCTTTTTGCCAGAATATGCCCATAGGACTGTTTTAAGAAATGCGCCTGCTTCGCCGTTGTAGTCGGGAAGCGCTAAGTCATATGCACCGCAGTTTAGTATAGTTGCTCTCAATTGGCTTGGTTGCAGGGTAGGATCAATGTTTAATAGTGAGGCGTAGGGCGGATTTGTAATTAGTGCGGCCATTTGGGCTGCGATTTGCGATCCTGCCGAATCACCAGCAAGCACAATGTTGTACGGGTTGATATGCAGTCTTTCAGCGTGTTCTTGGATGTATAGTAATGCGTCGTTCAGTTGCAGAAGCGGTGTTGGGTAATGCTTTGCTGGAGCGATGGAATAATCTACGCCAACAGCAGTATAGCCGTGTGCAGCGATAATTTTGAGATAATTTGCCACATCCTTTTTGCTGCCTGAAATCCATGCGCCGCCATGGATCCATACAATGGTTGGTAATGTCTCGTGGGTATTCTTTACTGTATTAGGATAATACACATCTAAAAGCGCATCTTTGTCATTTGGACGGTACTGCTCGTTCTGTATCGAGCTAACCCCAGAAGGGACATATTTTTCTAAAGCTTGTGAGGTTTTCTTACCACCTTGTTCGAAGACGTAACGAATAATAAGCGCGCCTGGCCATGGGCTTGTCCGAAATGCAATGTATGCAGCAAGTACAAATAACACAAACACACCCAGTGTAATAAAAAGCCATTTTTTCAGTGTATGGTGTTTTTTAGGTGCAGTCTTCTTTTTTGGGGCCCTCTTTGTTGTATTTTTTGTAGTTGCCATAAGCAGTATTATACAACTTATGCTTATTTAGAAAATAGGGTTTATTACAGGAAAGTTTGCTTGATTGACAAAAAACATAAGCATTTTTACAATGTTTAATAACTTACAACACTGCAGAAAAACTAATATGAAACGGCAAGGATCACAAAACGCTTCACTTAAAAAAAACGAAAAAAACTTCTCAGTCGTACCGCGTGACCGTGCGCAGCCTTCTTACACTGTTTGTTGTTGTATGTCTTGGGCTGGCTGGGAATATTGGCAAGGGCATCACATTAGAGCTGCTCAAGAGGCGGTAAATGCGAAGTACAAAAATATAAAGTTTGAATCAGATACTTTTCAGAATGAGTCTTTATTTGCGCATGCGACGTACGTGGTAAGTGAAAATGAGCACGTCAATAAAGATATCCGAAATGTGGTGGATGTTAATTTTATGCCGTGTAAAGAAACAGGCCAGCAAAACAAGACAGCGCTTGTTTATGAATGTAATGCAAGTCCGAATATTGATTTTGCAACAGATCAATACTTAGAAGTTACGTATTCTATTAGAGAATATCCAGATCATCTAGCGACGAAAGATGTGAAAGTACGTCGAGTTAGCCTTTTGTATGATCGCAAGGCGGGTAAACGACTGAACATCGGAGATTTATTCAAGCCTGATGTTCAGTTTGCGCAAACACTTTCTAGTTTGGTTCGTCAGGAGCTTCAGAAGCGGTTTGAAGCAGCTTACTACAGTAAGGGCACATTCCGAAAAAGGATGCAGCATGCGACTGAACCGAACCCCATACATTTTCACAATTTCATTCTTACCGGTAACGAGAAGCTGATAATAACGTACGAGCCGGGAACGGTAGCGCCAGCAACCGAAGGTGTTATAGAAGTAGAGCTTTCGACTGATTCGCTGTATGACTTGTTTAATCAAACAACTATTGACGTATTCTTGCCGAAGCTTAAAGAGCAGAAAGAAGCAGAAGCAAGACTGGCGAAGCAGGCTGAAGAGGCACGGCGACGAGCGCAGCAGCTGGTGGGTGAAAACAGGGAAAATATCGACTGCAGCAAAATGAAGTGTATAGCGCTTACTTATGATGATGGTCCGTATGCGCCAAATGGCAATAGATTGCTTGATGTTCTTAGTCAGCGTAATGCAGTTGCGACGTTCTTCATGATAGGAAATCGTGTAGGTCCCTATGCGCCAGAATTGAAGCGAGCAGTTAGTTTGAAGAATGAAATCGGAAACCATAGCTGGGATCATTCTAATCTCACTAATCTCAGTGATGGAGCCGTTGCAAATCAAGTACAGCAGACGAATCAAGCAATCTATAATGCCAGCGGCGTATATCCTAAACTCATGCGTCCGCCGTATGGAGCGGTTGATGCTCGAACTATGGCGCAAATAAATATGCCGATAGCGCTTTGGAATGTTGATACATTAGATTGGAGAGATCGTGACCCTAATTTGGTGCATCAACGAGCAATTGCTGGAGCAAAACCAGGAGCTGTTATTCTTATGCACGAAATTCACGCAACAACTGTTGATGCGGCAGCTCAGATTGTCGACGAGTTGCAGCGTCAAGGATATGTGTTGGTAACGGTCAGCGAACTCTTTGGTATTAACAAAGATAACTTAGCTGAATTTACCAATAAGAAATTATTCCAGCGAGAATACTAATTTGAGCGCAGATACATTGTTAAATATGGCACTTTAACAATAGGTGTTGTGTGTAAAAATTAAAAGTAACGTAATAGTGAGGCGCGTATTATGCGACAAATTGTCCCAACTTTATGGTTTAATGATCAGGCTGAAGAGGCTGTCGATCTTTATGCATCTATTTTCGATACTGTGAAGTCACTGCGCACCGATTACTACACGAATGCAGGTAAAGAGATTCATGGTCACGAGCCTGGTAGTGTGCTGACTGTTGAATTTGAAATCGAGGGACAGACTTTTATTGCACTTAATGGTGGTCCGCACTTTACATTTAATCCATCAATCTCTTTCCTTGTGCGTTGTAGTACAGCCGATGAGGTGAATAGGCTATGGGAAAAGTTTTTGAGCAATGGCGCAACCGAGCTTATGTCGCTTGGCATCTATCCATTTAGTGAATACTACGGCTGGCTGCAGGATAAGTATGGAGTGTCATGGCAGCTTGGAGTGTCTCCAGGGCAAATAACGCAAAAGATCGTAACCTCACTTTTGTTTGTAAACAAGCAATACGGCAAGGCCGAAGAAGCCATGAAATTCTACACATCAGTATTTCCGGAATCTAGGGTCGGCGAGATTAGCCGCTATCCTGCAGACATAAACGCAAATCAGGCAGGGTCTGTAATGTATGGCGAATTTACCATTATGGGTCAGCAGTTTACGGCGATGGACAGCGCTCAAGAGTATACATTTGATTTTAACGAAGCAATATCTTTAGTGGTTACCTGCAAGGATCAGGCAGAGGTAGATATGTATTGGGAGAGATTATCTGCAGTGCCTGAGGCTGAACAATGCGGATGGCTGAAGGACAAATTTGGTGTATCGTGGCAAATTGTGCCTGAGGCAATGAATAATATGCTTATGAATGGCACGCCTGAACAAGTCGAACGAGTAACAGACAGTTTCATGCGCATGAAGAAAATTGATATCGCTGAACTAGAGCAGGCGTACCAAAGTGTGTAAAGCATGAAAATTATGGGTCATTAGGAATGAACTTTCGCGGATTTATCGGGACATTGTTTTGTCGAATTTCAAAGTGAAGATGCGGCCCGGTTGCAATACCAGTGCGGCCTTCGTATCCAATGATGTCGCCTGGTTTTACCATTTGACCTTCTTTCACGGTAATAGAGAATAAGTGAGCATAATATGAGGTAATGCCATTGCCATGATCAATGATTATATGATTGCCAAGTCCTGATCGAGCATGTACAACTTGTGTAACCACGCCCTCTGTAAAAGGTGTGACAGAAGCACGGCCTGATGGCAGGTGACTAGAGATGTCTATACCCGTATGAGTGGGTTGATAAGGTCTATGCGGAGTGCCGAATTCTGTTGTGACCACTCCTTTTATCGGCCAAACAACTGATGGAAATTCTACATTAACAGGCGTAGCTGTGGGTTGAAGGGTAGATTCAGTTGTGTTTGTTGGCGTGGCAGCTGTAATCTCGATTTTTGGTATATCATAAGGAAGGTCGGGGCGAATAATGGTCTCGGGTTTGGTAATGGTAGTAGTAATGCTTTTTGTGATTTGTGTTGTGGTATCGCCTACCGTGTTGGCAAAAGATCCGATAGTGCGGCTGACGTTTTGAGTTGTATGTTCGATTGTATAGTGAAAAGTGCTGATGGTTTGTTTGAGGTTTGTATCAAATGCACTGCGAAAGTCGCTATTTTTGCTTTTTTTCGATACATGCGCGTTGTTTGCGGATAGAGAAATGTCTAAATCCAAAACTTGCAAAGATTTAAGTAGAAGAATGGCCAAACATAAATCAACTGCTATGAGTATACTAATCAAGGTGCATTTCAGCGGGAGTAAAAGTAGATTAGAGGAATGGGCCATAGACTGCTCCGCTTACGAGTTCTTGACATTCTTATCATAGCTTTATGAAGTAAATATTGCATGCATAAGCATTTTTGTAACTATTTTTGACATTGCATACTTAAGGAGTAGTCCACGCAGCCCTATTGCTGCATTATTTGAATAAGGTTGCCGCAGGTATACCTTATTCAACTAAACCCTTTGTGTATGCTTTTGCAACAGGGTTGTCATTAGGTTTAAGGAGCAACTCCACGTCATCAGGATCTTCAGGTGATACTACGGTGAGCCATTTGAAATCTCCAGCAGGCATGTCTTTTTTTAATAAAGCCGAGTTTTTCTGTGTAGAATTTTAGTGCTTTGTCCTGATCATCCACAAATACGCTGGTAAGTATGATTTTCATAGCCGGTTCTCCTTTTGGTTGATATATAAAGTTACTGCTTGCTGGTCCGGGTTATTCTTTGTTGCTGCACCACCTTTCTGTGATAAAAATAATTGGCCTGCGGTCAAAACTAAGAACTTGGTATTTGCTGCGAAATTCAGATTGGACTAAGCCTACTTTTTCTAGGATTTAAGATGTTTGGATATAGCCTGCCGAGACATGTCTATATTGTGTTTCATGGTGAGTCGGGCGCAGAGTTCGAAAAGCGTTTGGTTTTCGCGCTTAACCAACTCACGCAGAATAAGCCTGCGTGTTGTATTGTCTAGAGCTTTGAATATAGCATCCTCGTCCACATTGATGTGATGCGCAACCAAATGGCTGACCGTCAAATAGCTAAAATATGCTTCTAATCTTTGTTTATTTCAAACACTTTTTGTTTGGAATTGTGGCCGCGGAGCAGGTTAACCGCAGATTTGCTAACGTTAAAATGTTTTGCAAGTAATAGCATTACTGCTTTATTTGCTTTACCTTCTATGGCAGGTGCTTTAGTGTAGACAATAAAATTATAGTCGTCTGATTGCACCACTTCTTCTCGATGCTTTGAATTTGGTTTAACTATTACTGTGATACGCATAGTAATTAACGAAGTATTATAACACTTACTGCTTAATCGTTTCTCAGAGGCGGTAAAATATAATTATGAGCAAAACACTGACAGTTATCACTACGCAAGCACGGCAGGTAATAGATATTACAAATGATGTGCAGCAAGCTATTCGTCCTGACTCTAAAGCTGCGGTGGTGTTTGTAGCACATACTACCTGTGCTGTGACAACGGCTGATCTAGATCCTGGCACGGATCTCGATCTTTTGGACGCTGTATGGGAAATGATTCCAAAACTCAATTATCGTCATCCGCACAATCCATCGCATGTACCGGCACACTTGGCGAGCTCTATTATTGGTCCGAGCGTCACAATACCAGTGTATGATGGGCAATTTGTACTTGGCATGTGGCAACGTGTTATTTTAGTTGAGCTTGATGGTCCGCGTGAGCGACAGGTACATGTAGTGGTGTTGTAAATTAAGTACATGGATATTTTCTGCTTATTTGTAGTTATCAGTCATTGACTTCAAGTAAGTAAAAAGCCAGGTTTTTTGACTGGTCTTTTTTAGTGGGCGTTTGGAGCGGATGCCAGATCGTATGAGTCTAGTTGTAGCCAGAATAGCCTGGCAAAACAAACAGGACGGTTTTGAGTTGCTCTGTCATCCGACGCGGAATGACAAAAAAAGAAAAGTCTTACTGAGGTATATCAGTTAGTAGTCCGCTGTACCCGTCGTCGCACGATGAAGATAGCGAGCAATCCCGTAGCTACCGCTATAATGATGAGTATCAGACCCTTGAAACCAAGATTGGTGTTTGACGTAGTGCTACTGTCTGTATTAGTGGCAGTATTACCGAAAGCGCTGTCGCTACCGATATCGTCGTTGCCGTCACCATCTTCATTACCACTACCGCTGGGTACACCGTCACTAGGTTCGCTATCACCTGGTTCGCTACCATTTAATCCATTGCTACTGTTATATCTGTTACTTCCATTATTGCCGCCATCTGGTTTGTTGTCGTTGCCACCTCTGTCGGGCTTATTGCCACCAGGCTTGCTGCCACCGGGCACACCACCATTTCCATTATTGCCGCCACCCGGTTTACCTCCGCCGGGCTCACCACTACCGGGTTCGCCATTCCTAGGTTCATTATTGCCAGGTTCACTGTCACCGGACTCACCACCAGGCTCCTCCTGAGGTTTAATTGCCAACCCCATCGGATCGCTAACGCTGCCGGTGGCAGGGTCAGTATCAAGAGCGCCGTTGTCCTCAATGGTGTAGGAGACCTTCAGAGCCGGTTGGCCGTTCAATGTGGTTTTGATAATGGTGGCGCCAGAAATTTCTTCATATTCTTCCGTGTCAGGGTTGTACTTATGAGCGACGACGTCCCCAGCATTCAGTTCAGTTACAAAGGTAACTTCAATCTGGTTGCTCGCATGGAAGGTTTTGTAGCTAAAATCGACCAAGCCTAAGGGGTAGTTATATTCTTCGTTTTCCGTCAAATCCTCTTCGGTCACTGCCTCTGCATCCTGGATATTGACGCCACGACCGGTGATGTTGACAAGGTCGTTGGTAACAGCATTGGTGAGATCAAGCGAACGACGACCGTACTCCATGACGGTGAGTTTGTTGTCGTTGCCGCCGTCTCGGTATGCCACATACGGCATGTCACCGTTATCCAAGGCAAGCGACACATGAGTAGCTACTCCCGCCGAAAAGCCTGCACTGCCTACTGCTTGCCAATTTGAGCCATTAAAGCGCATGACCGTGGCTTTGTTGCTATTACCACCATCCCGATACGCTACATACGGCGTACCATCTTTGTCAAAGGTAAGCGAGGGGTAGTCAGCTACTCCCGCCGAAAAGCCTGCACTGCCTACTGCTTGCCAATTTGAGCCATTA
>CALBGR010000016.1 GCA_937892705.1 uncultured Candidatus Saccharibacteria bacterium | reverse complement strand
ATTCGGATTAGCTGCATAATGTTGGCGAAACCTTTTCTCATCAAGTTCGTAAAGCCTATGTAATTCATCAATCATTTTAGTTGTATTTTCATTTTTGGCTGCCATCCATTATCGTACTTGTGCGCTGTGCTAGGTAATACTTTTTCAAATTCAACCACATTTTCAAATACTGCGTAATCCTTTGTTCGATCTTTAGCTTTAATATAAAGATTTAAGTAAAAGCCGTCTGCCGGAAATATATCCTCTAATGTAATTTCTAGCTTAAGCTCCTTTTCAAACAGGTTATCAGGAAGATTTTTGCCGGGATAGTCCGATGCCCAATTCCACACCTGTGTACCGTCTTTTTTAAACATAATAAGTGCCAGCACCGCGTTTTTTATTGGTTTTGCTGGTTTGACCTGTATATCAAATAGCCAATATCCAGTTTTTTTTCTAAATTCTACCTGTGCTTTTATGTTCTTATTAACAACAGAACCGTTGCCCAATTTTTTGCCTTTATCGTTCTGATCGATAAATAGTTCGCTGTATTTTTGCGCAACATGTGCCGGATTACCATTTTCAATAACATCACCGCCATCTATCAACATAGCACGGCTACAAAATCGTTGCACTGATGTCATATCGTGGGTAACTAATATTACAGTTTTTTTATTGCGTTTAAGTTCAGCAAAATACTCGTAACACTTTTTCTGAAATGCTTCGTCACCTACTGCTAATACTTCGTCCAATACTAATATGTCTGCCTTTGCGCGGATAGCGATTGAAAATGCTAGACGCACTTGCATGCCAGATGAATAATTTTTGAGCTTTTGGTCCATGAAGCGCTCGAGCTCGGCAAACTCCACGATTTCATCATACATCGCTTCCATTTCTTTGCGACTGAAACCAAGCAAAGCGCCGTTTAAAAACACATTCTCTCGCCCGGTAAGCTCAGGATTAAAACCCACACCTAGTTCAATAAACGGCACAAGCTTACCATTTATTTCAATCGAACCAGTGTCTGGAGTATAGATACCCGAGATTAGTTTCAAAAGTGTGCTCTTGCCGCTACCGTTGCGACCAACAATCCCAAAAAACTCACCCTTTTTTACTTCAAACGATACATTGTTTAATACTTGTTGTTTTTCATAGCCTTTTTTGCGTTTATAAAAGTTAATGAAAGCACTCTTTAGCGAAGTATGTTTCTCATGTGGCAAAATAAATGTCTTGGATACATTACTTACTTTAATTGCGATATCATCTGCCATTTATATGTTCTCCGCAAAATATTTTGCTTCGTTTTTGAAATACAATAAACCACCCAACAACACAACAACCACCAAAATAAGTGGTATGAACATATACCAACCACCCTCAAACAAAGTATGCGTTGTTATGGTCTCGTGTGTAACAACGCTGTAACGCGCATCCTGAATTGCTTGAGCCATTGGATTCATAAGCAACAGTTTTTGGAAAAATTCATTGGTAATCAGTGTAAGTGGATACAGTATCGGGGTCAGATAAAATCCGGCTTGCAAGATCACTTCCCAAATGTAGCTCATGTCCCGGTACTTCACAAATGCTGCCGAAAGGAAAAGCGATAAACCAAGCGCAAATATATAAATTTCAATAATAATAAGCGGAAGCCACAATACGCTCCAAGAAAGTTCAACTTTATTGAGCACTAAAAACATTCCTACAACTAATAGGTTTAAAAAGAGGTTGATCACCGCCGATATACTTGTGGAGAATATAATCATCCACCGAGGAATACGAATCTTGCGGATAAGATCACCACGTCCCACGATAGAAGTCAGACTTTGACTGGTCATCTCACTGAAAAAGTTCCAAAGTACAATACCAAGGAGTAGGTAAATTGGAAAATGAGGCACATCAGCACCAAGCCGTAAAAACTTTACAAAAACTATATACAAAATAAGGAATATAAGTAGTGGTCTTAGAAGCGACCAGGCATACCCAAGCACTGAGCCTTGGTATCGTAGCTTAAAATCTGTGCGGACAAGCTCACTTAACAGAGCTTTGTTTTGTTTAGAGATATACTGTTTCATTAGTTCTTGGGTTATTATAGTGGAATATGACTAAAGAGTCGACACCAAGTACCGCTGTAATTATACCGAATTGGAATGGTAAAGATGATCTGCCCGCCTGTCTAGACTCACTTTTACAACAATCTATAGCTGCAACAATTATCGTCGTAGAAAATGGATCTACTGATGGGTCTTTGGAATTTTTAACAAAAAATTACCCGAATATAACAACTCTTCCTCAAAAAAAGAACCTGGGATTTGCTGGTGGAGTAAATGTCGGTATTCAGCATGCAATGAGGCAAGGTTTTCAATACATTGCACTCCTAAATAATGATGCCGTAGTAGAACGTGACTGGTTGCAACAGCTTGTAAACGCTTTGGAAAAAGATTCGAAAATAGGTATTGCAACGTGTAAGTTCATACACGCTGATAAAAAACACCTTGATAGCACAGGCGATCTATACACCACCTGGGGATTACCCTTTCCCCGCGGCCGCGAAGAACCATTGAGTAATCGATACGACAAAGACGTGTATGTTTTTGGGGCAAGCGGCGGGGCAAGCTTGTACCGAACAGCTTTGTTTCGTGAAATTGGATTATTCGATGAAACATTTTTTGCGTATTACGAAGATGTTGATCTGAGTTTCCGTGCACAGCTGGCTGGTTGGAAAGTTTTGTATGTGCCTCAAGCAATCGCTTACCACCAGATTGGCGCGACCAGTAGTCGTATACAAGGCTTTACAACCTACCAAACTATGAAAAATTTACCAATGCTTTTTTGGAAGAATGTGCCTACAAGGTATATTCCTTACGTGCTTCCGCGCTTATCCCTTGCATATTGGAGTATGTTTATTAAAGCCATTGTAACTGGTCGTGGCTGGCCAGCTATAAAAGGTCAAGCGGCATTTGTAAAAAACCTTGTTCACATGCTGCGCGAGCGGCGCAAAATTCAAAGCGCTAAAGCTGTACCTGATGAGTATATTTGGTCTATACTAACCCATGACTTACCTCCGAATGCGACAAATTTACGTAAATTGCGATTAACATGGCATAAAATAATAAGAAGATAAATATATGAAAAGAATAGTTATTGATGCCCGTGAACTACGGACGAGCACTGGACGATATATTGAACGGTTGCTGCATTATCTACAGGAAGTTGATAAAGACAAGTCTCACCGCTACATCATACTCCTAAAGCCAGACGATATGGATGATTGGAATCCAAGAAGTAAACGATTCACAAAAGTCGCCTGTAAGTATAAGGAGTTTGGGTTCGGTGAACAGCTGGGTTTTGCATGGCAACTCTATCGATTACGCCCAAGCGTGGTGCATTTTGGCATGACCCAGCAGCCAGTACTATACCTAGGCAAAACCATCACAACCATACACGATCTCACTACAGCCCGTTTCACCAATCCGAGCAAAAACCGCTTAATATTTAAGATAAAGCAAGAAATATACAAGGGAGTCATTAAAATTGCCGCTCACAAATCCAGAGCAGTCATTACACCGACTGAATTTGTAAAAGATGACCTTGCAAAATTTGCTCATAAAAACAGCCGAGATATTACTGTAACTTATGAAGCAGCCGACCCGATTCCTGTTGCAGCGAAACCTATCGCCGAACTAGAAGGTAAAAAATTCATTATGTATATCGGCAGACCTACTCCGCATAAAAACCTAAAACGACTCATTCAAGCATTTGCACAACTACAAACAAAACACCCTGATCTTCATTTGGTATTAGCAGGTAAAAAAGACACGCTTTATAAGCGTCACGAACGCTATGTAAAACGCGAAGGCATTCGACAGGTGGTATTTACCGGCTTTGTGAGCGAAGCCGAGCTACGCTGGCTGTATGAGAACTGTGCTGCATATGCTTTCCCAAGTCTCAGCGAAGGATTTGGACTACCTGGACTTGAGGCAATGGTACATGGCGCTCCAGTTGTCAGTAGTAACGCCACTTGCTTGCCCGAAGTATATGGCGATGCGGCAGAGTACTTTGATCCATACGATGTTGATGATATGACAAAAAAGATAAATAAGGTGCTCACCAACGAAAAACGTCGCAAAGAACTCATCCAATCCGGTAAAAAACAGGCAAAAAAGTACTCTTGGAAACGTATGGCCGAACAAACACTTGCAATCTACAAAAAAGTACTACACGAAGACTCGTAAATACTACCTGCATCACTGTTCGGCAGGCTTTAAGACAATGTGGCGATTGCGTCCTTCGCCAACTGATTCGCTAATAACACCGTGTTCTGCGGCGAGTTTGTGTACCGTTCGTCGGTCTGCTGCATTCATTGGTTTTAGATCAAACGGCTTGCCAGATTCCTTTACTGTCTTTATCCACTTTTCTGCTTTCTGCGCAAGACGACTAGCACGCTGTTTTTTATAATCTGCCACATCGACACTGACACGCGTTACGGGATAGTTTTGGTTTCTTAATGCGTTACTCACTAAAAACTGTAGTGCGCGCATCGTTTCACCGCGTTGACCAATCAAAAACCCATTTAAGTGTGTTGAAGGAATGTTTAATTCAATAACTTCCTCGTCACTTGTAGTAGCATATACATCTGTATTAAGACCAAAGAAAGATAAAATATCTTCCAGATACTTTTTGGCAAATTGAATTGATTCTTCCATCACCTTTTCCTCTTTTTACGTTTGTTTGAACGTTTGGCGGTTTTGGTTTTGGATTTTTTCTTTGGTTTGTCTACTACCTGTGCTTCCGGAATGTTTTTAATATCTTTTTTTATGCTTTGGCTTGCAACTTCATCCATTTCTTCATCATCCTGATTTAGGACGATTGCTTGCTGAATATATGCAACTATACCTGCAGTCAGCCAGTACAAGCTCAATGCGGAAGCTATTCCTACTGTAAAGAAGAACACTAGCGCTGGTAGAAGGAATTGCGTACTTCGACCTACTGCTGCATTAACTTCAGCTTGATCTGCTTGCTTACCTTCACTAGCTTCCCGCAAAATCTGTCGCAGACTACGTGCTTCGTCATCACGAGGCATGAGCTGTCTTGCCTGATAATACTGCATTACCACACTCGCGATCACAATAAGCATAGCTGGCCAATACACACCACCACTTCCCAGTGCTGCCCGCGTTAGATCAACTACCCCAAACAGTGTTTCATCAAATTGATTAATATTTGTTGCGAGCTGTTGCATCCAGCCGAGATCCTGAAGGAACGGATAAGAAAAGTTAACTATCTCTTGCGGTTCCCGTACTACACGCTGCAGACCACTGAACAAACCAATAAAAATAGGAAGCTGTATGAGTAGTGGCCCAAGCGAAGCAAACGGATTAATGCCACGTTCCCTATACAGCTCCATTTGCATCAATGATTCTTTGCGACGATCACCTTTAGCCGCTTTTCTAATTTTCTTAAGCTCCGGCTGCAGCTTTCGAATAACTTTAGTTTGATGCAACTGCTTTTTAACCAGCGGCCACATCAATAAACGCACAACAATAGTAAAAAGTATGAGTGCCAAACCAAAATTATGTCCAGGTATGAGTGCATAAATAAGCACTAGTAGGTTGAAGATTGGCTGGACAATCAGCGTGGTAAACATTAATTTATAACTCCTTTGTATCTACTATATCACGAGGTTCTTGATGAATTTGTGCTTTTTGGAGCGCGGAGCTTATAACCTGCCGCAGTTCATCAGCTGGCATATCAGCTACTTTTGCACTATGTACCACAAACACCATGTCAACCGCCGGAGCGTCAGCAGGAATTTGAGTACGCAAAATTTCGTATATTCGGCGACGTATTCGGTTGCGTACTACCGCTGATTTATGTACTTTGCGGCTTACTACCACCGCAGCTCGCCAATTTTGACGATTTGTGTTTTGGACATACTTAAGCATACCGCATTTTCCTCGGACTGTTTGCCCGCGCGTATATACATAACGCAGACTACCGTGTCCGTGAAAGCGGTATGCCCGGGAAAGCATGATCCTAAGAGCGCTCCCTATTTAATATATTAGCGTGATAATTGTTTGCGACCTTTTTGACGTCGACGTGCTAATACCGCGCGTCCTGCACGAGTTTTCATGCGTGCAAAAAATCCATGCACACGAGCACGCCTACGTTTTTTTGGTTGATATGTGCGTTTTGGCATAACTTTTATTGTACCTTATTTTTACTTCTTAGACACAAGCCCACCTCACATGTTTGTAACCATGTGCCCTCGCTATTTACGTTTATGTTGCTATTGTCAGCGTAAAATCGACAATGTTTGCCCACTAATTTTAGCAAGTTTTCCACTATTTACCAAACATTTTCCACAGATTAACAGATAAGATTTTTGCCTGTGTATAAATCAACACCTTAATTGTGGTTTTCTTATTATTTTGTTGTGTTTTATGCCTTACTTGTGGAAAACTAACCATATTTTAAGGTATATTGGTGATAACTAAGGTATAAGGGGTTTTATGCAAAGCGGCTTATGGCAGGCAGTTTTAGGAGAAATAGAACTCTCGGTTTCTCGAGGAAACTTCATTACATGGTTTAAAAACACTACTCTTCTAAAACATGATGGTAATTCTTTAGTTGTTGGTGTGCCAAATGTTTTCATAAAGCAACAATTGGAACGTAAATATAATCAATTGATCTGTGAAACACTACAAAAGAATGGTATAGAAAATCCTGTTGTTGAGTATAAAATTCATGCGCTCGCTGGTAAGCAAAAAAACGCTCTTTCTGAGGACAACCAACCACTTCTTAAAACACAAACAATACCAGCTTCTGTTCGGTCTACTGAAGCAAGAACTGGTAGTAATAAATTCGCACACTCTTACCGACAAGGTCTCAATGAACGGTATACGTTTGAAAATTTTATTGTAGGTTCTGGAAATGAGTTAGCGCATGCAGCCTGCCTCGCAGTTGCTCAAAACCCAGGAAGCCGCTATAACCCTCTCTTTCTGTATGGCGGTGTTGGAATTGGTAAAACACATCTAATTCAAGCTGTTGGAAACAAGGTACTCGCTGATCGACCTAATGCACGGGTTGTGTATGTATCAACCGAACAGTTCGTACAAGAATTTGTTGATGCGCTTAGATTTAAGAAAAACACCGACTTTGCAGATTACTACCGTGGTGCAGATGTATTAATTGTTGATGATGTTCAGTTTTTAGCAGGGAAGGAAAAAATTCAGGAAGAATTTTTCCATACCTTTAACGCCCTTCATCAGGCTAATAAGCAAATTATTATTAGTAGTGACAAGCCGCCGAAAGAAATTCCAACACTTGAAGAACGTCTACGTTCACGCTTTGTATGGGGTATGAGCATCGATATGCAAAACCCTGACTTTGAAACACGCTGTGCAATCGTACAAGCAAAAGCTCACAATCACGGCGTGGAGTTGCCGCATGATGTTGCAGAATACCTTGCATCAAACATCCAGACAAATATTCGAGAACTTGAAGGTGCACTTAATCAATTACTTGCTTTCTGTGATATGCGTGGCCTCACACCTACGCTTGCCACCGCACAAAGTATTCTCGGAGCCGCCACTACTCGACCAAAACATATAAGCGCGAAACAAATTATTGAAAAGACTGCTAGTTATTTCCAAGTTGATGTAGCAGATATTCTCAGCCCAAAGCGTGATAAGGATATTGTGGTACCGCGTCAGGTTGCTATGTATATATTACGCAGCGAATTGCATTTAAGTTTTCCAAAGATTGCACGTGAGCTTGGACGTAAGGATCACACTACTGCTATTCACTCTGTTGAGAAAATTGAAAAAGAATTACGCACAGACGAAACTTTACGTATTGCCGTAAATGAGATTAAGGAGCATCTTCATGTGTAATACCTGTGGATTAGCTGTGATTAGCGTATGGAAGCTCCGTGGAATACAGCAGTATTTTCCGCAAGCATCACTCACACGATTTACAAGCTTTATGGAAAACCCTATTATTTTCCCACGTTTGCACAATTTTTATACCCAGGTTTTTACCCTGCAAAATCGAATTTTCATCTCTGTTAAATTGAGTTTGTACACAGTTTTCACAAGCCTAATAATAACGAAGACTATTTATAAAAATTAAGGAGTATATAGTTATGAAGCTACAAGTCACACAGGAAAATCTCAGTAAAGCACTCAATACAGTTGCGCGTGTAGCTAGTACTCGTGGCACACTCCCTATTCTTGCAAATGTATTGCTAAAAACAGCCAACAATAGATTAAGTATTGCAGCTACGAATTTAGATATCGCGATTACACAATATTGTGGCGCAAAAGTCAGTGAAGAAGGTTCTATAACAGTCCCTGCTCGTCTCATGCAGGATTTTATAAATAGTCTTCCACTAAGCGTAATCGATCTTGATCTTGATGATAATAAACTTCATATAACAACCAACCAATACCAGTCTGTTATTAATGGTGTGCCGAGTGAAGATTTTCCTGTTATGCCTGCGATTGAAAATGGTAAGGAACTAACTCTACCTGGTGCTGATTTAAAACGTGCATTACAGCAAGTGGTCTTTGCTGCGTCTGGTGATGAAACACGCCCAGTACTTACTGGTGTGTATGTGCATAGTAGTGGCGGCAAATTACATATAGCTGCTACAGATAGTTATCGTTTGGCAGCAAAAACACTCACCAATATTAAAGAAGAAATAAGTATTCTTATTCCAGTATCTGCGATGCAAGATGTGCTTCGTATAGTGAATGATTTTACTGACGATGTGAGTATTACCTATAACGATCAGCAAGTACTATTTAAAGCTGGTGACGTAGAATTGGTAGCACGACTAATTGAGGGTAAATATCCAGATTATCAGAAACTGATTCCAAAAGAATTTGCAAACACTGCTCGAGTAAAACGTGCTGATTTGCTAAATATTACTAAAGTATCAAGCCTCTTTGCTCGAGAAAGTGCAGGAAGTATTAAAATTACCACCGAAGAAGTAAAAGGTACGCTCAGTATTCGTTCTATTGCCTCACAAGTAGGTGAAAATACCGCAAGTGCTGAAGGTGAAATTTCTGGATCAAGCGATATCACCATAAACTCTCGATATCTCTTAGACGCACTTAATGCATTTCATGGTGAAGAAATAAACTTTAATTTTAATGGTAAGTTAGATCCAGTAGTCTTGTCTGACCCAAACGAAAGTGACTATGTGCATCTAATTATGCCGCTTAAGAGTTAGAATATATATTAATGACACTTACATATGCTCGTTTGCAATACTTCCGTTTATACACGGACGGGTCTTTTGAATTTGATCCAACAGTTAATATTATTGTTGGCCCTAATGCAAGCGGCAAAACAACTATTTTAGAGGCAATTCTTGTTGGTTTGGGAGGTAAATCATTTAAAGCTTCAGATAAAGAAGTTATTCATACTGAAAATTCTTGGGCGCGAGTAGACATTGGCACTACGGAAGAAACACGGGTAGTAAAAATAAAAACCGAAAATCAAAAAACGACCAAAACTTTTGAAATCGATGGAAAAGTATATAAGCGACTTCCTCAAGAACGCACACTGCCAACCGTTTTGTTTGAACCGAATAATTTACTACTTTTTCACGGAAGTCCTGAGCGTAGAAGAACATTTCTTGATGATTTAATTGAGCAAATTACTCCTGGCTACACCACTACCCTACATCACTATAAGCGAGTACTAGCACAGCGTAATGCACTACTAAAGCAAGCCACGCAGTCAAATAATGATCAGTTGTTTGTGTGGAATTTACGTCTAAGTGAACTTGGCGGTAAAATCGTAGTTCAACGCCGTAAACTATTAGAAAAATTAAATGAACATATAAGTAATCTTTATAGTGAAATTGCGGGAGTTAAAACATCTATTGAATTTTTGTATCAGACACCGATTAGTCATCAAAACTATGAAACGGGTCTACTGGAAGCGCTCGAGCGTCATTTTAATCGTGATAGCACACTGGGTTTTACTAGTTATGGTCCGCACCGAGAAGATTTTAAAGCGATTATTGGAGGTAAAGATGCAAGCGAGGTAGCGTCGCGTGGTGAAGTGCGGACAATGGTGTTGGTGCTTAAAATGCTTGAAGCACAGTTTGTTGAATCCGCTCGTCATAAGCGGCCGCTGCTACTTTTAGACGATGTGTTTAGTGAGCTTGATGGCAGACGTCGTCAGGCTCTCGTGTCTTTTTTAAAGCCATATCAAAGCCTTATAACTACCACCGACGCCGATGTAGTTATAGATCACTTCACTACCAAAGCAAAAGTCCTCGCTTTGGATTCTAAAAATTGAAAATAATCTGTAGATCTTTAGTTTTAATCTGGAGGGCTTCAAGGCGGTCTTTAACTAGCTGAAGAATTTCATCTTTACTTAGAAGAACGCCATCGCTATATACTAATCCTATAAATACCGAGTTACTGTCTTGTGTTACTTTTATTACTCCTGTATTGCTTGGTAAATCTATATATATAGGTAATACTTCTTCTAGCGGCTTACCTTCGCTATCATTGTCGGTAAGCAGAAAATGACTAACCTCACTTATTAAACCATCACCTTCGACATCAAGACTAAAGGTTAATTTATCAAAGTCACAACTTATTGTTTTCAGTGAAGCATTTGAATTGCTATACATAAGAAACGATCCGTGGGTGTCAAACGAATACTTATATATATCAGAAGAACCACTAACACTAAAGAAAAGTTCATTGGATTTTGTCCAACAAATCTTGTCGACATCATTAATGGCAAACGGCAGATTTGATAATTTTCCATTACGCCATAAGTAAATATACTGTTTAGTGTCAGAGTAATGTGGTAAAAATGCTATTTCTCCCGAATGACTTGCAGTTATTTTACGGATCAATAGCTCCTTTGGAAGCTCATATGTTTTTATAGATTTATCTGAAATTTTTATTTCAGTAACAAACTGTCCCTTACTTGTGTTTGAGACTTCTTTATTAAACTCTCTATCTTCATTACCTTCATGGTCATGAGTTTCAAGAATAGACGGATCACGATAGGCTACTACATAAATAGAACTAGGTGAAGAAAGTATGGTTTTGACCATTGTGTCTGTATGTTCACTTAGATCATCTGGTAGTTTTACAATATCAGGGTTGGAGTCCTGGGGATCGTCAAACAAATATAATGAATTAAAGACAGTGTTGAGTATGGCTAAGGTTGGTTTTTCTCCATTGTTGATTATTGATACCAAATTTTCGTTAACAGTAGAAGCAAAATCACGTATCTTTATTGGTTCTCCTATTCGATTACCTGTTAAAGTATATTCCCCGATATACAGATTTTCAGCTACAGAAACTACACTAATGAACCCGTTTTTATACGGTAAAATCAAAGAGGTAATATCGCTTGTATCTAGGCCTCTATATTCTTCTGAAGGGACTAAATCATTAAGGACAATATTTGCGCTTGTACCTTGCGTGTTTACATTAATAGAACTTCCTAAAGCTGGCGAACACGGGTAATATATAGTCTGTTCACTGTCATTTAAAGTTGCACACTTTAAAGCATTAACACCTAAAGCCAATGATTTCTTTTTTGGTTTTGTCTCAATGCTAATTTCTTGCTTTAAAAACCCTCCAATATTTTTTTTGTAAATACTCTTTTTGTCAGCTGATGTTACCTCAATAGTGACAGGCTGCTTTCTAAAGATAAACGTTTTACTACCATTGGTTAAGTTGAAGATTTTTCTCTGATTATCTGCATCTCCCCAGTGTATATAAACAGATTTATTATCATTTCCTATACCTTTGATAGTTACGATGCTATACATGGATAGTAAGCCTAATACCATTAAAAAACAAAGCAATAAAAGAATAGTTATAACTAATTTTTTGTTTAAGCTTATGTAGGTATCCATAATGTGCCTCTATACATATTATCCTAACGAACTTGGACAGTCACCTCCGCTTACGCCTCTACTCGGATCTTTTGGTAGGTATTCAAGAGGATTTACTGTTGCTTGCCCCTCTCCACTTGCTTTTTGGATATTAAAGTGTAAATGATCACCGAATGAACTACCAGTGTTGTTGACCGTTCCAATCACTTGTCCCTGATCAACTTTTTGACCTTGTCTTACAGATACGGTGTGTAAGTGAGCATATAGAGTCCAAAATCCATTTCCGTGATTTATAACCACTGCTTTACCGAAACCGCCTGGGTCATAATCACGCGCTAATTCAACTGTTCCACCATCAGCTGCCTTAATAGGTGTACCTCTTGGTGCAGCTATATCAATACCTGTATGGAGGCGTTTTCGTGCATAACCATAGCAGCTTGTGACTGGATATTTTGTTTCAAGAGGCCATATGAAACTACCGCTACTTACGCCAGTTCCTTGGCTGCCGGCACAACCTCCGATTGAATCAGGGGTTCCACTGACTGTTCCACCAGAACCGTCCCCAAGTTTTTCATATACTTCTAATGCTTTTTTTATTCTTCTTGCGTCATTAGCTTCAGCCTCGCGGGGTCTTTCGTATCTTTTACGAATAACTACTGTTACTTGTTCTACGGCTTCACGCCCAGATTCGGTTACTGCTTTTATAGCTTCATTTGCTCCTTTTTCATCATTGTTTAGTTCGTGTATAGAAAATTCTAATTGAGTTTGAAAGTCTGTGTATGGTTTGCCTTTTTCTCTTGCAAAATTTTGCAGTGCAATTAACCTGCCTCCTAACCATTGAGCTATGCCGGTAGCTCCACTACTACCGTTTATGCGGGTCGGATCGTACCCTGATTCTTGATAATAGTTTCCAACAAATCCTGCGGCTTGCTCTGGTGTATAATTATTATTCACATAAAAATTAAAAATTTTTTCTTCTGCATTTGCCCCTGTTAACTGAGTGGTTTCAGTTGTACATACGCAATTTTGATCAGCTCCTTGTCCGGTTATACTAGCTTGACTATTAACCGGGGTTAACGGTGTGTCATCTGATACTCCCCGGATTCGTACAGGTTCTTTAGTGTATGGGAATCCTAATAAGTCAGCCGTTTCTCTCCAGAGATCGATATCAGAATGTTCTCCAGCGCCTGGACCGTTATCGCTCACTTCAGCAATAATTGATCTTCCTTTGTAGGTAATTTCTATTTTTGATCCATAAGGTAAGCCACCTAGTGCAGTATTGCTCATCATTTCTGCTACAACCGGACGTCCTTGCAAAGGTTTACCTTGCTCATCAAGCGGGCCACCTTCCATACCGCTTAAATCTTCAATATATTTCCCGTTTCTATCCTTTTCCCCTTTTGTTCCATATACTGACGCAATAACCGTTTTACCTTCTAGTGGTATATTACCCTTAGCAACATACTGTATATTCGAAGAGCTTGTAGTGCTAGACTTAGATGATCTAGGCTGTTTTGTTAACTCGATCATTTTATCCACCCAACTACGTACGTTCCGAATATACTCTTCTGTATTATTTTCGCTTGGAGGAGCGTATGCCATCATGAGCTCAATCAAATTACTATTTTTTATTTGTTCTTTATATTGAATTTTTATATACGAAGCTATATCACCTCCGCCAGCTGCATTAATGTTTTCTGGAGCTGTATGGTCTACACTTGCTTTTACAGAAGACCATTTATACCACATACGAGCACCAACAAAATGCGGCTGGCTAGCAGTTGCTGTTCGGCCGAATGAATTGTTGCCATGTCGTACGTTGTAATCAGAAGGATCTGATAGGCTTGATTTTTTTTGTGCAATTGCAACAATTAAAAAAGGGTTAAGGTTAGCGTTTTTTGCACTAGCGACAATTGTGCTGCCCAATCCCTTCATCTTGCTATTAGGATTTACACTTTCTATATATCTATTTATGGCTTCAGCCATAGCGTTGGGGTCGAGATTTGGGAATAACAGCCCGTCAGGAGCACCTTGACCTGGAGCAAGCGCAGGATTACTGCTACTCTGAGAGGCACAGGCGTCTAAATCGTAATATAATATTCCGCTTATATATAACTTACGTTGCTCTTCCGGAAGCGCATAAATAAGCGTGCTCTGTGACAAAACCAAAAATATACTACTTAGCACAAGACATGCTATACGAAAAAATAGTGTCCTATTTAGCAACATGTATAGAATGGGGTGATTTCGAAAAAGCATTATAAGAGCTCCTTTAAGTCATCAGGTATAGGGGCAGGAAACGTATAAACAGATGCACGTGGCGTAGGAATTATACTTCCAGCTAAACCGTCGCCATTAGGGGTATCCCACCCGATATGTATATGGGCATAAGAACTTCCAAATACATGCCAAGGATCTCCATGATCTACGTCACCGTTATATCCAATCCAGCGAACCCATTTTGGAATTTTATCAGGATATACTACATGCATACATTGACCATAACCTGAGTAGTAAGCACATCCCTTACTACTTTTACCTTCGTCAGCGGCATCACCCCACCATCCCATATCTCTTGCTGCGCGTTCTATAGTGTTTTTCCATACCTCTTTTGAGTTGTTGTCACCACGTGGTCGAAGATCAACACCTAGACCTGCACCATGACTTTTATGCCCATTAGCAAGACCATCATCAGCGCAGAGATTATATGTGTTAATTAGGTAAGCCAAGGCTGGTGCGATACGTGAGTCAATTTGGGTGGTACGACCCGAGCATGAGTAACGTGCGGGCATTGTGATAAATTTTCCAGGTTTATCGACAACTATTGTTTCACGTAGGTTTGCGCTACCAGATGCTCCTTCTGAAGCGCCATTGCCAGTAGCGGTGCTGGTATTGGCATCAAGTTGAGAGCATGCCTCATCATCTCCCTCAAAACATGCCATACTTAGTGCAGCTATAGTGTCCGCTATATAGAATCTATATCGTAAAAAAGTTTCATCGCCATTTTGTTTACATTTATCAGGGGTTTTAAAAACATTTACAGTTGCTCCGTTTTCTAAACTAATACCTGCATCACTTATAATTATTTTTATTCCGAAACACTCTCCATACTCATTATTTAGTTCTTCAAGTCGTGGCTCAACCCAAGCAGCATTTTCATAAGGATCTTCGAATCGAGGGTCTAATTGTTCCTCTAATGAGAATCCGTATCGTGGGACACCATAATCATACCCACCAACAGTTTGTGCAGTTACAGTATTAGAGGTGCTGGAAAATATGTTACCTAAATTTTTGAATGGATTAGAGAAAGAGGAAGTTAGTTGAGAAAAGTTTGTAGGTATACTCCATATAATTTTTCCAAACAACGAATTTGCTTCATATGGATCAAAATAACGTTGAGCTATGGTTTTGGTGTGTTTTTCAATTTCTTGTTGTTCTGTTTTTAATGTGGCTACTTGTTGAGTGGTTAATGGTGCGCCGCCCATAGAGATGGCATGGTCGTTGCCAGCCATGAAAGCACCTACGTTTACTAGATTGCCAAACTCTGCGCCTTTTGCAAATGGATCTACACTCTGACCTGCTACAGCTGCTAGTGCTTGTTCTGTTAACTCTTCGGTACTTGTGCCAAACACTCCGAGGGGTAAATTAACAAAAAATCCTGTGATATCACTTACAAAACCAGGCACAATACTTCCTATGGCATTATACGCGCCACACACAGGCCCTATACCCGGGATAGAGTCAATGATATCAAATAATTTTGGTTTATCGTTGTTTATGTTTTTTAACTGTGCTTCGGTGGGGAGATCCGGACCAGTCATTTCTTCACCTAATTCGCCTTGTATACTTCTTGCACTTGCCCAAGATGTTCTAGTCTCATTATCATAAAGTAATTCTGAATACACACTTAATTCTTCCAAACTCAGGTTTTTGTTGCTTCTGACCTGATCCCCCATGCTCAGTATAGCTGTACCCATACGCATCATGGGCAGTACATTGTTTGTGTATTTATACTCAGGAATGTCGTCTCCAAATGATTTTGCAGTACAAATTGCTCCTGCTGCAAGTGCTGGTCCTGCGCTTCTTGCTAGTATGGTACGTAAATTTTTTACGGTTTCACCACCTCCTGGTTCAGGGGGGTCTGTACCTGCCTCGTTAAGTCTATCTAATTGTTGTTTGGTATTTTCATCAGCCAATTTACCAACATTTGATATTTTTGAATTAACGCCATTTTTTGTTTTTTTTGCCCACTCCTTTAGTATGCCTCTTCGTAACTCGGCTCTATCTGTGACATCTCGCACAGGATTAAGCCAACTAAAACTAACACCTCCTCGCTTTTTTAGTAATCTAGATCCAATACCGCTTACAACTTTATTTGTGTGTGTTGTTTGTCCGATAGCTCTTATTGCAATCCGACGATCTCTGGAACTTACATTCCTTAGATTAACAATTCTGGCATTAGCAGGTATATCATCACTGCCACTAGCATTACCGCCTCGGGTTACTCTATTACCTGCCTGAGTAATTTCTGCTCCTCTACCCATAACACGTTCTAATCGTGCGTTATTTCTTTCATTTATATCTCCTAAGAATTCACGAAACTTATCTTGGTTTACGATTTCAAAACCAACAAAACGTCTGGTTGTCTTATCGTATACTGGACGAAGACCTGATTCATTTAATAATCGTTGCTCCCACTTATCTGCAGCCTTATTGGCAAGTACTCCTAACCGCCCACGTTCTGCACCTTTGCCAAGAAGTGCATAAAGCATGACTTTTGTTGTCCGATCATTTCCAAAAATTTCAGTTCTTGAAAAATGAAAACGCTGAAGCAGTTGCGAAAAATGAATAAATTGCATAGGGCCTTGAATTATACTGAATCCAAAAATGCCTCCACCCACTAAGCCGCCTATAATAATACCGGCAATACCACGTTTTTTTGTAATTTTGCCTTTTAGGTTTCTAAACGTATCTTTAGTGTTAGCGCTGTAACCACTTCCTATTCTGTCAGACAACATTGCAGATTCATTGTTTGCATAGTCGTCTTTTGTGGTGGCGCCAGCAGATTCTTGGTCGTAAAGTGTGCTAGCTGAAGCTCGAGGATCAGAAGGATCACCCGCAGGTGTCTTCTGTGGGTCGTATGTTCCAAAATCATCATCGTATTGATGGCCAGGCTTGTCGTCGAGCTTTAATGCCATACTTTTAAATACCTTTACCCCTCTGCATTACCATAAGTATAACGAATTACATGCCTGGATGCAGCTTGTTGCTCAAATCGATAGTGCCTTGTAGCTGGTCCATCTCTCCCATTTGTAGCTGGTTGATCTCATCAGGATTGGTGGTGATGAGACTATGTTCGGTAGGACTTGCAATAATTTGTATGTGTACATGGCTTTGGCCAGCAAAGAATAGTCCTTGTCCTACAGGGAACTGACTTAAACGCTTTCGTTCTTCGTTGGTAAGTTTGAATACCTCTGTCAGTACATCAACTGCACTTGGTGATTGCTTCAAAAGCAGTTGCATACTGGCATTAGCAACAATTGCACGCCCCATACGGCTGCCCATAAAGTCTTCGACATCTTGAGTGATCGTGGTAATGCCGAGATTGTATTTGCGAGCGCGCTTTGCAAGTGAAAACAAGAATGATGCCGAATCTTCATACTTCATAAGCTGCCATGCTTCGTCTACTACAAGAATGCGGCGTTTTTGATCGGTTTTAGTCTTGTTCCATATGTAATTTAGAACAATATACATTGCTACCGGACGCAGTTCATCTTCAAGGTCACGGACATTAAACACTACCATAGGGTTGTCAATATTAATGTTTGATTGCTGGCTAAATATACCGGCAAACGTACCAGTTGTATATTTACGTAGACGTTGGGCAAGCTGCGGACCTAAGCCACCCATATGGAGTAATGTGTCATACAGGTCAGTAATAGTTGGCGGTGTGGCAGTGTGTGTGAGTGGATCATGAGTAATGCCGGCTTTCGCGTATGTTTCTATAAGGGCGGCGTCTAGATCTGCTTCTTCACTTGGCGTAAGTGCTGGAGTGAGCGTGGTGTTACCGCCAACAAGTTGTGCTTGGGCACCGCCCATCATGAGACGCAGTAACCCATGAAGCGTAATTAAATTGCTTCGTAGTGCATTGTCGGCCTCTTCGGTGTCTATGACTTTAGGTAAGTCAAAAGGATTGATACGTGTTGCGGAATTAAGACTTAGGCGCAAATATGCACCGCCTACTGCATCACACATGCGCTCGTACTCATTTTCTGGATCGATAATAAAGATTTCGGTGCCCATCATCAGGCTGCGGAGTGCCTCGAGTTTTACGGCAAAACTTTTACCGGCACCAGATTTTGCAAACACCACCGAGTTGCTGTTTTCAAGCGTAAACCGATCAAATATCACAAGTCCGGAGTTGTGCATATTAATGCCATACAAAATACCGTTTTCTTGACTTAGGTCTGCTGAAGTAAATGGAAAACTTGTACTAATAGCACCAGTACTCATATTGCGGCGTATTTGCAGCTGGTCGACAAATTGCGGCACGGTACTATTCAGCCCCTGCTCCTGCTGGGCGGTAGCGGGTTTGCTGTATACAAGTTGTTGGCCAAGCAGGGATTCAACCTTATGAGAGATAAATTCTAATTCATCTAAAGATGAACCATAGATCGTAAAATACAGGCCAAACCGGAAGAAGCGCTCTTCACCCACCTGAAGCTTATCACGCATTTCCTCGGCATCAAGAATTGCTGCTTGTTTTGCTGGGTCACGAATACGGCCCTTTTCTGCATCAAGCTGCAAACCAGCCTCGAGTTGCGTAACTTTCTTGCGTAAATTTTCAAGCACCACCTGACTTTCTACTGGATAGATAAATATAGACATATCCATAATCTCGTCCAGGTTTACCATGCCGCTGAGCCAGCCAGTATAAACCTGACGCGGATAACCATATACATAATAGGTGCGCGCGTAGCGGGTGCCGATTTGGAAGAACGAAGAATGAAACTCCAGCGAGCTAGGAGCAATAAAATCACGAAGTGCTGTAATGCCCTTACGAAACGCTTCAGCAACCTCTCGTTGCTCCTGCAGCTGTTGCGCTTGAGCGATTGCTATAGGGTCTAACTTCTTCTTTCTTCTAAACATTATTGCAACTCCCTTTGTAAGTGAGCTTGCGGTGCGGTACCCTGGCCTTTTTGTACTATATCTGCAGTTAGATCATCAAAATCCTTAAGCTGTTGCCGGGTAGCAGTGTCAGGATTATAGGTATCGTAATAGAGCTCAATAAGTTCCTGGGTGTCTAGTGGTAAGCCTTGTACTCCACACTGATTAAGACCGCTCAGTACTGCATGTACGCGGTTGCGTAGTTCGTTTTTGGCGGCCTCTAGGTCTTCTTCGTTTACAACCACATGTGTTTCGGAACTGCTAAACATGTTCATAAGACCCGTTAGAAAGTTTTTGCTATCCTCTGCTATAGCTTTTTTAGGATTTTCAGCATGCGGATAATACGGGATAACTAAATAAAACTTTTTATCCATTATGTTGGTTTGTTGTGCTAATTGGTCGATGTACACCAAATAGTCTTCCATGAGCATAGCAAGCAGCATATTGTCATGCTCGGTGCGAATTTTATCCAATTTCTCAATGTATGGTTGTAGGTCAACCTTTTGCGAACGGACGAATATTTGTATCGGGAAGTACAGTGAGTTTAGAAAGCCTTGATAAGCAAATTCTACAGCTTCTTGTTCTTGCTGGCTCATCAGGTCAAAGTTAATGCTTTTAAGCATCAGCACGGAGCGGAATGTACCATCGTTCATAATAACTATTCCGTCGCGGATTTCTGCAATTTGTAGAGCATTTTGCGTGCTGTTTGGATTGGATTTTGGTGATGTTTTTTTCTGATCGATAATTTCATTTGACGGTGTCTGGCTTGCTGGCGGCACCGGCTGAGACACCCCTTGCTGTGTTTGCAAAGGTGGCATGGAAGATGCTTGTGGTTGTTGTGTTTGATTTGGATTGTTTGGATTCATGTAGTTTTACTGCCCCACCCTCGCTTTGTGTTTATGTATGTTCGAGTACTAATGTAAGGAAATAACAACTTCATCAGGTTCTTCGCCATGCGCTTTCTTCGCTTGGCGAGCAATGGTTGCAATATTTAAATCATCATTCTTTGCAAGTTCTAGTATAGCAGTGTCTGGTTGTGCTGTCACTTGCGGAGAATCGGTGGTAGAGACAGATGGTAATTCAGTCTTTTCAGGTTTTTTGATAACAGTAGCTTGTTGTGCAGCTTGTTTGGCGAGTTTTTCTTGTTCGGAAAGCGGCAAAATTTTTGGGAGATGTGAATATTGTATTGATTGGTCTTCTTGTCGACTGCGCAATTGGTCTATCAGCGCCTGTTCTTCGGTTTGTGAAATAGGATCTGAAGTGGTAGAGGACTCTGGGTCGGTTTGTGTTGTTATAGTTTGGGTGCCAAATGTTGTTTGGCTGCTTGGTATAGAAGTTTGCTGCGGCTGATTTAAAAACCAGTAATCTCCTGTTGGTGCAGTTTGTGCAGTAGGCTGAGTCTGAGGATTTGATGCCGAAGGCTGCTGCATGCTTTCTATAAGACGTGCTCTTTGTGCCTGGGCGTTTTGCTGAAGCATGGCATCGAATTCTTGTGCTTTCGGGTTGTTTTCGGTATCAAGCATGTCGTCGTACGTGGTGGTGTCGTCTACCGACACATCTCGTGGCAAAATGTTTGGATCAATTAAACGTTCACTACTACTTACATTTGCAACAACCGGTGTAACGTATGGGCTCATGGCTGCACTTTTAATGGCCCACCCTCGACTGTCAATCGTTGCAGCAAGTGCTTTGAGGCGACTTTTCACCTCTGTTTGCGATAACCCATCGGTGTATACTTGCTCAACTTTCTTTGGTGCGGTTATTGTTACAAGTTCTTTTATACCACTTTGATTCCATATCCGCTTACGTGGTTTAAATAAAAATCTAACTCGTGCCAGCGCCCATACTTCGGTTGGCTGTTCTCGTCCCCACGGAAATGCAAAGAAACCAGTTAGTAGAGCAGGCGGCAAAAAAACTACCAACATAAATGCGGCGCTTTTGGAGATTGCAAGGTAGCATAAATACAGAAAGAATACCGTAATCCCTGCATATACAAACTGACGGAGCGTTAATGGCCCCAACAATTTATCTTCTGCTTCAATATCTTGGATTACTTTGTATACAGCCATAACTTTATTTTAAGTATAACGTATAATTTACGTCTGATTTGGGTCTATCTGTTCATTTATGTGTTGGGTAATTTCGCGTGCAGCTCTTTCCTCGCGTGCAGCGTATTCCCGACGTAAGTCAAGAAACTGGCTGTTATTACGGAAAGCTTCTATCATTTGTCTAATTGTCATAGTTTGATCAGTAGGATTTCCGGCTGCGTCTTTGATACGATATTCTAATTTATCTCCAGCACTTTTAAGGGTTTGACCAAATACATTATCGGCCATAATCTTAGCATTTTTTGGACTTATTGAAGCCATTGCGTCATACTTACCTGCTAGTGCAGCAAGTTCTTGCATAACCGCAGTTTGGTCGCCACTTTCTACAGCTGCGTTAAGTTGTGCGGTCATTTCAGGTGCAAGTGCTGTAACAGTTTCGTGACGTCCAGCAAGAATTTCTCCTGGTCTAGATCCAGCAAGTGCGCTTTTTCGAAGTTTCTTTGCTTGTTCACTTGTGACAGTTCCTGACTTTCTAGTTTCTTGTACCTGTCGTATACCATCCATAAAACTGAAGCCACTAATATCTGCTCTAGATTTATTTTGTTTAAAGGCGGCGATAGTGTCTGCCTCGGTCATCAGTCCGGAATTTACCATATCAGCAGCATCTCTAAACATCTGCTGATAAGTTGCGTCAGGATTCATAGGATCAACACCATAGGCAGTAGCAGACATAGCACGTGCGCGGAAAGCTGCAGCACGACTTGCTGGTGTGCCAATCATAGCTCCAAAGCTTGCTTCCATGGCACCTAAAGAATCAAGTGCTCTCCTTTTGGCTTCAGCATCACTAAATCCTGCCTGTCGCATCTTGTCAGCATACTCCTTTAAGTACCTACTGCGTGTCATGCCTTTTTGAATTGCAAGCGCTGTACCATCATCATCATTTGCTGCACGACCGTCATCAGCTTTAAGCATTTCAGCTGTAGTTTTATTAAGGAGACTTTGACTAGCGGCACGATACCTTGCACGGCCTTTACTTCCTAAACTAAGTCCGCCCTGATCAGCAAGATGCATTCGTCGTGTTATGCTGCCGATAGGTGTTCTACCGAGACGGTTTTTGCTCTGGATAGCATCTTGGTATCGCTTTTGCCTCTTGTTTTCCCGAAACCCTCGAAGTCGATCGAATACGCCCTTACTACGGTCATTACTAATACCAGCTAGAGTAGCCATTAGGCCACCTGCTGCACGAAATGCAAAAGGCAACAAAAGGTAAGGTAAGACATAGGCGATGAAAGCAATAATATTATTTACTATATCCCCTGCTGCACCTGCACTGTCATTGGCTGTGATTGTGGCAGCAAATACCCGACCTGTTGCTATCATTGCAGAAATTATAGGGAATACCACAAGCATAGCAGTAAAGGTATTTTGCCAAAGCTGCCAAGCTTTACGTGTATTGGGTAATATAAGACAGGCAATGCCTATAGGAGCTATAATAACCAGTAAAATAATAATTAACTCACGTACAATAAGTACCAAAAATGCAATGAGCACGGCGATTAGGCCAGTAACCGCAAAAGACAAAAGGCCAATCAGACTAAATCCGGTCGCTGCAAAGGCGCCTACAATTACTCCCCAGCTAAATATACCGCTAGCAGCGTTAAAATTAATCACCATATCTTTGAATGGTAGATAAATCAATGCCCTTATACCATTACCTGCATCGTTAGATAGCTGGATTAAAAAGTTCATAACATTCCAGGACAAGGTGATAAAGATAATAGCAACTAAGAACCGAGGCAGTACCTTACGAATTGTGTATGCATCAAAAATTTCAAACCCAAATGCGGTTGCTATGATTGTGACAAGCGCCGCGATAGCAATTAACCCCAGAGCTATTGATCGAAAATCGCTCCAAGCCTGTTTGTATCGTGCCCCGCTACTGGTAGTATCTTGCGTGTCGAATATTGCTTTGGTGTTAACTGTGAGTAAATCATTGATCAGATTGTCAAGCGTGTTAATTGTTTCTAGTGTTGCTGAAACAAGTGGGCAAACAATCCATGCAAGTGGACCCATGCCGTCGCAAACATTAGCTTCGCTATCTTGACTTTCCTCTTCGCGACGGTCAATTGCTGCGGTATCTATAGAAGCAGTTGTGGCATTATTCTTTTGCGCATTGTAACCCGCAATACAAGCAGGTTTTAAATGTCTTGCACTGTCATTATTGTAATCTTTGCAGGCTTCCTCTCTACTCTTTTTGTTTTTAGCACCTTGATAACCCTTCTTACATGCAGCAATTTCACCATCGGTTGCAGCACGCTGATTGGTGTCTTTTGTTTTACAAACCTTTCGAACGGTTGCTTCTTCGTTGCCACCATCTCTTAACACTGCTTTTTCCCCAAGCATTTGACCGGCTACACAAGCTTCGTCTGTACCACTAAATCGTACTCCGCCTATAACGCTTGGGTCGGCTACGATTTGTTGGCAGCTTTGGGATGAAGGATTGGCGCCTTCATAAACATTAGTATAGTTAATAACACACCGCTCAACCCAATAGTTAAGCTCGTTATTTGCAATGTTTCTTTTTTTAGCCTCAGCCTCACATTCTTTAGTTGCCTGTTGTTTGAGTGTATTACCCGTAAGTTTCGCTGCAGATACTACGGGGGTTAGATAGGTGTTTCCTGGTAAGATTGCTAAGAAAGACAAAATAAGCACAACGGCAACTGATAGTGAAAAAAAACGTCGCCCTGCAACAAATACAATATTAGTGTTTTTCATGCTTTTATATTCTCTGTTGATATTGTAACACAGTTATGCTTATAAGCATCTATGATTAGATGTCAGCATGATACGTTTTTCTAGTTACATAGTAGTATAATCAAAACGTTGGTAAAACGCTTTTACTTAACAGAAAAAAACCAACAGGTGTAGTATTGCTTGCGGTTAAATAGAAATTTAGTCATAATGAAACTCAAACAACAAATATATTGCGAACAATGTACAAAAAGCTTATCGCGTTAAGTCTACTGGTTACAATAGGAGCAGCTGCTGTACCTAATATTACTGCCGCTTACTCGGTAGATATTTCAGATACACAAGTGACATCACCAAAACAAATGTATTTTGCTGCAAGTGATCCTGCACTGGACTGCGTAAATAACAAGTGTAACCTAATGAAAAAATATGTAAATCCCATTATTAACTTTCTAACTGCGTTTGTAGGAATAGCAGTGACTATTGGAATTATTTCCGGCGGTATTCGCTATGCTTCTGCAGGTGATGATCCGCAAAAAATCGGCGCAGCAAAAAGACAAATCTCTAATGCTATACTGGCATTATTGGCACTCATGGTGCTATATGTAGCACTTAGGTGGTTAATGCCTTCATTGTTATAAAACAAGGAACATAAAAATGTTACGCATCTTTCAACAACTAGCAGCAACATGTGATCCACCTAGTTTTTTTGGTATCCCCACTTGGTATAAGTATCTTGAAAAAGAAGTTGACAGTGTCACTGGAAAGTGTGAAGTGAAATTTACACTTATGAGCGGGGATAAGTTTAGAGGAAGTGACATATTGCTTGTAGGGCTTGGTGTTATAGATATTCTTATTCATATTGCTGCTCTGGTTTCTGTGGCGTTTGTGTTTTATGGAGGCATACGGTATATCACTAGTCAAGGTTCGCCTGATGCTACCAAAGCGGCACAAAATACAATAATGAATGCTTTGATAGGCCTGGCTATTTCTATCGTAGCGGCTGCTGTTGTGGCATTTCTTGGAAGGACTATACAGTGAGTGCGATTGTGTTTAAAAAATCACCAGTAAGTATGGCAATCTTTGCAGCAGGAGTGGTAATGAGTGTGCTCCTAGTGGTTGGTTTATTATCGTCTCAAATGGTTAGTGCGTTTAATGACAAGGCGACTGGTGATAGATTACTCAACGAATACAAACAAAAATGCAGGAGCTACGATCCATCTAAGAAAGAGTATCAGAAAAGCAAGTGGGAAAGATGTAAAAAAGTTAGAACTGCTCTTGTACAGCATGCCAACTGTGATTTCGGTAAAAGAGCTACAAATCGTGCATTAACAGCTTGTGCCCAAAAGATAGAAAGCAAATTTGGCGCTTCAGCAGCGACAAGACAATCAGCTGGACAATCAACACAAGATGAAATAGATCTTAAACCTATACAGAATATTGGTGTTAATGAGGATAATACCCAAGATGGTACAACAATAAATTCAATCAAGAATATTATATTCAGCCTAGCAGGTGGACTGGCTCTTTTGTTTGTGGTTATAGGTGGTGTTCGGTATGTTATTTCTCGTGGTGATCCTGGCGCTACTGCACAGGCACAGAGTACAATTATATATGCGCTAGTGGGTCTAGTAGTAACTGTACTGGCTTATGCAATTGTAGGATTTGTGGTGAATAGTTTATTTTAGGGGTAAGTAATCGATGAGTGTAAAAAAGATTCTCCTCAGTATAATCGCTAGCTTAAGCCTTGTTATAGTACCGGCTGTTGCTGTGCATGCTGCTAATCCATTACAAAAAGCTTGTGATAACAGGAATTATACTGACGTGCAACGGGGGCAGATTAATAGAGAGTCTGCGGCATGTAATGTAGGCACTGGTAATCCTATTTCTGGCGGTGAAAATGGCCTTCTTTTTAGGATTGCGAGGATGATTTCTATCGTAGCAGGTGCCATTGCGGTGATTTTTATCATCATTGGAGGTATTAGTATGATGACATCTGGTGGAGATACTCAAAAGTTTTCTAGAGGACGGAATACTTTAATCTTTGCGGCAGTCGGACTTGTTATAATAGCTATGGCTCAAGCTATTATTACATTTGTTGTTAATAAGGTATTTTAAAATGAGATAATGAATTAAAAGTGGAAGAATATAGGCAGTTATGAATAAAATCAAAAAATATCTTATAGCAGGGTTGGCTACAGTAAGCATGCTAGCGGTAACCACTATAGTTCCTGTTTCAACGCCATTAGTTTCTGCAGATGCAAAAAGTCAGGTGTGCGACTCTATAGGTGGGTGTAGTGGAGGTGCAAACAAAATAAGTAATACTATAAAGAACGTTATTAATTTACTATCTGCTATAGCCGGTATTATAGCGATAATCTTGATTATAATAGGCGGCATAAAGTTTGTGACTTCTGGAGGTGATGCGGCTGCAGCTGCAAGTGCGAGAAACACTATCATTTATGCCCTGGTTGGACTAGTGGTCGTGGTATTTGCACAAGTTATTGTACGGTTTATACTGCAGATAGTGTAAATGGCCGTGGACTTAAAAAAGTAGTAAAATAAATATAGAGTAGTGTCGGAGTTCTAGAGAATGATACGAGTAGTAAAGCACAATATTTTTGTAATCTTATTGACAGCGGCTTGTGTGTTCGCAGCGCTTATTGCACTTGCTCCGAGCGCTAGTGCTGATACCCAAGTTAATATCGATAACAGCATAAAGTGCGGTTCAAATATTAATGGGCTTGAAGGTGGTGGCTGTAATGCAAGCGTGTCTGGCAGTGGAAATAGGCTGGAGAGTCTTATTCGTACTATCATCAACGTTTTCTCGGTTATTGTTGGTTTTGTGTCGGTGATTATGATTATTATTGGTGGCTTTAGGTATATTATTTCTGGTGGTGATTCAGGTAATGTTAGTGGCGCTAAAAACACCATTCTTTATGCTATTGTAGGTTTGGTCCTGGTAGCGTTTGCGCAAGTCATTGTACAGTTTGTGCTTCAGCGTACGATTTAAAGTTAAAGAAAACATCTGGTAATACTTGATTTCATGTGATATAAGTATCTACATAAGGTAAAAATAAAAGGAACATAAACAATGTTAGAGCTTGTAAAAACTCATATCGCGGCAAAAATTGCTGTAGTATTAACTGCGCTGCTTCTTGTTTTCGCTGTGCCAGCAGCAGTAAACGCACAGTCGTCTCCATCATCAGGTGCATCGAGAGATGGGGTGTCGAAAGATATAGACAATAATATAAAATGCGGTTCCAATATTCAGGGTCTTGAAAGCGGTGCCGGACAAAACAGTGGCTGTACCGATGTATCAGGTAGTGGAACTGATATAGAAAACCTCATCCGCACCATCATCGACGTCTTCTCGGTTATTGTCGGTTCTATTTCGGTTATCATGATTATCATTGGTGGTTTTCGCTATATTACCTCTGGCGGTGATTCAAACAGTGTATCAGGTGCCAAAAACACCATTCTCTATGCTATTGTAGGTTTGGTAATCGTTGCCTTTGCTCAGATTATCGTTCAATTCGTGCTTCAACGAACGGTTACCGATTAATATAACCAATAGAAATGGTTGAGGAAACAAAATGTTGCACAAGCTAAAGGCACGCATAAAGTACATAACACTTGGTGTAGGGTTACTTTTTGGCTTTGCTACGATCATGACCCTACCTGCAGCTACATCTTTTGCTCAGGATAATACTGATCTTGATATTCGTCGCAGCGTGAATTGTGGCAGTGGTGGTGGTAGTGGTAATAATATAAGCCTAGGGTCGAATTGTAGTAGACCGAATGCGGCAGGAGACAGACTCGAAAAGCTTATTAGCAATATTATCAACGTAATCTCCGCCATCGTTGGTGCAGTTGCAGTAATCATGATCATCATCGGTGGCTTTAAGTACGTTACCTCTGGCGGTGATTCAAACAGTGTATCAGGTGCCAAAAACACCATTCTCTATGCTATTGTAGGTTTGGTAATCGTTGCTTTTGCGCAAATCATTGTACGGTTTGTGTTGCAACGGATATAAGAGGTTTTGTGTACTGTTGTATATTTTATCTATAAACGAAAACACAAGACTGAAATAAGACTATGCAGTATGTAACACGTACAACACAACAAGTCGCAACCTATGTAGTAGTATTTAGTAGTGCTTTGTTGGTAATATTGACAGCTGTATTTTCACTACAAGGGACGGTAGGTGCGCAACAGTTAGAGAAAGCCACTGAGTGCGGTAGCAACATGAACTTTATTGTCAGTGAAGACTGTACAATAGAAAAACAAATCGCTGAGTGTAAGCGCAGTGTAAGCGGATCTGAAGAGCAAAAAAATAAAGCTTGTAATCCTCAAACAGGCATAGAAAAACTCATACAGACTATTATCAACGTAATCTCCGCCATCGTTGGTGCAGTTGCAGTAATCATGATCATCATCGGTGGCTTTAAGTACGTTACCTCTGGCGGTGATTCAAACAGTGTATCAGGTGCCAAAAACACCATTCTCTATGCTATTGTAGGTTTGGTAATCGTTGCTTTTGCGCAAATCATTGTACGGTTTGTGTTGCAACGGATATAATTCCATGTAAAAACGTTCCGACATACTAAAAACACCCCTTATTATAAGGGGTGTTTTTAGGTAATAGTTCTTTATTCTTTATTAAAGAACCTGAATTTTCTTTACGGTGTCCTGCTTTACTTTTGTAAAGCTGATAGTAAGGACGCCATCTTTAAGAACTGCTTCGATTTCTTCTTCTTTTACAGGTACTGGGAGCGCGATACTGCGTGAGAACTCACCCCAGTAACATTCCTGAGCGAAGTAGTTTTCTACTTCTTCCTCTGCACCGGCAGAAAGTGTACCGCGGATAGTCAGCGTGTTATCAGCGATGCTCACATCAAGGTCGTTCTTATTCACGCCTGCTGTGCGCGCTTTGACGACTAATTTCTCCTTTGTTTCATATACATCTACTGCCAATTGACCTTGAATTGCCTCCTCTTCGTCCCACTCGTCCTCTTGAGGTGTCGCCATTGGCTGACTTACAGCATCGTCCTGCGCTGCAACAGGCGCGTCATCCTCGCCTAAAAACGCTGCGGTCAACTCATCCTCTTCTAGCAGCAAATCGTCGTCGCGATTTCGTCGCGCCATAGTTGTTACCCTCCTAATTTACTTCTTATAAAACTTGCGTTTTTGTCTTATCGAAAGTATAACTTAAGTGGCTAACAGGGTGCAACTCGAAGTGCACATATTTACAACACATAAATTACAACATGCAGGCCTTTCTAGATAAGCTTATCGGTTATATTGCTCCACACGAATGTCTTGCTTGTAGGGTTGAAGGCGCTCCTCTATGCCAGATGTGTTTGCCGCTTTTGCCTGACATATTGCCCCAATGCTATGTCTGCAGACGTCCTATGAGCAACAGTAAAACGTGCACAGCCTGTAAACACCGTTCACCACTTGAACAAGTCTGGGTACGTACCCCGTATGAAGGGTTTGCCGAACAACTGTTGAAAGATTTAAAGTTTCATCGTGTATTTCAGGTGGCTGATGTCATCGCCACGGCTTTAGCGGATCAATTTGCTACTACTTTTCCGGCTGGTGCAGTCATTGTGCCGGTGCCTACCGCGACGAGCCGAGTGCGTCAACGAGGTTATGACCAGGCGGTCCTTGTCGCTAAAGCATTGTCTCGGAAAACAAAACTTCCCTGCTCTTTGGCGCTCGTGCGGTATGGTCAGCAGCGCCAGACAGGGAGTTCGCGTAAAGTACGACTCGTTCAGCTAAAACAAGCATTTCATGTACGTAGTAGTAAGCCCATATTTTCCCAACCAATTATTTTAGTGGATGATGTGCTAACTACCGGGTCAACACTTGAAGCTGCAGCACAAACACTACGGCGGGCTGGCGCCCAACAAATATGTGCAGCTGTATTTGCTCGTGCTGAATAGTAAAAAAGATCCTTTTCGGATCTTTTAAATAAGCAACACCTGGCGGAAGGGGTGGGATTCGAACCCACGGTACCGTTGCCGGCACGCTTGTTTTCAAGACAAGTTCCTTAAACCACTCGGACACCCTTCCGTAAATGGCGGAGAGAGAGGGATTCGAACCCTCGCGGGAGCTTTCGCCCCCCTAACGATTTAGCAAACCGTCCCCTTCAGCCACTTGGGTACCTCTCCGTATACACTATTATATGCTGTCGCAGGGGTTTTGGTATTACAAAACAGATAGATTATAACAGTTTTCATCTGTTATTAAAAGTATCTTTGCAGTTTCCTAGTTTTATTTGCATAAGCGTAAATGGTACAATTACGCATATGGCAGAACCAAATCCTGGCCAAATTATTACACCGAATAATGGTCCTGACTCTTCCAAACAATCACAAAATCAGCAGGAAGTTTCTATTTCAGTACCACATACATCTGAGCAGTCTACTCCTCAGCCAACAACACCACAACCTGTAGTAAATCCTACACCGCCTTCTGCTCCACCTGAACCTTCGCTAAACCAGCCCCCTGCACCGCAGCCAACTACTATACAAGTTCCGGCTCCTGAAGCTGCCGAACCTTCTCATTCTCGGCAGTCGCAAACAAATACTTCTGAGCAGCCCATAGGTGGTTTTGCGCCGCAATTTCAACTAGACAATACCCCAGGCAGTAGTCAATACGAATCAGACAATGATGAAAGTATTAGCTGGACAGCGTCGGAGTATATTGCACATCAAAAATCTTTAAGTTGGTTTATTGCATTAGCAGTGGCAACTGTGGGAATTAGTGTTGCTGTGTATTTTATAACTGGTGGCGATATATTATCGGTGATAGTTATTGTGCTGGCTGCTATAGTGTTTGGTATTTATGCCGCTAAAAAACCTAAAGAACAACACTATTCCATAAGTAATGTAGGGGTGACTATTGGAGCGAAAACGTATTCCTTTGATCAACTTAAAACCTTTTCCATAGTGGAAGAAGGTGCATTTTCCAGCATTATGTTCTTACCTATGAAGCGCTTTATGCCGCCAATTTCTATTTATTACGACCCTCAGGACGAAGAAAAAATTATCAATGTGCTAAGTAAATACCTGCCAATGGATGTACAGCAGCGCGACATGATAGACAGCTTTATGCGTAAAATACGATTCTAGACGATTCTAGCTTTCAGGACACGCGCGATTTAAAAAGCCAGGACAGTATACTTGCAATTAAGGTGTATACCACTATTGCTACGAGCGTTGGCAACTCAAACGTTGCCCTTCCCACAACGTAGTCATAATTAAACAGTCCAAAAAATGGTGATACTAAAGGACTTGAAGTATCATACACAAAATCCACGAACCTATTCAGCGGATCAGCGCCAAATAGTATAAAAAAGAATCTCAACAACAGCAGAGTTATAATGATTGCTCCAATAAACCAGATAAGTCGACCTAGTGCAGTCATACAATTGCCTCCAGACCCCACTGTACAGCTTCTTCTTGCGTGTAAACAGTGAAAAATGCAACAAATGTGTTCAATTACAGTAACCAAAAACGAGTAACAATTTTATATTTAATCAGATGGTTGAATAACAAACGTCTATAACACCTTTAAACAAAACCTATATTTCGATGATGCTTATTCTGGTGCTACTTATTACCTATGTGTTGCGCGCGGAGTTATGTAAATTTTAAGAGAACTTGATATAGGCTAAATTTACAAGGCACTATCAGCTTAACTAGGATAAATTAACATTCTTCTGAGTCGAGAGGCATTGAATCACGGGGTATACGCTGAACGAGATTACGGTTCTTGTAACGAGGATCCTCGCTGATATTTTTGCCAAACCACTTTGGTGGTTCAAATGTTGTGGCACGTACCATAGCTTCAGTTGGTCGACCGTCAAACTCTACTTCTGCAGTGATAAGCCCTTTTAAGTGCTCTTCGTAAACATCCAGCTCAATAGTATTTCGGTCCAATGGTATGTAGTAGCGTGTTTTAACGACACGCCTCCCTACTGTTTGATGCCAGAGGTCTTCAAACATCTCTTTGGATAATTTTACAGTTTGTTCGTCTCGGGCAATCATGCCAGGTGATTTTGTCGTAAGCTCGAACCGCTCGTCATCAAAACAACGCACCCTAACCTCTGATCCGTCAGCTCCGATTGCAATGTACCCCTGACGTATGTGTTTTTTTGGATATGCTTTCAAATTCATATTTTCATGCAATGTATCCGGATCAACCAGATATTTTAATTCAACTTCCGTTGGGTTCCTTGGTTTCTCTACTGCTTCAGTCTCATAATTAGTTGGTGGGAATTTTTGTTCAAAAATTTGACACAAAACTGCGTGAGCTGCTACGACTTCAGGAAATCGACCACCAAACTGCTTGGCAATACGGTTATGTAAAAGTTGGTAAGATTGGCGTAACTGTTCGATATTGGTTATGCCGTAATCTTCCCGAAATACGCGAACACCGTCACCAGTTATGTTCACTGCTACCGGTAAAAGCTTATCAACCAACCGTACAAATACCGCTTCTGGCGTATCCTGAAGTTCGTATTCTCGCAAATCTTTAGCTGTTTGTCTTGGTAGTTCAGCGTATAATTCCTTTTTAGCTTCTTGCTCAAGGCGTTCTTTTTCAGCTAACTGCGCAGGTGTTAAATCAAATGTAGCTACATCACCCACCTTTACTTCTAACAGGTCGTGCACTATGGCAAATCGGCGCACTTTATCTATGTCTAATTCAAGATTAAGCACCTGATTGAGCTCTTGCGCAATCTCGGGAGCTGCCATTGCAAGCATATAGCTGTGTTCGACATCATTTTCACGATGTCCGTCGACATACCGAGGAATACGCTCAACATCAGAAAAATCATCTACTAGCTGACTTACTTTTATAGCCAAGTTGGCAATTTTACTAGCAACAGCAAGATTTGACCGTTGTTCTAAGATTGGGAAACGTTCTTGATTTGCCGTCTCTGGCATGAAATACGCTCCATTGATTATCCACCTGTATTTATACGTTACTATACTGGTAGCAGAGACGATACGCAATAACAGATCACATCTTGTACAGGCAAAACTTACGCAACTTCAGTGAAGAAATCTATCCGCAATGTCTTAACAGAAAAAAGCCTCCGAAGAGGCTCTATATTCAATATGGTACACCCGGCAGGATTCGAACCTACGGCCTTTGGCTCCGCAAGCCAACGCTCTATCCAGCTGAGCTACGGGTGCGTGTCTTTCTCTTCTGTACTTTTTAATACCATGTATATTTTATTAGCTATACACTTCTCTATACGTACAAAAGGAAGAGCAACAGGGGTAATTTTAACACATTTTATGTGTAAAATCTATAGATTTTACTTTATGCAAAAATCTTTTTTGCTTTTTTAGGTGTCATGCTGGCCTTGAGTAGATTTTTGTTAAAGGTTGTGGGAGATTCGCCTGTCGTTGCGTAGTGGTAGAGTGCTGCCTTTACGATGCCGCTCAGTGTAGAAAACAGCAGTATAAGCGCTATGACCCCCATACCAACAACACTAAATCCTATTTGTACAACTAGACCTGGAAGCACTAAATTAATCCCTGCAAGCAGTAGGCCACTTACGATCATGAATACAAGAATGACGAACGCGCCCACGAGGCCTACTGTACCTTGTGAAACTACACTTTCACCCCATACCTTTTTTATGATCTCAACAGATTGTTTAGCGGCTGCAAGAGGCATAACCTTTTTGTCGCTCAGTACGATTACTGGGATGGAGAAAAAGTTTGCAATAGACCATGAAATATCAGCGAGCCAGGCAGCGACACTACCTGCAAAAGGTAGTCGATCTTCAAGGAATTGGAATAAAAGTCCTACGCTGCTCATAAAGACCCCAAATAAAAGCAGGGGTGTAAATTTTTGTGAAACAGCCCTAAAACAACTTTTTAGGGTTGGATCTTCTCCGCGGAAGCGTTGAGTAGCGCCAGCAACAATACCGGCAGTCGTGAAAGTGGCAACAATTGTCATAAAGGCGAAAAATCCATAGACGATTGCCGCTAAACCTACCGAAGACACACTATACGAGCCGTCGTCTACTAACAGTAGCTGACCGGTGACAGCTAGTATGAGCATTATGACACCAATACTTAGTATGGCATTTAGAAACGACAATACAACGAGTTCCTTATCTAATAGTAGAGTTCTCCATGAGCTTTTCGTGAGTAGCCACCCCCTGCCTAACTTGCTATTTGCGTGTACTATTGCCATATCTATCCTTTCTTAATTATTGTTTCTACTTCTGGTTTATAAAATACATTCACAATATTTCTTTGGGTAAAATACTCCAGCACACGACGTCCGGTGTCAGTAAGTGAATATACCTTGAGTTCTGGTCCACCTTTGCTGGGCTTATGCTCAAAAGAAACCATATCAGACTCATGAAACCTACGCAGTGCACGATACATGCTTTTGTCGTCAGCTGAAATCGTGCAGTTTGTCACAACTGCAATGAACTGTTTTATCTCTGTCATATGCTTTTTTCCGTCCTTTAAAGCTAGCAAAATCCACAAACTTAATTGAGATTTTTTATGTACTTCTTCCCAACCTTGCAGTAGTGTAAGTTCGTACTTATGTAATGTATCCATAGACTTATCCAAGTAGGATACATGAAGTATACTACATGAGGTATACTACTTCAAGTAGAAAAATGAACATCCTGAAATGAACATTTTCATCTGTTACAATATTTGCTTAAGGAGAGGTGCAGGAGTGGTTGAACTGGCTTGTCTCGAAAACAAGTGAACCGTTTGCGCGGTTCCGAGGGTTCGAATCCCTCCCTCTCCGCCAATCTGTGAGCGGGATGTGGCGCAGTTGGCAGCGCGCAGCGTTCGGGACGCTGAGGTCGTCCGTTCGAATCGGATCATCCCGACCATGGTTCGCTATAATATACGTTATGCAGGAGAGTGTTTTTACCAAAATCGTCAAAGGTGAAATTCCATGCCATAAGGTGTATGAAGATGAGCATACGCTTGCGTTTTTAGACATACACCCAGTGCAGCCGGGCCACACGCTCGTGATACCTAAAAAGCAGGTCGAATTTGTCTGGGACCTTGATGACGAGACATACCAGGCGCTCATGGCTACCGTAAAGAAAGTGGGTCTTCATCTGCGCAAAGTGCTTAACAAGCCATATATAGGCCAGCAAGTTGTAGGTATAGACGTTCCGCATGCGCATGTGCACCTTATTCCCTTCGCTACGGTCGAAGAGTTTCGTCGTCGGCCTGACATGCAGGCTGAGCCTGACCATGAAGCGCTTGCGCAGATTGCTCAAAAGGTGGCATTTTAGCACAACCGCGGTATACTAGAGGTATGCCACCAGTACTTGTTGCACTATTTTTAGCTTTAGGAGTATCTGGGTGGGTTTACTCTAAGATTACCCGCCGCACAGGCGGAATTACTCAGCACGATATTATCGTCACTGCTGTTGTTGGAATTCTTGTTTTCTTTATATCTTGGACACTGTTTAGTATGATTCCAACAAACTAGCCATTTAGTACTTATTTTATTGGTTTTTTGCCGATAAACTAGTACAATATGGCTATGGACGAGAAAGGGTTGGGGCGGAGACTCCAGGAGGCACGCAAGGCTGCCGGTCTCACGCAGCAAGAGCTATGCAATAAAGCAGGTTTGAGTTATTCTACGCTCGCTAAAATTGAGCGTGGCGCAATCAAGGCTCCCTCTATCTTCACTATCCAGAGCATTGCTGAGGCGGTGAATACCAGCCTTGATGCTTTGATGGGTCATACAGTTACTTCTGAAGTAAAAAGCACTAAAAAAGTCTCAAACCGCGGTGTGCGCTTTGTGTATTTCGATGTGAACGGCTGTTTAGTACAGTTTACGCGTGAAATTTTCAGCAAACTTGCAAAAGAACACGATATTCCGGTAGATATTATTGAAGAGCTGTTTTGGGATCTGAATGACGAGATTAACCGCGGCGATAAACCGGTCGAGGAACTCAATGCCGTTTTTAGCGCCAAATTCAATACCGATTTTGACTGGATGGAATATTACCTCGATAATGTGCAGCCGATTCCTGGCATGATAGATCTATTGGAATGGGTGGCTGAACACTACTATGTTGGGCTGCTTACAAATACCATGCCCGGCTTCGTAGAAGCGCTGCAGGCACGCGGAAAAATTCCGCCTGTAACATTTGACGTTATTATCGATTCATCGGTGGTACGGGCCATGAAGCCTGAGCCAACGATTTATGAAATCGCTCAAAAAGAAGCAAATGTACCTGGTTCTGAAATCTTATTTGTTGACGATACTCGCCTTAATCTTGTGGCTGCCAAGAAGTTCGGCTGGCATACTATTTGGTTTGACTCTTATCGCCCTGAAGAGTCCATTAATACGGTCCGTGAAGTACTGGCATTTCGCGAGGAGCAGTAGTTTTAGGCGCTAAAACGGTCGTATTCGCGGTTAATACCTTCAAGTACAGCTTCAGCTTCTTTGAGTTGCTGTTTTGTTTGTTCGACAATCTCTTTTGGCGCGTTGTTGACGTATGATTTGTTCGCCAAACGTGCTTTTAGACGATCTATTACCGCTTGCTGGTCAGCTTTTTTCGCCTCCAATTCTTTTAAGTAGTGTTTTGCGGTAGCTTTATCAATATCCAGCCAGCATGTAAAGCGTGTTTGTGTAAGGTGTAGCCCTTCACCGCTTGTTACCTGGGTTACAGCGCGGAGTCGCGCGAGTCGCGCAATCAGCTCGCTGTTTTCAGCTAAAAGCGGCGCATCCACAAAATACAGCGTACTTCCCTTCTCTTTCAGCGTATGGGTGATATAGCGTGCTTCAGTGACAACGGTTTTAATTTCTTCAAAATCAACAGCTGCTTTTTTATCGAATTTGGGTACTTTTGGCCACCTATAGGAAATTAGCAGCTCCTCGCGCCAGTTGAGTGCCTGCCAAATCGTTTCTGTGACGAATGGCGCAAACGGATGTGCCAGTGTCAGTGCGCTTTCTAGCACATAAGCCAGCAGATCCACATTTGGCGCAGCTTTTGACGCTTCAATGTACCAATCTGCCAGATTATCCCACACAAAGTGATAAACACGCTCGTATGCTTCACTAAACCGGTAATTTTCCAATTCCTTAACCAGCTCGTCAGCTGTATGTTGTAACTTTGACAATATCCAATGATCAGCTGCTGTTTCTGGCTTTGGTGATTTTGGCCGGTAATTTTCACCGGTCAAATTTTCAGTGAAGCGAGCAATATTCCACAACTTGTTGCAGAAATTGCGGGCGCCAACTACTTTTCCGGTCACAAAGGGCTGGTTATGTCCTGCTGACTGACCAGAGATAATACCCATGCGCAAAGCATCCGAGCCGTACGCATCAACTACATCAATTGGATTAACTACATTACCCTTGCTTTTACTCATCTTCTGGCCGTGCTCATCGAGAATTAGTCCATGCAGATACACTGCCCTAAATGGCACCTTCCCGGTAATGTACAGGCCCAGCATAATCATGCGTGAAACCCACGGCATCAAAATATCGAAGCCTGTTTCCATAAGGCTCAGCGGGTAAAAATCTTTCAATTCCTTATTGTCTGGATATTCTAAGGTTGCAAATGGCCACTGGCCACTACTGAACCACGTATCAAACACATCTGGGTCACGCCGATAGGTCTTATCACCTCTTATAATAATTTCTTCAGTGACATTTTCGTCATAAATCCAATCAGTTGGCTCGTCAATATTCTGAAACGCTGGTATAGGGATGCCCCAGGCAATCTGACGGCTGATATTCCAGTCTTTCAGCTGCGAGAGATACGTAATCAGCTGTTTTTTCTTTGTTTCTGGATAAAACGTAATCTCCCCTGCTTCGAGTGCTGCAATTGCCCGTTTTGCCAGCGGCTGCATGTCTACAAACCACTGTTCACGGAGCAACGGCTGGATCACCGTGC
>CALBGR010000015.1 GCA_937892705.1 uncultured Candidatus Saccharibacteria bacterium | reverse complement strand
CAACAAAGCAGGGCGGTATTTGGCGAAGGCAGTTGTACCAAACCTAAGCTACAGAATAATTTGAAAGCAAATCACAACTCAACGAATCCTCTTACAACCGCATTTGCGTTGTACCAAACCTAAGCTACAGAATAATTTGAAAGCAAATCACAACTTAGCTTTCTCAATCGCATCCCTTTGTGTGTTGTACCAAACCTAAGCTACAGAATAATTTGAAAGCAAATCACAACATTGTTTGTAGATTTATATCTGCCCTTGTAGTTGTACCAAACCTAAGCTACAGAATAATTTGAAAGCAAATCACAACGGCGATCGGCACTGTGTACGTGATGGCCAGTTGTACCAAACCTAAGCTACAGAATAATTTGAAAGCAAATCACAACCGTCTCCGTACTCTTAACATCTTCCACTACGTTGTACCAAACCTAAGCTACAGAATAATTTGAAAGCAAATCACAACATCTCAAAGGCAATAGCGCCATTCAACGCAGTTGTACCAAACCTAAGCTACAGAATAATTTGAAAGCAAATCACAACAAACAACTGCTTTTGAACATGAAGGAGATTGTTGTACCAAACCTAAGCTACAATATAATTTGAAAGCAAATCACAACCTGTCTGCGTGTTGCATGCGGCTTTTCAGGTTGTACCAAACCTATGCTACAGAATAATTTGAAAGCAAATCACAACCGACGATGGGTGGTGTTCAGATTGGAACTTGTTGTACCAAACCTAAGCTACAGAATAATTTGAAACCAAATCACAGCATCTTCCAGAAAGCCGCGCAAAAAGCACACCTTCCAACTTTCTTTTTACCTTCGCCCCCACCAAACTTATCACCTATGAATTTCCTGAAACAACTCAACCAACGCAACCCCGTTCTCTATTACTTCGGCTGGATTTATTTTCTCGGCGGCATATTCGCCGCAATTCTTTCGCTAACTACCGATACCATCGTGCTCGGCATCAACGCCTGGATCAAACCCATGAAGTTCTTTTTCTCGATCTGGATTTTTGTGTGGACGATGGC
>CALBGR010000014.1 GCA_937892705.1 uncultured Candidatus Saccharibacteria bacterium | reverse complement strand
GTCTTCATGTTGATATAAAGCTTTAACTTAGACTTTTTGAAAACGACATCAACAAAGTTTCGTGTCGTTTTGTAGGCTACGTACATCTTCTTTGGGTCTTCAATAATTTCCGTATCGATAGCCAAGATCCGCTCTTTCAGTGATGCAAATAGCGCTTTCGTTTCTTCACTTGCCATCGCTAAGTGATAATCAAGTGTAAACGTTTCCTGTAACTTTTCAGCCTTGCCGGAATCGGCGGTGAACTTTGGTGCATCTTGTAATTTCACCTTTTGATAATTTTCAGTATCGAGCGTTAGCAAACCATCTTCATATAGCTTGTATCGATACAGCTCGATGTTAATTGGCAACAAGTCAGCGGTGTCTGTGTCGAACTTGTTATAACTTTCAGCAACGCAAATCACTCGCGGCGCCGCCCATTGAATTGCAATCGAGATGTTCTTTTCATTGCAAAGCTTCTCAAAGCTATCCTTATGGTCAAGCAACCATCGCAGATACGACAAGCCTTGATTGATAACGTTCTCGTTGTGCCCCTTTTTGTATTCGACAATACACGGATTGCCTTCGTCGTCGATACCAAGCGTATCCATTCGACCGCCAAAACTGGTTGAGTATTCGCTTGCGAGGAAGTGGACGCCAAGCAGCTCATGAAGGTTGGCTTCGAAAATACGCTGGACGTCTCGTTCAAGAATTCGTTTGCCGTTTAAGTTTGTGATCGGCTTCAGCCGAGAGGCGTTATTGTTAGATACTTTAAATAAACTCATAATTTCGTATATTATCTCACTTTTTGCTAGACTTTACTACCGCATGACGGCATATGTTGTTGAGGGCTAAATACGAAAAACCGCCCTTTCGGACGGTTCCATCGGTTTTGTACCTTTTGGTGACAATTGGTACTTTTGTCTGACTCAAGGGGTAAATATGCCTTTCGGTCAGGGAACCCGGTCTGGGTATTTACCTGCTGAGTCTGGCTCCGGGGACTGGATTCGAACCAGCGACCCATTGGTTAACAGCCAATTGCTCTACCGCTGAGCTACCCCGGATTATCTGGTAATGAGACAAACCAAAGTTTTGTCATCGTGCAGGGTCACGAAGTAAATTCGTCGACCCTGACTGCTCTTTTCCTTTTAGTTCAAAAGGAGGTTAACGGTGTTATTTTAGCGTTTTTATGCATATCTGTAAATAGTTTCATAGTTTATAAAATTTTTGTGCCTACAATTGGAGCTATAACAAGGGAGGTGCTTATGGCAGATCAAGATGAAAGCAAGTACGACTACAGCAATTTAAAAGCGGTTATTTTTAACTGCACACTGAAAAAATCTCCTGCAAAGAGCAATACACAAGGACTTGTTGACTTAAGTCGGTCCATCATGGAAAAACAAGGCGTGCATGTGACGGTTATTCGTCCGATTGATCACAAGATCGCGACTGGTGTGTATCCGGATATGCGCGAGTATGGCTGGGACTATGATGAGTGGCCTGATATTTGGCAGGTGGTGCTGGCTGCAGATATTTTGATTATTGCTGGTCCGATTTGGCTTGGTGATAATGGTTCGGTCACAAAACAGATTATCGAACGGCTGTATGCGCAATCCGGCGATTTGAACGATAAAGGTCAGTATGTGTTTTACGGCAAAGTCGGCGGGGTTTTGATTACCGGAAATGAAGATGGTGTGAAGCACTGTGCGATGAATATTCTTTATAGCTTGCAGCATATTGGCTGCACCATTCCGCCACAGGCTGATGCGGGCTGGATTGGTGAGATTGGTCCAGGGCCCAGCTATTTGGATGAAGGCTCGGGCGGGCCGGAAAATGATTTTACAAATCGAAATGTAACGTTTATGTCATGGAATGTGATGCACATGGCGGCACTACTGAAGGAGCGTGGCGGTTTGCCGGCATACGGTAATCAGCGGAGTGAGTGGGATAAAGGCAATAAAATTGGTTTTATAAAGCCGACATAGCGGTAGATCTTATGGTTTGAGTGCGCGTTGGATGGCTCGGGATTCATCACGTTTTTTTAAGGTTTGGCGCTTGTCGTATTTCTTTTTACCGCGGCCGACTGCGATGCGTAGTTTGATGTATTTGCTGTCGGTGATGAGCTCGAGCGGAACGATGGTTTTTCCCTGCTTTTTTTGTTCGATGAGCTTATCTATCTCGCGCCGTTTGGCCAGCAGTTTTCGGGTGCGGGTTTGTTCGGTTTCGGCAAGCGGTGCACCATGAGTGCCGTTTATAGTTGCATTTATGAGAAACAGCTCATTGTTCTTTATAGTGACGTAGGCGCCGCGAAGCTGACCATGGCCAAGTCGTAAGTTTCTTACTTCGGCACCAGTGAGTTCAATACCCACAAGCAAACTCTCGCCGAGCTCGTAGTCATGACGAGCCCGTCGATTCACAATTTGCTTTGTTTGTGCCTGCTTTTTCTTAGCCATTGCTGTAAGTATATCGTACCCTGTAGGCAAACGTAAGGAGTTGAAGTGAAACTATCTTTTTATTATATCATAAAATAAAAACATTTGCAATACACTATTTTACTGTGTAATTATGCTGCTGACAGTGTCAAAAATACTAGTGTCTTTATCTGTTGTTGAGCGCCAATACCACCATTCTCCGCCCCAGAGATCAATCGGATATGCATCTATTTTTTGGGCAGCTTCTAGGTTTTTGCGGATCTGCTGCGGGCTCATGGATTTGTCTTGTTCTTGGGCTGACTTCTTCCAAATAGCGGTCGGTCCCCAGGGTTCGAGCTGTAGTTCGTGGATGAATACTGTCCTGCGTAGCAATGTATGAATCAGTGTTTTTCGGAGCCGATGTAGCCATGGCTTTTGCATGGTAGGATAGTAACGACCGTTTTTGTTGATAATGAGATAATACGAAAAACCTACAAGATCTGGTATGGGTCGGCGCAGTGGTATGCCCCAACCGTTGCTGGTGCTCATAATAACTGGTCGAGTTGGATCGAGCTTTTTTACGAGGATAAATTCGGTGCGCAGTCTTTTGCGGTCGATATGGATATTTTCTCCAAAGCCTTTCAGTAGCGCCTCATTCTCCAGCTGCCAGCTGATAATAGCTGGATTATCCTTGTAACGCTTCACTATTGTTTCAATAAATTGTAAAAGCGCGGTGGTTTTTTCGTGATTTGGTAAATTTTTTGCCCACGTTGGCCAGTGATATTCCGGCCAGCGTGGCTGTTTGACACCCAAACAAAGTGTTATAACACCGCCGTAGGTGGTAATTGTTTTGATTTGTCTATCAAGTTCGGAAAAATCGTACTTTCCTTGCTCTTTTTCTATTTCATTCCAGTAACTCATGAGCCGAAAGCGACGAAAGCCGGCTGTTTCACACAGCCAAAGCAGACAATCGTGTGCATTAATACCAAAACTCCGGCATTGTTTTACCGAAAAGCTAACTCCAAATTTTTTAGGATCAATTATTCTTGAATGCTGCTTTTGCTTCATGCCAAATGCTTGGATCGTTAGTCTTTTCTTTGCGCCAGTACCACCACTCAGCTCCCCAGAGGTCGATAGTGCGCATGCCAGTGTTTTTGGCAAACTGAATACGCCCCGCAAACATAGCAGCGTTCATGGATCTGTTCTGCTCCTCGATTGGTGCATTGGCTATGAACGCTCCGCGTGGCGGCCATGGTTCCATCTGCATTTCGTGCAGCATACTGTCTTTACCAGTGAAGATTTTTTGTAGTCCAGCAATGCCAGCGTAATACCACGAAGGCAGTGGATAGGTGTAGTACCGTTTGGTAATCTTTGCATCCCACACTTTGCGATACACCGAAACGCCAACTATATCTGGCCGTGGCTTGCCAAGCACGAGCGAAGGCATATTATTGCTGCGCGACAAGATAACCGGATGTTTGGTGTCGTGCTTTTTGACGACTGCATATTCTTTTTCTAAGCGCATGCGGGTATGATCGGGGCACTCGCCAAAATCGTTAAAGTATTCATTTTCTAATTGCCAGCTTTCAAGACTTGGTGAATGTTTATAGCGGTCAATTACGGTGCCGATGTACTTTTCCAGTGCAGGTTGCCAGACGCTGGCTGGCTGATTTTTTGCCCAGTGCGGCATATGGCACTCCGGCCAACGCGGCTGGCGAAGTCCAATGGCTAGAGAAACTTTGGCGTTGGCTTTCTCGGCTTTTTCAAATTGCCAGTCAAGATCTGAAAAATCGTACTTCCCTTGCACAATCTCATGCTTGTTCCAATAACTTACTAATCGGAAATGCTTTACACCCAGATCGTTTATAAGTGCATCCATAGTTTCTTCGGCGGACAATTCTAAACTTCGTGCGTAATCTGGTACAAAGGTGACTCCAAGCTGCAAAGGCTTGCTACTATTTGACGCGACATACCAGCGCGCGACTGTATATAACCCTAAAAATGAGGCTAATAGCACACCTATGACAATGGTGATGGCTTTTGTCCACCAGCCCTTATGCCACCATTTTTTATAGCCGTTAATAATTGATGTTTTTCGTGTCTTCACTGCATATATATTGTCGCATACGGTAAAATAAATATATACATGAAAAGCACGTTACGAGTCAGTTTAGTGATACCGGCCTATAATGAAGCGTCTTGTATAAGGCAGTGTCTTGAGGCTATTAGTCGCCAAACGGTAAAACCATACGAAGTAATCGTTGTCGACAATAATTCAACCGATAAAACAGCGGAAATTGCAAAGTCGTTTCCGTTTGTAAAGCTGCTGCACGAGAGACGCCAGGGTGTAGTATTTGCTCGCGATCGGGGCTTTGATGCTGCTCGCGGTGATATTATCGGGCGGATTGATGTGGACACTGTTTTGCCGCCAGACTGGATACAGAATGTACAGAAAATTTTTACTGATTCTCATGTTACGGCTGTGTCAGGTGTGATGCATTACGATGTAGCGTTGGCTCATATTGCGGATAAAGTGGATCTTTTTTTCCGTCGCCGATTGGCTCATATGTTAAAGGAGTCAGATGCAGTGTTTTTGCAAGGCGCGAATATGGCAGTACGTCGTTCGGCGTGGCTGCAAGTACGTCATATGGTGTGCCGTAAAGGTGATATGCATGAGGATTTTGATTTGGCCATACATCTACAGGAACATGGCCATGTAGTGGCTTTTGACGAGCGCCTACATGCTTATATTTCTGCACGTCGCACTGATGTAAGTTTTCTGCAATTTGCTAATTACGTTTTTAAGAGTCCGCACACGTATGCGCAGCACCGGCTCGAGAGTCGACATATGTATGCTGTGGTTGTGTTGGCATTTATTGGTTATATTCCGGCGCGTATTCTTTACCGAGGTTATGATGCTGAACGTGATAAATTTTCCTGGTTTCGGGTCTTTGCTTCCCGTCTTGAACCATCACGAATAGATCCTACAAAACTAAAAGTTTAATAATCGATTCCTTTTTGAGCGATAAATTTATCGTCAAAGTGGTGTTTTAATTTTTTCATTTCGGTAGCGATATCAACCAGCGGCAAAAATTCTTCAGGAAAATGACGTCCAGTAAGACAGAGGCTGGTTTTGGGATTTCTTGATCTTATGAGCTGTTTCATTTGTTCCTTAGTGAGAAGTCCATCGTGAACAGCATTATTGATTTCATCACAAACAACTAGGTCATATTCACCACTGGTTGCTGCCTTGAGTGCCTCTTTGTATGTTTCTTCGGCGGCTTGCTTGTGTTGCTCAGGAGTGATGTGCTTTTCGCTTAATTCGCCGGCGTTATAAAAACCTTTACCGCCTTTGTAAAAATACAGCTGGTCCTTAAAAAGCGGCTGGATATCACGGATAAAAATATGCTCACTTACGCCCCAATATTTAATAAATTGAATAAAGGCGACTCGACCTCGATTGCCAAGCGTTCGGATAAGTAGTCCGAGTCCGGCGCTGGTTTTTCCTTTGTTTTCGCCAGTATATACAATAACTACCGAGTCTTTGGTTTTAAAATCCTCAAATGCCATATGATACACAGTATATAGCTTTAGACTGGCTTTGTCTCTGTATGTTCTGCTTCTTCTGTGATGTTTTCTTTGACTTCTTGCTCAAAAATAGCAATACAAGCGAGTGCAACGTTGCAGGTGCGTAGTGCTCTTTGGGCTTTCGCCTTTTCGCCGTGAGCTAGAGATTGTGATAGTGTTTGTCTTATTGCTTTTACTGCGACGTCTTCGCGAAAAAGCTGTGCTGCTCGAGTGGAGCGGTTGGAAAGGCGGTTGTCGGTTAGCATGTGGTAAAAGTCGGCTTTGTCAGGTGCAAAATCTGGCGGCAGCGGTTGATAAAATAACGTTTGTGGTTTGTTGGCATGGTCTAGATAATAATCATGCAGATCAAGTATTTCTTGGCGAGTAAACACCTCTAGCACTTGTTCTGCGCTGTAGTCGCAGAATTCTGGCTGTTCAGGGGTGTAGCTAGGTAGCTTTTCCATAGTCAACCCTTTATTACTTAGGATAATAAAGGTTAACAAGCATTTAAGAAGTGATATTTTTCACTTTTAGGGTATTGTCGATTTTTGGCCGATCAAAACCGACGATAATTTCCCCGTCAATATCAATAACCGGTATACCCATCTGTCCAGACTTCTCTACAGCCTCTTGGGCGAAGGCTGGGTCGGCTTCTACATTCTTTTCGGTGTATTTTACGCCAAGTTTATCAAAGTATTGTTTTGCGGCATGACAAAAACCGCACCAATCTGCGCTGTAGACAGTCACTTTATTTGCCGCATCATTCATATACAAAGTATAGCATACATATATTAAATAACTACTAATTAGCGTATTAAATTACCATTAACTTGCAGAATATGGTAAAAACTCTTGTAGAGGCGCCAATCTAGCGTTATAATGTGCGAGAAATGCCCAACAAAAATAAGCAAGACGACGGCAAACAAGCGTCGCCGCCATCGGGAAAGATGGTGTTGCTTATTTTCTCCACCGTTGGCGACACAACATGGAGGTTGTTTATACCCACCATCGGTGGTACTCTGTTAGGGTTGTGGGCTGACAAGAGTTGGAACACTACACCATGGTTTATGATTTTGGGCATTGTGCTCGGGGCGGTCATAGCAATTGCTTTGGTACGGGCGCAGTTAAAGAAAGTTAAGAATTAAATATATGTTGCACTATATTGCAGAAGCTAAATCGCCGCATGTGAGCCTCCCTGCTGAGGAGATCTTCAATGTCGGCGGCTTCCCGGTTACAAATTCGCTGATTACCGGTATTATTGGGTACGGTTTAGTGCTTTGGCTGTTTTTCTATGTAGCCGGCAAGGTAAAACGAGAGGAAAAAAATCGTTTCGTAAGTTTTATTCAGTGGGTTTTTGAGGCGCTCTATAATACGGTTGAACAAGTTATGGGCGACAAGAAGGCTGCCCGTCGGCTTGCACCTTTGGCAATAACACTCTTCTTTTACATTCTTATTAATTACTGGATTGGTATTTTGCCGGTGGCAGGGCCGGTTACCTGGAATGGTGTGCCGATTTTCAGAAGCTTAGTAGCTGATTTGAATACGACGTTTGCGCTGGCAATTATCACCATTGTACTGGCGCAAGTGTATGCGATTCGGGTACACGGATTTACCGGTAACATCAAACGGTATTTCCGAAATCCTATCAAAGATCCGGCAGGAGCATTTGAAGGTATTTTGGAGTTGGTAGCAGAATTTTCACGCCTGATGGGTCTAAGCTTGCGTTTGTTCGGTAACGTGTTTGCTGGTGAGGTGCTGCTGATGATGATAGCGTTTCTTACCGTATATGCGACACCAGTAGCATTACCGCCGTTCTACATATTTGAGTTATTTATCGGAGCGGTCCAGGCATATATATTCTTTATGCTGACGACCGTATTTATTTCATTAGGTATGGCCAGTCATGGTCATGATGAACATGCAACTGATCATTCCCTTTCCAATTCAACAAAACAAGAATTGGCTATAAGTGGTAATGAGAGGTGATGAAGTGTAAAATAATAAGTAAAAAGGAGATAAGTTAATAATATGGAACAACTCGCATTTGGCTTGACCTACGGAATTGCTGCAGCAGGTGCTGCATTAGGTGCAGGTATTGCGGTAAACGGTGCTATGAATGCCGCTGGCCGTAATCCAGAAAAGATTGGTGATATCCGAACGCTGATGATTTTGGGTATCTCATTTGTGGATGCGTTGGCGATTATCGCTATCATCGTTGCTATTATTGCAAAGTTTATTTAAGTTAAGACGTTATTTGTATGATGCATACAATACAATTTTTTGCTGCGAGTGAAGCTGCCAAGAACGATAGTTTGTTTGGTGCGCTTGGTATTGACTGGCGCACGCTTATTCTGCAAATTATCGCATTCAGTATCTTAGTGTGGATACTGGGCAAATTCGTATACCCGCATCTTATAGGGGCTATCGATAAACGTGAAAAAGCAATAGAAGAAAGCGTTGCTGCTGCTCATGAGGCAGAAGCCAAGGCTGAACAAACACAAAAAGAGGTTGAGCAGTTATTTAAAAAAGCTCGCGAAGAATCGGCAGCTATTGTAGACACGGCTCATAAAGAAGCCGCCAACATGGTGAAAGAAGCTGAGGCGAAAGCGAAAAAGCGTGCTGAGCAAATTGTGGCAGATGCTCGTGCACAGCTTGATCAGGATATTTTAAAAGCGCGTGCACAGCTTCGAGATGAGGCGACTGAATTAGTGGCATTGGCGACTGAAAAGATCATTCGTGAAAAGATTGATACTAAGAAAGATAAGACTTTGATCGAAACTGCGCTAAAGGAGGCTCGCTAATACTATGCAGAAGATCACGCGCCGTAAAGTAGCAGAGTATGTAGCAGATCAGTTGCACCGTGGCGTCTCAACCAAGAAATTGGTAGACCAAGCGGTGGCCTATTTGAAAGATCAAGGTAAACTAGCTGATTGGGAATTGTTGGTGCGTGACGTTGAAGATGTGCTGGCGCGTAAATATCATGTTGTTTCAGCGCGTATTACAACTGCGCGGGCACTTGACGCAGATACGCGAAAAGCGCTCAAGGATTTTATTATGCAAACTGAAAAGGCGCAATCAGTAACGATAGTAAGCGAAACGGTCGATGCAGATTTGATTGGCGGAGTGGTGGTGCGTACGCCAAGCAATGTGTTCGACAGTTCAGTGCAAAGTAAATTAAAGCAATTAGTAGCGACGACAAAAGGATAAGAGGAGTAACACGTGGCAGAATTAGCAATTAAAGAACTATCTCGTGAATTGCAAGAAGCGATTGCTGGCTTGCAAGAGAGTGCTGGGCTTGAAAAAAGCGGTATTGTAACCCGAGTGGGTGATGGTGTGGCGTGGATTTATGGTCTGCGCGATGCCGGCTACAACAGTGTGGTGCAAATCGAAACCGCAGATGGCGGCAAGATTGACGCGTTTGCCTTGAACTTGCTTGAAGATGAGATCGGTGCCGTAATTATCGGTGATGATGCCGACGTAAAAGCCGGTGCACGTGTGACCTTAACTGGTGAGGTACTTTCAGTACCAGTTGGTCCGGAGCTGATTGGTCGTGTTGTCGATCCGCTTGGTCGTCCGTTGGATGGCAAAGGTCCGGTTAAGACGAAGCAGAAAGGTCTTGTTGAGCGCCCTGCTCCAAGTGTGATGGACCGTAAGAGCGTGCACGAGCCACTGATGACCGGTATTATGGCTATCGATACTATGGTACCGATTGGTCGCGGTCAGCGTGAGTTGATTATCGGTGACCGTCAGACGGGTAAGACGGCTGTCGCGGTTGATACGATGATCAACCAGGCGAAACAAAAGACTGGCGTGATCAATATTTACGTAGCTGTTGGTCAGAAGCTTTCTAAAATTTCTGCACTCGTAGAGCGGCTGAAGCGCGAAGGTGTGATGGATCAGACAATTGTGGTGGCTACTAGTCCATCTGATCCTGCTCCACTACTCTATCTTGCTCCGTATGCTGGTTGTGCAATGGGTGAGTACTTCCGTGATAATGGTCAGCATGCGCTCATTATCTACGATGATCTTTCTAAGCAGGCTGTTGCGTATCGTCAGATGTCGCTACTGCTTCGTCGTCCGCCAGGACGTGAGGCATATCCAGGTGATGTGTTTTATTTGCACTCTCGTTTGCTTGAGCGCGCTGCTAAGTTGAACGATAAGCTGGGCGGCGGTTCATTAACTGCTCTGCCGATTATCGAAACACAGGCTGGTGATATTTCTGCGTACATTCCGACCAACGTGATCTCAATTACCGATGGTCAGATTTTCCTTGAAACCAACCTCTTCTTCCAAGGTATTCGCCCTGCTATTTCAGTCGGTCTTTCGGTATCACGTGTGGGTGGTGCGGCTCAGACGAAAGCGATCAAGAGTGTGGCTGGTAGTTTGCGTCTTGACCTTGCGCAGTTCCGTGAGCTTGCAAGTTTTGCGCAGTTTGGCAGTGATCTTGATGCAGCCACCAAGAAAACAATTGATCGCGGTCAGCGTTTGACTGAACTTCTAAAACAGAAGCAATACCAGCCAATGAGTATTGCTGAACAGGTAATTACCTTGACTGCCGCAACGAAAGGTATTTTTGATGAAGTGCCGGTAGAGCGCGTGAAAGATGCACAGGCGCAGTTGCTGACTGTAATCGAAAGCGATCATAAAGATATCGTAAAGACACTCAATAAGGGTGACAAACCAACTGATGAAATGGTGAAAACCATTGAAAACGCAGCAAAGAAAATCGCTAAAGGGTTTAAGGATTAGATAGTTTATGGCAAGCAGGCAGCAAATCAGACGGCGCATTAATTCGGTGAAAAACACCAGGCAGATTACTCGTGCCATGCAATTGGTTGCGGCGAGTAAGCTTCGTCGTGCGCAAGAAGCTGCAATCGGCCCACGTGAATATGCGCGCCTTGCCCGTGAAATTTTGACACATTTACGCAGTCTTGATACTGAAACTGCTGAAGGTGGCGCGTTGTTTGCAGAGCGCCCTGTAAAAAATCGTGCGATCGTGATGATTGCAAGCGACAAAGGTTTGGCAGGTGCATATAATTCAAATATTGTACGCCAGACTATTCAGGAACTGCTTGAAGACGAAAAGAAGAAGATAAAGACATCGCTGATCGCAGTAGGTCGTCAGGCCGCCAGGGCAGCGACGCGCTTGTCTAAGCAAGAAGTTTTAGCTGTGTATCAGGATTTACCGGATAAACCTACGGCTAATGATATTCGTCCGCTGCTTACTACGCTTGTTGATCTATTTCTTGAGCAGAAAGTTGATGCGGTGGATATTATTTATACGAAATTTATTTCAACAGTACGCCAGGAAGTACAGGTGCAGCGACTCTTGCCTGCTGGATTTGAAGCTGAAGAAGTTTCTCAAGATATTGCAAGCGCTCAAATCGAGCCATCAGTTGACGAGCTGCTGCAGGCGGCAACGATGCGCCTGCTTGAAGTACAGCTGTATCAAGTGCTGTACGAAGCTGCGGCAAGTGAACACTCAATGCGTATGTTGGCAATGAAGAACGCTACTGACAATGCAACTGAACTTGTGGAAGATTTGACTTTGGAATATAACACAGCTCGCCAGGCGGCAATTACACAGGAGCTTGCTGAAATTTCTGGCGGTGCGGAGGCATTGAAATGAGTGAACCGATTGTAACTGTGAAACCCGGGGGCGATGAATATTGGATGAATAGGCAGGTATCCCCACTTGATCCGGAGCAATTTTGGATACTTGACCCAACAGAAGAAATGGATGAACTCGAAGCACAGCTAGCAAATACATCAGAAGGAGAACAATAATGGCAACAGTAACAAAGGAAAAGACGAAGAAAGGTAAAGTCACCCAGGTAGTTGGCGTCGTTGTAGATGTAGAATTTGAAAAAGATAATTTGCCAGCTATTTTGGATGCGCTGCATGTAAAAAAGGATGATCAAACATTAGTGCTTGAAGTTGCACAGCATATTAGCGAGACAACGGTACGTGCTATTGCGCTCGCAAGTACTGATGGTTTGGTGCGCGGTGACGAAGTAATTGCGACTGGTGCGCCAATCTCTGTACCGGTTGGCGATGAGACAGCTGGTCGTATGTTCAATGTGGTTGGTGAGCCGATTGATGGTGGTGACAATAAATTTAAGGAGCATGCGCCAATTCATAAGGCTCCACCTGCGTTTGCTGACCAGAGCGGTTCGGTAGAAGTTCTTGAAACTGGTATCAAGGTAGTTGACCTTATCTGTCCGGTACTTAAGGGTGGTAAGGTTGGCTTGTTTGGCGGTGCTGGTGTGGGTAAAACGGTGCTCATTCAAGAACTTATCGGCAATATTGCAAAATTCCACAATGGTAACTCAGTGTTTGCTGGTGTTGGTGAGCGTACTCGTGAAGGTAACGATCTATACCAGGAAATGGCAGAATCTGGCGTGTTGAAAAACACAAGTCTCGTGTTTGGTCAGATGAACGAACCGCCTGGAGCGCGTTTGCGTGTGGGTCTTTCTGGGCTAACTATTGCGGAAGGTTTCCGTGACCAAGGTAAAGACGTATTGTTCTTCGTAGATAACATTTTCCGCTTTACACAGGCTGGTAGCGAGGTGTCTGCCTTGCTCGGCCGTTTGCCATCAGCTGTGGGTTATCAGCCAAACTTGCAACAAGAAATGGGCGCGCTCCAAGAGCGCATTACATCAACAAAACAGGGTTCGATTACTTCTGTTCAGGCGGTATATGTGCCTGCTGACGACTTGACTGACCCTGCTCCTGCAACGACATTCGCACATCTTGACTCAACAATCACGTTGAACCGCGCACTGACAGAAATCGGTATTTATCCGGCTGTAGATCCGCTTGATTCAAGTTCAACGATCCTTGACCCAGAAATTGTTGGTGAAGACCACTATAATGTTGCACGCGAAGTGCAACGTATTTTGCAGCGCTATAAGGACTTGCAGGACATTATTGCAATCCTTGGTATGGAAGAATTGTCTGAAGAAGATAAGAAGACAGTGGCTCGTGCTCGTCGTATCCAACGCTTCCTAAGTCAGCCATTCTTTGTTGCTGAGCAGTTTACGAACAACCCAGGTAAGTATGTGCCGCTCAAGGATACGGTTGCTTCATTTAAGGAAATCTTGGAGGGCAAGCACGACGATAAGCCAGAATCAGCATTCTACATGAAAGGTGATATCTCAGAGGTTAAATAATGAATTTTCAATTAGTAGCACTTGACGGCGTAAAATTTAGCGAAGACGTATATTCAATTACGTTGCCTACTGCTGCTGGTGAAATAACTGTTTTTCCGGATCATGAGCCGCTTATTAGTGTGCTAGTGCCTGGGGTGGTGACGATCCGCAAACAGAAAAATGATCCTGATCAGTTGCTAGAACACTTTGCTACTTATGGTGGTGTGCTTGAAGTGAGGAGCGACGGCGTGAAGGTGTTGGTAGATGAAGCTGATGCTGGTGATGAAATTAATGAGCAGGAAGCCGAAAAGGCGCGAAAAGCAGCTGAAGAAATGCTGAAAAACGCTAAAAATCAAGTTGAACTTGAACAGGCACAAGGTCTTATCGATCGGCATGCGGTTCGCTTGCATGTAGCTCAGCTGCGTCGTCGACACAAACGATAATTTTTTATATAAGTCCTTTACAAAATGTTATAGCAAGGTTATGATTTTGCTATAACTAACGGAGGGGTTTTATGTTTACAAAAGAAAAAGTTGCCATGCTGGTGGCCGAGTTTCTTGGTACTGCGATTCTGACGCTTACCGTACTTGCAATCAGTATGTCTAATATTGGTATCGGATACTTTGTGTCCTTTGGTGCGGGCCTTACCCTGCTGCTAATGGTGATTGCTATCGGCGGCGTTTCAGGTGCGGTAATTAATCCTGCTATTGCGCTTGGTTTGTGGACGGTTCGCAAACTGAGTACTTATCAAACGATTCTTTATATTGCCGTGCAGTTGCTCGGTGGTATTGCAGCATTCTACCTATTCCAGTACATGACTGGCAGGGACTGGAATGCTAGGACAGAGTTTGATACCAAGGTATTGGTAGCAGAAACTGTTGGTACTGCAATATTTGCAATCGGTATTGCGGCTGCAGTATTCCAGCGGCTCAATGGTCTTACGAAGGCCTTTGTGATTGGCGGTTCACTGACACTTGGTATTATGGTAGCTTCTGCAGCATCTTCAGCGTTCTTAAATCCAGCAGTAGCGCTTGGTGCGCAATCATGGGTTTGGGGCACATATGTGCTTGGTCCAGTGCTCGGTGCTATTATCGGCTTTAATTTGTATAACTTACTCTTTGCGTCAAGTTACAAAGCATCAGTGGTTGCAGCAGCTGAAAAACCGGTAGAGCTTGAAACGGCTGCTACAAAAACCACAGCTACTAAGAAAACGAAAACTCGTGCTGCAAAAGCTACGAAAAAAGCAACAACCAAGAAAAAGAAATAAATACTTTTGAATATGCAGCAAACTACCGCGTACGTATTGCGCGGTAGTTTTATTTTTATATTTGAACGTTTAGTAAATCATCTTCAAATGCCTTAATGCCGGCGGTAGTTGGCTGGTATTTACGAATATCTGGGAATTGCAGGCTTTGGACATGCTGCCACATAGCTTTTAGGAGTTTTTTCGTACGTTCAAGCTCCTCTGTATCAAATTCGAGCTGCAAAGGCGTAATTTGATTGTCGGTATTTGGTTCGACAAATTCTAGACGTCCTTCTGTTACAGTGTAGTCTTTATAAGTTTGAGAGTTTTCGATCAGCAACTTGTAGCAATAGAGCTGCTGTTTATACTTGTGTAGTTTGGCGTCATTTATCCATTTGCTGAAACTTTTGCCAGTTTTGTAATCAACGACGACAATGGTTTTGTTTTCTTCATCTATTTCCATGCGGTCTATTTTTCCGCTCATGCGAACGCCATCGATGATTACGTTTTCACTCCGAAAATTAACTTCAGCTTTATCACCTGGCTTGAAAATAGTACTTTGCTGTGCGAGATAGGCGGCAAGCGCAATTTCACCTCGTTCTATTTCAATTTTGATTTGTTCCGGTGTGAGTTTCTTAGCTTTCATGCGAGATGCGAAATATTCAATGGCTTTTGCAGTTTGCGGTAGGCTGCCCTGCTCGTCAATTTGGTACTGCAGCCATTCCATTGTTTCGTGAATGGCGCTACCGAACTGTCCGTCAACCGTTGGTGCCTTTGGGAAACGCAGCAGCACTTCAAAGAAAAATGCTTGCGGCCCGCCATAGATAACATCGGTAAAAGTATTAAGGTGTGTCGGGCTTAGTGCATAATTATCCAAACGGTCTTTTAAGAGGGCGTATAAGCTAGCTTGCTTATCAAATTCCATATGGCGCGTATGCCAATCAAGTTCCAGGCTTTCTATCGCTGGCGCCTGATGATCCGGTTTTACGATGGCTTGGTACGGCTTAGGCAAAATGAGTGTTTTAATTGCGTTGTCTTCCTGTTGTTGTTCGTTAAGGTATTTCAGTCGCTTTGTAGCTTTCCCTGCGTAGTTATTTGTGTAACTGGTAATGTGCAGGCCATATTTCGCACGGGTAATTGCCACAAAGAAAATCCTCAGACGCTCATCATCGGTTGCGCCGCTATGGCGGATTGGCGCGAGGTTTGCAGGCAACGTGAGCTTATTGCTGCCGCCATTGCCTGACCCGCCCCACACTTCATCCTGGCACGATGGTAGAAAGACATGTTCAAACTCCAGACCCTTGGCTTTGAAAACAGTCATAAGCTGTACTGCTTCAGTATCTTGGACATATGGGCTGGTGTTTGTCATGCGCTGTTCAGCAGCTTCATATAAATTGATAACGTGCAAAAAATCTTTAAGTGTTAAGGTTTCTTCTACGGTGGCTTGATGTTCGCGTAATTTCGCACGCAGGACAGTCAGATGTGAAATAGTGTCATAGAATAAACTAGGATTATTTTGTTGCATCGTAGTACTGGTGTAATAATCACGCAGTGGCGAAGTGACTTGTGATAAATCTTTTTCGCCAGTGTCGACTTTGGCATTGCCAACGAGATAGTCGAGCATTGTTTCATATGTTTCATTCCCTGCTCTGTGGGCTAATGACAAAAATAGAAGCGCTGCTGAACGCAGTGTTTGATTGTCGCTCTCAAGGAGTAGCTTGCTCCAGTTAGGCTGATCACCATTTGATCTAGGCGAAGCGTTCCATGAAAGCTGCCAAATATCACTGGTTGGAATTTGCCAAAACTCAAAACTAAGTACTTGCGGCCAGAGTGCATTTGCAGCTGCAATGTCATGTCTGCTGAGTGCGTCTACGAGTTGCGCCATTACAATAATTTGCCGCACAACGGGTGTTTCTAAAATATTTTCCCGCTTTTCGTATCTCAGTGGAATATTGCGTTCGTTTAAATATGCTACCAGTGGCTCTAACTGATTATGGCGCGGCGCCAGTACTGCAATATCGCTTGGCTTTATGCCGCTTTTAATTTTTTTCTCAATTTGTTTTGCGATCCAATCATACTGTGCAATATCACTGGAGAATTCTGTGCGGGTAATTTCAGCTTCGGGAATGTTATCGTTTGCTGCAATAAGCTTTTTGGTCATGCCGGCAAGTTTGGTAAATACTCGTGCATCAATCTGCTCAGCAATTTGCTCTGCGGCATACAATATATCCTTATGTGAGCGGTAATTTGCACTGAGATTTACCACCTCCACATCGCGGTACATGTTATAGAAATCTATCATGTTGGAGTATTGCGCACCCTGGAAAGCGTAAATTGCCTGATCATCATCACCAACTGCCATGACATTTGGTCTGCCTTCGTGCACCGGATTGTCTGTGAGTAGTTGCACGAGTCGCAGCTGTGAAGCATTGGTATCCTGAAACTCATCGAGCAGGATGTATAAGTATTGTTCTTGGAGTGTGTATTTTAAATCGTCATTGTGCTCTAGTACATCAATGGCGCGCAAAATCATATCATCAAAGTCGTACAGGCCTCGTTTGCGCAAGGCCGCTTCGTATGCATCGAGCACATCAGCCAGGGCTTCAATGCGTCTTGTTTCAAGTTCGCCAGCTAGTACAAACTGGTTGTCGCTGTTTTTTGCAAGCCATTTGTTTTTCCAGACGGTTAGCGCATTTGGCTTGCCTACAGACTCCGCTTCCTCAATCGCATAGTCAAGTTGTTGTATTGCAATACCAACGAGACTACCTAGATGGGGGTGTGCTGGTTTTTCTGGCATGTTTTTTACGAGCACTTCGCGAGTTTTTAGAAAATACGGTAATGCCTTTTCTAGTTTGCGCGGCATGATTTTAAAGTCAGTAAAGATAGTTGCCAAATCACCGTTTATCGTGCGTATAGAATCGAGATTTTCTTTTGCGATTGCGCGCAGATCATCACTTGAAAGCAAAGCGCGTTTCACTTCGCTGATGGTGCTGATGAGGTCGTACAAATGATACCGTGTCTGCTTGAGCGGATTACGGTAGCTCATAGCGTCAACAATTTCAGAAACAATCTGGTATTTGCCGAGGTCATCAACAGGGTTTTGTAAACGGGTTTCGGTAAAGTATTCTGGAAATCTGCGAATCAAGTCGCCACCAAACGCATGGTAGGTGCTAATTGTCACATTGTACGCATCCTGTCCGATGAAGCGCGTCAAACGCTCGCGCATATTTGCAGCGCCCGTTTCGGTAAAAGTCAGACACAAGATATTACTTGGCAAAATAGTAGGATTGTTTTGTAGGATTTTTCCTACGCGCACACTCAAAATCTGCGTTTTGCCAGTGCCAGGTCCGGCAATAACAAGCAGCGGGCCTTCGGTGGTATCAACTGCCTTTTTTTGCCCCTCATTTTTACTAATCAGCTTATACGCTGCCTCAAACGCCTCACTGCTTCCCATATATTCTTTATTGTATCATTGCTATCATTATTTCAGGGCAGTGAGGGCGTGGACGCATACTTGACAATCTTCTTGTTCGCCGAATTCAGTGAACCACTGTTTTGCGGCTTCCATTGGCGATTGTAATTCACCAAATGCCTTTGCATCTGCGGCTTTACGTAGTAGCCATCCTATAGTGCCGAAAAATTCTAATTTACCCCACACTGCTGCTGCCCAGCCATATCCGACCGGAGTAACATATATAGGCCTCTTTGGCTTATATGGCTTTAGTTCTTTGCCGTCCAGCTGGCGTTTGAGGTTTTCGGCTACAAAATCTCCGTCCAAAACTGCTGTTTGTGCCATACCGCTGTATGGTGTGTTGGCGTTATCGCCTATGACATACACGTTATCATCGGCTTGCAGATATACATTTACTGCTACTTTGCCGCGTGGACCAAATACAAATCCATTTTCACTAAAGAACGGATTGTTTGCTGTGCCGGCAGTCCACACGATTGTGTTGCTACGGATAGATTTGCCGCCGACAGTCAGTCCTTCGGCTGTTGCACCTTCGACAGGTTTGCCTAAATGCAGCTGTACACCTAAATGTCTTAATCGTCGTCTGACGGCTCGAGAAGTCGTTTTCGGCATGTTCGGAAGTACCCGTGGCGCACCTTCTACTAAATGTACTCTTACGCTTCGATCACGAATGCCGTGATTTTTCATAATACGGTATAGATACGAAGGTAATGCGCCGGCAAGTTCAACGCCAGTTGGTCCTGCGCCAACAATTACGTAATGCATGTCTGGCTTTCGTTTATCAATAAGCTGCTGGTGTATGTGTCGCTTGAACGCTAAAACATCTTCAATCGATTTAATGCCGTAAGAATATTCTTCAAGCCCCTTAATGCCAAAGTAATTGGTGACAGTACCAAGACCTAAAATGATATTGTCATATACCAAAGTTTTACCGCTTGCGGTGGTGAGCTCATGTTTCTTGCGGTCGAGTTTTACCGCCTTGTCTATGACTAATTTGACCGGCTTATTTGCAAATATGGTAGCCAGCGGTATTTGCGATTGGCTTAAAAGGCCACCTGTAGCGGTATGGTACAACGTGGGATGATATTCAAAGTATTTTTTATCAGATACCAATGTGACTAAAAAGCGTTCGTCGTTGGCAAGACTCAGTGCTGCTTTTACGCCGCCAAATCCCCCGCCTACTATTACTACTTTTTGTTTTGCCATGTGAGCATATATACCCTTGTTTATGTGCATGATTGTACCATTAACCATAACCTTGTTGCAAAAGTTATCTATAACGGTTATGCTGGATACAAATATGGATGCATTTAAACAAAAATTGCGGGACGCTGGCTTTAAGGGTGACCTTGACGACAGTGCTTCAGCAAAAGATTTTTATAGTCACGATGCGAGCTTGTTTGAAATAGTACCTGAGCTCGTTGTTTTTCCGAAAGATGCAGAAGATGTATCGATCTTAGTAAAGGTTGCAAGCCAAGAGAAAAAACATATTCCTAATTTGTCGCTTACCGGACGTTCGGCTGGTACTGATATGGCTGGCGGCGCAATCAATGATTCGGTCATTGTTGATTTCACTCGATACATTAATAAAATTCGTAGCGTTTCAAAAAGCAAAGCTGTTGCAGAACCGGGGGTATTTTACAGAGATTTTGAGAAAAAAACACTCAAATATAACGCACTGATGCCTACCTACCCTGCAAGTCGTGATTTAGCAGCACTAGGCGGTATGGTAAATAACGATTCAGGTGGCGAAAAGTCGCTCGAGTATGGCAAAACCGCGGATTTTGTAGAGGAGTTGAAGGTAGTTTTTGTAGATGGTATTGAACGAACCGTCAAGCCACTGAATAAGCGAGAGCTTACTAAAAAAATGGCTCAAAAAGACTTTGAGGGCCAGGTGTATAAAAAGGTATTTAATTTATGCGAGAAACACTATGATACTATCAAAGCTGCTAAGCCAAAGGTGAGCAAAAATTCCATGGGGTATGCGCTGTGGGATGTTTGGGACCGAGAAACTGGCATATTTGACCTAACGCGATTGTTTGTGGGTTCTGAAGGTACTCTTGGTCTTATGACTGAAGTAACATTTCGCTTAGTGCCAAAACAACCCCATTCTGGCTTGCTCGTGCTTTTCATGAAAGATATTAACAAGCTTGGTGAAGTTATTAATGTCGTGCTCAAGCACAAGCCGGCTACTTTTGAGTCATTTGATGATGCTACGCTGTGGCTGGCAATTCGCTTTTTGCCGTCATTTCATCGGATGCTTGGTACTAAGGCGTTTATTCGGTTGCTGATTAATCTGATTCCAGATGGTTTCCAATTGCTTCGCGGCATACCAAAGCTTATCTTAATGGTGGAATTTACTGGTAAAACGACTGATGAAGTGCGAGCCAAGATTAAGGCGCTGCATAACGAGCTTGGCGCCAAGCGAGCGCAGTTTGAAATCAATGGTATTGAAGAAAACGACAATGAAATTAAAAGCGAGAAATTCTGGATTATGCGCCGGCAGAGTTTTCAGCTACTGCGCAGCAAGGTGAGGGATAAGCATACCGCGCCGTTTATAGATGATTTTGTAGTGAATCCTGAGTATTTGCCAGAGTTTTTGCCGAGGTTGCGGCGTATTATCAAAAAATATAAATTATTTGCAACTATTGCTGGCCATATGGGTGATGGTAATTTTCATATTATCCCGCTGATGAAACTTGAAGATCCAAAAGAGCGTAAGAAAATCTTGCCGGCTATGAAGGAGGTAAACAATCTGGTGTTGAAGTATGGTGGTTCACTGTCTGGTGAGCATAATGATGGTTTGGTGCGTGGCCCATGGCTGGAGCAGCAGTTTGGTAAAGAAATGGTGAAATTGTTCCGTGAAGTAAAAGATATTTTTGATCCGCAATATATCTTTAATCCCCATAAAAAAGCCAATGCTGATTGGGATTACTCCTTCAAACATATCCGCGACCATTTCTAGATATTGACTTATTATAATATTTATGTTATAATGGAATAATATAGTAATGCACCCTGCTCTATGAGGGTGCATATATTAATGAGTCCTGAAAGGACGAAAGCGAGATTTATCTACTCTCTTTCAGCTTGTGCTGAGCAGCAATAATACCTGCTGATACGATAGACAAATACAAAAGACCTGTTATGCACGAATGCAGTAGCGGACTGCCTGTGCTAATGACGAGCCATGTACCAGTGCCCAAAGTAAGTGCTACGAGACTATATGAAATGCGTAGCTTCGTTTTTGATGGCGCAACATACGTCAGCGTAGTGCATACAATGCTGATAAGTGCAATAGTGATGTGTATAAGTAACATATATCCCTCCTTTTTATGGTACCCATTTATTTATTGCAAGCATAATTGAAAAAACAACTAACACTACTAATGATTTACTAAAGACACTTCTTGCCCATTTTTGCTCATCCTTTACGGCGTTATCATTAGTAGCGGCGTGCAGCCACCATAGACTGATTGCTCCCATGACAATAAAGTATGTCCAGCCTGTGTATTTAAATACGAACAGCAGTGTAACTGCTGCAATAAACCCTACGATATACCACTGTGATTGTACTATGGTTCGCTTTATACCCTTAATGACTGGATATACCGGTAGTTTTGCTTTTTTGTAATCTTTGTACCGGAATAAACCAATGGCATAAAAATGCGGCACTTGCCAAAATGTCATTACGAGGAAAAGTAGTATAGCAGCTGTGTCTATTCGGCCAGTTACAGCGGTGTATCCGGCAACAATCGAGGTGGCGCCTGATATACCGCCAATAAGCGTACTGTGTACGGTATTTCGCTTGGCCCAGCCATACAAGATGACATAGTCAACAATCGCCACAATACCTACTGCTACTGTAATCCAGTTGGTGTATAGCGCAAGTACTGTAAAACCGACGGCGCCAAGAATAGTTCCGTATAGCAGTGCTTGAGTGGTAGATATTTTACCGGTAACGAGGGCGCGTTTTTGGGTGCGCGCCATTTTAGCATCAATGTCGCGGTCAATATAGTTATTAAAGACGCAACCTGCGGCAATGACGAACGTATTACCGATAACGAGTGCGAGTAGCAGCCACCAGTCGATTGTTCCTTTTGCAGCAAATAAGAATCCAGCAATTGCTGTCATGACATTGCTGCGGACAATACCTGGTTTTACCAGATAGTAGTACTGCTTCAAGATGTCCATTTAGAAACCTTTCTCGCTTTCGTGAATCATATGCTGCTCCAGTTCTTCTTTGGGCATCATATTGTAATCCAGATTATACATAACCCATATTGATCCAATTACGACAATAAACACCACTAGCACCATGAATGAGAATACCATAAGGTTCCATCTGGGTTTTGCCTCTTTGTTCATATGTAGGAAAAATATAAGCTGCACAATAAGCTGTGCGATTGCCAAGCCTACAATTGTAGCAAGCAGCTTTGTTCCGTCAAGAACATGATTGACAACCAAATAATAGGCTCCAAGTGTCAGTGCAACTGATAAAACAAAGCCAATTATGTAGGATGTTATGCTGCCGGTGTGTGTCATTGGTGTATGTATCTGTGTTTTAGCCATATTACATTACTCCCACAAGATATACGAATGTGAAGATAAAGATCCATACGATATCTAAGAAATGCCAGAACATGCTAAATAGTAGCAACCGTCGTTCGGTATGTTCGGTGATGCCCTTTTTGATTAGCTGCCCAAATAACACGCTCAGCCATACTAATCCGACTAAGATATGCAGTCCATGCGTGCCAACAAGGGTGAAGAATGCAGATAAAAATGCACTTTCGCGCCAGCTGTGACCTTCGTGGACAAGGTGATTAAACTCATATAGTTCCATACCAAGGAACCCTGCTCCCAGTGCAAAGGTGGCAAGCAGTAGCATAACCATAGTTTTTGCCTGCCTTCTATGCAGGGCAATCATGGCAAGTCCGGCAGTAAAGCTAGAAGTAAGTAGCAGCATTGTTTCCACGAGTACAAACGGCATGTCAAAAATATCTTTACCGGATGGGCCGTTTGCGATGTTGTTGCGCAGTACGCCGTAGGTTGCAAACAGTGTTGCAAACAACACAAGGTCGGTCATCAGATATGCCCAAAAACCGCTCAGTGTCTTGTCTTTTACTACTAAAGCGTGTTGACTCATGCTGTGATACCTCCGTGGGCTTTCTCAATAGCAGCAACTTCTTTGGCTGGTAGCAATCGTTCGGTATCGTCAGTACTCAACCGCTGGATGAGCAGTGCCAAAATAGTGATACCGGTGACGATGACCAACCACCAAATATGCCAAACAATACCAAAGCCAAGCCCGATAGCTGTGATACCAATCAGTACACCAGTTGCTGAATTTTTTGGAATGTAAATATCTTCCGCTTTGCCGAATACTGATTTACCAGTCTCTTTCATTTCCCAAAAAGCATCACGGGTAGTAATTTGTGGAGTGCTTGCAAAATTATATTCCTGTGGCGGTGAGGTGGTGGCCCATTCTAATGTGCGTCCACTACTCCACGGATCGTTGCTGTCTACCGCATATTCTTTGCGCTTCCATATACTGTATGCTACCTGGATAACTTGCAACATGAGACCAAACGCGATAAACAGTACACCAATTGCAGCAACGATAAAGAGCGGTTGCCAGCCAGTTGTTGAATCATAATGATTGAGTCGTCTAGTTGCGCCCATGAGGCCAAGTGCATAGAGCGGCAAGAACGCCAAAATAAAACCGATTAGCCAACACCAGAATGCGCTTGCACCGAGTTTTTCGTTGAGCTTGAAGCCCGTGAATTTCGGCCACCAGTATGTAATGCCGGCAAATATACCAAATACTACACCGCCAATAATCATGTTATGGAAGTGTGCCACCAAGAATAGACTGTTGTGCACCTGGAAATCTATAGCGGGAACGGACATAAGCACTCCGGTGACACCGCCAATTACGAATGTGGCAATAAAGCCCATAAACCATAGCATTGGCGTTGCAAAACGTACTTTGCCGCGATACATCGTAAACAGCCAGTTAAAGACCTTAACGCCGGTTGGTACCGAAATAATCATGGTCATGATACCGAAAAAGGCATTGACGTTGGCTCCACCGCCCATTGTGAAGAAATGGTGCAGCCACACGGTGAATGAAAGCAGCGTGATGGCGCCAATTGCCCACACCATAGAGGTGTAACCAAATAGCTGTTTTCTTGAAAATGTTGCAACGACTTCAGAGAAAATACCAAAAACGGGCAAAATGAGGATGTAGACTTCAGGATGACCCCAAGCCCAGATGAGGTTGACGTACATCATTGGATTGCCGCCTAAGTCCGAGGTGAAGAAGTGTGTTCCAATAAGGCGGTCAAGCGACAGCATGCCAAGGGTGGCAGTAAGGATTGGGAATGCAAACATGATAAGGATAAGACTACCAAGACAGCTCCATACAAATATCGGCATTTTCATGAGTGTCATGCCAGGTGCGCGCATTTTTAGAATGGTGACAAAGAAGTTTACGCCTGAAAGCAAGCTGCCAATACCAGAAAGTTGTAGTGCCCAAATCCAGTAATCTACTCCTACACCTGGACTATATTCGAGTCCAGAAAGCGGCGGATACGCTAGCCAGCCAGCAGCAGAAAACTCGCCGATCATAAGTGATATGTTCATGAGCATCATGCCGGAGACAAATAGCCAAAAGCTCACGGAATTTAGGAACGGAAATGCCACATCACGTGCACCGATCATTAGCGGTATGAGTAAATTCATGACCGCAAATATCAAGCCCATCGCTACAAAGAAGATCATCATGGTGCCATGGGCCGAGAAGACCTGTTGGAAATGGTCAGCACTTAAGAACCCTTGCGAACCATCGACGCTTGTTGCCTGCTGTGTGCGCATCATCAGCGCGTCGACACCGCCGCGGATGAGCATCAGTATGGCAACGACCAGATACATCACGCCGATTTTCTTTGGATCAAGCGAGGTCAGCCACTCTTTCCAAAGCCACTTCCACTTTTTGAAGTATGTCAGTCCAATGACTGCGGCTAATCCACCGCCAAGCATTGAGATTACTCCACCCAATACAATTGGGTCGTGTGGCAGTGCGTCAAGCGTGAGTCTTCCAAGCATTAGTGATGCATCCCCTCGTGTGTATTATGTTGCGCTTCAGTATGACTGTGATCTGTCTTTGTGTGATTGTCTGAGTGATATTTCTTTGACTTCTCGGTTTTTTGTCCAGAACTATGAGGCATGTACTTGTGCAGAATGGTGCTGTATAGCTTTGAATCTACCGTTGCATAGATCGTTTCTTTGTGATTGGTGCTTGGTTTGGCGAGCTCATCATACGTATCATATGTAAGTGTATTTGAGGTTTTCTGTGCTCGAGCTACCCAGTCATGGAATTGTTTTTCAGTACTTGATCGCACGCGGAATTTCATGCCTGCAAAACCCTCTCCGCTGAGATTAGCTGAATTGCCGGTGTAGGTTCCAGTTTTGTCAGCAATAAGGTGTAGTTTAGTCTCCATGCCTTTCATGGCGTATACTTGCCCACCAAGCTTTGGTATCCAGAAGGAATTCATTGGCGCATCAGCAGTAATCTTGAAATTTATAGGTGTTTTTTCAGGTATTTCCAGGTAATTGACAGTGGCAATATTGTAGTCTTCATAAATAAACAGCCACTTCCACTCGAGGGCTATTGCTTGTATAGTTATCGGTTTCTTATTTGAGCTCAGCGGCTTATATGGATCGAGATCGTGTGAAGTCTTAAATGTAATAATTGCCAAAATAACAATCAGTATACCCGGTATTCCCCACCATACTGTTTCAAGTAAACGGCTGTGTGTCCACTTTGGTTTGTAGGTGGCTTTTTTATTGGACGCACGATAACGCCATGCGGTGAAAAACAGCAAAGTATATACCGGGACAAGCACTACAAGACTGAGCAAGCAGGCAAAGAAAAAGAGGTCTCGTTGCTGAACACCTATGTTGCCCTCAGGATTTAGTACGGCAAACGAATTACGGTGTGCAAAAAACCAGGCAACCATAGCTGTAAGAATTACAGCTACAACACCCCCAAAGAATATATTTATCTTTTTCATTGCTTATGTTTACTATAGCACAAAAATAAAAAAGCTGCCTACCAGCAGCCAAAAGTACTCTAAGTAAATATGACAAGCAGACAACACCAAAGGATAGCGGCGTGAGCCGGTGGCGAATGCTTGCCATATTTACTCACGTCTTCAGGCGGCCGTCTTTTGCCGCGCTCGAGACTCTTGGCGCTTCGCCTCGATTTTTCTCCAGACCCACTCATGGCGATTAAAGAAAAACGTTTGAACCAATGGTTCAACTACGCCAATAGCCAGAGCAGCTCTGATATCACGTGTCAGAGCGAAAGCTACCATAATAGCCACCGAAAATGCATGATGCAGTAGGTGACTGTCTTGATCCACAAAAGTGGAATAGATTTGATAACATTCAGCACTGTTTGTGAGATACGACTGAGAAGTTGGGCGTGTTGATACATGCTATATCACTCTGTCCTGGGTAGTGGTTGGCATGGAGGCTCAAGTCTCCAGGTGTCTGTCTGCTTGTCAAAGGACTAGGGTAAACGTATAAGACCCTATATTTATATTATAGCATAAAACAAAGAAAATAACAATATATGCCCTTACGTTCAAGGATTAGATAGTGTATATTGTGCTTAAGCTTAATTATGAAAACAAATAAAACATTTCAGCTGAGTTGGCGGCACATCGTAGTATTGCTTATTCTCGTGCTGGCTGTGTATGTGTTTGTGCCGAAGATTGATGGATTTCGTGATAGTTTTCAGTATTTCTCGACAGCGAATATACACTTGCTTGCTGTCGCGTTTGTGATAATTATGCTTTCATGTGTTGCTGCGGCTGGAACATATAAGTGTTTGGCGTTTCGACGGTTGCAATTTGGGCGGATTGTATTAGTTCAGTATTGTGGCATGTTTGTAAATCGTTTGCTACCTGCTGGCGTGGGCGGTATGAGCTTGTTGGTTGATTTTTTATATCGCCATAAACATTCGCTTGCACAGGCCTCTACGGTGGTTGCGGTTAACAATTTTCTTGGCGGTGTGGGGCATGGACTGCTATTGCTATTAGCGGCGACGCTTTCAGGTGTGCTAATTACAGAAGTGTTGCCGAAGAATGTGTATATTTTTGCCGGTGTAGCAGCTGCGGTAGGAACGGTATTAGTCGGTGTGGCGATTGTGGCCAAAAATATTTCAGGTCAACGTGGCAAGGTGCTTCGCTTCGTTAAGAGTGCGTCAAAAGCGTTTCATGCTTATCGTAAGCGCAAGACGGCTGTTGGCGGGGCACTGCTATGTTCGATGTTCAATACTTTGCTCCATGCATGTGCGGTGATGACGGTTGCACTTGCGTTTGATGTTCAGATTTCACTCTTTGTTGCGTTGGTAGTATTGGCTGGCGGTGTGGCGGCGGCTACGGCGTCTCCTACGCCGGGCGGCGTGATTGGTGCCGAAGCTGGTTTAACAGCTACATTGATTGCGTTTGGGTATAATCCAAGCGTGTCGCTCGCGATTGCGTTTGCTTATCGATTGATTTCGTACTGGATTCCAATACTGGTTGGTATAGCGGCATTTTTATATGCCCAGCATAAACGCTACATTTAGTGAAAAGATCAATAAATATTGCGTTTTCGAAATATCCAGAGGCCGATTAGAAATAGAAGCAGCGTTGCGGCAGTGAGCACTGTAATATTGCCGCTATCAAGACCGGTTTTTATCACGCTCGGCTGATTGAAGTAATGAAACGGTGATATATAGTCCAGTTTTTCAAGCACTGTCGCACTTGAGGCGAGTGTGGTGATCATATACGTTGCGAACGCATAAAAACCTGCTACGATACCAGCAATGCCTCGTTTGCCCGTTATGGCGCCAATTGTGTACGCAAGTGTTGCAAAGGCGAGTGTTAAAAGCCAAGTCATACCGGCAGCTTGCAGCATTCGCCATACAGATGTGTTATGTAATTCTCCGATTGGGATTGCGCCTGCAATAATACCGCCGAAGATACCGCCTATGATCGCAACGAATGTTATAACCATCATAGCTAAGTATTTCTCAATATATATGCGTGTGCGGCTGATCGGCTGCACCAGTAGTGTATGAAGTGTGCGCGAATTTTCTTCTCCGGCAAGAAAGCTCGTGCCGAGGATAATACCGAGAATAAGGGTGAGAAATATCATTTGACCGATAACCTGAATATCAACATAGCCGTTAATTGTTTGATAGTCGCTCGCGTTGCCCAGTAGTCCTTTTAGTGATTCAGGCACGTCATTGAGCGCTTGGCCGAATGAGTCTTTGAATGTTGGGAATAGTACGACAATCAGAAGCACACAAGCAAAAAATGCCAAGGTCCAGATAATGGTTGATAGCCGTCTTTCGTACAGTGTTTTGCCAAAAATTGTCTTAAGCATCATTTTGCTCCATTATCGTTTTCATAAAACTGCATAAACATTGTTTCAAGATCGGATTCTTCGATGACAATGTCTTCAATTTTGTGTTTGGCCAGTAGCTTAATAAGTGTGTCTGTGTGTCCGGTGTAACGGAACATAATGCGTTTACCTTCAATACGCACGCCGTCTAGACCTTCGAGTTTCTTAAACCGGCTAATGAGAGTTTTATCTTGAGTGGTAATACGGATTTGCTTTGGTGCGCCTTTTGCGAGTTCGTCAAGAGTTTTGTGGGCAATAATCTCGCCTTCGCGAATAAATGCTACTTCGTCACAGAGTTCTTGAATCTCGCTAAGGATGTGTGACGAGATAAACGTGGTGTATCCTGCTGCTTTGTGTTCGCGGATAATTTTGTTGAATTCAGCTTGGATTAATGGGTCAAGGCCACTAGTCGGCTCATCAAGAAGCAGCAGCTTTGGCTTGTGCATGAGCGCGCTAATGAGCGCGACTTTTTGATGATTGCCGCGCGATAAAGTTTTGATTTTGCGGTTTAGATTACAATCGAGCCGCTTGGCAAGTTCTTGGACGTAGGTCTTGTCAAAGCTGCCACGGAGGTTTCCGAAATATTCTAACTGCTGCCAGCCGGTAAGCCCGCCGTCAAGCGGCATGTCGCTTGATAAAAAGCCAATGTCTTCACGGATTTCAAGACCGTGTTTTTGATTGTCTTTGCCAAAAATTTTTATTTGACCGCTCGTGGGATGGATAAGATTTACGAGCATATTGATCGTAGTGCTCTTCCCTGCGCCGTTTGGCCCTAAGAACCCAAATATCACTCCTTCGGGAACTTTCAGCGAAATATCACTGACGCCACGGTTTTTACCGTACGTCTTCGTCAGGTGCGAGAGTTCAATCACTGGCTGCTGCATGAGGGCATTGTACCACGATGCTTATGCTCGCTTATAGCGCTCAGCTACGAAGTCCCAGTTTACAACATTCCACCAAGCATTAATGTAATCACCGCGCTTGTAGGTGTAATCAAGATAGTATGCATGCTCCCACACATCAAGCCCAAGTATTGGTTCTTTTCCGCCGGTCATCAGCGGCGAATCCTGGTTTGGTGTGGTAACGATAGAAAGATCAGGCTGCAGCCATGTCCAACCGCTGCCAAAAACTCCCAAAGCTTTTTCGCTAAATGCATCCACAAAAGCCTGAAAACTGCCGTACTTTGCTTTGAGTGCGTCAGCAAGTTCGCCGCTTGGCTCACCGCCGCCATTAGGCGACATCCATTGCCAAAAGAGCGTGTGGTTATAGTGTCCGCCGCCGTGATTGCGAACAGCAGTACGGATATGCTCCGGTACCACATCAAGATTGCTAATAAGCTCAGTTACTGATTTTTCCTGTAGTTCCGGTGCTTGTTCGATTGCGGCATTGAGTTTATCAACATACGTTTGGTGGTGTTTGCTGTGGTGCAGCTCCATAATATCTTTACTGATATATTTGCCGAGCGCATCGTAGCTGTAGCTCAGTTCAGGTAATGTAAACATAGTAAATCCCTCCTTTATACCTCTTAGTATAGTTGCTTATTGCGACTGGCGCAGCAGTAATTTTTTAAACAGGCTGCTGATAGATATTTCCGAAAGACCAATTACCACTAAGAAGGTCGGAATAAGCCCAAAGGTTGCTTCAAGTGGATATTCAAAATATAAAAATGGATAAAGTGCAACAATACAAAAAATGCTAGCACCGCGAAGTGTATGCGCTGCAGCGATGACTTTATTAGAGTAGTACTCGTACATACCTTTAGCTATTGCGGCACCATAGATGAGTCCGCTGATAATACCTAAAGATGTAATACCTAAAAGGTGTTTAGTAACTGAAAAACCTTCAATAAGTATCATGCCTAAAAGCACAAGTCCGGTAATAACTTGCACAATCGACCAACCAATAATCAGCAGCTTCATCCATTCTTTGTCTGGCCATTCGGCAGGTGATAAAAACGGTAGCTTTTCCTTGCGCACTATGAGCAAGCGGCTGACAAACCAGATAACCAAAAATGAAAGGTATATAATACCGACAGCAGGTTTATAAAAATAATTGTTATCTTGGGTGATAAACTTCCCCACTTCGTCGATAAACAGTCCAAATCCAATACCGCCAAGTAGACTTGCAAAGAGCTTGTTTGGCGTATCAGCGAGTAGCAGAATGAGAAATGCGAGGGTTAAGAATGCTCCACCCCACAGCACGTGGGCTATATGCAGTGAGTCGTTGCCAAGTTGCGGATAGCCGGTAAGTGCCAAAAATGCGCGTGTGATCAAAATAGTTATCACACCAGCAAGCACAAAAGTATCAATACGATCTAATCGGCTGCCAGGCTGGTTAATCTTTTTTTTCATGTTTTTGATTATTTACCTTCAGGTCTTATTGTCGCTTGTTGTGGTAGCAGCGTCAATAGCAAGTATGCGCCAGCGGCGGCAATTGCCACTACGGATGTAACGTTAACGCCAAGGATGCCGATAGTTAGTAGCGCTGCAGACAGTGGCTGACGCATCGCTACGGTGAGTAGACCAGCGATAGACGCAGCAACAGCGAGTGTTAGAGGTATGGGGATGATATGCGTAATGATGGTACCGAGTGTTGCTCCTACAAAAATCATCGGAAAAATCGGACCGCCGAAAAAACAGCTCCTTAGGAGCAAAAACGTAGAAAATAACTTTGCAGCGGCAATAATACACAACAAAACAATGCCAAATTCAGTCGATTTCTCCAGCAGTGCTGGGATGGTGTATTGGCCACTGAACATAGTCAGCGGCATAAGGAATGCGATAGTAGCCGAGACAGCACCGCCAGTAAGTGCCAGTGCAAAAGGTTTTTCTTTCAGTGGTTTTACAATCGTGGTGAGTACTGGTTCGGTGAGTTTAAAAATAATTCCTAAAAATACTGCAGCAAGAAAGCCAATAATCAACGCCTGGGCAAGTGCCTCTACATCTGCACCAGGATACTCCGGCAAGCCAAGATCAATGATAGCTACGGTGTGAAACAATCCAAAAAATGTGCCAACTCCAAAAGCGCTGGCGATAGTACTATAGGTGATGAGCATACGCATATTATTGCTGATGTTTTTGACTGATGCCGCTATGAGTACTGGTGCCAGAAACGGGCTGCTAAGCAATGCGCCGAGCATGCCTGACACGCTGCTGATGTTCATGATTTTTGCGGTTTTTATTGGTTGCTTTGTTTTTTCAGCGATAAATGATGAAGTACTGACACTGACGAATGCTGATGGCGCCTCTGGACCAAGGCTGGCGCCGCTGGCTATTGAAAGAAAACCGTTTACAAGTGCCCTGCCAGTGTTTTGCCAGCGGATTTTGCCTTTTTCAATAACTTGCACAATTACCTCATCCATACCGATAAGCGGCTTTGTGTATTTTTTCGCGAAATATCCAGCAGCTAGAGCTGCGATGAGGAATGTAATAAATACAAAGGGCGTGCGGCTCGGGTCATCTACATTATTATGAAATATATCTTCCCAAACCCAGGTTGTACCTGTATGTAAAAGCCATATCATTACGATGGTGATTACACCGCCAAGACAGCCCAGTAGTGCGCTTAAGCTATATGCTAGTAATTCTTTAGTAAATGGCTTCATATAAGAAGCCTACACCTAAAGAGTGCTTCCCGCCATACAGTAACTAGCGTGACTGATCTTATATACGGTCAGTATGTGTTACTTGTGCGGTCTTTTGAGATGTTCGGCGGTTTGATCAATTAGATATAGGCTGACATCATCTTGGGTAGCGCCTTCGGCATGGAATGGTGTACGGATAACTCGAATCAGCAGCAGAATGTACATAAGAATAAAGGTTAATCCACCTAAAATAAGTGTACTACCGAGGAGTGATTCAATTTTTGTAAACATGATAAGACTGAGTGTAATCACTACAATTGACCACGCTAAAATCGTTGCAGACGGTATGAAAGTAATGCGCTGAATGTAATTGACACGCATAACGTGTTTAGTAAGTAGGGCCTGTTGCTGCTTGAGCTTTACAATAAAGTTTGGTGGCACCCCGGCCTTTTCCATCTCGGCAAAATGCTCACTCAGGCGATGGATATGTAGGTGGCTAGTTTTAGATTTGCTGCGTACATCCTTTGCAAAAGCCGCAGCAATTTTTTGTAATTGCTTTTGATAGCCTACAAGATCGAATTTTGGGTATTGTTTGTAAAACGATATTGCATCTTCGTGCATGTTTTCGATGTTTGCTGCAAAATCTGCCGGAATACGTTCACTTTCCTTGTAGTCTGCCATGGTGGTAGAAAGCAAGAAACCGATTACAAAAGTTGTGCCGGCTACCATACTGGAATGGAGTGAGCTCATTTCAATAACTTCCCACCCCATACTATGCAGAATGTATTTGGCAATGATGATAAGAGTCGTGATAAGTGCGGCAATGACAAAAAGCCTAAAACGTTTTAAAACCTGCTTCATAATCTATTTATTGCTACTTTAATTGTTATAAAAGCTTATTGAATACTTTTGATTGCTTCTTGGATTTGTGAGTAATCGTTAATCCCTGCAGCAGGGATTAGTGTGCTTTGACCGCCCGGGGTTCGGTAGCTGCGTAGTAAGTTTTTCCCCTTGATATTATTGAGTGTTATGGATTTTAGTTGATCATTCGGCACGTTTGTAAACATACGATATACCGGAATCACTTCAGATAATTTTATGTCGGTTTTAATATTGTTTCCAGCAGCATTGAATAATTTACCGTTCTTTCGAGGATCAAGTACCAACTTCCAGTCAAGTTCTGCTTTAATAGCGGCTAAGACTTTTTGCTGATTTTGTGTGCGGTTAAAGTCTGACTGCGGAAATCCGTACGATCCATAGGTTGCGCCGCGAGCGCGTGTGAGGCGGAGTGCTGTTTGACCATCAATTTTTTGCTGACCATTGGAAAGTCGGAGCGGTCCGCCTTCGTGTGGTTGGAAATTTGGATCATACAGACCGCGTGGATCAGGACTTTCGATAGTCACCGCTATACCACCCAAAGCATCTACAATTTCTCGTACGGCTGCATAGTTGATAATGACATAATTATGAATTTCGATATCAAAGTGTTCGCTAATTGTTTTTTCTAGCAGTCCTATACCGCCTGCTGGATAGCCTGGCTCGTTAAAACCTGAACGCTCACCGTCTTGGAATGCTTCATTAATTTTCGCTCGACCTTCGCCGGGGATATTTATGTAAAGATCACGTGGAATGTTTAGCATGTAGCCGGTGTTATCTTTTTTGTTGAGACTGAGGATCATGATTGAATCTGTGAGGGTTGCACCTGCATGTCCTTCGTCATCTACGGAATACCCTACAAGTAGTATATTGGTGCGGTCGTCAGTCGATTTTGGTGGTGTTTGCGCTAATATGCCAAGTGTATTGCTCGTGCCAAACAGTTTCGAACTCGCATTTGAGAAGTTTTTCAGATCCCATATGCCTATTACTAAAAATGGCGTAAGCAGTAGCAATAGAAATAGTAGCACTCCCTTTTTCCATGTCCACCAGCGTTTCTGCTCGCTCTGTTCTTGAGTAGAGTTAATATCGTCTTCTAATATTCTTCTGCGTCCCCGCGCAGTAGCTGGCTGATAGGAAGTGTTCATGAGCGCGTTATACGCTTGCGTTTTGGTAAGCGTTTTTTTGCTAGTAGAAGATCGCATACTATTTCCTATAACACATATATTATCTCATGAATATAGTAGGCTGTGCTACTAAAACCTATAAGGTGTGAGTTATTTTATTGAAAAGAAATTGAATAAATGGCTTCTTATAAAGAGTAAAACGAAGCGTATAGTGTGTATATAGTGGGCGGAGAAATAAGCGATGGCTAATGCTAAAAAATCATATAAGCAGCTGCAGGAAGGAGCCGCAGTGAGTACCCAGGAAATGGCGCGGGCTGAAGCGTTGTTTATGAGCATTGGTGACGGAGCGATAGCAACGGATGAATCCGGCAGAATTGAACGTATAAATAAGGCGGCGTTGTCTATATTGGGTTTTACAGAACAAGATCTTATTGGCAAGGTGTTTACTAATGTCATTGTGGCCACTGATGCGTCTGGTCGAGTCATACCGAATGAGGAACGACCAATCACCTTGTCTCGTCATAAGAATCGCACGATAACAAGGCGGTGTTTTTATGTTGGTAAAGGTGACAAACGTATCCCTGTTGCCGTCACCGTGTCCCCGATTATGCTTCATAACCGACGGGTTGGTGCGGTTGAAGTATTCCGTGATATTTCTGAGGAAATTGAGCTTGACGCGATAAAGTCGGATTTTATCTCTATCGCTTCACATGAGCTGCGTACCCCAGCAACAGCCGTAAAAACATACTTGGGCATGCTGCTAGAAGGGTATGCCGGCGCGATTTCTGCTGATCAGCTGCATTTTTTAAAGTTGGCCTATGCCAGTAACGAGCGACAGATCGGCATATTAAACGATTTGTTATACGTGGCAAAAACAGATTCAACAACGGTTCGATTAAAAAAGAAGACTGTTGATTTTGCAGAAATTATTCACGATGTTGTTGCTGGCTATGAGGATGCGGCTCGTGAGCGGCAGCAAAATATCATTGTTTCGCTAGAGCGTCCAGTGGTGATAAAGGTAGATCCTGCGTTTATGCGCATGGTGATTGAAAATTTGCTTTCTAATGCCAGCAAATATACACATAAGGGCGGCAATATCGCTGTAAGACTGGTTGATGGACTAGACTATGTAACACTCAAAGTCGTAGATGATGGTGTGGGGATAGAAGGTGTTAATATGAGCAAGCTGTTTAAAAAGTTCTCACGGATCAATAACGCTATGTCGAGTGAAGTCGGCGGTTCAGGCATCGGACTGTATCTTACCAAACAAATCGTGGATTTACATGGCGGCAACATCTCGGTTCAGTCCAAGCCGAAAAAAGGCACGGTATTTACGGTGACCATTCCAAGATAGCATGTAGTATTTCTTACAGCTGTTTCTGATGATTTGGCATATTTTACATATAGCGTGAGTAAGTACAAATTCATCGTCGTTTCCAATAGACTACCAGTAACCGTTACGAAAGAAAACGGCAATCTTATCTTCTCTCAGAGTGCTGGTGGATTGGCAACAGCGATGTCGTCGCTCGATAATGCTGCTGAAATGGTATGGATCGGTTGGCCAGGTATTAGCGAGGATGAGCTAACAACGGCTGATAAGGTAAAAATCGCCCGCGTGCTCAAAAAGTATCGTTGTATTCCGGTGCATCTGAAACGTGATCTGGTGAGCGCGTTTTATGAAGGGTATGCGAATGATACACTCTGGCCACTGTTTCACTACTTTCAGCAGTCAGCGCAGTATAAAGAATCGTATTGGGCGGCATATAGAGCAGCCAATGATTTATTTAGCCGAAGCGTTACTAAACATGCCGTATCCGATGCCACGATATGGGTGCATGACTACCACCTGCTTTTACTGCCGGCTATTTTGCGAAAGAAGCTGCCGGAAGCGTTAATTGGATTTTTTCTACATATCCCCTTCCCGTCTTATGAGATATTTCGCCTATTGCCAGAGCGGCGTGAGATTTTAGAAGGTATGCTTGGCGCTGATTTGATTGGTTTTCATATTTATGACTATGCGCGGCATTTTTTAAGCAGTTGTCTGCGTATGCTTGGTTTAGAAAACAGTCACAGTACTGTGGAATATAACGGGAGAGTTGTGCTAGTAGATGCGTTTCCAATCGGTATTGACTACGATAAATTCACCAAAGCCCTAAAACAGTCCGAAACCTTGGCAGAAATGCAAGCGATTACTGAAACATATCGAGGCCGGAAGATAATACTTTCAGTTGATCGGTTAGACTATAGTAAAGGGATTCCCGAACGTTTGAGTGCGTTTGATTTGTTTCTGAAGGAAAATCCCTCATACCACAAAAAAGTGTCGCTGGTGATGGTGGCTGTACCGTCACGGACTGCAGTGCAAACTTATCAGGAGCTGCGTGAAGCTATAGAGCAGCAGATTAGTCGTATTAACGGTGAGTATGGAACTGTTGATTGGACGCCGGTGTCGTATCAATTTAAGAATCTGCCGTTTGCGCAAGTAGTTGCTTTGTATGCCAAAGCCGATGTAATGCTAGTAACCCCGATTCGTGACGGCATGAACCTTGTTGCCAAAGAATATGTAGCAGCAAAGCGGGATAATAAGGGTGTGTTGATTCTGAGTGAACTTGCTGGTGCGATTGACGAACTTCCTGAAGCAACGCGGGTCAATCCCAATAACACTCGTTCGATAAAAAATGGTATCAAAACGGCGCTGACCATGTCTAATGCTGCTAAGCGTCAAAATCTCACCGCGATGCGCAGACGTATATCGCAGTACACGGTCCAACGCTGGGCGGCTGATTTTTTGAGCCAGCTAAAACAACTTAAATATTATCAGGCAAGGCAGCATCAGAAATATCTAGATAAAGCAAGTATGCAAAGCATATTTACTGCTTTTACAGCAGCAAAAAAGCGGTTAATTATTCTAGACTACGATGGTACGATTCGTAATTTTGTAGCAAATCCTGATCCAAGGCATGCCAAACCGCCAGTTGCACTCCGTCGGTTGTTGTACAAACTATCGTCTCTGCCTGCCACCAAAGTGTGTATTGTTAGCGGTCGGACAAAGCAAGCGCTTGAGAACTGGTTTGGAGGCACTGCACTTTATCTGGTGGCCGAACATGGTGCGTGGATCAAGCAAGATAAGACATGGCGCCATACTCCCTCGTCGTTTCGTACACGCAAAGCGGCGATTTTAACGGTACTGAAGCAATATGCTGATCGTACGCCAGGAGCAAAAATCGAGGAAAAGGATTATTCAATCGTATGGCATTATCGCAACACTCCAACAGAGTTGGCATATGTACGCAATATCAATCTGATGCAAGAACTACAAACGCTACTGGCCGGAACGGATATCAAGCTGTATTCGGGAAAAAAGATTATTGAAATAAAACCCGAAACGATACAAAAAGGTCATGCAATTACACAATTAGTTGATGCGTATCCTGCAGATTTTATTTTATGCGCGGGTGATGACTATACTGACGAAACAATGTTTATGACCTTGCCAAAAAGTGCGTTTACTATAAAAGTTGGGTTTGGTCATACTGCTGCACGTTATCAGGTGGAAAAAACGCAGGATATTTTATATATCTTAAAGGTGTTACAGGAATAAGAGAGTAAAGAGGTCTATCTCTTTATTATAACATAAAACAACCAAATAAGTCAAGTAAACCTAGTTTTGTGTTTGCTCTTTCAGGGCAGCATCCAGTAAGCTTTGGCCGCCACGTTCTTTCCAGCGTTCAAATGTCGGGCTGGTGGTTGCGTGTCGTTCACGCCACATATTGAAAGCGTCGCGAGAGTATGAAAGCGTTTCGTCACTGGTAAGGCCTTTACCCTGTTCTAAGCTGTTTGCGGCTCCTGGCCCGCCATTGTAGCCGGCTGCCACGAGCTCTACGGTAGTATTCCAGCTTGGTCCCTGCTTGCTGCTGCCAAATTCGTCACGCAGCCATGCCAAGTATGCTGCACCAAATTCTATGCTTGTTTCTGGATTAAATAAGTCGTATTTCTTGGTGGGTTTTTTGAGGAATTTTGCGGCGATATCACTTGCTGTTGGTGGTGTGACTTGCATCAGTCCCTTCGCGTCGGCTGGACTGTGAGCTTTGGTGTAGCCGCCTGATTCAAGTGTCATGATAATTGCTAAGAAATTTGGATCTATTTCATACTTTTTTGCAGCTTGGACAATTGGCTTCTCCCAGCGTTTCACGGTTTCTGGAATCCATGGAATGGTAATGCGTGACACTCGAGGCTTTAATGGTTTTTGCACGTCACTCCTAATTGTATTGCTGAGTGTGATTGCTAAAATGGCAGCTGTGGCACCGATGACAAAGAATAAAATATCCCTTCGATGTTTGATCGCAGGCTTGATAATATTATGTTTTGTCCATGCATACACCGCTACTCCACTCATGGTTCTATCATAGCAAATATACGAACTCCTAGCTTTCTCCTTATATTGAAAATTTTGTGCTAACAGGTTACAATATGCTGGTTGTTTGGTAGTAGGGTGTGGCCAAGCGGTAAGGCAACGGGTTTTGGTCCCGTGATCGGGGGTTCGAATCCCTCCACCCTAGCCACTTTCCTGGTCATTTAGATCAGGTTTATTTTTTTATTAAGGAAAAGCATGAGCTATATGGCTACGCAAGAGTGCCAACATCAGAACTATACAAAAGAAATTGCAGCAGCACGTAGTGCAGCAGCTTGGAATGTAGGTATGGGTGCAGTACAGGCGGCACTCGGCGGGATAACAGGTAATATTGGTTTTGTTAATGAATCAGCACATAATTTTGCGGACGCAGGGGCGTTTTACGCTGATGGCGAGGCGCTGAAACGTTCGCCAAAAGTAACAAAGCGGTTACGAAGATTAGCGGCGACAGTATTAACGATTGGCGGTATTGCGGGCATTAGCGGTGGTGTTTATCAGCTTGCAACAGGTGAACGAGAAGATGCATCCAAAACAGCTATTGGTTTAGCTGCCACAGGTGCGGTAATTAACTTTGGGGTAGCACGAAAAACGCATAATGCTCGTCATCATGAGCATGCTCATGGTCACACGCATGAGCATACATTTGATGCGCACAGTGATAACGTGCTGCATGCAGTAACTGATGCAGGAACAGGGTTTTTATATACTGTAGGATTGGCGCTTGAGCACAAAATACCTGGTGCAGCATCGGCAACAGTACTTATTAATGGCCTCATTAGTACTATGTCAGCGGCAGCAACACACCACCTGATTAATGTATCGACCTCAAAACATCCTTCGGCTCACTAGAATAATATAGTCTAACGTTGCAGATAGTCGTATATCAGTTTAGAAAGTTCAGCGAGTTGGTTCGGGGTAGTGTTAGTTGAGAGAATACTGATTGCATAAATGCTTTTTGGACCATACACAATCGCAGTATCGTTTTCAATGCCAGGCAGCCAGCCTGGTTTATCGGCAACTTCTACATCAGTCGGAACGCCTGCTGGGATGCGTTCGCGCCAGACTTGTTGCTTCATGTTTGTAAGCATAAGGTCGGTGTGTGTTTTATTGAGTAATGTACCGTTTGCAAGGTGCGACATAAGCTTGACCTGGTCTTTGGCAGTAGTTGTCTTATCTTTAGCGGTGGTGTTGCCGTATGCGTCGTAGTTATTAATATCGGTGCCATGAAAGCCTTGCTGCTGGATAAATGTATTGATAGTTTCCCATCCTATCAGCGCACCAGTTGGATAGCCGCAATCATTATCAGAACGAATAAGCAGCTCGTCGATACAAGTATGAACATCTATACCAATACTGGTTTTGGTGTCCAACGTGTGGTTGCCTTGCTCTATGTCGTGCAGTATGGCATACACCAAAAACAGTTTATAGGTGCTTGCCGCTACGAACTGCTTGTCTGCTTGGTAATATGCTTGACGCTGAGCACCGTTTATTTCCTGCACGGCCACTCCGAAATCTCCGTCGTGGTTTTGTGCCCATGTGGTGATTCGTTGTTGCAGTTCGCTGCCATTAACTGGTTTTTGCTGAGGTGTCTCGTCAGTTTTTTGCAAAGCAATAAGTCTCTGTGCCGAAATTAGCACGAGGACTGCAAAACACAAGAGTAAAATGATTCGTGAAAATATACGCATATGCTAATTAATGTAATCTGGTGCCGGTGGTAGACCAAAGAATTCTTCTAGTGTTTGCATACCATTTGTATGCATTTCGGTTGCTAGCTCCACGCCGACATAACGAATGTGCCATGGTTCATACCGATAACCAGTGATGTGGTCTTTGTCAGGAGTGTAACGGATTATAAAACCGTACTTATACGCATTTGCTGCTACCCACTTCCCTTCAGCTGTATTGCCGAAACAGTCTTCGATGCCACAGCCTCCGCCGCCTATGTCGATCGCAAGACCTGTTTGGTGTTCACTGGTACCAGGCCGGGCACTTTGTGTGTCGGCTACGGCTTGCCCGTATGTTCGCACTTCGTTGTTATAAACGCTAACTTGGGTTGTGTACGAGCGGTAGCCGCTTAATGGACGGATATTGAGCCCTTGCGTTTTTGCGTCTTGAATCATGGTTTGCAGTGCCTTTGCGGGTTCGGCGCGCATCTGCTGACCATTACCGACACCTACAAGGTCCGAAGGAGTATAGTCTTTGGGTTGCAGTGGGCGTGTTTTGTTCACGACAACCCAGATACTTGCAGGATCATCAAGCGAGTGAAGATTTTTGTTAAAGGTTGGTTGCTGCGGCTGTTGAGCCTGTGCTGATTTTTCAGATTTTGTGGTTTTTTTAGCTTGCTTGGTGTTTGTTTCAGGCTCCCTTATGAAATGTACTGTGGCTAATCCGCCTATACAAACTGCACCGAGTATTATAATGGAAATGACGATGTATTTACGGCGCTTTACGTGAGTTCTACGCTTCATAACGGCTTATTATAAGGGAAAACAGGTGTTGCTTCTAGTGTGGCGATGCCGTAGACTGAATTGAAGGAAATATATATGAACACAAAACCACATCCTTTGTCCAAGTTTATTGTGGAACTCAATATACATGGCATGAAGGGGCGCATGCTGAAGGCTCCTAGTGCTAAAAAAAATAGAAATCGTGAGATTTTGCTGCTTTATGGACATCATGCGCTGATTGAGCGATGGTTTGGACTCGTTGAAAATTTACAGGACTATGGCAATGTGACGATGGTAGATTTACCTGGCTTTGGCGGAATGGATTCATTCTATAAAATTGGCCAAAAACCTACCTTGGACGTGATGGCTGATTACCTAGCAACATTTATTAGGATGCGTTATAAACGCAGGCGCATCACTATCCTTGGTATTTCTTATGGCTTCGTGGTGGTGACAAGAATGCTGCAAAAATATCCTGACATTGCCAAGAAGGTTGATTTGCTTGTCAGTATTGTTGGGTTTATGCATAAGGACGACTTTTTATTTAAGCCATGGCAGCGAAAACTATTTCATCGCCTCACAAAAATCTTAACAATACAGCCTTTGCCGTACCTTATTAGATATGGGGCGCTGAATAAGTTTGTGATACGCAATATTTATATTCGTTCCCCGTTTGGAAGAAGGCGTTTTCTCGAGATGGATGCGACAGATTTTGCCGAGATGATGGACTTTGAAGTAAAGCTATGGCAAGTCAATGATGTGCGTACCCATTGGGCCACGACAAGTGAATTTCTGAACCTAGACAACTGTCAGAAAAAGGTAGATTTAGCAGTATGGCATGTGGCAGCCAGCAACGATCATTATTTTGATAATTATGTTGTGGAGCAGCATATGCGTGTTGTATTTAATGACTATACGCAGGTTATTATGAAGTCGCATGCGCATACACCAAGTATTATGGGTGATAAAAAGGAAATGGCGATTATGATTCCGCCTAAACTCAAGCGGGAGTTAGCGAAGAAGCCTTAAGAAATGGTATACTAGGTGTCAAGTATGAAAATTGGTTTGGTATGCCCGTATGATATTGATAAGGGGGGAGGTGTACAAGAGTGTGTCCGTGCGCTTCATGTGGAGCTGGCAGCACTAGGGCATGATGTACGCATCATTACACCACGTCCTCGAGGTAATAACGCTAACCATAAAGATACCATTTATCTGGGCACATCGACTGATTTTCGTTCACCGATGCACACTACGTCACAAGTTGGTGGGAGTGTAGATGGATCAGAGATCGATACGATGCTTGCTAAGGAGCAGTTTGATGTGCTGCACTTTCATGAACCTTGGATACCTATCTTGAGTCGTCAGATACTAAGCCGTTCCAACTGTGTGAACGTGGCAACGTTCCATGCAAAACTACCGGAGACTTTAGTGAGTCGGACTGTTGCTAAAGTGGTAACACCGTATACCAAGTCTGTTTTGAAATATATTGATAGCTTTACTGCGGTCAGTGAAGCGGCTATGGAATATTTGCGTACGATGACCGATGAGCCAGTATCAATTATTCCAAACGGTATTGATCTGAAAAGTTTCCATGTGCCGCGCAGACGTGCCGAGCGTGACCAAAAAACAATCCTCTATCTTGGTCGGCTGGAGAAACGAAAAGGTGTGGCGTATCTTTTGAAGGCTTTTAAAGTGTTGCTGGATAAGGGTCATGACGTGAAGTTGATAATTGCTGGTGATGGTGTAGATCGGCAAAAACTTGAAGATCTGGCTGATGAGCTCGGTATTAATAATGACGTGGAATTCTTGGGATACGTTACAGAAACGAAAAAGAAACAACTGCTGCGCGAGGCGGATCTGTTTTGTTCGCCAGCAATTTACGGCGAAAGTTTTGGTATTGTGTTGCTTGAAGCTATGGCGTCGGGTTTGGTTACTGTAGCAGGAAATAATCCCGGCTATAGCTCAGTATTACAGGGTCTTGGGGCGCTTTCATTGGTAAATCCAAAGGAAACACCTGATTTTGCACATCGGCTTGCCCTGCTTTTGAACGAGCGTGATTTGCGTAAACTATGGCAAAAATGGGCGCGTGAAACAATAGGACAATACGATTATGCAAACGTTGTAAAGCAATACGAAGCTGTATACCAGGATGCTGTAGAGAGTTATGAAAAGTAACAACGCTTTGACCATCGGTCTGGTGCTTGATGATTCACTTGATAGTACTGATGGCGTGCAACAATATGTCACGACCCTTGGAAAGTGGCTATCGAATCAAGGTCATGAAGTACACTATATAACCAGCGAGACAAAGCGGACAGATTTGCCAAATTTGCATGTACTGAGCAAAAAACTGCGAGTCAGATTTAACGGCAACAGTGGCGGCACTCCCCTGCCTGCACACCCAAAAGCCGTGCGGACACTACTTAAAAGGATACATTTTGATGTACTGCATATTCAGGTGCCTTATAGCCCTTTTTTGGCTGGTCAGTTAATCTCAAAAGCTTCACCTGATACTATAGTAGTTGGTACGTTTCATATTTTTCCGGAGTCAAAACTTGTGGCTGCGGCAACTCGTGGACTTGGTATATGGGTTGGCCATCAGCTTCAACGCTTTGATCGCATGCTGAGTGTGTCTCCCGCTGCTCAGGAGTTTTGTAAAGGTGCCTATAAAATTGATTCTGATATCTTACCGAATATGACTGATGTATCCCGATTTTTAGTAAAACAAAAGTATAAAAGTAAGAAACTAGAAATCGTATTTTTAGGCAGACTTGTCGAGCGTAAAGGAGCAATGCAGCTGCTAAAGGCAATTCAGTATATTGAAGCACACAAGCTAACCGATATTTCTTATCATGTCAGTATAGGCGGTAAGGGTTTGCTGAGAGAGAAGTTAGAGAAATATGTACTAAAACATAATCTTACGGATGTAGTATCTTTTGAAGGGTTTATTGCTGAAGAGGACAAAGCGCAATTTTTAGCTAAGGCTGACATAGCTGTATTTCCAAGTACGGGCGGAGAGAGTTTTGGTATTAGCCTACTAGAGGCTTTGGCAGCGACGCCCGGTACTGTGCTGGCTGGTGACAATGCTGGGTATCGATCAGTCATGGGCTCTTTTACTGAGCAGTTGTTTAATCCATACGATACCGAAGCATTTGCCAAGCTACTTGTGAAACACATGCAAAATAGCAAAATGCGTCAGGAAATACACAAAAAACAAGTAGCCTATGTAAAACAGTTTGATACACCTGTCGTGGCGCAAAAGATTCTTGATGTATATTACGACGCGTTGCAACAGAAACGCTCGTGAGTAATAATGAAATAGTATGAGACTAAAAAAGAGCGGTGATAATCCCCAAAAAATGGAGATAGTTATTTCGAGCCGTACCGTTGTGCGGATCGTTGTTACTGTAGTCTTAACCACTATTATTTTGGCAGCCTTAAATAAGGTAAGTCATGCATTGATACTTATTTTCATTGCACTGTTTCTTGCGCTTGCACTCAATGCACCGGTGCACTGGATTAGCGAACGTTTGCCTGGAAAAAGAAAAGGCAGTCGTACGGTTGCTACCAGTATTTCGTTTTTAATTGTAGTTGTTGTACTTGCAGGATTTTTGGCGCTGATTGTGCCGCCCGCAGTTCGTCAGGTAACGACCTTTGTGCGAGCGGTTCCTGAGTTTATTGAAGATTTGCAGGATCAAGATAGTGCAGCTGGCAGATTCATTCGTGAGAACAATTTAGAAAACGCTACAAACGAGCTTTCTGAAAACATATCTGAAGTTATTAAAAATTCAGGAAATACCGCAGTTTCTACAGTTTCAACCGTTGGTTCTGGTGTGGTGTCTGCAATTACAGTACTGGTGCTGACCTTTATGATGCTTGTAGAGGGTCCGCGCTGGCTTAATTATGGAAAGAAACTACTCCCTGACGATCATCGCAATCGAACGGTTGCTATATTAGCCGAAATGTATCAGGTCATTCGAGGCTACGTGAACGGCCAGGTAACGTTAGCTTTTATTGCGGCGGTGTTTATATTACCGGTTATGCTGATTTTGCATGTACCTTATGCGGGTGCTTTGGCAGTAATTGTATTCCTGTGCGGTTTGGTGCCTATGATTGGGCATTACGTGGGGGCTACGGTGGTAACTTTGGTTGCACTGACAGTATCGCCACTGAATGCACTGCTTTTGCTCGCATACTATGTTTTATATCAGCAGATCGAAAACTACGTAGTACAGCCGCGCGTGCAGGCAAACGCAACAAATATGTCGCCATTATTGGTATTTGCGTCGGTAATAATCGGTGTGAACTTAGCAGGAATCCTTGGTGGTATTGTAGCGATACCAGTTGCTGGTTGTATCCGTGTGCTGCTTATAGATTATTTGCAACACAAGGGTAAGATCCCGGCCAGCGAAGCAAAATCTCTTAAAGCCGGTGCCAAATAGTTCCGCGTTCGGTGTCTTTTATACCAATACCTTGTTTTTGTAGTTCATTTCGGATTGCATCTGATGTTTGCCAATCTGCATTGGCGCGAGCCTGTTCGCGTCGTTTGATTGCAGCCTTTTGTTCGTTGTTTATATCTTCTCCCAGAAGTTTTATACCGAGCAAATCATCAATAAAAGCAAGAAAGTCTTTGAGGCGTTCTACTTCATCAGGGCGAATACCGTTTGTAGTGATATCGTGAGCAACTTCGCTCAGCAGCGCAAGTGCTGTTGGGGATGACAGGTCATTTTGCATTTCGTGCAGTATAGCCTCCTTGTGATCGTATCGATTTTCCCGAGGATGACTATCAGGTGAAGGCTGCCACAAGTGATCTGCCATTTCCCTGTAATGTTGTAGACGATTTTTCGCAGCTTCTAAGCTTTCCCAGCTGAATTTACTCTGTGAACGGTAGTGACTCTCGAGAACATGCAGGCGGAATACTTCTAGTGAAAAACCTTGTTTTTCAATATCTTCTAAAGTAATGGTGTTGCCCAGGCTTTTACTGATTTTTTCATCGTTAATAGTTATGTGATTGGTATGCATCCAGTAGTTTGCAAACCGTTTACCGGTTGCGGCTTCACTTTGTGCGATTTCGTTGGTGTGATGAACGGGTATATGGTCAATGCCGCCGGAGTGAATATCAATAGTTTTACCAAGATATTTCATGGCCATTGCTGAACATTCAATATGCCAGCCAGGAAATCCCTTCCCCCACGGACTATCCCACTCCATATCGCGTTTTTTGTCTTTTGGACTAAACTTCCACAGTGCAAAATCTGAGATATTTCGCTTTTCTGGATTGTGCTCTACGCGCGCACCTGCCTGCAGATCGTCAAGGTCTAATCGAGCAAATGCAGTGTATCCCTCAAATTTTGAAGTATCGTAGTATACACCATCGTTGATGATGTAGGTATAGCCTTTGTCCTCAAGGGTTTTGATAAGTTCGATTTGCTCTTTTATATGTTCGGTTGCTTTTGGTATGTAGGTTGGTGCAGTAATATTGAGCCGTTTCAGACCATTAATAAAATAGTCGCTGTAATAACTGGCAACATCCCAGGCAGTTTTATTTTCGCGTCGTGCCCCTTTTTCAAGCTTGTCTTCACCTTCGTCAGCGTCACTCACTAAATGCCCTACGTCGGTAATGTTCATTACCCATACAGGATTTTTGCCGAGTATTTTGAGGGTGCGCACCAGCAGGTCATAGCGAATAAAAGTGAACCAGTTGCCGATATGCGGGTAGTCGTAGACAGTTGGTCCACAGGTATAAATTGTTATTTTGCCGTCTGATAGTGGTGTGATCTCTTCAACTTGTCTGGTGAGTGTATTGTAAAGCTTCATTGAGACGTTTCCTGTTTAAGGTTATCAAGGAGTTCAGTAGCTTTTCTAATACACTCTGATTTTACTTCATTCAGTGGCCGACCATCAGTGAGCTTAAAACCGCTGGCGTATTGGTGACCACCGCCGCCAAAATGTTCAGCAAGTGTACCGGCAACGGTTGCGCCGTTATTAGCACGAATAGCTGCGGTGATACGGCCATTATCATATTGCTTGAATACCACAGCCAACTGTACGCCAACGGTTTGCAAGATATCATTTTGGATCAGTGGCGCAGGATTATAGAGTGGACTGTATTCATTTATTTCACTTTGCGGGATAGTGACAATAGCTAAGCGCCCATCTGCGTATAGTTCGGTGCGTTCAATAAGTTTGGCTTTGTAGCGAAAGATCGGCTCGGGCATTTTGCCATATTCACGTCTGATTTCTTCTAGTTGCGGTCGATTGACGCCCTGGTCTATCAAGTCAGCCATAATGCGGTAGGTTTCTGCTTTTGCTAGTTCGTTGGTGAGTCCTTGGGTGTCGCCTAAAATGGTATTGGCAATAAATTCTAATGTACTAACATTCATTGGCCAATGAAGTTCTTTGCCAATGATGTATATAAGTTCGCCCGTTGAAGCTCTCGTACCATCATTAATGGTAACAGTAGCAAATGGCACAGGATTATCGGTAATTTCGTGGTGATCCAATACAATACATGGTTTGCTAGCGAGGATGCCTTTATTATTCGGATTCTGAAATGCTTCGAGCAGCGTCATAGTTGATGCATCTACAATAATGCTCAAATCAAATTGAGTCGGTAGTTCTTTTGTTACTCTGTCCCATCCTGGCATATAGCGCAGATATGATGGTGTATCTACCGCGCAGTAGAGGTATGTTTTCTTGCCAAGTTCTTCCAAAATATGTTCAAGCGCCAAAGCACTGCCGAGGCTATCTGCGTCTGGGTTGTCTGCTTGAATAATTAGAATCCGCTCTGCGTTGGTAATCAGTTGCTGTAACTGTTCAGTCTCAGGATAAGTCATACAAATAGTATACCGTATCAAAAAAGTAAACTCTCAGCCTAACTATATAGAGTAAGTATGGAAACTCGTCTTCTCCTCGGGAAATAACCCAAAAACAGCTTATACGAGATTATGCTTTATGATTTTGCTCGATATATTTCTTGAGGAGTGTTGAAAGTCCAGGATATGGCGCTGTAAACTCAGGCGAATCAAGGAAATCGATAGGCTTCCATTCCAACGCCATAGAATCATCTTGCGCGATCGGTGTGCCAGTCCAGGCTGACGCATGTACAATCAGGTCGCAGACATACACGTTTTCTAGATATTCCAGTGCGTATGATGTGAGGATATGGGTCTTATCGATAGATAGTGTGGTCTCCTCTGACATCTCTCTAATCACAGCATCTTCAACTGTCCGTTCGGTTCAATAAATCCACCAGGTAAATCATAGGTGCCTTTCCGTGGCTCAATTGCACGTTTTGACACAAGAATTTTATTGCTTTCGTTGAGGATGACGACTGCTGCAGCGGCACGAGGATTGTTATAGTAGTAATGATTATCAGCGCACACATATGCTGTGCCTGAGGTTTTAGTAAGCGGTTTACTGCATTCTATATAGTATTGAATTTTCATAATTCTGTTCTTCCTTCCAGTGCTCGACCCAAGGTGATTTGGTCGGCGTATTCAAGATCTACACCAATTGGCAAACCGCGTGCAAGACGACTAATTTTTACATTTCTATCTGCCAGTTGTTTTTGAATATAAAGCGCAGTGGATTCACCTTCTACATTTGCGCTGGTTGCTAAGATGATTTCCTCTACCTTGTCTTCGTCGACGCGCTGCAGCAGTTCAGTGATGTGTAGTTGTTCTGGACCTATGCCATCTATCGGTGATACAAGACCACCCAAAACATGGTAAGTGCCTTTGAACTGGCCAGTCTTTTCAAGCGCGATGATATCAAACGGCTCTGCAACAACTGCTACCAGTTTTTTATTGCGTGATGGATCAGTATACAGTGGAGACAGTTCATCGTCTGGTCCGATAAGCGCAAAAGTTTTTGGGCAATACTTTATACCTGCGTGCAGATTTTTCAGACTATCAGCCAGTCGCTGCGCGTTATGCGGGTCGTGGCGGACTAAATGATACGCATAACGCTCGGCTGTACGTGGACCGACACCTGGTAGCGTACCAAGCGCATCAATCAGTTCCATCAAAGCAGGCGGTAACAATTGCATTACTGTGTAGATCTATAGTCCTAGGCTGCCTAATGCGCCCATCATTGGCTGCATTTTTTCGGCAGCTACTTTTTGACTCTGCTGAATCGCTTCCTTGACAGCTTCTTCAATCCATTTCTCTAGTTGTCTGATATCGTCAAGGTCTACGTAATCTGGATCGATGTGTACTCGCTTTATCTTTTGCTCGCCATTGATTTCAATACGGACTGCACCGTTACCTTTTTCAACTTCAATGGTCATTTTCTGCAGTTCTTTCTGAATCTTTTTTACCTGCATGAGCATTTTTGCTTGATCAAATCTTCCCATAACATCCTTTCCTTACAACTTCTTATTGTATCAGATCAGCAGAGGTGTGTGCGAATTCTCTTTTCGTGTCGGTATTGTTTGGCCAGGCAATGAAGTATGCGCGCAAATTATATGCACAACTGATTGATACAGCAATTGTAATGATCAAAATACCTATCGATTTTGCAAACGGATTTTTAGGAAACACTGTGAGCCACTGTCCGAGCAATAGGCTAATGCCGCCGGCAACCAAAATGTAAATCATAGGCAGCAAAATAGCGATTGATACTGGTCCTTGTATAGCAATCAATACTGCTCCAATACCGACACATGCTGCTAGCAATTTAGCGCGAGCTAAGGATCGGAATTTGAAGTAATAGTATATACCTAGCATTGATGCAATAGCTACAAAGGCGTCTACGATTGGCGCAGTTCCTACATGAGTAAGTGGATTACTGCTTGCCCACATAAATAAATTGACAGGTATGAGTAGTAGGTTTTTGACAATCTGGATCACACTTGGCCAATGTTCCGGTAGTCCAAGTAACGACATGATAAGTTTAGGGTCTTTGGTAATTCCGTACAGTAGCGGGATGACGATGAGTCCGGCTATGAGTACATAGAGTGTAATTCTATAAGATAATGCAAGGCGCCGCTTAATAAGCCGTAAGTCGCGATGACGTATGATGAGACCCAATAAAATAAACCAAACAATACCCGGAGTGTAAATAGTTACAGCTACGGCAAATATGGCGGTTAGATAACTGAATTTACTGTGCTCTGCAGTAGCAATCCAGTAGCTTGCAACAGCGAGCAGCAAAATGCTAAACGGTAGCAAAATGTCTGGCGCACCAAGTCGAGCTATATGCAAAAACCATGCTGAACATGCGAACAAAACAGTAGTTAAAAATGCAGTACGAGGCGCATGCCAGTGCCGCACGCCAATATAAAATAAGCCAATAGTTAGAATACCAAAAATTGCGGCTGAAATACGTCCGGCAAGCAACGGTTCGTTGATAATTTTATTAACAACTAGTGCTACTACTCGATACGGCGCATTTATGGGGCTATCAATGATAGCTGCGACGCTATTGGCTTTTGCACTTTGGATTTCAATAACACTGTATCCTGGAAGCAGTGTCTCTATATTTGATATTAGGAGTAAAGCAAGTGCTGCGCCAACAATAACAGCTGTACTTGTAAACTGCCACAACTTACTTACCGAAAACCAAGCCCCAATTTTTTTCTTCATTGTTGGTGATAATTATATCACTTTATTCTGCGAATGGTTCAGTGTGGTGTTTGTCTATTGAGCGGATTAATTGCTTGTCTCTGTTGAAATATAGCTCAACGTTATCAACAGGGCCGTTTCGGTGTTTTTTAATAAGCACGTCCATAATGTTTTGACGGTCTGTTTCTGGATTATAGTAATCTTCGCGGTACAAAAATGCCACAATATCAGCATCTTGCTCGATAGATCCTGATTCACGAAGGTCAGCCAGTTGCGGGATCTGAGGGCTTCGGTTTTCAACACTACGACTTAGCTGACTGAGCGCAATAAGCGGTACGTTTAGCTCACGGGCCATACCCTTAAGGCCGCGGGAAATTTCAGATATTTCCTGCACTCGGTTTGCTTGGCTGCTGGCGCTGCTCCCGGCACTCATAAGCTGTAAGTAGTCTACAATTACCAATCCAAGTTTGCGCTGGTGTGCTTCGCGTCGTGCTTTGGTGCGCATATCGCTCACTGTGATACCTGGTGTGTCATCTATGTAAATTGGCGCCTCGCTTAATACACCCATAGCATGGCTGAGCTTTTCAAAGTCAGAATCGGTCAAGTTTCCGGTTCGCAGCGCCCATGCATCAACTCCCGATTCCATAGCGAGCAAACGATCGACCAGCTGTTCTTTGCTCATTTCCAAGCTAAAGATCAATACTGGCTCCTTGGCATGTACTGCTACGTTGTGTGCAAGGTTTAGAACAAAGGCAGTTTTACCCATTGCAGGGCGTGCAGCTAAAATGATTAAATCGGATCGCTGTAAGCCGGCAAGTAAATTGTCTAGATCTCTATAACCGGTAGGAATACCACGAATCTTTTTCTTGTCTTTATGGAGATCATCTAAGCGCTCAAAGCTTTCAGACAAGATAGATTCAATACTGACCAGCGATTGTTTTACGTGTTTTTCGCTGACTTGAAACAAACGAGTCTCGGCATCTTCAATAAGTTCTTTGAGACTTTTACTTTCATCGTGACCAAGATCTACTATGTCTTGTGATACCTTAATAAGGCGACGTCGCAATGCCTTTTGAGCAACGATTTCCGCATACTGCTCAACATGTGCCGCAGTCGGTACAAAATTAGTGAGCTCAGTAAGGTAAGCTGGCCCGCCAATGAGATCAAGCACGCCGGTACTCTTGAGCTGATCTGCAAGTGTAAGTACGTCTATCGGCTCCCTGCGTTCATAGATGCGTGTCAACGCTTCATAGATATGCTTATGACGCGGGTCATAAAAATCATCAGCTGTGACGGTATCAGCAATTTTTACAATTGCATCACTGTCAATCAGTATAGCGCCGAGCAAACTCGCTTCGGCTTCGATGTTGTGTGGAGCGTCTTGCTTCTTATTGTCTGAACTCATAGGCTTACTTATGATTCTAGCAGTTCTGCGCCGCCAAAAATATTGCTAATGGTTCCAAGTGGGTTGGAAACGGCTGAGTCAGCTGCTTCGTTAGTGTTTGTGGTGGTTGATTGGTTTTGCGGCTGTCCAACTTCACAAACGATCCTTGGGTGTATCCCGCAGATTTTATACACGGCTTCAGATAGTATGTTTCGATTCTTGGTGTCATCAAGGCGTTTTTGATGAAACGCAAACTTTACGTATAGCGTTATGGTGTGATTGTTGAATTCCGGTGTAGCCATACGAAGTACACCATATAAGGTATTGTAATGCTGCTTTATATCATTTAGTACATCAGTCCAGATAGCAGGATCAATGCGTTCTGTCTCATTGGCATTTGTTACCCGTGAATCAGATTCTGTAGTGGTTGCTTTATCTGAAGAATCTTTTTCTTTTGCAGGCTTTTTAGTATCGTCACTTGTCTGTTTCTTTTTTGCAGGTTTCTTCGGTGTAGATGACGCCTGACTATCAGTACCTGGCGAAGGGGATTTCGGTGCTTGTGAGATTGCTGCAGGTGGTGTTTGACTATTGTGCTGCAACGTGTTGTTTTGAGTATTGCTAAAAACTACCTCTAAAAGTGCGATTTCCAGCAGCGCATATGGATCTGCAGAGACAGGCACCTCTATGAGCTTTTCCAGCAGTTTCATTGTGGCTTGAGGATTGGCTGTTTTGCCTTCAAGTAGGTTTGTTCTTATAACAGCTGCAAGCTGCTTAGCGAGTGCAGGAGCAGTAACACCCTGACTTCGTATAGTCTGTAGTTGAGCGGTTAACTGTTTGGTGTCCTGTGTCTCAAGGGCGCTAATGATGCTTTGTACAAGCTCATCTGGCGCAATACCCAGCATAGCCTGTACATCTGCGAGTGTAATTTCTGAGGCACTACTGTTACTAACTTGATCAAGTAGGCTTATGCTATCACGGAATGAGCCGTCTCCATGTTTGGCGATTACCGCCAATGCTTCGTCGGTAATCTTTATTTTTTCCTGTTTTGCAATAGACTTCAGATGAGCAATGACTTTATCATGAGCAATTGGTTTAAATGCAAAGTGTTGTGTCCGGCTGATAATTGTTTCTGGCAATTTATGCACTTCAGTGGTTGCTAAAATAAACACCACATGTGCAGGTGGTTCTTCCAGTGTCTTCAAGAGTGCATTAAATGCCTCGCGTGTCAGCATGTGGACTTCATCAATAATGTAGACCTTGTATTTGGCTGATGATGGAGCAACATGTATTTTTTCGCGCAAATCGCGCACTTCGTCTATGCGTCTATTGGATGCTGCGTCAATCTCAATAATGTCCAGGTGTGTAATGGATTCATCGTACGGCAAGTTATTAACTTCATGGGCTAAAATGCGCGCGATACTAGTCTTACCAATGCCGCGCGGCCCCGTAAAGAGATACGCGTGGCTTATACGATTCGTTTTAAGCGCCTGGTCAAGTGCCGCAGTAATATGGTCCTGTCCAACAATTTCTGACAGTTTTTTAGAACGATACTTCCGATATAATGCCTGTCTCTGTCTCATTTACTTTCATTATACGCCACACGCCTAAGGGAATGCGTTGTGTTTATCTAAACATATAGAAGCACTACAAACAAAAATGCAGCGGTGTAGAACCACTGCATTTCACTGATCTCTAGTAAGCTTACAGTGCTGCTTCTAGCGCAGCCCACTCGGCATTTTTTTCATCTTCAGGGATGTTGACACTTACCTGATCACCAGGCTTTGCTTTGAAGTATGTCACACTTGCCAATAGCACACGATATTTCTTGCCGCTTACATCTACGTAATAGTGGCCGTTTTCAAGTGACAACGTACCAACTACTTGCTTACGCGCTACCGGTCCAATTTGCTTATACATGAATGAACCGTCTTCAGCAATGGTCAGCTTTAGAATATCACCTTGTACAAGTTTAGACTTGCTGGCGTAGTTTGCTGGTACTGGATAGGTTTTTCCATCAGAACCTACCATATTCTGACCATCAAATACGCCTTCAATGATCTTCCCGATATTTTCAGGTTGAACTGGTGCAGTTACTTTCTCGTCATCTCCGAGTAAGCTCACTAAAAGCTCATTAGCAGCTGCTAAGTTCGTTTCGGCTTCTTGAATCAAAGCACGGAGTCTTTTAATTTGTTTTTCTGGTACATCTGGCATATTATTTTGTCTCTCTCACACACTTGCAAAGTGTTTGTTTTATACACTTATACCTAAATCTAACATGCATGGGTATGTCAAGTCAAAGAATCAATAAAAACTGTGGAAAACTAAAAACCGCCCCAGATGATTCCAGGGCGGTTTTTCTGAAGAATTCGCTTACACAATTAAGCAAGTTCAACAGTAGCGCCAGCTTCTTCCAAAGCTTTCTTGGCGTTTTCAGCATCTTCCTTAGATGCCTTCTCAAGTACTGTCTTTGGAGCACCGTCAACGATGGCCTTTGCTTCACCAAGGCCAAGACCAGTGATTTCCTTAACAGCCTTGATAACTGCAACCTTCTGAGCGCCAGCGTCTTTAAGCACAACGTCGTATTCGCTCTTCTCATCAGCGCCACCGCCAGCTGCTTCACCGCCGCCAGCTGCTGGACCAGCTACTGCTACTGCAGCTGCTGCAGGCTCAATACCATACTCATCCTTAAGGATGTTCTTGAGTTCGTTTACTTCCAAAACAGTAAGCTTAGTAAGCTCTTCTGCTAATTTCTTAAGATCAGCCATATGTAACTCCTTTTTCTCTCATTAAGCTGCTTTTGCTTCAACACCATCCAACAGTCCATGCAAGTTGCCTGAAAGCCCACTCATGACATCGTTGACTGGTGAAGTCAATGTAGCCACTACCTGAGCGATCAGCTCGTTCTTGCTTGGAAGCTTTGCGAGTGCCTTTACTTCGTCAGCGCTTAGGAATTTTCCATCAGCACTGAATGCACCCACAAATTCAATGTTTGGATGGCTTTTTGCAAATGTATCCAAACTTTGAGCAGGTGCCACTTCGTCTTCGCTGTTAAATGCGTAGAGAAGCATGCCTTCAAGCTTGGATGTATCTACGTCTTTGAACGTATCATTTGCCTGTAGGGCCTTGATAACCAAGCGGTTTTTAACAACCTTTACTTTGGTGCCACTCTCTCGCGCTTGGCGTCGTAGGTCCTGCATGGCTTTCACTGTAGTGCCTTCATATTTGGCTACCACAGTCATCTTAGAAGTGCTCAGTAGGTCTGAGATTTCAGCGACTACTTCGCTCTTCCGCTGTTTTGATAATGCCATAGTGTAATCCTTTGTTTATAAAATCCTCGACCTAGATTTTTAAAGAACTAAAAAAGTCTTTGGTATACCAAAGACTTTAAGAGATCATGCTCAAAAACAAAAACTATTTTTTCGCTAACCTCGGTAGCAAATTAAGTAACTACACAGTATAGTTACAGCTACTGTCTTTGGTAACAGATCAGATTATAGCTAAATGACACAAGCATGTCAAGTAGTAGCAACTGCTTGCTGAGTAGCTAAACGAGCAAGTTGTTGACGCGCTTTACGTGCCTTAGCTTCGATGATACCTGGGTGCTTTGCTATATCTATCGTCTCTTCGTAAATTGCTATAGCATCTTTCAATAATTCAGGTACTTGCCTCATGTTTCCTAATCTTCGGTATAGGTCAGCTTGCCATATCTTAAAACGAGGATCTTTGCTAATGGCAAAATTTTCCATAGACTCATCTACTACACGTTTTGCGATACCAACACAACCAACCATACCCAATTCACGAACTAACCAGGTAATGTCTTCAGGAGCATTACGTACATCAAGCTCAGGATAGAATCCATGTAATCGTTTAAACGCTTGATAAGCTTCAGCTCGTTTTCCTTCACGCAAGGCAAGGTACATTGCTTTATGAGCTTCTAGGGCGTTTCTTCCGACTTGCGGCTCAAATACGCTCATAAATAGTACATCTTGTCCACGTTTCTTAATAGTATATTCGTTAATATCTTTTGCTATTTGAGAATATTTCGAAGAATACAACCATGGATTTTTCTCTATAAGTTCTATAAATGATTTCTTATATTTTGATTGTTTTGCGAAGGTGTAGCTGTAGAATCTTACCGCCCCTCGTCCATACGTTTGAATCCCCTCTTCAATTTTTCTTGGCGCATCCTTTTCTACTGCATTTTTTAGCGGACCATTAAATTTAGGACTCAATGCATCAAAAACCCACAACTCAGATGATGATTTAGAAGGAGCAACAATAGTCAGTGCATGACCATTTACAAATGCTACATAGTGACGAATATTTGCCCGTTCGAAACACTCTGAAAGCAAGACAGTATATCCATAACAATCAGATGTTTGCCCGTCTGCAAGATTATCTGGGGTGAGCAATTTGTTATCTCGCTCTCTTGGTCTAAATGAAAGGGTGCGATGAACAACATGAGTGATTGATTCAGCGGCCTGAACTACCCGCTGCTCGTATTCTGGAGTGTCTGCAAAATTATCCAGTTCCTGCCTCAATGCATCTAACTGTAGACAGTCTTCAAGGCGAACTGGTGGCAAGCCTTTTGCGCGTTCTGGGTGTGGTGTGTAGAGTTTTTCTACATACATAGCTGTTCATCCCTGATCTGTATTGCTGAATTACGCGATTTATCTGTTGTGATGTATCAGATTAGATATGGTTATGTTGAGTGCTTTTCTAATCGCCCATGTATGGCTGTTTGTCTAGTTGTACTTCTATCTCCTCCTGACTCAATATTCTTCCTACAAATATCCCTACTGTTTCTTCAGACGACGTATGTTCGTGTGTATCTATATTATCTCCTTCGGGGTGTTGCAGTGTTTCTTGATGATCTGCTGTGTGCTTGTACATGATCTCCTCCTGATTCTTACATTAAAAAACAGGCTTCGGTTGAAGCCTGTGGGTTCTAGGGCTTGTGTTCAAATTTTATTCGGCTTCAACCATAGCAAAACACAGCCCTACTCCGTGGACGAGAATCTTGGCTGTATTGTTGCACATGACTGAAACCATGTATAACATATAACTATATTTATTTGTAAATGTCAACAATTTTATGCAGAAAATTGACAAACGCTACCATAAGTTGTATAATGTGTATAATAAGAAAGTGTACTTTCGTTTACAAAAAAGTACGATGACAACCTTACATATAGGGTGAGCGGCAGAAATAGCGCTATATGTAGCGTGGTTTGTAGTAATGGGTTAGTTTTGATTGGCTTGTTGTTTTTCGAGCTGCGCAAGCTTGAATTGGCTATAGCGTTCAGCAGCCAAACGGGTTAACTCTGGGTCCTCGTCTTGATTTACAAATGTCATGCCTTCGGCAATGAGCGGATGTACAGTTGCGATTGTTTCGTACATATGCTGGGCAAGCTTGCGATAGCCTGGGTGACCTTGTGGTGCGGTACGCAATTCACAGAAGTGATATGCTTCGCGGGCATTCATGGTCACCTTCCAGCGCATCTTGTGACCAAGCAGCGTTGCATATTGAGCTTCTGTTTCGTAACCAGCCTTTTGCAGTTCACTGTAAAGCGCAAGACTGATATCAAAGCATCGTTCAAATAGTTCGCTGAGCCCTGCTTCTTCTACGAGTTGCGGAATATCATAGCCGTATCTTGGAGTAAGTGTCTGCCAGCCCAGATCATCAACCATGCGGTGACGCTGCAGGTCGCGGAAAATGCCGTAGTCGCAGAATAGATCAAAACTGTAATGTATCTTTTCAAAGGCACGACCAGGACGGTGACGGCGATTGAGTCGCTCACCGATGTAGGTATTAAGTACTGAAACTTTTTTATCATACGGCCAGGTTGCGACTTTCGCGCGTATTTCTTCAAGCGACAAATTGCTGTGTTCGTATAGTATATCGGCAACGATATCCAGTTCATTACGTGGCCATACGTCGGTGAGTATAACTGGTTCTGGTGCGTCTGTGTGCTGCACTGGGAGCAAATCTTGGGCGAGTTCACGAACAGCACTGCGAGTATTTGCACGGTATGCAATTGTTGCGCCGCCTCGTTCTGGCTTGTCAGCGCGCTCTAAGAAAACAGGAATGGTTTTGCGTGCCTCTTGTAGAATCTGCTGTCCAACTTCCCGAGCTTCCAGTAGTTCATCTGATAAAAGATGCATAATGAGGCTCTCAAGTGCTTGACCAGACGCAAAAATACCTACTGTAGACTGAGTAGCTACCGGCAACACTGGTCGTGCTGCGTCACAAGCCTGGGCGCGTGTTGCACTGCGCCACGCAGCATCTCGTTCTTTTTCTGGCACAGTTGAGTTCTTTTGTACGTATTCGGTAAGCCGATGGACCATTTCAGAGTATAGTTTGAAAATGGTATCCATGGCCGATTCATATGCTGCCTTGGTTTTTTTATCTAGGTTACTCGGAGTAAAGTACTTATACTTGCCGTGCTTGTCTTTCTGGTCGAAGTAGATATAACGAGTTGATTGTTCTAGGTATGCTGCCAAGCGGCCCCACTCTAGTTTTTTGGTAAGTAGATTGCTCGCGTTTTCTACGACGATATGTTGCCCAACAAGCTGTTGGACAGAATCGTCACCATATGCGGTGATCACACGCTGAAGCAGCTGCTTGTCCTTTTCCATGGTATGCGCAAACTCATCTAAGATGGTGACTCGCATATCATCGCCACGTCGGCTGAGACGCGCCATAGCCGCAGCGATAGTAACAGGACTAAGCTTGCTGGTAAATGCATATACATTATTTTCGGTATTTGTGACAGCTTCGTCTAAAAAGTCGATCCCGGCTTTAGTGATCTCATAGCCAGTATTTGTTTTTTTAATGTATGGGTTTGGTGTGTCGGTGGTTGTATTGGTGGTTTTTGAGGCAGCTGCTTTCTTTCGTGACGGCTTTGGCAACATAGCGTATACTTTCTCCCATATTAATTTATGTACTTGTTCAATACTCATCAGTTTTCCGCTGCGAACGCAGTCAATACGCTCAAAATCATTTGGGAAAAGATCGCATAATACGTCATAAACTTCGACTGATTTTTTCAGATGATCTAAATCAGCTTCATGTAGGTCGCGCTTCCTATCGGTATAACTGCGTGTCTCTTTTTTGTCCACGAGCTGCTGGGCAATATCAGCGGGCACTCGAAGCACAAAGTTAATATCAGGACGAGGAATCTTAAGCTGCATGAATTCTAAGTTGTCTAGCCAAATAAAGTAACCACGCCGTTCTTCGGAGTGTGAAAATTTTGTGCCCTGATGCGCCATATTTGAGCCGGTAAAGCGATTAGCGAGTACAATTTTGCCTGCCTCAAGCGCGGCACGAATTTCAGGCGCAGCCTCATAACGATCTAATGCAAAAAAGAGGGACCCTGTGTATGGCCCCACCTCGTCTACGCCACCGTACTCTCCATTGAGATACCGCAGTATGAAGTGGCTGGAAGGTTTATCGTACTGCGGAAAATCGAAAGTTGCAACATCGTAGCCTTCGGCTTCAAGACGCTCCTTCAGAAGCTTGAACTGTGTTCCTTTGCCTGATCCGTCTGTGCCTTCGATGACGATAAATTTTCCTGGGTAATCTGCCATTATTTTGCCTTTAGTCCTTCGATTGGTTTTGGTAGTTCTCGCTTATCTTTATACGCTTTCGGAAGCATCATATCAGGCGTCCAGGTTCGAATAAGCTCATTAAGATCTGTGCCTGATTGGTACTTACCGCTAAAGCCACCGTCTCGTCCTTTACCATAATTGCCGGCTACTTCGCCAGTCTCGTGGAACACAATCTGGGCGATGCGTTCGCCAACTGGCAACAGTACCGTCTCGTGCTGGTTTAAGTTATAAACTTCCAGTGTTAGACGGTTGATATATCCTGGATCAATCCAGCCTGCGTCAAAACATACAGCAATACCATTGCGACCCCAGCTTGAGCGACTTTTTACTTCACATGCCCCTGGTGGTGTAATGCCGAAGAATTCATGGGTGTGTGCAAGTATACGTTCACCTGGACGCAGTGGAATGACAGGATGATCTTCCGGAATGCCCTCTGCGAGCTGGAGACCGTTTTTATCACACCATTCCTTATGTGGAATTGCTTCTCGAGGTTCGCCAAAATATCTAGCTACATCTTTTTCAGAGAAAGGATTATAAACAGTTTTATCGCCAGTACGTTCTGTACGATAATAGTAGTATCCGAGTGTCACATCTAGGCTCGCGTGACTGACGTGCTTTGGATTGAATGGCACGCACTTGATATGCCCCTTTTCGATTGCATCAAGAATTTGTAGATTACTGAATACTCCCATTGTTACCCTCTCGATTTACATATTATTGTACAGATTGCAAAAGCATTTCGCTAGTAAATATTAATTTTTACAATATAAAAAGCCGCACATGGGAACGGTGCGGTTTTTTATTGCGTGGGCAAATTTGAATTACATCTCCGAGGTTGCTACAGAGATAGCAGGACCCATAGTTGTGGTAAGTGTAATCGATTTCACGTAGCTGCCCTTTACGCTTGCAGGTTTATTGTTTTTGATACTTGCAAGGATTGCGCGGATATTTGCTTCAAGATCAGCAGTCTTAAAGCTTACTTTACCTGCGCCTACATGTACGATACCAGTGCTGTCTACACGGTATTCAACACGACCAGCCTTTGCCTGTTCAACAGCTTTCTCAAGGTCAGTTGTTACAGTACCGCTCTTTGGATTTGGCATAAGACCGCGTGGACCAAGTACACGAGCATATTTACCAAGCTTTGGCATGTTTGCTGGTGTAGCGATCAGGATATCGAAATTTAGGTTGCCTTTATCGAGTTCCTTGGTGATTTTTTCTATACCGGTAAGGTCTGCGCCTTTTACATTGTCGTCAGCAAATACTGCCACACGCACAGTTTTTCCTGTACCAGCTGGAAGCACTAGGTTGTCGCGAATGTTTTGATCAGCATGGCGAGGATCAACATTCAAGTTTACATGCAGCTCAACGGTTGCATCAAACTTTACACTGCTTGTTTTTTGAGCAAGCTCAATTGCCTCAGTCAAAGTGTATGTCTTGCCCTTTTCAATCAACTTTGCGCTTTCGCGATACTTTTTACCACGGCGTTCAAGACGTGAACGAGTAGGTTTTGCTACTTGCTTTGGCTTAGCTTCTTCCTTGCTCTCAGCTTGTTCTGCCTTGCGTTTTTCCTTCTCGGCTTTCGCCTCAGCCTCTCTAAGCGCCTTAGCACTGCGCTTGCCAGCCTTTGCTACGCCTTTTTTAGCTTCTTTTTCGGTTGTCTCTTGGACCTCTGTGTCTGGAGTTTGTTCTTGAACTTCTTTTACAGCTTCTTCTGCTTTCTTTGCTTTATCTTCTGCCATATTTTCTCCTTTCGTGGTGCAATCGGCTTCATGCCTCCCACAAATTTACTGTTTAATACATTAACCTTCGATTTCAACACCCATTGAACGGGCAGTGCCAGCTACCATCTTTTTTACTGCCTCAATATTGTCGGTGTTCATATCTTTTGCCTTCACTTCAGCAATCTTGGTGAGTTGTGCATCGGTAAGTTTTTTAGTGATTTTTTCGCTATTTGGCTTACCTGAACCTTTATCAATACCAAGTTCTGCACGGATAAGATCGTCAGTTGGTGGACCAACAACACGGAAATCCATCGAGCGATCATCATAAATCGTGATGTGCGCAGTTACTGTTTGCCCTTGCATATCCTTGGTAGCTTCGTTGAATGGATTAATAAAATCCATCATGTTTACGCCATACTGACCAAGGGTACTACCGACTGGTGGTGCTGCAGAAGCACGGCCAGCTGGAATTCTCATCTTTAAGTTTGCTTTTACAGCTTTTGCCATAGTTTTTTACTCCTTTGAATAATGAGACAAACCTTGCTTTTATCTAAGTTAGGAAGTAGATAAGCTATATTTTGTTGTGGTAAATGAAGCAGTGCCACATTGTGCGTAACTGCTGTATTTTACTACAAAACCAAGCAGTTGTCCAGATAAGACAACTTATACTTTCTTTACTTGTAGCGCATCGAGTTCGACTGGGGTTTCGCGGCCGAACATATTTACAAGTACTTTTAGTTTACCCTTCTGTACATCGATTTCTGAAATAGAACCATCAAATCCTTTGAAGGGACCGTCGATAATACTTACTACTTCACCTTCTGTGTAGTCGATCTTGTGCTTTGGCTCTTCGCGGCCCATACGCTTCATGATCTTTTCGATCTCTTCCTTGCTGATAGGTGTTGGTTCGGTGCCTGTTCCAACAAAACCTGTTACTGACGGCGTGTTGCGCACAATATACCAAGCATCTTCGCTCATTTTCATTTCTACGAGTACATAACCTTGGAAGATACGCTTTTCGACAACCTTGCGCTTGCCGTTCTTTACTTCAATCATTTTTTCTTTTGGCACAATAGCTTGAAAGATCTTATCTTTCATATCTAAACTTTCCGCACGCTGACGGATACTTTCGGCTACTTTTTCCTCGTAGCCGCTGTAGGTATGAATTGCATACCAAGCCCTGCTTGAATCATAACGTTTGCTCATTTGAGTATTACCTCTCTAAATCCTTTTTCTAATATATAATCAATGCCGGCGATAAAACAGCCGAACACGATACCAAACATCAGAACTGCGCCAGTCAGTCGCCAAGTAGTTGAAGCGTTTGGCCATACAACCAGACGTAACTCTCGAAAGGCGTTTGCAAAGTAGCTTAATAACGTTATCTTTGCAAGAAGCTTAAAGATAAACCTAATAGGGGTAAATACGCGACTTTTCCAAACCGCAACCGCTATACGACCGATAGGACTTCTCGCAATAAACAGCGCTACCGCTTTTATGACACGGAATATCAATACAAATGGCGCATTTATAATTTTTTTAATGCGGCTAGGCTTTTTTTCAGCAGCACTTTGCTGCGCGGTTTGCTCTCGCAGAGTCGGAGCGCTCTTTAGGCGCCTCTTTACTCTTTTGAGCGGTTTTTTTCCTTTTTCAGCGGACATGCGCTCGTTTCTCCTCCCAAATAAAATAGCCTACAGTAATCGTAGGCCTTCTGTGTCAATATATCGCATATCTTTAATGAAGTCAACCTGGTATGCAGCAGTCATTATTTAGTATAGTGTATGCATAATGCAGCTAATACTTGTCTTACTAACAGCAAGCATCGCGCTTGAAATTTTGGTGCATAGTGCGCTGCTTTGGAAACACACGATTACCAGATTGCTTTTAAGCGGTCTGGCTATGTGTCTGGCTACTTTTTGCTCAGGCGCACTTCTTGCATTGTCATTTTCGTGGGCAACCGTGCTACTTGCAGTTGTTTCAATGTATCGATTAATTAATGGTCTGCGGATCTTTGAAAATCGTATGAATTTACAATATATGGACCGTGTCACGCTGCGCTCATCCGTAGTTTTTGGGTGCATGCAGCTGCTGATATGCGCGGCCTGGTGGGTGACGAGCAGCGGTTATATATCTATGAATACCTGGGGTTTAATCGCAATAATTTTACAGCTTGGCGCTGGGACATTGCTGCTTTCAAGTGTTATACGTACGTTTCGGCGTACTAAGTTAACTCGACAAGAGTTAGCACTTACTACTAACGAAGCGCCAACAGTTACCGTGGCTATTCCGGCACGTAACGAAACCGATGATTTGTATGAATGTTTACAGTCTCTACTTTCAAATGAATATCCTAAGCTTGAAGTACTCGTGCTCGATGACTGTTCTCAGCTTAAGCGTACTCCTGAAATTATTCGTGATTTTGCACATAAAGGTGTACGGTTTGTAAAAGGTGATTTGCCGAAGGAAAATTGGCTGGCAAAAAATCAAGCATACGACAAGCTTCTTCGAGAAGCAAACGGTGAAATTATGCTGTTTTGCGGTGTTGATATGCGATTCCGTCCAGACACAATTCGACAGATTGTCGTAACGATGCTTGCTCGTAAAAAACGAATGCTTTGTGTGCTGCCTTTGCGCCACAATTCAGATAAGCCGCAACTTTCGCTTATCCAGGCGTCACGGTATTTTTGGGAACTTGCACCGCCACGAAGATTCTTTAATCGTCCACCGGTGTTGAGCAGCTGCTGGGCAATATATCGGAAAGATATGTTAAAACGAGGCGGTTTTGCTGCAGTTGCCCGAAGTATCATGCCTGAAGCTTATTTTGCAAAACAAATGATACAAACTGATAAATACAGCTTCATGCGCGCTAACGCAGATTTACCTGTGTATTCTGCGAAGAGCTTGGAGCGTCAGCGAGACACCGCAGTTCGGGTACGTTATCCGCAGCTGCGCAAGCGTCCTGAAACAGTGTTGTTTGTAAGCTTTATTGGGGTTGTTTGTTTTGTGCTGCCGTACGCATTTGCAGTTCTGTCGCTTGCAGGGCTACTGCCTTTGTACTATTTATTCATTACAGTTGTCGCAATAAGTTTATTGACAGCTGCGTATTGTGTAGTTGCTATCGGCACTAAGGTAAACAGCTGGTATATTGCGCCATTTTACTTTTTACCGGTTATTTTGATTGATATTGCTTTAATTCACTACTCGTTATACAAGTATGAATTCTCTGAAGTTATTTGGAAAGGACGCAATATTTGCATACCTGTTATGCATGTTATTCCTAGCTTGCCTAAGGTGTAGATTCTTCCATGTTCGGAAATATGACTGTGAAGGTTGAGCCTTCGTTTAGCTCACTTTCAACATGCAGGTCTGCCTTGAGGATCTTTATAAGCTTCATAGTGACATACAGACCGAGGCCAGTACCAGTGTTTTTTCGAGTACGGTAATCTTCGGAGCGGAAAAATTTATCAAAAATACGCTTTTGATCCTTTTTGCTTATGCCAATTCCGGTATCATGTACACTGACTGAGATGCCATTTTCGGCTGGTTTTGCTTCGATAGTGACCGTACCTTCGTCAGTATACTTGATAGCGTTGGTAACAAAATTCTGTAAGATCTCTCTGATATATAACTCACTTGAATGGAGGGTTTCAATGCGTGGATCTACGTGCAGCTCTAGTTTAAGATTTTTAGCATCAGCTGCGGGTTTGTAACTAGTAATAAGCCCTTCAAGCAAGCGATGCATATTGATCGTCTCTAGCTCAAGTGCAAGTTTGCCGCGTTCAGCACGTGAAAGCGTTGACAGATCATTAATCAAAGTAGCTAAAAATACGATTTGATCATGTGCAGCTTCAAGTGCTTTCATTAAAATCTCTGGTTTTGCGCCTTTCTGCACGATATACATTGCATTGCCGATACTACCTTCAGCAATTGTCACTGGTGTACGCAACTCGTGACTTACCACACTAATAAATTCACTGCGCTGTTCTTCGAGCGACTTTTCGTGCGTAATATCACGAAGCAGCAATACATATCCGCTAATACCGTCCTTACCATAGCCAGTATGAACCGGCGCAATACTGAGATAAATTGCACTATGACTGCCATCATCATACACCAAGCTAAAGTCTCGTGTTTCAAAATTAGTAGAGAGATTATGTATGATTTCGCTAAGAATAACCGGGTGCTTCCCCTCATCGATTGGCTTTAATACGCTATCGATGCTTTTACCGTCAATACTACCGTTTACATCTAAAATATTCAGTGCAGCGCCATTATAAAGTGTGACCTTTAGATTGTGGTCTATGGCAATCACACCGTCGTTCATACTATTGATAAGACTTTCGAGCCTTTCACGCTCTAATAAGGCTTTTTGTATCTCTTCAGTATTTTCATTAACCATGAGCATTATTATGCCATAGATTGAGCAGGAATGGTGGGTTGAAACATGCGAAGCCGCTTTCGCAATACGCGTGCATTAGGCAAATGGGCTTCAAACTCTTCCCAAAATTCCGGCCCATGATGCAACACACGAGTATGCGCTAGCTCGTGCAGTATTACATAATCAATAAGTTCAATCGGAAGCTCCATTAAAAATATATTAAGCACAATAGCTTTATCCTGATTACAGCTGCCCCATCGCCCCTTCATCTGCTTCACCGTTACTGAGCTGTATTCATAACCTTCGCGATAAGCAATATCTTTAAGGCGCTTTGGCAAAAAATGACGTGCCTGCAGTTTAAGTGCGCGTATTGATGCTCGTCTTGCCGCATTCTGCACTAAAGCATCGGTAGATGTAGTCGCATGTCTCACAATGACTTCGTGAGAGGTTATACGGGCTTTTGGCATTAAAGCTGTCTCATCTAACTGAAATCGCAACGTATGTAACCGTCCAATATTCATCCCATCAGTCAAATGTACTTTTCGCCTGTTTTTTTCAGCTAGTACCCAGTCACGATGCTTTTTTACATATTCAACAGCTACAAGGTATGGCACAAAATAAGGCAGCGAAACAGTAACTTTGCCCTCTATATCAACTCTCAACCGAATATTTCGACTCCCGCGTCTCTTTTGCATGTGCACTTTACCCACTTGCGGGACATCGATGATTTTTATTGCCATAAACTGCTATCGAATAGTTATATTGCGTCTACTCATGTCAACTCGGCCAGCATTTGGGTTCGGAATGAGATTCACAAGTCCCGGCTTGGTTACTTTGTTGATAGTTTGGTCGCTTGAAAGAATACCTTTTTGATAAAAATGACGCAACAATGTATTAAATTGCGTATTAAATATATGCTTACCGCTCGTTACAATATAGTCCTCGGCTGCTTGTGGGTTCTGCATCCCACCTGCAATGCGCTGGAATGTAGTGTAATCCGGCTGCAAGGCATAGCGGTCATCAGCTTTACGTCGATCACGCTTCATCACACGTGCTAAAGCGCTTTCAGCATCGATTTGCTGCCAAATGAGCACAGGTTCCGCTCCTGCGCGTCTTGCCATGTCCCGAAGCATGCGACGCTGTGCCAGCCTGATAGCGCCCATATCATAAATAACGCTCACGCCAGCATGCAAGAATTCTTCAACCATGTAATTAACTATCTGTAGCACAACCGTATTTTCTTGCTTATCGTAGCGAGGTTCTTCAAACAGTTCATACCGTATACGGTCTGCTTGCACATGCGCTGCCTTTACTTGCTCAGCAAGCTGTCGTGAGAAGTATGTTTTACCAGAACCTGGAAACCCATAAAAAAGTAGTAGAAACGGTTTAGCCGGAGTAATTTTTGACATATAACTATATTGTATAACAGATTTTATCCATCACGAAAAGCAATACCCGTGACATTTCATATGATTTACAGTAAAATTACACTGTTAATACTCTAGGGGAGTAGCTCAGTTGGTAGAGCACCGGTCTCCAAAACCGGGTGTCGCAGGTTCGAGTCCTGTCTCCCCTGCCAAGTAGAACGTTCAGACAATTTGAGTACAGTAGCAAACGGTTCGTTAGGTGTAAAACGGACCGTTTTGCCTTTTAATTCGAGGTTCGATAGTACAAGTTTCAATAGTTCACGCTTTTCATCGTGGCTGGCTACTTCAAATATCTTTTCACCGTGCTTGAATAGCTGTAACAGATAAGAAGCTGTTACATAGAAGCTTTTATCTACTTCTTCAAGCCTTTCGATCTGCTGTTTGATACGTGCTATTTCTTGATCGTATCGAAGCTTGTTATCCGTATAATCATCTGGGGTAATTCACTTAGTGACGCCGATGCAGAAAAGTTCTGTCAAGATGATAACCTAACGCCAATTTTGAGCGGCAACTCTGAATATAGTGATGTGAATATGATCGATGTGTGGAACTATAATAAAAATTATATGGATACAGGAGATTATGACAAAAATGGCTATCCAATAATGATCCTTACTTGGAACGGTAAGCGTGGAGATAGCACTTTGAGCTTTAATTGTTATGTTAGTGATACAAAAGACAATGCCGAACTGCACTATCTGTCTATGGGTAATGAGGTAATGCGAGGTAGTTCGGATTACCAAACATACAGCAAAAACGGTGAAGCTAATTAAAAATCAGATTTAGCCGTTGCGTTCTATCTCAAATCTCACAACACATTCACACCCGTCGTGTAGTCCACCGCTCTGAACTTCGTAGATTTCTTTGCTCTGATTGCCTATAAACAGTGCCGTAACGTCAATCGTAGTGCCATTCATGTCTGCACATTCAGGGCAAGCGGTTGGTAATGCCTTCCACGTTTTCCATATTCGTACTGGAAACTTAGCCTCATCTTTAGTCCAGCCTTTAAGCTCTGAAACGATACTGGCGTGTTCGCTTTCGGTCACTACAACACGTTCAGTATCTGTGTCTGCATTAATCTGTTTAGCTTCGAGTGTTTTACCTTCTAAGGATTCAATACCTTCGGTATAATTTTTAGAGAAATCATCAACCCGTAATGCATATTGCGCACGAGCATGCTCAAGTTCTTCTTGGGTGAGATTAGACTCGTCAGCTCCTGTTACTAGTGACTTTATTTTTTTGAAGATCATTAGCTATATCATACCATTTATATCAAGACGGGTTGTAATACTATCACCTAGTCCTACAAAAGCATATTTTTCTAATAATGGACCTAGTACAAAGTTAATCATTTCTAGTGGTAACTCTGGGTTACATATTGCGTCCTTCAGCCCCTGCCAGACTACGGAAAATGCTTTGCAAATAAAACACCCCTTCTCATCAGAAAAGGGGTGTTTCTATTTTTAGTATAGCTATTTAACGTAAGCCAAGCTTAGCACTGCATGCAGGCCATGCACCCCATCCTTGGATGGCTTTCAGCTTCTCTGCACGAGCAATTTGCTCGGCTTTACTAGCTTGATGCGGATAACCGGTGCCACCTACAGCACGCCAACTGCTTAGGCTAAATTGCAAGCCACCATAGTAACCATTGCCCGTATTAATACTCCAGTTACCACTAGACTCACATTGCGCTAGACGATCCCAAACACCGCCATCTACATTTGAGGTGACAGGTGCAGTTTGGGTTACAGGACGTGACTGACTAGCGCGAGCCTTTGGGGCTGCTACAGTCTTTGTAGCTTGCTTCTTTGCAGCTATCGGTGCAGCGCCTGGTAACTGACGATTTGGTAATTGTTCCTCTGGAGAAGGAATCCTAATATCTTGACCAGGAAAAATCCTGTCCGGGTGTTCTATGTGCATATTTGCGTTATACAGCCTTACGTATGTTGTGCCATGTTCTTTGGCAATACCAGATAAGGTATTTCCTGGCTGTACTTTGACAATAGTTTGTCCTGAATTTTCAGGTACTTGCTGTGACTGTGCGTTCACTGAACCGCTACTGATTGTAGCTACAGTGACCACTGAAAATAATGCAATACCAATTGCCTTTACTTTCATCTATTCTCCCTCCTTGGCAACCACAAAAAGACCTAGCTTTGTCCCACCAAAGCCTTGTTTGTTTTCGATTAATTGCTATTAGAAATTCATTTGCAAGATAAAAGCTTGGGTCATTGTAGGTCGCCTAAAGTGTCTCTCAACCTCACTTGTTTCAAGACACAAATTCTATCGTACACGACAAAAAAATTATGTCAAGTATATCAGATAAGATATAACGCATATGCTTATTGGTTGGTGTTTTTATAATTCGCAGCATATTGGCTATAATGTATGGCAAATGAAAAAAATATTTCATAAAACACACGATCCAATTTGGCATTTGGAATTGGGGGTAGTTGCTATTATTGGTCTGCAATATATCACTGCCCATTTGTTTTTACCGGGCAGTAAAGTGTTATTAATAATATTAGAGTTTGTTCTTTTGTGTGTATTAACTATCTTAACCCCCGACGGATATTACAGAGTTTCTCCTGCCAGACGCAGCATAGCGTTAACGCTTATTGGGGTAGTTGCAGCTACAAATATCTTTTCGCTTGTTATACTCATTGACAGCCTCGTAACCGGGAGCTCTACATTAGACAGCAAAAACCTGCTGCTCAATGCTGCAACAATTTACACAACAAACATTTTCTTGTTTGCGCTTTGGTATTGGGAAATGGATGGCGGTGGACCAGATAAAAGGCTTCGATCGTTACAAAAGGAAGATTTCCTGTTTCCGCAATTAATCCATAGGCACATTGCTCCAAAAGATTGGCGTCCGGGCTTTATAGATTATCTCTATCTTTCTGCTACTAATGTTACTAACTTTGCGTCAGCTGACACTATACCAGTAAGTCATCGGGCAAAAATGATGATGTTTGTACAGTCACTAGTGTCTTTGGTGACAATTGTGCTGGTAGTATCTCGAGCTATCAACATTATGTAATAACTACACTCACATTCTTTATAACACTAGTGTTTTAAAGTTTGGCGAATGAGCGAAGGTTTAAAAACTGTTTTATTAAATTATCTTTAAACAATGCAATACAGCCATAGAACATAACCTTTGTAAAACGGTTGTGTTTCTAGCGTAAGCGGTATACAATACAACGTAAGATTAAAATACGTACAAAGGGTAATGAAAGTATTAATGCTTGGCTGGGAGTTACCTCCTTACAATAGTGGTGGGCTGGGAGTAGCTTGTTACCAGCTATGCAAGGCTTTGTCGAAAAAAAATATCGACATTGAATTTGTACTCCCCTACAACCATGATCATCCGATAGATTTCATGAAAGTTACCGCAGCACATCCACAAGATGTTAAAGCCATAAAAATGAGCGGTATTGCATACGACAGTTATAAATATATATTTGCTGATGGACACGAAGAGTATCTCAGTCTCACAGAACAGCAATCTTTGTACGAGCGTGCAGTTGCACAATTAGTAAAATACGGTAAATACGATGTTATCCATGCGCACGACTGGTTAACTTTCCGTGCTGCTTTGCGTGCACGGCAAATTACCCGCGCCCCATTAATTGTTCATATTCATTCGGTGGAAAGAGACCGTGCAGGCGGCAATGACGGTAACCCATATGTGCGAGAAATTGAAAGTATTGGACTACTGATGGCAGATAAAATTATTGCTGTCAGCGAGCATACCAAGCGCTGTATTATGCGTGATTACGATATTCCTGGTGACAAAATTGAAGTGATACATAACAGCATTGACAGCGAAGGATTAGAGCCACTTGATGAGCATAATGCGTATCAGTATTTATCTGCAATGAAGCAACAGGGACACAAGGTAGTGGTCAGTATTGGCCGTCTAACCATGCAGAAAAACCTACCGAACCTCTTGCGCGCAGCAAAAGAAGTAATAGCACGAGCACCAAAGACACTGTTTCTCATTGTCGGCAGTGGCGAACAATACTTTGAACTCATTGAACAGGCAGCAGAACTTGGTATTTCACGCAATGTCATCTTTACCGGATTCCAACGCGGTAAGAATTGGCGTGATGCCTATGCTATAGGTGACGTATTTGTTATGCCTTCTATATCTGAGCCATTTGGACTCACACCGCTTGAAGCAATTAGCTACGGTACACCGGTAGTAATCAGTAAGCAATCAGGGGTCAGCGAAGTAATAAAGAACTGTCTTAAGGTAGATTTTTGGGACGTAAATGAACTGGCCAACCAAATTACTGCTATTGTTATGAACGACAGTTTGCGCGATGAGCTTCATGATAATTCATACCATGAATTTGTGAACCTTAGCTGGGATAATTCGGCACACAAACTTGCAAATATATATCGTAGGCATTACGCGGAGGCTGCAGCATGAGTCGAGCGATAATACTGTACCTGCATGTCCATCAGCCGTTCCGTATACGACACTATACGATCTTTGATGCTGGCAAAAACCACGACTATTTCTTTACTATGCCATATGAAGATCGCACAAGCAACGAGCGTATTATTCATAAAGTTGCTGAGAAATCTTACTTACCAACCAATGCTAAGCTACTAGAACTTTTGCATCGTTATCCTGAGTTTCGTCTCAGCATATCTATTACCGGTACTGTGATTGAACAGCTTGAAATGTGGTCTCCAATGACTTTACAGTCGTTTAAAGACCTTATTGACACAGGACGTGTTGAAATTGTTGGAGAGACATATCACCATAGCCTTGCCTTCTTCTACAATCAACAGGAGTTCGAAACGCAAGTTGCCATGCACAGAAAGAAAGTGCAAGAAGTGTTTGGTAAAACACCTGCTGTATTCCGTAATACCGAACTTGCATACAACAATGATTTAGCATATTGGGCTGATAAAGCTGGCTATAAAGGCATACTTGCTGAGGGTTGGGACCCTATTTTGGGTTGGCGCAGTCCAAATTTTGTCTATCGGCCAAGCTATACTGAAAATATACGGTTACTCATGAAGAATTACCGATTAAGCGACGATATTGCGTTTCGCTTTAGCAACCGTAATTGGTCAGAGTGGCCACTCACTGCAGACAAATTTACCCATTGGCTGAATGAAACGCACGACGGCACAAACTTCAATCTATTCATGGACTACGAGACATTCGGCGAGCACCAATGGGATGATTCCGGAATTTTCAATTTCCTGCATCACTTACCTGAACAATGGCTAAAGACACCTGGTAATACGTTTATGACTGTAAGTGAGGCAATTGACGCCTACGAGCCAGTTGATTATGTTGACATGCCGTATACCGTTACTTGGGCAGATACTGAACGTGACTTGAGCGCATGGCTTGGCAATCGTATGCAACAGCAAGCAATTCATGCGCTGTATGATTTACACGATAAAATTATAGGTTCTAAAGACTTACAGCTTATCGAAGATTATCGACGCTTACAGACCTCTGACCATTTCTACTATATGTGTACAAAGTGGTTTAATGATGGTGATATCCATGCATATTTCAGTCCGTATGAAAATCCATATGAAGCCTTTATTGCCTTTATGAATGCATATCATGATATGAAATTCAGACTGAATGAAAAAGGAATCGAGGTATAATCATGGCACGACCAGTAATGCTTGGTAACGGGCAACTAACCGTGGGGCTCAATGAGTCTGGATTGATTCATGATTTTTACTATCCATACGTTGGCCTAGACAATCTTACAACTGCCCGCAGTGCACACCATAAAATCGGCGTATGGATTGATGGTGAATTTTCGTGGATAGATAAAAAAAGCTGGGATATACTGGTTGATTTTGAGACAGATGCGTTGGTAAGCAAAGTCTCTATGAAACATCACGGCTTAGGTATTGAGCTGCTTTGCAGTGATTTTGTAGACTGCGAGTTTAATGCATTATGCAGGCGTATTACTGTAAAAAACAATGCTGACACAGCTCGTGATATTCGAGTATTTATTCATCAGGTATTTCAGATATCACGAGCAGGCCGCGCGGATACTGCATTATACATTCCGGACGAGCATTACATACTGGATTATAAGGGTCGCTGCAGCTTGCTTATATACGGACAGTTATCAGACGGGATCGCGTACGATCAGTTCGCTATCGGTAATTACGGCATCGAAGGCAAAGAAGGCACCTATAAAGATGCTGAAGATGGCGAACTGTCTAATAATCCCGTAGAGCATGGCGGTGTTGATTCGGTACTACGTTTTGTGTGCAGCACCGAAGCACACGGGGAATCAGTAATCGAATATTGGATTGTAGCAGCCGATTCCCAATACCGTGCAGAATCTATACACCACACCTTAAAAGAAGACGGCCTTCAGGTACGTCTCGAAAAAACACGCAAGCACTGGCAAAAGTGGCTTGACATCGGTCGAAGCAGACTTGAAAAAATTGCACCTGAATATTTGGACATCACCAAAAAGTCTCTCATGATTATTAAAGCGCACACTGATAAGCGCGGCGGTATTATCGCCTCCTGCGACTCGTCAATATACAACTATGGCCGCGATTATTACAGTTATGTGTGGCCGAGAGATGGCGCGTATGTTATATGGCCCTTAATGCGTCTTGGGTATAAAGACGAGGCACGAAATTTCTTTAAATTCTGCCGGGATATCATTACTGCTGATGGCTATTTGCAGCACAAATTTCAACCCGATCGTTCGATTGGTAGCACCTGGCACCCTCAAGTACACGGCAGTAGACGTGAGTTGCCTATTCAAGAAGATGAAACAGCCATTGTGCTGATTATGCTCGGCGAATATTACAGCATTACGGGCGACGAAGAGTTTGTCATGGACCTATACACCACATTCATTCAGCCAGCTGCCAATTTTATGGCTAAATTTATCGATGAAGAAACCGGCTTGCCCCACGCAAGCTATGACTTGTGGGAAGAGAAGTTTTTGACCACCACCTATACAACCGCATGCACATATGAAGCTCTCTTAGTTGCGGCTGAATTTGCAGATAAATTCGATTTTCCTGACGATGCAGTTAATTGGCGTGAAGCTGCAGATCTAATCGCAAGTAACGCTGCTATATTTTATGACCCTAGCAGAAACATACTTCGAAAAGGATTTTTGCTACAAGAAGACGGCTCGTTGTCATTTGATAACACTTTAGATGTTTCAAGCCTATACGGCGTCATAATGTTTACTCAGGGCAACTTTTTCAAAGGCAACGAAGTGCATAACACCGTCAAAGAAATAGAATCAAGTCTATTAGATCAGTCACCTTCCGGCGGTGTACCAAGGTATGAATATGACAACTACTTTGCCTCGAACCCTAAGTACCTTGGTAATCCATGGTTTGTCACAACACTTTGGATGGCTCAATACTATGTGCGCAATCGTCAAGTATCCAAGGCAAAACACTATCTTGATTGGAGTTTGAGTAAGACCCTGCCAAGCGGTGTACTATCAGAACAAGTTAATCCATCAACAAGTGAGCAAGTTGGTGTTTCTCCACTTGTATGGAGTCATGCTGAGCTCATAAATACCATTCTGGACGTATCAATGAGCAAACTAAGTTCATAAAATTATTAAAGACTTTAAAAAACTAGAAAGAGCCGCTTACTTGCGGCTCTTTACTTCATTTCGACCCAAGTTTTTCTTGGTTTCGGTGAAGATTACATGTTTGCGTAGTTTTGGACTGTATTTACGGAGAGAAAGCTTTTCTGGCGTGTTCATCGTATTTTTTGTGGTGTAGTAAATACGCTCACCAGACTCTTCGCTTACCAGACCAATTATCTTACGCTTATCGCCTTTTTTTGCCATAACGTGTTAATTTTATCAGATTATTTCATTGCTTTCAAGAAACCTGGAGCCACGAACGGGGATCGAACCCGTGACCTCATCCTTACCATGGATGCGCTCTACCAACTGAGCTATCGCGGCATCAAATCACTTATGCCTATTATGCCAAAATCAGTGTGCCGTTTACCAGATAAGTTTTTGCCACACCCCACTATGACAAATACTAGAGAATTATATCATAATACTGTTATATAGCCAGTCAAAAACTGCTTTTTCCAGTATAAACTTAGCCGTATCTAAATTATCACGTTCTATGTTCTGGTATTTTGAACCAATCTATATGCTATAATTTCGGGCAATGAAACGACCAGAGGTGAGTATTCATAACCTTGACGAAGTTTATCGGTATTATGAAACATGTCAACCAAATCCACGCCTGGCCAAATTAGCACATCTGACCATGAGTGCACTTATGCGTACAGATGTCGTATATCCAGAAAGTAGCAAGACCGTAATCTCTTCCTTATTAGAAGATAATACGAGACTGATCATTGCCGGTAATCATCTTACATATTATGATCAATTTACACTTGGAGCGATGGTGCAGCAGGAAGAGACACTACACCCTCTCCGAGGTAATACATTTGTCCTTGCAAAAGAGCCACTCTTTAATAGTCGTATTCCAATTCTTCGTCGCACGATTGATGCGCTAGGCGCTGTACCAGTTTTTCGCGAAAAGGATATAGAAACTGACACTCGTCTGGTTAGCCCAGATAAACGAGTAGCACTACGCTATGAGGCAGGCCGACGAATAATTAGGCTTGCAACCCAAAAAATAAAAGCAGGCTCGCATATGGCAATCTTTCCAGAAGGTACAAGAAATACGCAGAATCTTCAACAAATCCTGCCGCTCAAGCCAGGAATTGGTGCTATCGCAACTGCTGCGTCACACGATGTTGATGTAGCAGTTGTTCCAGTAGGTATGTGGTACCGAGATGCTTCCCGGTCTGTTCCGAGACACGTCACGGTTTATATTGGCAATCCATTCCAAATTTCAGGCGATAATCCAAGATCTATTACTAATAAATTGCAATGCGAACTACAAGAATGTGTTGACAGAGCAGCCTCTATTCAAGATGATACACCAGATAAAGAGAAAGTATTAACATAGCGAGTACCCTAACCCTACTCTGTTATCACAAGATCAATATTATATAAAAAAGCCTCCGGAGAGGCTTCATATTCAAAATGGTGCAGGGTGTAGGATTCGAACCTACGAAGGCTAATGCCAACAGATTTACAGTCTGTCGTGTTTGACCACTTCACTAACCCTGCATGCTTTAGAAATGTTAATAAAATATCGAATGGAGCCACCTGTCGGATTCGAACCGACGACCTACTGTTTACAAGACAGTCGCTCTAACCAACTGAGCTAAGGTGGCAACGTTTAATAAATACAGGTGTTAGTGTAGCAAATACGCCACTTTTCTTCAAGTAAACGATCAGCTAAGATGAGTGTATGGCGGAAAGGCATCAAAACAGTCCTGCTGACGAAAACCCTTGGGACATACTTAGAGATCCTGATTTACCACATGACTCTGAGCGTTTTACAGATGTGCAGTATAATCCAGAGATTGTTTCGGAAATTGTTGATACTGATACAAATCAGCCAGTATTTGTCGTTACTATTGATAAGTTTTTACAATACGATTCTGGAAGTGAAGCAACACCATTCCAGCTAAAAAGACTGTTGACAGCACTGTGTAGCCAAGCGCATCGAGGCAATGACACGATTGGAAAATGCTTACACCCTAAACCTTGGGACTCTTTCATGTTAACGCCTACCGATAAAAAGACATTCGGTATTAAAGCTGAATATGCCCCGGAGCTTTACGCTTACATTACAGATACTGATTCTGACTTTACAGGGTTCCACCAGGGTGCAAGCGTAAGCAAGACTGCCTTGGAACATTTTCACCAGATTGTCGAAAATCTATCAAAAAGACCAAAACACTAAACAACGACTCTTTTAGCACGAGTAATACGCTTTGGACGACCGCTTGGAACGATAAGCTTACGCAACTTCTGTTCAATCATATCTGCTTCGGCATCCATACCATGTGAACGGTATGCGTTTATAAGTAACTTATATGATTCTTTATTCGGTTCAAGTTCGACTGCGCGCTCCAAATGCTGGAACATAAGCTTACTATTCCCAAGCTTTTCCTGAACTTTAGCATAGGCAATATGACGTGCAGCTTGATCTTCTTCCAACTTTAGTGCTTGCTCAAACGCTGTAGCAGCCTTACTGTAGTTTTCAGTTTCGTAGTATATGAGGCCAAGGTTATGAAGACTTGATGGAGTCGATTCAATGCTTGATGCAATTTCAAAACAATCAATTGCATCACGATACTCTTTTTGCTTTGCGTATAAAATGCCTAGCCGGTTATATGCAGCAGCATTGCGCTCGTCGATTTTAAGAATTGTTAACAGGGCTTTTTCGGCTCGTAAGAAACGGTTTTCGCGCATTCCCTGATGAGCAATGTCCCATAATTTTGCAAGACGATCACCAACTTTTCGAGATACGTCAGCAAAATCATCCCCGTGGATTTTGAGGTTGCGATAAGCCAAAACCCCAAACCCTGCAACAACAGCTAATTCCAACATATCATGCATTAGTATAGTCGTTTATATATGCAAAAACAAGCTTGTTAATACCAATTTTGATTGTGTATTTTGCGTCAATAACTGTTTGGCTTCCTCTGCGGCTTGTAGTATTTTTGCCCATCGCTTTATCACCGCTTCTTTGCTATTCTCTCGCTCCGCTTCAATGTACATAGCCGATCTGCTGATAGTACATATTGCCGATACTATAGCTTCTGCCTGTTTATTTTTCACTATTTCTTCAATAGCAACCAACCGTTCAAAGCAGTCGGATTTTAATATTGTCTTAGCCTTTTGAATAGATTGCACCAAGGGATGATCTTGATTTTCTGAAAGCAATGCATGCATCAGACCAGGCAATCCACTGCTCATAAAATAATATTGCTGAACACTATTTTGATCGTAGCCCTTAGTTAAAAAATAGTTTATGGTTTTAGTTTGATCAGTTTGCAGCACAGAAACTGTTTGCAATCTTGACTGTACGGTTGACAGCAAACAGGAAATATCAGTCACGGTAAGTATGAATACTGTATCTTCAGGCGGTTCTTCAAGTGTTTTAAGCAGTGCATTTTGCGCCTCAACAGTCATTGCTTCAGCATTTTCTATAACCACCACGCGACGTATCGGATTTTTGCCCGTAGTTTTCAGTTTGGTGAAGCTGGTAATATCGCGTACTGCCTCGATAGAAATAGTACTTTTTTCCGGAGTATATATTCGAAAATATGGATAGTTCTGCAGCTTCTCTAACGTATTATTTAAAAGTCTCGCTGCAAGATGAAGAGCAATAGTTCTTTTGCCCGCTCCAGTAGGTGCAAGCAACGCTACTGCGTGTGATGGCTGAACAGCAAACTGATTTAGTTGTGCGCGTGTGCTTTCATGTAGCAGCAAATCATTCATTACGCAACCTCTTATAAAATGATTCAGGTAATGTCGCATAAAACACTTTTCGTTCACGATTTGGCAGCGTCAACTCAAGAGATAAAGCATGCAGATATAATCTATCAGCTTCTTGACCACCATACAGCACATCTCCTACAATAGGTCGCCCTAAATGCTTCAAATGCACACGCAGCTGGTGCGTTCGACCAGTTTCAGGTTTTAATTCTACTAAACTATACTGTTTACCTGTTTCCAGCATCTTGTAGTGTGTTTTAGCCGGCTTACCATTACTGCCTACACGAAACGTTTGTGGTTTTTTAGGATTTCGCTCAATCGGCATATCAATAATTGCTTCTTCTGGCTTTAATGAGCCGACTATGAGCGCATTGTAAGTCTTTTTTGTTTTTCGCTGTGAGAACTGTTTTTGCAGCCAACTCAACGCTTCAGGCGTTTTTGCGCAAATCATCACACCGCTCGTTGCTCGGTCAAGCCGATGTACTATGCCAGCTCGCTCACCTTCCATACCCTTTATTCGAGATCGCAGCCATGTAGCAACTGTTGCCTCGGGGTTAAAAGCACCTTTACTGTGCGTCAGTATACCTACTGGCTTGTCGATAACCACACAATCATCGTCTTCATACAAAACCGGCAAATCAATCTCTGGAATCTGCTGCGCTTCCTCACTGGTATATGCAACCCTCACAATATCATTTTGCTTCAACTTATAACCAGCTTTTAAAACCGGCTTACCATTAACAAGTACTTTCCCGTTTTCAATCAGTCGGGCTGCAAAACTGCGACTCATTTCCGGAAATAGCTCAACAACATACTGATCGAGCCGCTTTGCAGTGTATGTTTCTACTTCATGTGCCTCGTTCATTTTCGCAAGCCAACAGCTTTTTGTACTCTTAGAAGCGTTGTACTAGCAACCTCGTTCATTTTCGCTTCATCAGCAGTAAGTTTAGCAAGCAATGCCGCTTCATCTACCTCTGCTAATTTTGCCTGAAAATCAGTCAAAAATGCCCCGACCTGTTCAGCTACAACTTTCTTTAGATCGCCATAGCGTTTTTTACCTTCCCATTCAGCGTTGACCTCAGCTTGAGACTTATGAGAAAGCAGCGCAAATATTTGTAGCAAGTTTGATATACCTGGACGCTCGCTGAAATCATAATGAATTTCACCGAAACTATCAGTTTCTGCGCGCATAATCTTTTTTGCAGCTTCTTCAGGGCTATCGCTGAGCATGATTGTGCCTGATGGGTCGCTTACACTTTTACTCATCTTCTTTTCTGGATTGCGTAAGCTTCGTATTCGCACCCCATTATCTCGCTCAGCAAACGCCAATTGTTTCTCCCATGGTTCAGGCACTACAAACAATTCCTGCTTAAACTTGTTATTAAGTCTGATTGCCAAATCTCGTGTGAGCTCCAAATGTTGCCTTTGGTCTTCGCCAACTGGAATATATTTTGCGCCATACAGCAATATATCAGCGGCCATAAGTACCGGATAATTAAATAATCCAGCCGAAACCCGATAATCACCAAAATCTGTTTTCTGAAAAGTTTTTTCACCGTTAGCATCCGCAAAAACGGCACTTTTAGTGTTTAGGGCCTCTTTGTATACCTCATGTTGCTGTTGTTTTTTGTCTTTAAACTGAGTCATGCGTGAAAGTTCACCAAAACCAGTGAAACAATCAAGTATCCAGGTGAGTTCACTATGTGCAGGAATGAAACTCTGACGATAAATATAGGTATCTGAATTATTAATATCCAAACCGGCTGCTACAAACACCTTTAAGTTATCAATGATTTGCTGATACAACCTAGAGTGATCAATCGGAGTCGTAAAACTATGCAGGTCAGGTACGAACATATTCACCTGATACTCACCTGCATGTTTTTGCTGCAATTGTATCATCGGCAAAATACCGCCAAGATAATTACCTAAGTGAAATTCACTATTTGCCCGAAGCCCGGTAAGAATGACTGGTTTACTCATTGATTCTTATTATAGCAACACCCTCTCTTTAATGCCGTATTTCTGTGTAATACTCTGGATGCGTTTGTGGCAACGCTTCAAATACATCCATAATTCGCTGGGTAATTATTCCCGGACGATCTCCAAAAGTTTTATCCTCAACCTGTCTGCACCATGATACATTTGCAGCCGTACCAGTAAAAAATACTTCATCAGCAGTAAATAGCTCTTCTTTGCTGACTTTTCGCTGCTCGGCAGACAAACCAAGCTCTTTTGCAAGATCCAATACTGTCGCACGGGTAATACCAAGTAAAATATCTGAATCGTCTGAAGGAGTAATGAGTTTGCTGTCTTTTACAATAAACAAATTCATGACCGCACCTTCGCTGATATTCCCATCTATGTCCAGCATGACGGCTGAGTCATACCCTCGCTGATGCGCTTCGTCAATTGCAAGCGCCGAATTGATATACCCACCAGAAGCTTTCGTGTGCGGCGGGATCATTTTCTGATGATTACGTACCCAGCTTGAAATACACACAGACGTGCCTTTGGTATTGTCAAAATAAGCCGGCATATCAAGCATGTACAATGCAAAATCATACTCGCCAGCAATATCTGGTGAAATTTTTGTATCGCTTCGATAAATGAAAGGCCGAAAATAGGTAACACCAGTCGGTTTATTACACCTTACCAGCTGAACAAAAATCTGCTTAATCGCTTGCTCATCAAAATCGTAGCGAAATTTTAAAAACTCACAGCTGCGCTTTAAACGATCTACATGCTCATCCAGTTTAAATATCTGTAATCCTTTATCAGTCGGAAAACCTTTAACGCCGCCGTATACTGCGATACCGTACTGCAGCGCGTTAGTCATAATCGATACCTTTGCTTCATCAATTGGCGTAATACTGCCACGAATATAGGCGTACGGATATGGTTGAAACGGCTTCATGAAGCGTTCCTTTCTTTATCTACTGCACTCGGATACGAACCAAGCAATTTAAACATTCGACACTTGCCATCAAACTCCTGCAAGGCTTCAGCTATGTTCTGTTCAGATTTATGACCCGCAATATCTATATAAAACGCATACTCACCATCATTATACCGTTGAGATTCTAGCCGAGTCATAGAGATAGCTCTATCAGCAAACACTTTCAACGCTTCATATAACGCACCTGGCTTATCGCGCAGCGTACAAACTATTGAGGTTTTGTCATTCCCTGATGGTTGTACGTCAAAACCACCAAGTGCTACAAAACGAGTGGTATTTGTTGCTTGATCGTTGATATTTTCAGCAAGAATATTTAACTCATACTTTTCAGCCGCACGCTTGCCTGCAATAGCTGCTGCACGCCCATCTTGCTGTGCATGCCTAGCAGCTTCAGCATTACTGGTACAGGAAATGACCTCCGCATGCGGAAGGTGATTTCGCAACCATTGTCTTGTTTGACCAAGAGCTTGCGAATGCGCATAAACTGTTTGTATAGCTTGCATATCAGATGATTTTGACAGCAGATTATGTCGAATAGGCAAATACAGCTCGTTGATGATCTGTAAATTGGTCGCCATAAGTAATTTATGTGCATCCACTACTGCGCCTTCAGTCGAGTTTTCTAGCGGAATAAGCGCAATGTCTGCTGCATTGTTTTCGGCCTGGCGCACTACTTCTGCTAGGTCTACGCACGCTATGTATGTCGCGCCTGACCCAAACAGCTGTATAGCTGCCTCTTCTGAATACGTGCCCTCTGGCCCCAAATAGCTCACTTTAAGTGCAGCCTGTATGGCCCTACAGCTACTGATGATTTCTCTATAAATAGCTTGCAAGGCACTCGTAGAAAGCGGTCCGTCATTTATTGTTTCTAGATGGCGCATTAGTTCAGCCTCACGTGACGGAACGTATATCGGACCGCTCCCTTTAGCGTCTTTGATTTGCAGCGCAAGCGCAGCTCTTTTATTGAGTAATGAAACAATTTCAGCATCAACAGCATCAATATCCGAACGCAAAGTAGCAATATCTTTTAACTTTTCCATAGTTTTTTATAAACACTTATCAGGCAACAAGCGCCTCACCGTCATGTTTAGTGTACATGCTCTTTTTTATTTCATAAAGCTTTCGTATACCTTCAAGAGCAATCTCAAGCGGTATAACAGGGTCCGTCGGACTCTCTATATCGCTTGCTTCCAACATAATACCTGCTGGAATATAACCTTGTTGGGCAAGTTCAATCACATGCTCAAGTGCTTTTATCTGGCCTTCGACTGATTTTTTATTTGATGGGTCATGTGCAATTTCACTACCATGGGCCGTATCAATAATCACACGGCCATCAGTTTGCTCAATTGCTTTTTTATATTCCTGTTCCCACAATTCAGGTGTCAGTGCATTCTCGCCACCCCGATAAATCAAAATAGCTTTTGAACCGAGCTCACGTAACGCATTCACAGCACGAACCCGCCGCAACGCCTCTTCTATGTGTCCATTAAGACCGTTCTTGACTCCTATAGGAATCGTTGGGTCATGAATTGCTAAAGCCTCAATCATCTCTGATTTATGCACATTTCTGCCACCGATCCAGATCATCGACGCGAGCTCACCATAACGCACAATATGACTATAATGACCTGTTTCTATTGCAACGTTTGCACGTAGCTTTGCTTCAGTGGCTAATTGACTATACGCAGCTACCGGTTCAGTTGTTTCGAGTCCATGCCAGTCACGGGGATTGGTACGCGGCTTCCATGGTGGCATACGATGCAATGTTATCAAGTCATCGTGGCTTGCTCCAAGCTCAGCAATCCGCTTTCCTTCAGCTTGATGCTGCTGCGGATTATTTGTTAATGCACATGGACCAACAATAGCTATCAAGCCGTTTTTAGGATCATCGATTATGTCCGTTATCTCTTCACGTTGTATGTTGATCTGTGTACGATGTTTATCGTCTATACCATACTCTTTTTCTAACGATTTTGTATCAGGATTATCTGGGTATCTTGGCACTTCACAATCTCTCATATTTCACTCCTTAAAAAAACCGCCACCCTTCCTTGGTGACGGTTTTTGCTTTTCTGTATCGACAGTTAGCGTATTTTATGCAAGCACGCGCCAAAAACCGCCACGGATAGTGTCGGTAAACCAAAAGCATCGGCACATTACTTGACTCATAGTATGCAAATATACCCCTAAATAGATCCGTTGTCAACAACCCATTAAAAAGCGTATAGCCAACAGGTTAACTATACGCTTTTTACTAATACAGCTATTAACGCTTAGTGAATTGTCGTTTCTTACGAGCACCCTTAAAGCCGAACTTCTTGCGCTCTTTTTCACGCGGATCACGACTTAAGAGATCTGCCTTCTTCAGTGTGCCCTTAAGGTTTTCGTCCATTTCAGTCAAGGCCTTCGCAATACCCAAACGGATAGCCTCAACCTGACCTGTATGACCACCACCGCTTACACGCACACTGATATCAAACTTATTTTCCATCTGCAACACTGCAAAAGGCTCTTCAAGCTTGCGCAGCAAATGCTTGCTATCTCCAAAGTATTCAGCTGCAGGCTTGTCATTAATCACAATGGTACCTTTGCCGCCTTGCAAACGTACACGCGCTGTTGCGCTCTTGCGTCGGCCGAGTGCATAGAAATATCGGTCATTCGCCATATTTATTTACCTTCCTTTAGTGAAAATACTTCTGGCTTCTGTGCCTCATGATTATGCTCGCTACCAGCATAAATCTTGAGACGCTTTAGTCGCTCATCACGAAGTTTATTTACTGGCAACATACCACGAACTGCACGATAGATTACCTCAGTAGGATCTTTTGCCATCTTTTCAGCTAACGTAGCTTCCTTGATACCTCCTGGATAACCACTGTGGCGATAATATTTCTTGTCCGACATCTTATTGCCAGTCACAACTAGCTTATCGGCATTGATAACTACCACATAATCACCACAATCAATATGCTTGGTGTATTGCGGCTTATTTTTACCGGTAAGCAGTGTGGCGATCTGTGCTGCCGCACGACCAAGCGGCACTTCAGATGCATCCACTACGTACCATTTTCGTGTTACATCGCTGGGTTTTGCACTATATGTCCTCATTGGGCTTTCTCCTCAGCTTTCTTAGGCTTTGCCGCTGATTTAGCAGCAGATTTTTCTTCCTTCTTTGCTGTCTTGGCAGCGGGCGCTTCGCGCAAGTCATCAACGAAGCTTACCCGTGCCATTTGCGCATTATCGCCTCGTCGCACACGAGTATGTTCAATGCGTACATGACCGCTTACACGACCAGATAATTTCGGTGCAATTTCATCAACCAGCTTATGTGCACTCTCTACAGTTTGCAGGCTTGCAATAATCTGGCGACGATTATGAAGATCACCCTTTTTAGCCTTAGTTATTAATTTTTCAATATAAGGGACGACTTCCTTTGCTTTTGGCAAAGTAGTTTCGATTGATTCGTATTTGATAAGTGAGTCAGCAAGGCCCTTTAGAAGAGCTCGACGCTGATCACGTTCGCGGTGTAATTTCCGCCCTTTATATCCATGACGATGCATTTTACAGCTCCAACTCCGCTAATTTATCTTTTACTTCATCAAGTGCCTTGCTGCCGAAACCTTTAAGGTCACGAAGCTCTGCGTCACTGAGCGAGAACAAATCTTTGATTGTATGAATATCATTGTTGATAAGCGCATTTGTAGTACGTGCAGACAAATTCAAGTCTTCTACTGGAATATTCAATAGTGAAGGCTCATCGTCTGCATTATCGCCAGAGTTGTTGCCTTCACCTGAGCTTGGTACAAGTGGCTCACCTGCAGCAACACGAGTCTTACCAGCAAGTGCAGTGTACTGATTTACAAGAATAGCAGCAGCTTCTTCAAATGCTTCTTGCGGGGTAATTGACCCATCGGTATCGATAGTCAAAATCAACTTATCAAGGTCGGTTGCCTGACCAACACGAGTGTTTTCAACCTTGTAGCGTACACGCTGTACTGGACTGAAGATTGCATCAAGCGCAATCATGTCGCTTGATTTATTTGCAGTAGCATCTTCGATAGTTCGATAGCCTCGACCAGTCTCAACTACAAGATCCATGACAAAGCTTGCCTTATCATCATCAAGCGTTGCAATAACATGATCAGGATTTACCACTTCAACATCAGCATTGACCTTAATATCTTTAGCAGTAACTACGCCTTTACCCTTCTTTTCGATGCGAAGTGTTTGTGCGTCATCACCGTATACGCGGAAACGAACGCCTTTGAGGTTCAGCATAATATCTACTACATCCTCTTTTACACCTGGGATAGTAGTAAATTCATGAGTAGCACCTTCAATCTTAAAACTTGTTACTGCTGCGCCAGCAATGCTCGAAAGCAAAACACGGCGTAAACTATTACCGAGTGTCATACCATAGCCACTGTGCAGCGGCTCAACTACGAATGTTGCACTAGTCGCGCTGTGATCGTCTACTTTAACAAGTCCTGGTGTGTGAATGTTTTTTGACATACTAGTTTCCGCCTCCCTTAGCGTGAGTAATATTCCACGATTAATTGTTCATTAATACCTTCCTCTGCATCTTCGCGAGAAGGTATACCAGTAACCTTAATTGCAACTTTTTTACGATCAACCTTAAGCCATGGTGTTGACTCGGTTGGTGCCGGACTTACTTCATCTAACTTCTTGAAGTACTCTGTATTTTTACTGTGATCACGCAGTACAATTTCATCACCTGGCTTAACGCGAATTGAAGGAATATCAACACGTACACCATTAAGTAGAAAATGACCATGTGTCACAAGCTGGCGAGCCGCACGACGGCTTGGCGCAAAACCAGCACGATAGACTGTATTATCAAGCCTTCGTTCAAGCAGTTCTAACAGCAATTCACCTGTATTACCCTGTTTGCGGTCAGCTTCCTTCATGAGATTACGGAATTGCTTTTCAAGCAATCCATAAAGGCGTTTCACCTTTTGCTTTTCACGAAGCTGCAGCGCATACTGACTAGGTTTGCTGCGCATACCGCGTTGACTGTGTTGCCCCGGAGGTGTTGGACGCTTCACCAATGCTTTGTGCGCCTTAGGATGAAGCGCGTAACCTTCGCGGCGAGACATTTTTACGATAGAATGAGTATCTCGTGCCATATCCTTACCTTAGATCCTTCGTGCCTTCCTAGGTCGTACGCCACCATGAGGTACGCCAGTCACATCTTTAATACTTTCTACTTGAATGTCTAGACCGCCTAATGCTCGGATAGCTGCGTCACGGCCAAGACCAACACCCTTTACGAACACATCAGCTTTACTGAAACTATACTGCTGTTTTGCTGCTTGACCAGCCTTTTCTGTAGCTACCTGTGCTGCATATGCAGTACCTTTCTTGGAACCACGAAAGCCACAACCTCCAGCACTTGCAGCAGTGAGCGCATTGCCCTTATTGTCGGTAAATGTAACGATTGTATTATTGAATGTAGCCAAAATATGCACTTGACCACTTGGTACGGAGCGCTTGGCTTTCTTCTTTTTAGTTGTTGCTTCTGCCATAAATCCTCTCTCCTATACCTTACGTTTTTGATGGTACTTTCTTAGCTGTGCCACCTACCGTAACTTTTTTACCTCGACGAGTACGAGCATTTGTTTTTGTTCGCTGGCCACGTGTTGGCAAATTCTGCTTGTGTCGCAAGCCTCGATATGAATTGATATCCTTCAGACGTTTGATATTGCCTGCAACAATACGCTGCAATTCACCTTCAACCACGTAATTATTATTGATTATATCTTGAATACGAGAAATTTCGTCGTCTGTCAAGTCTTTTGTGCGAACCGTTGGATCAACCTTAGCTTCAGCTAAGATCTTTTGGCTTGTCTTAAGCCCAATACCATATACATACGTCAGACTAATCTGAATCTGCTTTTCATTTGGAATAGTAACACCCGATATACGTGCCATCAATACACTCCTTATCCTTGACGCTGCTTATGGCGCGGCTTAAGTTTATTAATGACATACAATCGACCTTTACGACGGACAATAATGTCGTCTGGGCTAATCTTTTTTACACTTGCACGTACTTTCATGTACGGATCAGTCTCCTTTCATGAGATTGACTCACTGCTTATTTTTATAAATCTATAAACGTCTTATTACTAAGACTTCCGGTATGTAATCCGACCCTTCGTAAGATCGTAAGGTGTCAACTCTACAGTGACCGTGTCACCAGGCACAATGCGAATATAATGCTTCCGCATTTTCCCGGCAACGTGAGCTATAATTTGATGTCCGTTCTCGAGCTCAACCTTAAATTGAGTACCCGGAAGCGTCTCAACGATCGTCCCTGTTAACTCAATTACTTCTTTACTCGCGGCCATAAATATAACAAGAATTGATTATAGCAGCTTTTCACAACATTTGTAAAGTGTTTTTTGCTGTTTTATGTGGATTTTTTACGAATACGCGGTATACGGAAACGACGTTTTTTGTCAGTTTTCTCTTTTTCAGCTTCTTCAGCGATCGGATCACCGAAGAAATCAGGACTCGAATACTGGTCATAGGTAATCATAAGCGCACGTGATTCAGTTGCGCGCAATGCTTCAAGTGCCACAGATACAAGGATAAGGATACCAGTACCACCCAAAGTAACATCAGCCTGGATAAACAACTGAGCAAAAATAGGCACCAACGCCAAAAGACCAATGCTAATAGCGCCGAATAGTGTCAGTCGGTTTACTATCACTGAAAGATATTTTTCAGTCTGAACACCGGAGCGCACGCCCTCAATAAAGCCACCCTGTTTTTGCAGATTTTCGGCTATCTCCTTGCTGTTAAAGGTAATGCTGGTATAAAAGAATGTAAACAGCACCACTAAAACAAAGTAGGTAACCGGATAAATAAACGCATGCCAATCACCGCTTAACAATGTTTGAGCAGTCGGAGCTTGGAACCAAATTACCAGATTTTGCCCAAGCTCTGACAATCGTTCGTTATTGACTCCAGACAACAGCTGACCTGCAAAGCTTGGAACACTCAAAAATGCCACCGCAAAAATAATCGGTACCACTCCGGCAGTAATAAGCTTTATAGGCAAAACAGTCGTCACACCACCATAAGTTCTATTACCCTGTACACGTTTTGCGTAATTTATTGTAATGCGCCGCTGCGCCTCATTCAGTTTCACCACAGCCCACGTCATGAAGATCACGCCAAGCAGAATGAGCAATACCAAGCCAAGTTCTTTTGCGTCCACTGGAAGCTTCCAGCCAAATATTTCCCAACTCTTGTCACTACCAAACGCTGCGCTTCCAACATCAGCAATAGTGCTTGGAAGTGTGCTAACGATACCAGCAGTAATAAGCAATGAGATACCGTTACCAATACTTTGCTCGGTAATCAACTCACCAAGCCACATAAGAATCATAGACCCAGCCGTAAGTGCTGAAACCATTAATATCCACTGGCTTATGCTAGCATCTGCCGTAATATCACCAACACCTGATACACTCTGCGCAGCTTGACGAATAAGGTAGATTGCACCAATAGATTGGATAATAGCTAATGGAAATGTCAGAATTCGTGTGTATTGATTAATCTTCCGTTGTCCAGATTCACCTTCTTTTCGCAGTGCCTCAAGCTTAGGAATTGCACGCGTTAAGAGCTGCATAATAATAGAGGCATTGATGTATGGGCCTAGTCCAGCCACCATGATAGAGAAGTTCGCAAGCGCACCACCGGATATAATATTTAGGAAGTTCAATAGCTGTGGCGTTGCGTCTGAAGTAAATAGATTATCAAGCACCTGTTTGACTGTCTGTGGGTCACCAAATGGTATCGGAATATGCGCCAAGAACCTGTAAATGATAATGATGCCTATTACCGCAGCAATACGCTTTTGCATGTCGCGGTGTTTAAGCGACCGCCAAATAACCTTCCAGTTCATGTAGAATATGTCCCTCTTTTATCTCAGAAATTCTCTCCCGACCAGTATACAAGAAAAACGTCCGAACTAAAAGAATTAAAGGTACATTTTATACATAACTATCAGAAGTTTACTCGAAGAGATAGGTGTAAGTAGCATATTTTTATGTTAAAACATAAATTTAACATTACCGACAATGTTCATGAGTGTTCAAAGATAAAACATAAGACCGCCCTGGAGAGGGCGGTCTTATATAGGTCGATCGGTTGGAGTTACTTGTCTGCCTTAGTCTCAGCTTTGGCAATCTTCTTTTCAGAAGTCTTTGGCCGTGCAAGACGCGGCACCTTCTTAAAGCTACCGCCAGCTTTTTCAACAGCTTCGATAGCAGCTACACTCGCACCCTGTAGTTCAACAGTAACTTTCTTAGTAAGTTCACCTTTAACTACCAATTTGACTGAAACATACGGACTCGAAATAAGACCAGCTTCAGCAAGTTCGACTGTCGTTACCTTTTTGTTAGCAAATGCTTCTAAATCACCGGTGTAAACAGTCTCTGCAGCTAGCCGAAATGAGCGGAAACCGCGCAACTTTGGCAAACGCTGCATAAGCGGATTCTGACCACCTTCAAATCCTGGCTTCTTAGATGAACCTGCACGCGCTTTTTGGCCCTTTGTACCGCGACCTGCAGTCTTTCCACGTCCTGCAGCAATACCGCGACCGACGCGCTTTGACCTCTTAAATCTTGTTACTTGGAGTTCATGAAACTTCATCTACTTACTCCTTATCCTTTGCTACAGTCTTCTTTTTAGCTGTAGTCTTTTTAGTCGCTGACTTTTTAGTAACAGTCTCATTGCTGTTCTTTTTAGTTACCCATTCGCTTGATGGAACAATTTTCTTCAATGCTTCGATGGTGGCGTATGCAGTATTTGCTTTATTTGTAGAACCAAGAGATTTACTGAGTGCATTACGTACACCTGCGACTTCAAGAATGGTACGCACGACACCACCAGCAATCAAACCAGTACCTTGACTTGCAGGCATTACAAGTATCTTTGCACCGCCTACCTTAGCCTGTGCCTCATGATACAATGTATCGTTTTTAGCTAAGGCAATAGTAATCATGTGTTTTTTTGCTACATCTGTTGCTTTAGCTACTGCCGCTGTCACATCAGCACCTTTTGCAATGCCAATACCTACACGGCCCTTATGGTCACCCACCACAACAAGTGCGCGGAATCGGAACCGCCGACCGCCTTTTACGACACGTGCCACACGGTCAATATGAAGTACCCGCTCATCGAACGGCTTCTCTTCTGGCACTTGATCAGGGCGACGTAAACGTTGATCAGTTTGTTGTTGTACTGCCATATTAGAACTCCAATCCTGCCTTACGCGCTGCTTCAGCAAGCGCCTTTACTCGACCATGATACATTCGACCACCTCGATCGAACGCTACTTTTTTAACCTTTGCAGCTTTAGCTTTTTTCGCAATTTCACCACCTATCCATTCAGCTTTTTCAGTCATGGTTTTTGGTAGATCTTTCTTACCCACCGTGCTTACATATGCCAAAGTCTTGTGAGCTGTATCGTCGATAACCTGGGCAGTGATATGCTTGTTGCTAATATGTACACTCAAGCGAGGTCGCTCTGGGGTACCATTAATCTTTGAGCGGGTACGATTCTTGCGAAGCTGGAGCTTTTCTAGTTTGTGTGCTAATCGATTCATAACCTACTCCTACTTATCCTTTCCTGACTTACCGCTCTTACGGATAATGCGTTCATCAACATACTTAATACCTTTACCTTTGTATGGCTCTGGCTTCTTCAGTGCGCGGATTTCTGCTGCTACTTGACCAACTTGCTGTTTGTCAATACCGCTAACAGTAATAACATTGCCTTCAACAGTCGCTGAAATACCTTGCGGCAGGTGATAAACAACTTCGTGTGAAAAGCCAAGGTTAAACTTCACATCTGTTCCAGCTAAAGCAACACGATAACCTACGCCATTGATTTCCAGTTTTTTACTGAAACCAGTAGTTACACCAGTAACCATATTTGCGATCAATGATCGCATTAGCCCGTGCTTTGCACGAACTTTTGGCTCGTCACTGTCTCGAGTAACGATAATTTGATTATCTTTTTGCTCTACTTTAATCCCAGGCATGGTGAATTGCTTGAGCGTACCCTTACTCCCAGTCACCGTTATGTAGTCTGGGTCGACAGTGATTGTCACACCGTTTGGAATGTCTATCGGCAGTTTTCCTATTCGACTCATTTACTTTTCCTCTTAAATTAATAAACCTTACAAATTAGCTCACCACCCACTGACTTGGCCTTTGCCTCTTGACCAGTCATGATGCCTTTAGAGGTCGATACTACCACGATGCCACGGCCATGCTTAACTGTTGGAATATCTTTAGCCTTTACGTAGTAGCGGCGACCTGGCTTACTCAGGCGTACGATTTCAGTAATTGGCGCGTTCTCGTTTTCGTCATTAATCACAAGCTTCAAAGTTTTACCAACACTTGCTTTAATGACTAGTACATCTTTTAGGAAGCCGTTTTCCTTGAGGATTTCAGCCACAGCCTGCTTTACCTTTGAATGCGGCATAACGACTTCATGCTTACGCACCATAATAGCATTGCGTACGCGCGTCAACATATCTGCAATTGGATCAGTTGAAGTCATACTCATAGTTTTACCAACTCGCTTTCGTTACACCAGGGATTTCACCCTTGCTTGCATGTTCACGGAATGAAATACGGTTTAGACCAAACTGGCGCATATAACCATGAGGTCGGCCGGTCTCAATGCAGCGATTCTTCCAGCGTGTCGGACTTGAATTACGCGGCAACTTCGCGAGACCTTCGTAATCACCCATAGCTTTTAGCTGAGCCCGCTTGGCTGCGTATTTCTTGATCATCTTTTGACGCTTTAAATCACGTACAACGATAGATTTCTTCGCCATATTATTTACCTTCCTTTTCAAACGGCATACCGAACTTTGCAAGCAGTGCACGTGCATGCGCAGGTTCCTTAGCATCAATGACGAACACTGCCTGTAGTCCGTGTGTTGTTGTCGTTTCTTCAAACGTTAACTCAGGAAATACAGATTGGTCGACCAAGCCAATACTGTAATTTCCCTGCTTATCAAATGACTTATTGCTTACACCATGAAAGTCGCGAAGACGAGGCAACACAATATTCACTAATCGATCAAGAAATTCATACATTCTATCACCGCGCAGTGTTACCTTCAGGCCAATCACATTACCCTGGCGAAGCTTGAAGCCAGCGATAGACTTCTTTGCAACTGTTTGTACTGGCGCTTGACCAGTAATCTTACGAAGTGTATTTGTAGCTGCTTCTAATACTCGCTTATCATCCTTAGCTTTGCCAAGGCCAACATTTATTACAATTTTTTCGAGCTTTGGTACCTGGTTTACGTTAGCAAGACCGAGTTCCTCTTTCAGCTCGGCTACATATTGCTCCTTGTACAAAGTTCGGAGACGAGCAGGCATAGAAGCTGGTTTTGTCGCTGTTGCCATTACTTAATCTCCTTTCCTGATGCTTTTGCGACACGTACTTTTGTGCCGTCTTTATTAATCTTGTAGCCAATGCGAGTAGGTTTCTTTGTTTCCGGATCTTGCAAACCAACCTTGCTGACATAGATTGGCTTGGTAATCTCGATAATGCCGCCTTGTGGGTATTGCTTATTTGACTTTTGGTGCTTCTTAACTATATTCACACCCTCGACAGTCACCTTGTTTTCCTTTGGATGTGTTGCTAGTACCTTACCGACCTTACCCTTATCCTTACCGCTGCGCACTACTACGGTATCACCCTTCTTCAAACGGATCTTATATCGCTTACTCATTACAGTACCTCCGGCGCAAGGCTAATAATTTTACTGTAGCCCAAATCACGCAACTCACGCGGCACAGGACCAAAGATACGGGTTGCACGCGGCTGTTTGTCATTATTGATAATTACGGCTGCATTATCATCGAACTTAATAGTTGAGCCGTCTTTACGACGAATCTTTTCCTGTGTTCGTACTACTACAGCACGCACAACCGACTTTTTC
>CALBGR010000013.1 GCA_937892705.1 uncultured Candidatus Saccharibacteria bacterium | reverse complement strand
CTGCACTGCCTACTGCTTGCCAATTTGAGCCATTAAAGCGCATGACCGTGGCTTTTTCGCCATTGCTTACATCCCGGTACGACACATAGAGCGTGCCATCTCTGCTAAAGGCAAGCGAGATGTGGTAAACCTCTCCTGTCGAAAAGCCCGGGTTGCTCAACGCATGCCAGTCCGTGTTATCTCCCGGTGCAGCAATAGTCTGTGGATTGCGCATAGCAACAGTGCCCGTCAGGAGCACCAATGCTATAACAAGAAATACAGTTTGTTTAATGTAGTATTTAATGTGTCGCATAATATTTAACCCTTGTTAATATATTAATGCTGATTCAATTTTAGCATTAGCGTTTTGTAAAAAAACACAAAGAATTCCCGACCCTGTGGAAACGTTCTAAAGAAGGGCAAAAATAGGAGTCCACGCTAAAAAATGACCTCGATAACAGGGTTTATCTATATTAAGTCACTGTAGACAGCTTCAGCACTATATATATTGCACCTATAAATTTACGATTATGAACAAAAATAAAGATCTGACAGAGCTGTTGCTGCTAGTAAACAAATACCCGTCTCCACATAATGAACAGCCGATTCGTCTAAAATTTGAGCCAGAAGATCACATACGTTTTTATTTCGATAGGGCACGAAGACTACAGTCGACAGATATATCGTATATATTTAGCTTTGTGTCTATGGGTGTCTTTATGGTACATCTCAAATGGTATGTGCAAGCGCTTGGTCATTCTTTGAATGTTGTATGAAAGCTCCTCAGTGTAAATAGTTTAAAAGGTGACGGTTTGGTTGAATATGCGGTTGGCAAAATAGCATAGCATATATCTGATCGTAACTCTGCACTTATTGACGCGCTTTCAAAACAACAAACATCACGAAAGAAGTATTATGCAGGGATTGATGATAAAGTTTTGAACAATATACAGGAGATTGCTCGTGCTAGTGGTATGATGAAATTGGTTTAATTGAGTCCTGATAAGGCACATAAGGTAATATGGCTTAATCAGCGAGCAGTATTTGATGATATGTTTGACGAATCGGTACACAGGGAATTGTGCCATTGGCTTCGTTACAATCAAAAAGAAAAACAGTCTACTGGTGATGGCTTGGCATATGATTGTATGGAGCTAAATGGCAATATGATGCGTTGGGTGGTGAAATATCCAAATATTTTGCGAGCGCCTGGTATTTTCTGGATGCTTAAAAATATTTATCTTCGAACAATGGTAGATAGTAGTGATGTGTTTTATATGATGGCGCCGTTTAGTACAAAGAGTCAACCTTATGCTGTTGGTGAGCAACTATGGATATTTGGCGAGCAATAACTCAAGGAGGCTGCTATTTGCATCCATTCGCGCAATTATAAGCAATCACCGTGCGCATCAGATTTTCTTGATTTAACAGAAGAGAAATAAGAAGATCCAAATAGCTCGTATCTAGTATTTATATTTAGAGCGGGTAAATCAGCGACACCTGTACCAAGTGCAAGAATTCCAATCGATAAGTGTGTATCGTTTTTTCTTGGTGCTAGAGGTGGGTAATTTTCGAGTCGCTTTAGGTAAGGTGAGGGCAGTACGTCTCTATCGTCGAAGCGCCAAACGTGTGCCAGCCTATAAGGACTATATTGCTAATCATAAAATTCGGAGATCGGTAGTAACTGTGCGTTTTGCTAGCTTGAGTGATGTTCCTGAAATGGATAAGGCTAGTTGCATCAAGCGATATTCTATTATTGAGAAAATACCAAAAAGGTAATAAATAAGATTACGAACCAGTGAATGTTTCTAGTTTTGGTGAATTCTATGAATTGTAGGTTTAGAAGTTTCTGTTTTGATTTCTTTTTGATACAGAGAAAAAGTAGAGATTTGCCACGTATAATATCTAAACCAAGAAAGAGTAGTGAATTCGAGTGTTTGCTTCCTGGCTGGGGATGAGGGATTCGAACCCCCGATCACGGAGCCAGAATCCGTTGCCTTACCACTTGGCCAATCCCCACCGCTCAACCAGGAAGTAAACACTCGAACTGTTAAACTCAGAACTTTTGTCTAAACAACAAGCTATCAGACAAGATTTCCTACAAACTACTACTTGTTGTTTTCAACCCCCAAAGTTCCAGACAGGGGAATTATACTAAATAATCCGTAATAATGCTACTCAATGTCATAAAGGAAACCATGAGCAATTTTTATTTTACACATCTCATGGTATTTTTCTTGCATGAAGCTGTTGCTTGTTGGTTTGTTTGTTGTCTTGTTTGCTTTTACGCCGGGATATGTGCTTAATGAATTTGTAATGCCTCAAATTCAGTCTCTACACAAAGTGTATCGTAACGCTGACGCCATAGCTCAAGAAGTCGCAGAAGGTACATACTAGAATTTTGTTTACAAATATGGTATAATGAATAATACGCACTATATAGGAGTAGTCAATTGAATTTTGAAAGCACTCCTCACGATAATCACGAAGTCGATAATATGGACAGTGACAAGCCGATCACTATCGGTGATTTGCGCTTGACTTTTTTACTTGGTATTGGACGAGTTATCGAGACTCCGGAAGGCTTAGTTTGTAAATTTTTAGTCCAGGGTGAACTTGACGAAAAGAGCGGTGAAATACTTGAAGAAGAACGGTATATACCATTAGATCGGGCTGAGCTTGCTAGAAGGGGTATTTGGATTATTATGGATCCTAGGCTGTCAAACGGACGTGCTGAACTGCGAGGTGATGTGTGGCCAATCGGTGAAGACGGCGCTATACAGATTGAACAAGTATGTATACCGCCAGATACTTTTGAAGCACAGTAAGTAGAATGTGATGAGCGAGATTTTAGTACCTGAGGTTCAAGAACGACAAGGATATATTGTTGCGCGTTTGGGCAATATAGTGGTGTGATTTCTTTGTAAAAGAGGGGTTGGGTCCTGAGATTAAGGTAGTGGAGCGGGAATATGTTGAATGTGGCGACCCAAGACTAAAGACGGGAGAAGACCGTATCTGTAGATGGAAACACGTAGTGCTAAGGCCTATTGATTTGCTCGAAACTTGCAAAATGCCGCGAATTCAATTAAGCTGAAAAGGCTTAACAAACAATATAAAGAGGCAGCGAGAGAACTAGCTCGATGACCTGCCAGCAACCTGTCGGCCTGAGCAACCGACAAGGTGCTCCATCTAGCCCAGTCTGGGAAAGATATTAAGAGACTCTCTTAGCAATATCCTTTCTCAGATGGGTCATACACGAGAAAGGATTTTTTTATTTATGATAGAACCATGCTGTAAAAGTCAGGAGATAGTACCATCGTATTCTTCGGTTAGTGAATATGAGGAGGAACTAATAAAGCGTGGTAATTTTGGAGATTCGGATTTTTATCCTCGAGATGGCAGGCGACTACTTACCGAACTAGAAGCAAAAGCAGCGC
>CALBGR010000012.1 GCA_937892705.1 uncultured Candidatus Saccharibacteria bacterium | reverse complement strand
TCAACCCAGGCAGACTTACCGCCTCCCGGCGCTGTGACATACTGACGGTTTGTGTACGGATCTGCAGGCGCATTACTTTTGCTAGCTGTATGGTCACCCACCTCGTACTCATACCAACCTTCAGGCGCTTCAAGCGCAAACACCGACTCACTAATCCTTACTAAAGTGGCGATGTGTTTATTGTTGATGATACTTTGCTTGCTGCTGCCATCAACTTTCACTTTATAAAAACCTGGCTGCGATGATGGATCACTCGGCGCTACCACGTAATAAATAGTGTTGTTAATACTTGCCACACCATTGAAATAATCACTCACTGCGATTGTATTTCGAGCACTTTCTTCGACATTGTATGCTACCAGGCGTTGACGCTGGGCGTATGCGGCACTCGGAGCAGAGTATGTTGCAACATACACCAGCCGTTCACCAACCCAATCAATTAATTTGATATTTGCCGCATCATCAATAACCGTTGCCTGACCAGACTTTATATCTACTAGCGTGAGTGTATCTAGCAAGTATTGATTCGCATCACGCTTTGTTCCTCGTGATGATACTAGCGCCGCATACGCTCCATCAGGACTGGTAGCAATACTAATCTCCCGTCGTTCAGAGCCTGTGCCTGCAAGCAATAGCTGTTTATTCTTACCATCAACATCCACTTTGTATAAATCGTATTTGCCGCTTTGTTTACTAACATATACAACCGGTTTTACTGGAACCATACGCACATCAAATGGCGATTTAGTTGTTGCTGCAAAACTGAATTTCTCCATCCGATACTCTTTGGACTTAACGGTCGCTTCGATCGTATCAGTTTCTGGGTTGTCGAGTGTCAAAATGGCTTTACCCTCCTTATCGGCGAACGCACTTGCATCACCGCTTATCACTTCCGCCTCAGTGATAGGTTTACCAGATAGGTAATCGGTCAGATGAAATACATACTGCGCACCAACTGCCTTTAGCTCTACCATTGGCAATGGATTCGAACCCCAACCAATAGTAATTTTCTTCACAACTGGCGCAAACGCTACCCGCTCAACACGCAACTCTTGACTACCAAGCTTGACACGCTGAAACGCCGCTACACCATCACCGTTTGTTTTAGTCTTTTCTGTGCCTAAACTCACCGTAACGTTCTTCAGCGGCATACCAGATGACTGATCAATCACTTTCAGTGACGCACTACTGCGCACTCCGACCATATTCAAAATAAAGTATCGGCTGGTAGGCCATACGGCAGTACCTATCAGCAGTAAAACTACTGCTGCTATCGTGCCCCAACGCGCCCATTTATTAGCCCACCACGCAGCAAAAAATGTTTTTATTTTTTGTTTCAGCGACTGTTTTACTGGTTCCTCAGATTTTGACTGACTTTTTTCATCTTCATACTGTAGTAACGCGTCAGACTCCTCTTTCGTAATTTCATCTACTGCCTTGTCTGTAGCAGGATCATCAAACGGATCACGCAGTGTTTCTGTTTTTTCTTCGACCTCTTTATCTGCAGCTTCTTTGGTAGTAGCAGACACCTCGGCTGCTTTCTTTTCAGACGTTTTTTTGACATGACTCAAATGCAGCTGTTTTTTCAACTCATTTGGTACCTCAGGAGCAGTTTTAGCCTCTGCAAAAATATCGATTTCCGGCGGCGTGGTATCAACCTGCTGTGCAGTTTCTGACGGTTTAAAAACTTCCTCAGGCGCAGGATCACTACGGCGCACATCCATCATGGCATCAACTTTTTGCTCCAATTCCTGTTCGGGCGTTATGCCCTGGTGGTCTTTATTTTTACCTAAACGCATATGCTTTTTCTCTGGTATGTATTATACCAGAGCAGCATATGTATCAATCACGTTCACGTAAAAGCTGATCGTAAAGCGCCATTCGTATGTACATACCGTTTGGAACCTGTTCGCGCAAGTATACTGCACGAGGATCTTTATCAACTGTGCGAGCAATTTCATCAACCCGCGGCAAAGGATGCATAATGATCGCATCTTCCGGCATAGCCTGAAGCGCAGATTGGTCAATAACATAACAGTTGCTTATACCAGTATCTTTTATTCGTTCTTTCTGCAACCTCGTCCAATACACTACGTCGGCATCATGCACTGCTTGGTGCAAATCATCACTCTCGGTATGAGAAACGCCGGCTTGCTCTAAATGATCTTTGATATCATCACCTATCTGTAATTCCGGCGTAGACACAAATGTTATGTGATTATTCGAATACAGGCTCAATAAAAGTGCTAAGGAACGGGCTGTTCTACCATGCTTCAGATCTCCGCCAATAACTACTTTAAGATCATCAAGCCGATGCTTACTTTTCTTAATGGTGTATAAATCAAGCAAAGCCTGTGTAGGATGCTCACCCATTCCATCACCTGCATTAATTATTGGTACTTCACTCACTGCTGCCGCTCTGTCTGCAGCACCAGTCTCGTTGTGCCGTAAAACAATAACATCTGCATACCCGCCTATGGTCGCAATGGTGTCTTCCAACGTCTCACCTTTAGCTACCGATGAATACTCGCTCGCATTCTCGGTGCCAGTACATCCCATACCAAGCCGCAATGCAGCAGCCTCATGGCTTATACGTGTCCTCGTAGAGGGTTCATAAAACACCATAGCTGCTATACGTCCTATATGCCTTTGAGCCAATTCACGTCTATTAGTGCGGATCTGCTCCTCCATATCATCAGCACGATCAAAAATTTCTGCTAACTGACCTGTTTCAAATTGGCGAGCTGATAGAACGTGTTGCATGGTACTCTCCTTTTATTTGGATTTACCTTACAATAAACCAGCAAAACTATACAGTGTGTAATTTACAGCGGCGTATAATAAAACTATGACAAGTTATGTGTTAGGTGGAGGATGTTTTTGGTGCCTTGATGCGATATTTCGCAAGCTAAAAGGTGTGTCAAGTGTTGTGAGCGGTTATGCAGGCGGCAAAACAACGTCACCGAATTACCAACAAGTTTCCTCCGGCAACACTGGTCATGCTGAAGTTGTAAAGGTAACCTTTGACGAAACGATTTTGTCACCAGAAGATATATTAGACTTATTCTTTCTCATCCATGATCCTACTACCCTAAACCGTCAAGGCGCTGATGTTGGTACCCAGTACCGATCAGTTATGTTGTATGCGGATCAACTACAAAAAGATGCTTTCAAAGCTGCTATTGAACGTGCGAAAAAACATTGGAATAATCCGATAGTCACAGAACTGCAGCCCTTACAGCACTTCTATGAAGCCGAGCCAGAACACCAAGACTACTTCAATAAAAACCCGAAAGCTGGCTATTGCCAAGTTGTCATTATCCCGAAAATCGTCAAAGCCCGCCAGGCGTATAAGCGATTGTTTACGACTTAGCTGGATTCATTCACTTCAATATTGAGTTCTTTGAGTTGCACGTCATCAACAGGGCTTGGAGAATTCATCATGACATCAACTCCAGAGCCGTTCTTTGGAAACGCTACAATTTCACGGATATTCTGCTCGCCAGTAAGCACCATGAAGATTCTATCCAGCCCAAATGCACAACCAGCATGTGGCGGCGCACCGTATTTAAATGCATTAATCATAGCGCCGAATTTGGCATCAACATACGTCTTGTCGTAACCCAGTGCTGCAAATACTTCATACATTACTTCTGGATTATGGTTACGTACAGCACCGGAACATACCTCATAGCCGTTCATCACCAAATCAAACTGATCAGCAAGAATTGATAGTTTATCTTCGGACTTTAACGCCTCTACACCGCCAATTGGCATAGAGAATGGGTTGTGTCCAAAATCAAGCTTATTAGCCTTTTCATCCCACTCATAAAACGGAAAATCAACTACCCAAACCAGTGAGATGACATTTGGATCTTTTAGGTTAAAATGATCGGCAAATTCATTCCGCAGCCGGCCAAGTACTTTAGCAACCGTTTCCTTAGCACCAGCACCAAAGAATACTGCGTCGCCATCCTGCGCACCTGTCTTTTGCCGAATAGCTGTCAGCTCGGTATCACTTAAAAACTTTGTGATTGGTGACTTAATTTCTCCGTCTACAAACATGAGATATGCAAGACCGCCCGCACCTTCTGATTTGGCAATTTCGGTAAAGATGTCAATCTGTGAGCGACTCAATGAAGCACCGCCTGCAACACGTATTGCTTTTACTTGACCACCTTCCTTAATTGGGTTCGCAAACACGCCAAACTGACTCTCGGCAAGCTCACTCGATAAGTCAACCAACTCCATACCAAACCTAAGGTCTGGCTTATCAGTACCAAACCGCTCCATGGCCTCGGCATAGCTCATACGCGGAATATCCTCAGTAAGTAGTTTTTTCTGTGCAAACTCGGTTACTAATTGCTTAATGAGCGGCTCCATGGTGGTGCGGACTTCTTCACCAGTCTCAACAAACGACATTTCAAGATCCAGCTGATAAAAATCACCGTACAGTCGATCGGCTCGCGGATCTTCATCGCGAAAACAGGTGGCAATTTGATAGTAGCGCGGCACACCGCCAACCATGAGCAGCTGCTTAAACTGTTGCGGTGCCTGTGGCAGTGCATAGAATTTACCCGGGTGAAGACGAGACGGCACTAGAAAATCACGTGCACCTTCTGGACTAGAGTTTGCTAAAATTGGCGTCGCAACCTCAATAAAATCATTTTTTTCCATGTAGTCACGAATGACTTTGTAGTATGCTGCTCGTCGCTTGAGCATCTGCTGCATCTTTGGACGACGCAGATCAAGATAACGGTACTTTAGCCGCAGGTCTTCGTGAGCGAGTGTTTCACTATGAATTTGAATCGGTAGCGGTTCGGCACGGTTTAAAATTTCAAGCGATGTGACCTCAATCTCAATGTTCCCAGTAGCTATGTGCGGATTTTTCAGGTGCGCTTCACGCTCACGTACTGTGCCTGTGGCGCTAATCACGAACTCATCGCGCAGCTGCTCAGCCGTGGTAAACGCTGCTGCGGCTTCAGGCTGAACAACCAGCTGGGCAACACCCGTATGATCGCGAATATCAACAAAAATTAAGCCGCCATGATCACGGCGCGACTGCACCCAGCCCTTCACGGTAATAGTCGCGCCAATTTGATTGACGCTTTCAATAACAAGTGTTCTCATTGCAATTATTTTACCACTATATCTGGTGTTTCGCTATCTGTTGATGGTTTTTCTTCATCTGTCTGCGGTTCAACACCAGCTTGCTTGTTGGCTTCATGGTCTTTTTGAGCCGCAGCCCGAGCTACTGCACGCACATCTTCATACTGATCAAATTCATCAACAATTGGTTTACCAATAACCTGCTCCAGTAAATCTTCAATAGTAATAATACCGACAACCTCTTCAAAACTATTTACAACAATAAACAAATGATGCTTGGTTTTTAAGAATGCTTGCAGCGCCTGTCGTAACGTAAACTCCTCGTGTACATAAAACACTTCTTTTCGCATCACGTCACGCACCTGTCCACCAGATTTCTTCTGCACCAAATCTTTCATATACAGCACTGCAACTATATTAGTTGTACTATCTTCATACACTGGAAAACGTGAATAACCGCTTTTATATAGATCGTCCATGAGCTTCGGACCGATTGTTTCATTCGCATCTACCAATGTCACCGCCCGAAACGGCACATATACATCTTTTACTTGCCGGTCTCCAAAGCGCAGCGCATTTTGCACCAGATCAATATCAGCTTCAAGGATACGGTTTTCCGGCACATTGCGCTGTCGTTCTAGAAGTTCTATTAGGTCTTCTTTTTCGTAGAGGCTAGTGCGGACATTAATATGACGGTGCTCTCGAATAAAATTGCCTATCCATTCTAAAGGCCCATGCAGATAATTCAGCAGCCAATTAATAGCTGGTGTTATCCAGCTTGCAAGATACGTACTGACTGCTGTAAGCCTGCTTGATGGAATCCACAAAAACCCAAGCCATACCAAAAACGCTACCAGCATAACAGCAAGCCAAGCATCCAAAGCACGCGCCAGCAGCACAAATGCCAATGCCGCACTCACTATAACAATGAACCACAAAAGTATCTGCAGACTTACCCCATAACTTACTGGCTTATACAACAACTGAGCTAATGGGTCACCGTGTCGTGCTCGACGCCGTAGTTCTTTTATTGGATAGTGATAGTACGTCCGCTGCAAACCGATTGCCAACAAGGTAATACCTGCAAATAAGCAACCAAAGATAAAACTCATACAACCATCTTACTCGTTTCGTGTATTTTTTAGAAGACTCGCATGTTTTCGCCAATAACGTTATACTATATTTACTAGCATTGGAGGGGTCATGGATAAACGTTTTTTGGCAATACTTGGGGTTATTATCCTCGCATTTGTAGGTTATTTATTGTTTCAAGGTAACGATGCATCGGCACCGCAAACAAACGCAAACCCTACAAACCACGTAAAAGGTGAAGGTTCAGTAACGCTTGTAGAGTATGGGGATTTCCAGTGTCCAGCGTGTGCTCAGTACTATCCAGTTGTTGAGCAAGTAGTAGATAAATACTCTAAAGACATCACATTCCAGTTCCGTCACAACCCGCTGGTATCAATTCACCCGAATGCCTTCGCTGCTTCACGCGCTGCAGAAGCTGCTGGTAAACAAGGCAAATTCTGGGAGATGTACGATAAGCTGTTTGCTAATCAAAACGACTGGGCAACTGCCAGCAGTCCAACAAGCTTTTTTGAAACATATGCCAAGCAGTTAGGACTCAATCTTGATCAATACAAGCAAGACTTTAAGAGTACTGCTGTTAATGACGCTGTTCAGGCAGACTTAGCCGAAGGTAAAAAACTGGGTGTTAAAGCCACGCCAACCTTTGTGCTAAATGGAAAAGTCATTACTAATCCAGGCGCTAATCTGGATGCATTCTCTGAGGTAATTGATAAAGCAATCGCAGAAGCTAAAAAAGAGCAGTAAATACACTGCTCTTTTTTAGAGTGCAAGCAAGAAGCTATTTAATACTGCAAGTATTCTTGCCATGATGGCCGAAATACAGTAACAGCAATAGCTTCACGGCGTGAAATTACCTTTACCTTAACTGACATGTTTTTCTCCAAAACGCCTGAGCAGCCCTCGCACACTACTCTTCGTTTTTGTTTTATTGTTTTAATGTGTTTTTGTCTCTTAGCAGCCTCGCATACTGCTTCAGAAGTAGCTTCACTGTATCAAATATGCTTATGCTTGTCAACTATTTATTGCACCGAAACATACAGCCACTCGCGTTTTGCGTATTTTTCTACGCTTGCAAGCAGTCCTTGGGTGTAGGTACGCCGCCTAATAGCATGACGCGTTTTAGTGCTTGAAACACTTGGACGCAAACTATCAACAACCTGTACAGATTTTGTAGGAATACCAAGCATCTGCACGGTTGCATTCACTGCCTGCAGTTCCTCGGACGAACGTACAGCCACCACAAACTGTACTTGCGTAATAAACTGCTTTACACCTTCCCACTGCGGCATATACGCAAACACGTCAGCACCCATTAAAAACACAAGTATTGTATTAGGAAATGTAGTTCGCAACCGAGGAAGTGTCTGCTTTACGCTGAAACGCCTGTCTACCACTTCAGCCAATGCCAAACGGTCATAGGGTTGCAGCGCCTGACGCAACATCGCTACCCGATGCCCATAATGCTCAGCACCAGGCTTGCGATATGGTTTCCGCTCCGGTAAGAAATACACCTCATCCAGCTTTGCACGCTTAAGAGCCTGCAAAGCAAAGCTAATATGCCCGCTATGCACTGGGTCAAAAACTCCAGCATAAATACCGATACGACTCATAGACATATTTCTATTATATACGCTGTTAGTTACTCGCCTTTAGCTTTGCGTCACATGTTTTACAAATACCGCACGGTCCGCACATTTTTTTATTTTCGCCCTTTTTTGGTGGCGCCTGACATACTCTGCAGTACGTTTTTTTATTAAAACTATAATTTGTTTCAGAATTTGTTCTATTGCCGTATCCATTAGTAGAAAGCTGGCCCTCAGTGTTAAGCGAAGCACCGACACTCACGCCACACCCGCTAAAGCGGATACCTTCAGATTTCGCTTCTGCTGCAGCCTCTACTATTTCTTGGCGTAACAACTGTTTCGCTACATAAGGATCAAAATATACCGTATCATGCAAAACGGGTATCGCTGTCTGGCCTATATACCGCTTTCGAACAGCAGCCGCCACCGCATACACTATTTCAGAATCATATGATCCTTTCAAAAACTCATCTGCTAACACTGTTACTAAATCTGCCTGCTGACAAACAAAGTCATAGGTGTTCTGTGGTCGCACCGCTCTTCGCCCTCCATACCACACGCCGCCTCTGCTCTCCTGGAGCGATCGATCATACACACCCATAAGCTCATCTACTAAAAACTCTTGGCGTTCTGAAGCAGCATCAAGATATATTCTTTGCCCGAGCAACTCACCGGCTTCACACTCCACTCCCAAGTGACGATAGATTGCCTCAAGCGCACGCCGATCACTTTGATCCAGCGACTGCGAAACCATAGTCATTTTTCCGTCGCGCCAGGTAAGTACCCGCAACATGGTTTGCTTGCGCTGCACATTATAACCTCCCACATCTTCAGTTGCGTCCATAAGTTCAGGCGGAAAATCCGACACCACTACCATAGTATTTGGCAGCTCGCCGCGCGCCATAGCGAGCATGTCATAATACTCTTCTAATTCTTTTTGTCTTCGACGTACTTCAAACGACAGATTAGGATTTGTACGGGCAAATGTTTGAGCATCTTTTAAGGCGTTTTCAAAAATCGGCCTACATGCCCCGCCATCTGCTGCATACAATTCCCGGCCGTCAAAGGTAAATTCAAACGGTGTACGCATATTACCGTCAAGCACTTCAGCCAGCCATGTCTCCGCATCATTTCTGGCACGTACTTCACGGTTTAGGGTCAATAATTCTGTCGGCTGCGCGGCCGAGTAGCGCTCCATGCTTCCTCCGTATTTCCGAGCGAGAAGCATAGAAGCCTTGCAACAAGAAGCTGCTCCTGCTCGGGAGTCTTACTGCTGTATCGGGCTTGTCTCTTGACAAATTTCAAAAAATGTGGTAATTATCATACTTGTCAAGCGCATCACCGTAGCGGCACTGCCAGCGGATTCTCACCGCACTTCCAGCTTGATTTATAAAAGTAGCTAGGCATTAGTGTAGCAATTTATATTCACGCTAGATATAGTATTTTTCAACACAATTCTCACACTAAATTTGCTACGGAACCCTAAAGCTTTCTAATGCCTTTTCTAAGATCTGATAGTCAGGATTAATGTTGTGGTCAATGTATTTGAAATAGAAGGTATGTCTACCTTTCTCTGGGCCACTGAGTACAATATTATGCCCAGACGCAGCTGTGCCAACTCCTACCACATTGCGTGTATAGTTGCTCATGTCACACAAGAAATCTACGCCCAGCCACTTTGCCGACATTTTATCGACGCCTGCAGCTGTCGGATTACCGCGTGGACCTGTAAACTCTGTACAGTTTTCTGATACTGATCCAGTAACCGCAATCTTATTATCCTCAACAATAACCGGCAACAACCTATTAAATGGTGCATCTTGCGGCACTTGATCAACATATATTTCCAAAATCCTATTATCAGCACCCTTTTTGGTTGCCTGATAGGAATATACATTATACGGCCTATCGATATGCCCCTTAAACACCCAATCACTCGGCAGCTTGATTACAAATGGGCCCTGATTAAATTCCTTTACGTCCTCGCCTTGCGGCGGCTCATATTCACGAGTAATAGCAGTCGTATTGGTAATTGTTTCGCTTTCTTCGCTCAATAGCTTGTATACAAAGTACGCGCCAGCCGCACAGAGTACAATCAGTAGCAGTAATATAATGAGCCATATGTACTTCTTTGTTCGTTTCTTGCTACGACGCCCCAGTCTATACATAACAGCCCACTCTTCCCACTCTTTTTCTGTATAAATTATACAACAATTATCAAGTCTCTTTTACGCAGTCGTGGTGTTACGCAGCTTTGACAGCCGAGCGGTATAACTTTGCGCCGCTCCATCAAGCCCCAATACTTTCAACGCATTCACTAGTGTTTGTAAGTTCTCTAAAACAACGGGATCATTTTGGCTACTCTGCTCAGCTTCATGAAAGAAATGATCAATTTTTTCAACCAGCCACTTTTCTTCAGCCGGCTTGATCTGGTTCGTGCTTAAAGCAGCTTTTGCAGCGTCACGTTGCACCAACTCTAAAGAGCGAGCACTGTTATCACGCTTCCGTAAATGGCCGCGTTTTATAAGATTGTTCACATGCAGTGCCACAGTGGCAACCGAATTATAATTACACCCGGCCATAATTTCCCGGTAGCTCGGACTATAGCCGTGTTCAGCTATAAACTGTTCAATAAAGGTTAGTAGTTCACGCTGCTTTTTACTCGGTCGAACTACATCTGCCATACGAAGCATTATACCGAAGATTGGGGCTGCAATTTAAATACCCATAATTTATACCATGCAAACTTCCAAAACGTAAAAAAGAGTGAAGACAACCACAAGCCAAGAAACGGTGACACACCAAGCCACTTCAGTCCGCCGACAATTGCATAATCAAGCGGTATATTCATAAGGCTAATTGCACTGAATCGAGCAAACAGCTTCTTTTCTGGATGCAATTTACTCTCGTCTCGGAAAGCAACAAATCGCTGCACCAGATAATTTGCTGTCCAACCCGCAAGGTCGGCAATAATTTTCGCCGTCCACCACCGCCACGAAAACAGTCCATACAGCAGCGCAAACACTACATAGCCAATACCAAAAAAGGCTATATTGCCAATGTTATATAAACCAAACTGTATAACCGTCTTCTTAGATGGCTTTCTTGGCACGGCTTTTATCTTTTTGTAGTCCATACGCTCCAATTACCAATCCGGCAAATCCCCACCATACATATGCAAGTGTATCATCAGTCCAAGCATGTGAAATCATATTTATTATCGTAATTCCAATTAAGCTGGCAAGTAGTATCGTTGCCACTTCTGTACGCTGGTGAATACGCCATAAAACACGCCCCACCATGTAGCAAATTACTATAAACACGGTCAGTCCCACCGCTCCTACTTCCTGACCAATTTGTAGGAAATAATTTTCTGCAATACGCGCATTCCCGTTGTTATACACAGAAGCTGGCCCTGCGGTTCCCGGACCTCTTCCAAGCGGCTCTGACACAACATCATGCACACCACTGCGTAAAGCGGACGTACGCGCTTCGTTAGAACTTGCCGCAGACTCGGAATGTTCATCGGTATGGAATACGACATTTTGCACATAGTCATTATCACGTAAAACAAATATCGTACCCGCACCAACCAACACCAAGGCGACCATACTAATTGCGATATACTTGCGCAGTTTTGCTGAACGCAGCAAGAACCAAGCAAGCATAGTTAATGAACACAGCACACCAATCCAAGCACTTCGAGAATACGTACCATACAAAACCACAGTCGTAGCCACTATTGCCACTGCAAATTGCCACAGCGACAAGCGAGCCGCTGCAAATAATCCAACCACCGCAGTTATAACAATAACCAAATATGCACCTAGCGGATTTGGTCCGCGCAGTGTTGATTGTATCCGCGCGTAATCATCTTTTTGGTCAACTGCAATATACGGGGCAATTGTCTCAGGACCATAGCCAACATGCTTCAAAAAATCTACTGGCAATACCAGCGCCTGCAATAATCCAAAACCAATCACAACCACCGCAGGCCACAGGAGTAAACGACGCCAGTTCGCTTGCAGCCATGGCGCAACATAGCTGCCAACTACCACACAACTGACAAAAAACAACAAGAAACGTAGATTACTAACTAGTCCATATCCAAGCGCACGCAGCGCCACCTCATCTCGCAGGAGCGAGATACTGCCAATGATTCCATGAAGCGCAACATACAGGCCGATAAGAAGAAAAATGGTGCGAATAAGCGGCTGTTGCCATATCCGTTGGCAAAGACCTTTATCCCGAAGTAGCAACAGTCCAACTCCACTCACAAGACCCACTAGCAGCACTTCCTTCCAGAGTCTAATAGCGGTATAATGACCGAAATTACTTGCAAACCATACTGTTACTGTGGCATGAAAAGGTATGAGCACTACTATCAGCGCAATGATGAACAACAATCCCCGAACCACCAAATTGTCAGCTATAAACCGCATAAGTGATACAATCGATTATATATGAAAAACAGCCTCTCGTTTATCTACAACTTGTGCTTAGTTGTAGGAGACTTTCTGGCACTAGTAGCAGCTTTTGTTGGTGCTTATATTTTGCGCGTCACCATCAGTGATAATCCATTTCCAAACCAAATTCCAGCAGCTACATACCTAGGCATATTCCTTGCACTACTGCCATTTTGGATTTTGATCTTTGCCCTGCTTGGTCTGTACACCACCTCAATTTATGAAAAGCGCTTTTCGGAAATTGGACGACTCGCGGTTGGATCATTCATCGGGTTTTTGTTTGTTATTTTCTGGAATTTTATTAGTGTTGAGCCGATTTTCCCCGCAAAATTAGTACCGGTATATGGTCTGATTCTTGCGTTTCTTTTTTTGGTGCTGTTTCGGACCATTGCACGCGCTGTACGAACCATGTTGTTTCGCTACAACATCGGCATCACGCATGTATTGATCGTTGGCAATACCAACATTGCAGCCGAACTCGTCGCATCGTTATCTGATAGTAAACGATCCGGCTATCGTATTTTAGGAGTAGTTGGCGATAAAAGGCGATCGATTCCTGCAGACTTTGGGTCATTCAACAAAGCATTAGAAAATATTAAAGATCAGCCGCTTCATGGCATTATCCAAACCGAATTATATGCTGATGAGTCACGCAATCAGGAAATTTTAGCGTATGCCCAGGCACATCACATAAGTTACCGATTTGTACCAGGCAACACCGAACTTTTTGTAGGAAACATCGATGTAGAACTTTTTCGCTCATCAATACCGGTCATTAATGTACACCAAACCGCATTGCTTGGCTGGGGACGAGTCGTCAAACGCATATTCGACTTAATAGTAGGTAGTCTTCTTCTGATCATTGCATCGCCACTCATGCTCATCATTGCCATTATGAATAAACTCATAAACGGCAAGGTATTTTTCAAACAAACCCGGCTTACTCGATTTAACAAAAAATTCACTGTATACAAGTTTCAAACTGCTCGAAGTGCTTATAACGGCCTTTCACCAGAAGAAGCTTTCAGAAAAATGGGCAGGCCTGACCTTATAAAGGAGTATCGTGAAAACGGCGACCAGCTACCTAATGATCCCCGCTACGGCAAATTTGGCAAGTTCTTACGTTCTACTAGCCTTGATGAACTTCCGCAGCTTTTCAATGTCGTTCGTGGCGATATTAGTCTTGTAGGACCACGTGCACTGGTTCCTGAAGAATTAGCGGCATATAAAAAGCGTCACACTATTTTGAGTGTTAAATCAGGACTGACTGGACTCGCACAGGTATCCGGAAGACGCGATATTCCATTTGAAGAACGCCGCAAGCTCGATCTTTATTATGTGCAAAATTGGAGTTTTTGGCTCGACTTGATTATTCTCTTTAAAACCGTTCGCATACTCATTGATCGAACAGGAGCAAAATAGTGACCATCTTTATTTCGCAATGCACGAAGTTGGTTGTAGCACAAGGCACGGTTGAGAATTGCAAAGGAGGCGTACTATGAGTACGGCGACTGCAACTCGTAAACCACAACAACGTGCTACGACTAAAAGCATTACTGGAGTGAGCGGCTCTGCCGTTCAGTCAGATAATGCGGTTCGTGCATTGCGCGTGGCTATTGTACACGATTGGCTAGTTGGCGGTGGCGCTGAGCTTGTGGTAGAACAGCTGCATAAAATGTATCCTGACGCACCAATTTACACTTCCTACTGCACTGATGAATGGCGTAAACGTTTAGATAATAAAGTTGTTACTGGTTGGCTGCAACATCTTGGAAAAATCCGTAAATTTATCCCAGTACTTCGTATTTGGTGGTTTACACAGTTAAAGCTTGATGAGTATGATTTGGTAATCAGCAGCTCCGGCGCCGAAGCAAAAGGCATTAAGACAAAAACTTTACATGTTAACTATTGTCATGCACCTACTCATTACTACTGGAGCCGTTACGACGAATACATGAAACACCCTGGCTTTGGTAAATTCGATTGGCTTGCCCGCATTGGATTAAAACTGCTAGTTGCACCACTCCGCAAATGGGACTATAAGGCTGCACAGCGACCAGACTACATCATCGCAAACTCAAATCATATCAAGACTGAAATTAAGAAATATTACCATCGTGATGCCACTGTTATCTTCCCACCAGTACATTTTGAACGATTCCAAAAACCCCAGCACAAAAACCTCCCTCGCAAAGGTTTTGTTATTGCTGGCCGTCAAACGCCGTATAAACGGTTTGATCTCGCGATACAAGCCTGCACCAAACTCAATCTTCCTCTGCGTGTTATTGGAAGCGGTCCTGATCATGCCCGTCTTCGTTCACTCGCTGGGCCATCTATAGAATTTTTAGGACGCATTTCAGATGAAGCGATGGAAAAAGAGTTTGCAAGCGCCGAAGCACTGCTATTTCCTGGGCTCGATGATTTCGGTATCACCCCAGTCGAAGCGATGGCCGCTGGTACACCAGTGATCGCATACAAGGCTGGCGGAGCGCTTGATTATGTGATTGAAGGCAAAACCGGCATGTTTTTCGAAGAACAAACGGTTGATAGTCTCTGTAAAGCGCTACAAGCTTTTCAAAGCAAAACGTTTCACGCAGATACCATCCGTGATTCTGTCCGAAAATTCGCTCCGGAATATTTTCAGCAGAACATGTCAGACTATATCGCGCATCTACTAAAAAACTAAGTTAGCTGCCGCCAAAGGTTTTCAAACAATAGCCGCTGCATTGCCGCAGTACCGACATCTTCTATCACTACACCATACGGGGTAAAGTTGCTCGATATAGATATGTGCGCTACTTTATTGCCGTAAATTAATGTATAGCTGGATATTTTACTTCCTTGCGGCTCAGTCAGCCATCTCCGTTCAGATATAGCCGCCGACTCACCACCCTCACCAATAGCAATCACCTTTACTGTAATTCCTTCTGCAATGCGCCGCTCGGTAAATTTTGGAAATTTACGGTACAAGTATTGGCGAAGCGGCCGTGAAGAATATGCGTAGTATTCCGGTGTATCAAGCTTGGCACACGTCTGCAGCACATCTCTTAGAATTGCTACCACACCATCATCATCTTCATAGTATTTCACGAGTGGGCTACCTTGCGGCCTAGCTGACCTCACGAGCAATTTCGGCACAATATCTGTTGCCAGTTTTTGTACTTGCAACAAATCCTTTCGTTTATCACGAATAATGTCATAAATCTTTTCAGGCGATTCAGCTGAATAATACTCCCGCTTGCCACGAGTCCGAACCGCAACCAGTCCTTGGCCAACCAGCCGTTTCATAATCTCATACGTCGTACCCCGATTGATTTGTGTTGCCTCAGCGACTTTGCGTATAGATACTGCTTCCAGTTCCAGAAGCGCTAAATACACGGTCGCTTCTTGCTCGTCAAAACCGAGCTGCATGAGCATACTTTTAGCAGTATCTTTGTCATGTTTCATAGAAAAATCATATACATTCAGTTTAAAAAGTGTCAATAAATTGTTACCAATGTTTGTTGCTAAGTCATTGATACAGGCGTATAAATAACCCCTGCATTCCTAAATGGAGTACTGACATCATGAATATGAATCTTGTGAGATTTTACGAACTATCAAACTCAGCAGAAAACAAAAACATAGGCATAGGCTTCAACCCCTCTGCATTAGCGCACGGCATTGATGAAGATGTTATTGACTTCTTCGCAAACCAAACACCGCCACCACACGTTGAATATGTAGACCCTCATATAGACAGCGACTGTGCACAGGTGCTTACCGTCACACCCACACCCAACAAACTCACTCTTGCCGCACTCACACAACAACTAGAAACACGAGCAACAATCAGAAGCTACCTAGAGAAGTAACTATGTGTGGCATCGTAGGATATATTGGCAAGAAACACACTGGCATCGATATCGTATTAAACGGACTCGCCGCACTTGAATACCGCGGCTATGATTCCGCCGGCATTGCGCTGCTCGACAATACAAAAACCATTCATGTACACAAACAAGTTGGCCGCGTACAAGCTTTGCGCGATAGCATGAGTCACACACAACTTGCTACCACTACTGCAATTGGTCATACCCGATGGGCTACACATGGCAGTCCAAGCACTACAAACGCACACCCCCATTACAATGCCGACAAAACCATTGCGGTTGTACACAATGGCATTATTGAAAATCACCAAGGGTTGAGGAAGTTTTTAGAAGATAACGGTCATACATTCCTTTCAGAAACTGATACTGAAACTATCCCTCATTTGGTTGATTACTACTCGCACAAAACCAAAACATTCCAACAAGCAGTTGAAAAAGCACTTACAAAACTACGTGGCGCTTATGCCATATTGGTTATGAGCTCACAAGATCCTGACACCCTGTATGCCGCTCGCCTATCAAGCCCATTGGTAGTTGGTATTGGCAAGGACGGCATATTCATTGCATCAGATGCAACCGCTATCTTAGAACACACAAAAAACGTCATATATCTCAACGATCACGAACTCGCAGTCCTCAAGCGTGACGGCACTTATAAGATAAAAGATTTCAAACGTGCACTCACTATATCTCGCCGTGTTGAAACATTGGACTACGATACTGAAACTGCCCAGCTTGGCAACTTCCCCCACTACATGCTCAAAGAAATCTACGAAATCCCAGACACCATTCGTAATGCTACCAAAGGTAGAATACGACCAGATAGCAATACTATAAAACTCGGTGGACTTGAAAGCATCGCCGATCAGCTACACTACATTGACCGAATCGTGATTGTGGCATGCGGCACCTCGCACTATGCAGGTCTCGTTGGCGAATATCTGATTGAAGAACTAGCCGGCATACCAGTTGAAGTACAGCTGGCAAGTGAATTCAAATACCGAAACGAGCCGTTTTCTCGTGGTACTGCACTGCTTGCTATTTCACAATCAGGGGAGACCGCTGATACCATTGCCGCACTGAAAAAGGTAGAAAAATATGGTGTACTTCGGCTCGGCATCGTCAATGCTGTCGGCAGTACCATCGCACGTATTACCGACGCTGGTGTATATTGCCACGCTGGACCAGAACAAGCCGTAGCCTCAACAAAAGCCTTTGTAGCACAAGTGAGCGTACTTACCCTTATTGCCCTTTACCTCAGCAAAGGCATTTCTCCACTTTATAAGCCTATATTACAAGAGCTTTTAGTGCTACCCGATAAAGCCGAAGCGGTATTAAAGCAAGCAAAAACAATCCAAGCATACGCTGAAAAATATAAAGACTACAAAGATTTTCTATTTATCGGCCGAACCTATGGCTACCCATGTGCACTAGAAGGTGCACTGAAGCTGAAAGAAATCAGCTACATCCATGCTGAAGCCTACGCGGCTGGCGAAATGAAGCACGGTCCGCTAGCAATGATAGACGAACATTTTCCAACATTTGCCATCGCCACTGACTCTCCAGTGCTTGAAAAAACACTCTCTAACATGCAGGAGATCCGTGCACGAAACGGCAAAATACTCGCCATAGCATCAGAAGGCAACGCCACTGTCAAAAAACTCGCCTCTGATGTGCTGTATATTCCACGCTCACCAGAGCAAACGCAGCCCATTTTAATCGCGCTCGTTGAGCAGCTATTTGCCTACTACGTAGCTGTAGCTAAGGGGCACGATGTAGATCGTCCACGTAATCTGGCAAAATCAGTTACAGTTGAATAAATTGCATAAATAATGTATAATATATAATAAGAGGAATGTACTGAAGAAAAAGGGATGCTAACATCCCTTTTTTATATTTTTACTTAAGCTTGTCGATTAAACCGCTTACTTACTTCACCAATTTTTTGTGAAAGGTCTTTACGCACCACTGCAATGCCATGTGGAGTATTGACCACAACCACATTATCAAGACCAATAACTGCCAGCGGCTTATCCTCGTGATTGTGTATGAATGAATTTTCCACTTCTTCAAGTTCTACCCGGCCATATGTGTAATTGCCCACTTCATCACTGCCTACTGCTTTGTGCATGTCATTAAAGGACCCTAAATCCATCCAGTCAAACGAAGCTGGCACCACCAACAGGTCATCAACTTTTTCAATCAGCGCGTAATCTATTGCCTCACTATCAAAGGAGAGGTAAGTCTTTTCATATTCATTATCACTTGCTTTTGCGAGGCGCTCAAAATTATCATGAAGCTCCTTGGCATGTTTTTGCATAGCCTTTAAAAACACCTCTATGGTGGCCACGAAGTAACCACAGTTCCACAAATACTCACCACTTTGCCAGTATTTTTTTGCAACAGTAAATGATGGTTTTTCCTGAAACGCATCTACTGTAAACACTAACTGTCCGGCAACTTGCAGCAGTTTGCCTTTTTTAATGTACCCAAAACCAGTTGCCGGATAATCCGGCTCCACACCTACAAGCACAATTTGTTGATTAGCACTGGCGGCAACAGCGGCCACTTCAAACGAATATTCGAAACCAGCGATATCACGGATATAGTGGTCAGCGTGCATAAATGCCACTGGCTCATCTACAGGATGTTTGCCGGCAATCATAGCGAGCGCGGCCACAATACAGTTTGCGGTACCGCGTCTGCCCGGCTCGACGATAAATGCTTTGTCGCCGAGTTCGGGAAGCTGCTGCTTTACATGCTCTATGTGACTTACTTCAGAGACCACATACACGGTATCTGCTACCCGCTTTGCGCGTTCATAGGTATGTTGCAAGAGCGATAACCTATCACCATCTACTTTTAACAAATGCTTTGGATAATCAGGTTTTGACAGGGGCCACAAGCGTGTTCCCGATCCACCTGCTATGATAATAGCAACCATGTATTGATGGTACCACATGCGGTAGTATGAATGTATAACGAATGTAACGAGGGGGAACATGTCACAATCAAGCCTTGAAAATGTATTTAAAGCATACGATGTACGCGGTAAGGTTGGCAGTGAACTCAATGCAGAGACAGCTACACTTATTGGTCAGGCGTTTGGTAGCTGGCTACCAAAGAGCGGTATTGTAGCAGTCGGACGCGATATGCGACCGGACTCTGCTGAGCTTGCAGGCGCTATTATTGAAGGTTTGCGCGCCCAAGGCCGGGATGTCTGGGACATTGGTGAAGTTACCAGCGATATGATCTACTTCACTGTTGGACACTATGGACTTGCCGGCGGCGCCATGATAACCGCTAGTCACAACCCTGGCGAGTACAACGGTATAAAATTCTGCCGCGAAGAAGCCAAACCTATCGGCGAAAACTCCGGCCTTTTGGAAATTCGCGACTTTGCAATTGCAGGCACATTCCCAACTAACGCACCGCTTGGCAATGTAGTCGAAAAAGATGTTACCGAAGACTGGATTACACATGTACTCTCCTTTATCAACACCAAGGATTTAAAGCCGCTTAAGATCGCAGTAGACGCCGGCAATGGTATGGCTGGCAAGATTTTCCCCGAACTCGAGCCGTATGTGCCATTTGAAGTAGACGAGATGTATTTTGAGCTTGACGGCACATTCCCAAATCACATTGCCAACCCGCTTATTCCAGAAAACATTGTTGATCTCCAAAACAGAGTAAAAGCCAATAAGCTCGATGCCGGTATTGCGTTTGATGGGGATGGCGACCGTGCAGTGCTGATTGACGAGCACGGTGAACCGCTCACTGGTACGGTTATGACTGCGCTTTTGGCTGAATATTTCCTCGATAAAAACCCCGGAGCCACTATTCTGTACAACGCAATCTGCGGTCATGCAGCAGTTGATGCTATAAAAAAAGCTGGCGGCAAAGCTATCCGTACCCGCGTAGGACATTCATTTATTAAGAACGAGATGCGTATCCATGACGCAATATTCGCAGGCGAACACAGCGGGCACTACTATTTCCGTGACAACTTTATGGCAGACAGCGGACTGATTGCTGCAGTAATCGCTCTACATATCCTCAGCAAGAGCCACAAGCCGCTCAGTAAACTCGTTGAAAAGTACCGCAAGGCCTACATACAAATTCCTGAAACCAATTTTGAAGTAGCCGACAAGCAAGCGATGATCGATAAAATCGCTACCGCTTTCTTAAGCGAAAAACAGGATAAATTAGACGGACTTACCGTGTATTTTGAGTACGGATGGTTTAATGTCCGCCCAAGCAACACCGAGCCCGTGCTTCGCTTTAACGCCGAAGCAAAAACCAAGGCCGAACTTGATCAAATTGTTGCAAAAGTCACAAGCATATTAACTACTACATAACTGGTATACTGATAAACGTATGAAGATCTTAGTTACAGGCGGCGCAGGATATATTGGGTCGCATACTACACTTGAATTGTTACTTGCAGGATACGATGTTATTGTCGTTGATAACTTAATAAACAGCTCGGAAGAATCATTACGCCGCATAAAAAAACTAACTGGCAAAGAGATCAGTTTTCATAACATCGACCTATGTAACACTAAAGCCTTAGATGAAGTATTTAGTCAGCATGAAATAGATGCAGTTATTCATTTCGCCGGCTTAAAAGCAGTTGGCGAATCAGTTGCAAAACCCCTATATTACTACCAGAACAATCTTGAAGGCACCATATCACTGTGTCGTGTAATGGAAAAGCATAAAGTCTATAAACTGATTTTCAGCTCATCTGCAACTGTTTACAATCAAGATGAGCCCTCTCCTTGGACAGAAGAAACGCCAGCAGGAAGCAATATTGGTAGTCCATACGGAAAAACAAAATACATGTCTGAACAAATCCTAAAAGATTTGTCTTCAACAAACACTTCCTGGCGCATAGCAATATTAAGATATTTTAACCCCGTTGGCGCTCATGAGAGCGGCCTGATTGGCGAGGATCCTCTCGGTATACCTAATAATCTATTACCTTTTATAAGCCAAGTTGCAGTTGGTAAGCGCCCTAAGCTTTTTGTTTTCGGCAACGACTATCCAACACCTGATGGAACTTGTATACGTGACTATATCCACGTGACCGATCTTGCAAAAGGTCATATTGCTGCCTTAGAGCACTTAGCTGTCAGCGATTTATCTTACGACATATTTAATCTGGGAACCGGAAAAGGCACCTCTGTCCTCGAGGTGATTGCAGCATTTGAGAAAGCTGCTAATAAGACAATACCGTATGAAATCGTAGGTCGACGACCAGGAGATGCACCAAATTATTACGCCGACCCTTCAAAAGCCAATAAAGTACTGAAATGGCACACAACAAAAACAATTTATGACGCATGCATAGATGCATGGCGCTGGCAAAGCAAAAATCCTAACGGCTTCAAATTAGCATAAATTGTAAACCGACATCAAAGCATATTTGCAGGAAAGGTATAATACACATATGACAAAACTACTGGTAACAGGCGGCGCAGGGTTTATCGGCTCGAACTTTGTGCACTACATCTATCGTGAGCGGCCAGATTGGGGAATAACCGTGCTGGATGCACTGACTTATGCAGGAAATAGAGCCAACTTAGCCGGGCTTGATGAATCGCGTGTTCAGCTAGTGGTCGGCAATATTTGTGATGAACAACTTGTAGATAAGCTCGTAGCAAAACACGACGCAGTTGTTCATTTCGCTGCAGAATCCCATAACGATAATTCACTATCCAATCCACGACCGTTTCTAGACACTAACATTATTGGTACCTATACAATTCTTGAAGCAGTGCGCAAACACGGCAAACGACTGCACCATATTTCTACCGACGAAGTGTACGGCGACCTTGAACTAGACGATCCAAGGAAATTCACACCTGAAACGCCTTATAATCCGTCAAGTCCCTACTCCAGTACTAAAGCCGGATCTGACTTGTTGGTACGAGCATGGGTTCGCAGCTTTGGCGTGCAAGCAACTATCTCCAACTGCTCAAATAACTACGGTCCGTATCAGCATGTCGAGAAGTTTATTCCACGCCAAATTACCGAAATTTTAGAAGGTCGCAAACCGCGTCTGTATGGCACTGGCGAAAATGTACGCGACTGGATTCATGCCGAAGACCATTCGTCTGGCGTGCTGACCATTTTAGAAAAAGGCAAACTTGGTGAAACATACCTTATTGGTGCAGATGGTGAAAAAAGTAATAAAGAAGTCGTCCAGCTCATATTGCGATTGATGGGCAAAGACGAAAACGACTACGAACATGTTACCGATCGTCCAGGCCATGATCTGCGCTACGCTATTGACGCAAGTAAACTTCGTAATGAGTTAGGCTGGGAGCCAAAGTATACTGATTTTGAAGCTGGTCTGAAGGATGCTATTGAATGGTACCGAAACAATGAAGCTTGGTGGAAGCCACAAAAGGAAGAAACTGAAGCGAAATATAGAGCGAAAGGACACTAAATGTCTTTTGATCCAAACCACTATAACGAACTTACCTCACGTAAAACAAGCATTCCCGGCTTGATTGAATTCAAGCTGCCAGTACATGGCGATAATCGCGGTTGGTTCAAGGAAAACTTCCAACGAGAAAAATTACTTACCCACGGATTGCCAGAAGATTTTGAAATCGTGCAAAACAACATTTCATTTAATAAGAAAAAAGGTGTTACACGTGGCATTCATGCTGAACCATGGGAGAAATTTATTTCAGTTGGTTTTGGCGTAGTGTTTGCCGCCATTGTAGATTTACGCCCTACTCATAACTTTGGTGCAGTTGAAATTTTCGAACTCAATCCCGGCACCGCAATTTTCGTGCCTCGCGGTTGTGGGAATTCATTCCAAACACTTGAAGACAATACCGTATACACTTACCTCGTAAACGATCATTGGTCGCCTGACGCAGAATATACTTTTGTAAACTTAGCTGATCCAGAACTGGCGATTCCATGGCCAATACCGCTTGAAAAGGCAGAACTATCTGAAAAAGATAAAAATCACCCAATGCTCAGTGAACTTAAGAAAAAATATGGCATAGCATAAGGTATGGACGATTCAAAAATCCTCATTACCGGCGCAGGTGGTCAACTCGGTCTTGAACTGCAAAAACAATACCCTAACGCTCAAGCAGCTGACGCAACCGAGCTTGATATAACTGACTTGTCAGCGCTTGAGCGATACGATTGGTCAAATATTGACGTTATTATCAATGCCGCAGCATACACCAACGTCGACGGCGCAGAATCACCTGAAGGTCGCATCATCGCATGGCAAGTCAATGCAAACGGTCCTGCTCACCTCGCAAAGATTGCCGCGCAGCACGATATTATCCTAGTGCATATTTCTACAGACTATGTGTTTGATGGTACTCATGAACTACACACAGAAGATGAAGCACTCTCACCGCTATCGGCATACGGTCAAAGCAAAGCTGCAGGTGATGTTGCAATTAGCGTACACTCAAAACACTACATCATTCGAACAAGCTGGGTGATTGGCGAAGGCAAGAACTTCGTCCGCACGATGCTCGGCCTTGGCCAAAAGGGCATCAGCCCCACAGTTGTTGCAGATCAAATTGGCCGATTAACCTTCACCAGTGAACTCGTGCGTGCTATTGATCATTTACTATCTACCAAAGCATCGTATGGTGTTTATAATGTAAGCAACGCCGGTGATTCAGTCAGTTGGGCAGAAATCACTAGAACTATCTTCAAAGAAGCTGGCTATAATCTCGAAGTAACAGATACTACCACAGCAGAATATTTTGCGAACAAAGAAGGTGTTGCACCGCGCCCATTACAAAGCACTCTCGCATTAGATAAAATACAGTCCACAGGCTTTACATCTACAGATTGGCGTGTAGACTTAAAAGCGTATATCGAGAAGGAGTTAAAGCGATGAAAGGTATTATCTTAGCTGGTGGGTCTGGTACACGTTTATATCCTATTACTAAAGGTATATCAAAGCAGCTGATGCCTATTTATGATAAGCCAATGATTTATTACCCATTAAGCACGTTGATGCTGGCAGGTATCAGAGATATTTTGATTATCACCACACCGCATGACCAAGACCAGTTTAAACGCCTGCTTGGCGATGGCTCTGACTGGGGTATTAACCTGCAGTACGCAGTGCAACCTTCGCCTGATGGGTTGGCACAGGCATTTATTATTGGCGAAGAATTTATTGGCAATGACAAAGTAGCGCTTGTACTAGGCGACAACATTTTCTACGGACATGATTTTGGTGAAAGCCTGAAAGAATGCAACAATCCAGACGGTGGTATCGTCTTCGCATATCCAGTGTCAGATCCTGAACGATACGGCGTCGTAGAGTTTGATGAAAACTACCAAGCTATATCTATCGAGGAGAAGCCAGCAAAGCCAAAGTCCAACTACGCCGTTGTAGGACTATACTTTTACGATAATGACGTGATTGAAATCGCAAAGAATATCAAACCAAGTGATCGTGGTGAACTTGAGATTACCAGCGTGAATGAAGAGTACTTAAAGCGCGGCAAATTAAAGGTACAAATTATGGACCGTGGTTCGGCATGGCTTGACACTGGCACATTTGGATCTATGAATGATGCTTCAGAATACATCCGTGTCATCGAAAAGCGAACCGGGCTTAAAATCGGCTGTCCAGAAGAAATTGCATACCGCGAAGGTTTTATTAATAAAGAACAGCTTCTTAAAATCGCTGAACCACTTGTTAAAAGTGGATATGGCAAATATCTACTTGCCATCGCCAACCAATAACAGCACATCTACCTGATATTAGAATGATCTCTGAAGATGAGATTTTTCATGATTATATAGTTCCAAACAGCAATAACCGCCATTGCACAAAGCTTTGCAATTGATTCAGGAATGTAGTGTGCAAATACCACCACCATCCACGAGGAAATAAATGCGTTACAAATACCCAGCAACAGAAAGCTTGAAGCCTGAAATCCTTCTCTTTTTCTGCTGCGTTTATTAGCTGAAGCAAAAACTACACGACTATTAAGAAGATAGCTTGTAATAAAACCGCAACCAAAGCTCACAATCGCTGGCCAAAAAACTCCGTGTATTAGCTTTAGGAGTATTAAAAACGCGAGAAACTCCACAAGGGCTGCGGTACCGCCTGCAAGTATAAAGCGCACAACACGAACTTTAGAAAGTTTTTTTGCAGTATGTAACATAGTATTAACTAAAGCAGCAACACAGAGTAAAGCTCAGTTATTCAACACAACTAGCTATGCCTCCGCAATCGGCTTCCTTAAGACACCCCACTGGGATATAAATCCCTTAACACTTGTTTCCACTTTTTCAAACTTAGGAATATCTTTGGAGTAAATAAGATGCGTATGATCACTCGTACGCCGCTGGTTAAGTCCAAGTATCTCTAATATTTTACATGCCCAATCCATATGAGGCACAGGTGTAGTGTACATGAACAGCCCACTAGGCTTTAAAAGACTATATAGTGCCTCGTAAAAATCTCCGTGTTCTATTACTTCAAATGCAATAATTACATCAAACGAATTTTCCTTAAGACCTAATTCGCGCCATTTATTAATATCTCCATGAATAAAATCATGCTTGAATGTTGCATTTTCAGGCTTTACTACATCAATACCAACAAAATTAGTCCAGCCGTGTTTTACCGCATACTCACCTACCCATCCATCAGCACAGCCTACTTCTAATATGCGTGCGTTTTTTGGTATTTTGCTAAAAAAATATTCCAGCTTTTTCCGCTGAGCATATGCACTAATAGCCGCCATGTTACCCCCTATAGTTACCCTCTGTGTGATTTCTAATGGCTATAGTATACTAAACCATAAGAGTCAAAAGAAAGGGATTATTTTGAAACGTAAAACAGCTATTATTATTGGTGCTGGTCCAGCAGGGTTGACTGCTGCTTATGAACTCCTAGAAAAAACTGACATAAAACCCATTGTATTTGAAGCCAGTAATGATATAGGCGGCATATCAAAAACTGTTCGCTACAAAGGAAATCGTATCGATATAGGCGGTCACCGTTTTTTCTCAAAATCTGATCGTGTCATGGAATGGTGGCTTAATATTTTACCTATCGAAAAAACACCAAAATCAAAAACCTTCACCTTAAAATATCAGGGTAAAGTACGTGAGCTAGCTGGTGGTGACGGAGCAGACCCCCGTAAAACCGACAATGTTATGCTTGTGCGAAGCCGTTTGAGCAGAATATTTTACGGCGGTAAGTTTTATAACTATCCAATCACTCTCGAGGCTCAAACCCTTAAGAATCTTGGCTTTAAACACATTGTTAAAATGGGCTTAAGCTATATAGCGGTTAAAATTAAACCGCGTCAAGAAAATAACCTTGAAGACTTTTATATAAACCGATTTGGTAAAGAACTCTACAATACATTTTTTCGTGATTATACCGAAAAAGTCTGGGGTGTACCTTGTTCTGAAATCGCGGCTGACTGGGGCGCACAGCGAGTAAAAGGCCTTTCGGTAGCTAAGACACTTCAGCATGCTATCAAAAAAGCACTCACTCCTAAAAAATCAGGTGATATTTCACAGAAAAACACCGAAACTAGCCTGATTGAATATTTCCTCTATCCAAAATTAGGCCCAGGTCACATGTGGGAAACAGTAGCCAAGATTGTTAAAAAACGTGGTGGTGAAGTACATAAAAACCACGTAGTTACAAAAATATACGCTAAAAAAGGCAAAATTGTTGCTGTTGATGTGAAAGATACAAAAACTAACAAAACCACCAAAGTCAGCGGCGACTATTTCTTCTCAACCATGCCCATTAATGAGCTGATAGCAGCCTTTGATGGGGTTAAGGTTCCGAAAAAAGTACAGCATATCGCTAACAACCTGCCATACCGTGACTTTATCACAGTTGGTCTTCTCATGAAAAAACTAAAAATCAAAAACGAAACAGACCGCAAAACCAAATACAACATCGTGCCCGACAACTGGATATATATTCAAGAGCCAGGTGTAAAGGTCGGCCGCTTGCAAATCTTTAACAACTGGAGTCCTTACCTTGTAAAGGATGAAAAGAATGTTTGGATTGGTCTGGAATATTTTGTAAATGAAGGTGATGAGCTTTGGTCCAAAACAGACAAAGATATGGCCACGTTTGGCATAGATGAACTTGCAAGCATAAACATTATCGACAAAAAAGATGTGATTGACAGTACTGTCATACGTGTTAAGAAAACTTATCCTGCATATTTTGGTACATACGCCGAGTTCGACAAGGTACGAAAGTTTACTGATAGCTTTGAAAACCTCTTTCTTATCGGCCGTAACGGTCAGCACCGCTACAACAACCAAGACCACTCAATGCTTACTGCAATGGTGGCTGTAGAAAATATTGTCAAAGGCGTAAAATCAAAATCTAACCTTTGGAAGATCAATGCAGAAAAGGAATATCACGAAGAAAAGACTCAATAACCTGCTTACAAAGGTTAAGAAAGAACTATCAGTTATCAGTTCTAGCTCTTTCCTCTCATTTACGGTTCCTGTGGTCATTGTACTGCTCTTTATAATTTTTGGTCTAGTACTGCTAAATTTGTTTCGTTATCAAATAAATCCTGACGCAACAAGTTATATTCAGATTGCGAAACATTATGCAGCAGGAGATATTCGGCAGGCTATCAATGGATACTGGAGTCCTCTTTTAAGTTGGTTGTTGGTGCCTTTTGTGTGGTTACATATAGACTTACAGCTTGCAGCAAAAATTATCTCACTGACAGCATCCTTGGGCACACTATTAATCGTGTGGTACTTGCTCACAAAGCAAAAAATAATCTGGTGGATTAGTGCAACGATATTAATTATTGCTAGCGCCTTACTACTTAACTGGACTCTAGCCGGACCTATAACTGGTGATTTACTCTTCTTGTTATTTGTATTTATCACACCGATATTAACAGTCCGCCTCTTAAAAAATCCTAGTATTTTCAATGCTTTCTTATTAGGTATGGCAGGCAGTCTTATATATTTCTCAAAGGCTATAGGGTTTTATGTTTTTATAGTTTATCTTGCAATTGTTTTTATCTATGAAAAGCAATACAACTTACGATCGGCTAAAAAATATCTCATTACACTTTTATTTTTCCTAGTACTTATAGCACCATTTGTGGCAGCAATATCTTATAAAGACCGAAGTATTACTATATCAACCGCTTCACGTTACAACATAGAACTTGCTAAGCGCTTTAGTCCAAACCAGTCAGAATATTTACACCCTATGAACTGGCAAAATATACTATTCCCTCTTGCGTCACATCAAAACATCGTACACGAAGATCCCGACTTATTAACCAATGCATTAAAAAATACTTTCCCGATCACAAGACATGAAGCTTTAGAAAACTATTACAAAAACATCTTAAACAATGTTCATAGCTTGCTGGTATCAACATACATTTTTGCCATCATCTTTGGTATAGGGTTTTTGCTGTACAGTCATCAGAAAAGTACCAATAACACCGCCTCTTACCATCCACTGCTGGCATATATTGCGCTAGTAAGTCTCGGTGGAGTACTGTTATCAATATATGAATTGCGTTATATTTACCCAACTATCCTCGCGTCATTTATAGGTATTGCAATGTTGTTACAAAAATCCCGTAAACATATACCCGTTGTTTGGTGTTGTGCAGCATTAGGTATTTTGGCAATCCCCATTTACAACAATACTTTTCAAAACGCATATACAGGCTATAGTATCTATCTACGAGCAAATACGATAAATTCTCAAATACCAAAAGGTTCAAATATTGTCAGCGATGAAAGTTCTGCACTTTACTTTTGTTACTATGGTCAATTCAGGTGCGTAGGCAATACAGTTCCCACAAAAAACAATATTGACGAAATGAATAAACAATTAAAATTAAACAATGTTCAATATTATCTTGTCATAAATCCTGACACACTGAAGGAATTTAACAAATCGAAAATTCAAGAAAAATTAGGCGTAAAAGTTATTACTACTTTCGTTGATTAGATTTTTTAGATTTCTCTACTTGATTAGCCTCAATAATAGCTATTTTTCTAGCTAATTTTACGTTTTTATTTTGTTCTTCCTTAATTTGTAAATAAAAATTCAAACTTACAAAAATAAATGCTAAGGTTAATATATACAAAAGAAGATCAGCACCCCTACCTACGCCAAGCATGTGAGCAATATCATTCGATTTTTCTGGAAACACAATAAAAAATATTGCAGCACATACAAATAGCACGCCAATAATTTTTTTACTAGCCTGGATCTTCAAGTTGCCAGGATTAGAAAGCAGCATTAACAACAATATTACAAATCCGGCTATAAGTAGTGTCTGGATAGTTATCATTTTTTAGTTATCCTATTAAAAAATAAATCAAATACTATATTAATTGCATTCAACATAGGTTGACCTTTTTTAAGCGAATAATCAGTGTATAAAACAGTCACTGGATACTCATCATACTTAAACCTTTGACTACGTATATGCTCTACTATCTCTGAAGCGTGCGCATATCCATGCAATGTTATATCCAAACTTTCTGCAAATTTCCTATTAAATACCCTTAGTCCGTTATGTGGATCAGTAATATCAATCTTTGTGGTGATTTTATTAAAAAGCTTAGCAACCTGTAAAAACCGTGATTTGATTTTACTAATATTCTTTACTTCACCCAAAAAACGCGAACCAATGACAATATCTAAATCATTACCTTGTAAATATTTTAACGTTGGCGCAATATCTTCTACTTTATGTTGACCGTCAGCATCAAATGTCACAAAGTATTGGGCAGCTTTGTCTTGCAATGCAAATTCTATTCCAGTTTGTATGGCTGCTCCCGCCCCCATATTAATCGGATGATTCACAAGATGTGCTTTTGTTTTCTTTATCTCAGTTGCTGAATCATCACTACTCCCATCATTCACACATACAACATTAGGAAACACCTTTAACACATCATTTAAAACATCTTTGATGACTTGTTCCTCATTATAAACAGGAATAATAATCCAGCTATTTTTATACATTATTAATATAATACCTAAAATATATTGTTATGGCACTTGCTATTAATAAAATTAACGGAAATGTTTTTGCTATCTGTAAATAGATCGTTTTATTAAGTTTAAATACTTTATTGTAAAACAACGGAATCAGCAATATTAATAGCGGTATAAAGTATCTACCTTGCAACCCTACTATAATTTTATATCCAACCGGACTATAGAATACATACAACGCAGCATTTACCGCTAGCCAATATAAGACAAAACATGTCGCTACAATTATTTTCTGTCTTTTGCTTAACCATTGCTTTAATTCATACCCCATAAGTAAAAGAAGGATAAGCTCAACATACCCAAACACAACCCAAAACATAGAAAGAGGTGTATCGACCCACCCAAAATTACCTATCAGCGATCGGCCTATCTCGTCACCCCATGTAAAGAAATATGTGTTCCATAATGTATTAATAAAGCTCCAAGGCGCATGTATGATAAAGCTCAGCTGTGCAGCCTGGTTCTGCCCGTTAGTAAAAGTTGAAGCTATATTTATATCTTTTACGAGGTAAAGCCAAAGACCCACGCACAACAATGGTATCAAGATAAGACCAAATTTTACTATGTATGCTTGCTTCTTGTTTTTAAACAGACTGTTTGCCAATAACAACACGAGTGGAAGCAGTACAAACATTACCTGCTTACTTAATGCCAGTATTATTCCAGCTAATAAAATAAGGCCTATCTCTTTCACAGCAAGAACCTTTTGTCTATTAAGATAGAAAAGTACGAGTGAGAAAAATACCGCTGCCATACCGGTAGCCATGACATCAGTACTCAATGAGCTGGCCTGAAACACAGCCATAGGTAACAATCCAATTGCAGCAAGCACCCATTTCTTCCTAGGTATTAATCGTATAGATAGCACTATGCAGGCAATCCATGCTACTAAATTAGCAAACCTCCCCAAGTACAGTAATACAAGAGGAGGGACGCCAAAGATCTTCCCTATCAACATACCTATCGACTGTGGCAAATATGAAACTGGTGCATACGCAGCCGTGTTGGAGAAATCTAGAGTTATCTCCTTACCTGTGTCTTTTATAAGTAAAGCTTCTTTTGTTTTACTGATATTGTATTTGATATCAGGCCTAAATTCCATGCTAGGGTTCAAGGCAGTAATTTGTATAGTGCGGTGCACAGCCTCAGGTAATCTACCTCCCGCTTTCCCGTCAACTTCATCAACTACAAAATTAAAATCGGAAACCCCTGAATAGATAGGCATTGCTTTACTATCAACTTTATCAATTACAAAATTAAAATCGGAAACCTGATAAGACCGTAAAAAGTGTGCTGCTTCATCCGGAGCCTGAAAAGGTGGAGTTACAACTATGAACACAACACCAAAGATAAGCGCAAAAACCGCAAAAAAATACTCAGGTAATGTCTTTACACGAAACAGTATTTTCCCAAACATTGTTTATCTCAAACTTACCAACCATTATAGCTAATATATGAGTTGTCCGGTAGGTATTGTTCCTATAGCATAATCAGACGCCTGTATTGTATTGTTGCCGTTACCTCCATAGGCAAGGTATGCATTAAAGCCTGCAAATGCCCGCTTCTTACCATCTTCTATATAGTAAATAGTTCCATCAGAGCTTCTTATGAATCGATCGATTGGCTTTACTTGAGTCTTTAGATTATTGCATGTCAATTGATCAAGGCTAATGTACGAAAACTGATAGTGAGACTGCATGGCGCCACTCACTTCATATGCTACTCCGCGGGTGACAAAGTAATTTTTGCCGCCACACGCAATCTTTATACTTGCGTAAAACGGAGTTGAGCTATATGCATTTAACACATCATTCCCTACTGTTGAGACCTGTGTCCCCAGATTTAGATCTTGACTTACACTAAACGTAGTTAGAGGAATTTTCTTATTTAAGCCATCTATAATATAAACTGTGGCATCATTTGGTGATTTGACAAGTCTGCCGGGTCCAAGCAGTCTTGTACCTGTGGCTAAAGCTGAGATGTAGTAATTGCTAATAGTGCTGATTGTTGGATTTGCATTAACTCGTAGTAAATCGTCCCATGCTGCGATCGGCCGCTTCTTCTGGTTTTCTACATAATAGACTGTTGCATCTGATGGACTCTTTATTAATCCCTGATTTATCCCGTTTGAAACAGTAGGAAACTGATTCAGCAACAAATCTGATACTGCTTGGTAGTTGTTTGTCCATTTATTCGGGTCTGTTAATTCAACCTTGCCATTACCTACTAATAGGTAAAATTTTGTGTTAGCTACATTTCGTATAAAACCTCTGAAATCTCCCGCTTTAGCCAGTTTATCAACACTCTGAATATCAAGACTTTGATTAGGCAATACACTGGAAAGTACTGTCTGACTATACAGAGATTTGTCTAGATTGCGTAAAGACCCCTCGTAGTTAAGTGCCAAATTATTTGTTCCACGCGTTGTTACCACAACATTATCTCGTATAATAGGTGTCCCGTATGTAAGGTGATTTAGTCCGCTTTCTTTTAACACATTATAGGTGGTTCCGATACCTTGTAATTGTAGAGACTGAAGATCATATACTTCTCTCTTCTTACCCGACTCGATGAAAAACTTTTTACCACTCGTTGTTCCGTATACACGAGTCATAAGTGGGCCTGTATGCAACAGGGCTAATTGACTACTTGTTAAATTGATCGAATCACCGCAAGTATAGCCATAATGCTCAATATTTGCACAACTCGTAAACGGCAACTTTATGCCTGAGTCGACAAAATATACCGTACCGTCTTCTGAACGAACCAAGCGCTTAAGCACACTGCCTGTAGATTTTGAAGCTAGGTACTGAGGTGATACATACCCCACAGGCCCAAGAGGGGAAAATGCGTCCAAAACATTTATATCGCTGATAGGATATTTAGTATCATTGACGACGAGGTATACCGTCGCATTGTCAATTGTTCTCAACAAATAACCACCTTGCGTAGATCCAAACCAATCGTTAAATAGGCGCCAAAAATTACGGTTTCCATATGAACTACAATTGTCTCCTGTGCCATACAGATTATCAAGCGCAGCTTTGTTTGGCTGATATGGTGTGTAGTTATAAAGCCCTGCTGTTGCTTGATTTTCGATGTATACTATAGAGCTTCCACAGGCAACATTTGGGTGATACCGAACACTATTATTCATTCCTGCCCTATGATTAAAGCCCCCTTGTGTATATCGTTTAAATTGTCGTGCTGCAGCATATACTTGGTTAAAGAATCCGTAATACTCTGCATCACAAGGAGCGGTATCTGGACAACCATATCCGGTTGCAGATCGATACTGTATAGGCCATGGCCAATCATCGGTAATCAGGCTTTGTTCTTTTTGCAATAATACAATAAGCGCTTTAGGGTTAATGCCGCAGCTTTCCGCAACATAGTAAATTATTTCTGATGCCAACTGATTGGGGGTTGCACGGTAACCCATGCATAAGCCTGGTTCCGCTGGCCTATTTGGTGTGTTTTGCCTATAATCACGCAAACATGTATATGGCGGAGCAGCACCGTTTGCTCGTCCCCAATCAGCTCGCGTAGGATAACCTGGCTCTCCTGATGGCTGTGTTCCCCATGTATCACATGAAGGAACTTTTGCATTAAGAAAAGCTTGCACTTCTCCTAAGGTCATTGTTGACCCGTTGAAAAACACAGAATCACTTATAATATTTCCAGCCCTAAAGTCGCTTCCCGAAAGGGCAAAGATATGGTTTGGGAACAAGAAACAAGCCGCTACAGCACAAAATGCGGCGACAATCGTTTTCTGAATCAATTTGTTTCCGCACATATGCCTACTTTACCTCTATCATTACTTGATTTGACTCGCCTACAGAAGTTCCAGAAGTATAGAATAACTTAGCATTCCATTTACCCGAATCAAGCGAAGACCTCTGCACAACAAAGGGGCTACAACTGGTCGACCTAGCGTCTTTTTTGCTACTAATCATTTCTGCAACTTCTCTGCCTTGTTTTTCAAGAACCAACTTACACTCCCCGCCATCTTCAATGACGCCTTGTACAAATCCGCCAACTTCTAAATTGCTGCCAGGATCACTTTGCCCCCAATAAGAAATTACTGGGGTAACTTTTTTTCTAACACCCGGTTCTTGAGCAGGTTGATCTGCCTCACTCCTCATTTGTTCTACAACCTTATCTTTATGAGCATCTGTTTCCTTTTTCTCTGTTTCTGTCGGCGGAGCATAGTTTATTGTATCTTGCATGTGAGGCTCGCCTTTTTTATTTTTTTGGAATAAGACGTACGAACCCAGGCCTACCATAAGTACGAGTACTGAGAGAAGAATGACATATTTTTTCTTGTTTTTTGTTTTTTTAGTCATACAAGCATTGCCCTTGTGCTATTTTCAGTATAAGGAGTTTCGGTAAATTATTCAAACAATATTAGACTTACGAACTCTTTCTACTTGCTTCAAGTGAATGTTTAGCAATAGTTGAATGATCATCAAGTTTCACATGAGTTGCGGCATAAATTCCACGCCATTTTTCAATATTGTAAAGAGGATTTACGAGCAGCCAATATATTTTGCGACTAAATGAGTAGCTTCTGTCCTTTATAATCCGTATAGAATCTCCTACGATCTTCTTTGTTGCAATCAGTATCATACGTCGTTTACTAAGGACTGGTATTGTCACCCCGCTTTTCCGAAGTCCAATCGTTTCATCAAACAATCGACGACGATATTCTGAAAGTTTTAGGTCATTTGAATGTACTACTGCACCTCTTGGAGCATACGCCTTCCAATAACCAGCGTTGATAACATCTTCGCCAAACAACTGATCCTCTGCATAAGCCACATCTCTATACGGTATTTTATTAAGCAGAAAATCTCTGCGGGTGGCCGAATTAACGTCAGAATAGAACCGTACCGCATCGAATACGGCCCTGTCGGTAATAAAATCATCTTTATAAAATACAGTTGTTCCAAACTCAGGACCAAAATTACTAAAAGTCGCAAGTATTTCGTATTTCAACAAAGGGATACAATGCGGCCTTGGAATTTGCTGACCCATAACCGCAACTATTTTGTCGTTAAATTCAAATGGTTTAAGCATTTCATATAACCATTTTTTATTGGCTGGCGTTGCATCATGACTCAAATACGCAACATACTTACCTTTTGCCAGGCGTGCAGCCAGTTGCCGGGTTTTACCATGACCAAATTCACTATTAGGTATCTGATGTAAACGTAAATTCGAATGTTTAGACTGAAACTTTCGCACTATATCTAATGTTTTATCAGTCGAACCCGAGTCTATAATTAAAACTTCATACTTGTAATCAACCTCTTGCTTGAACAAGATCGTAAGTATTTCTTTAAGATATTTTTCACCATTAAATGTGGGTATTACTACTGTTGCATAATAGCTCATTTACCAGTAACCTCACGAAGTAAAATTTCTTCTACTTTTTTATATGAAGCGTCCCAACTTTTATCCTTTACACTTGCAGCAGCCAACGAAGCATATTCATTTATATTTTGTCGGCTTACAACAGCGTTCAGCCCTTTCGCCAATTCAAGCGGTGACGCTTGTGTATATTGTATATAGTCATTTTGGCCGAGCACCATTGTATTATTATCTCCATCGTTCATAACCGGTATACAGCCCGCTGCAAGAAGTTCAAATGGCAGTAATGAGACATTTGTCAATGATAATACAAGACAAGCAACAGACTCTTGATACAGCTCTGCTAGCTCTTGATGGGTAATAATTCCTCTATTTGTATACGGAAACGGTATTTTATAGTCACCAACATCCCAACCAAAAAACTCAATCTCATATTCAGGATGTTCCTTGTGAAATTTTTCGAGCGCCATGACACCAATTTCAAACGCCCGCCGTTCCGTCACAGGACGAGCATAAAAACAGATTTTTTTCTTCTTTACTGCTCCTTTCTTCAGTTTATAAATATCAAGATCCACACCAAAGTCAAAGTAATCACATTTCATGCCGTACTCGGTTGATAGTTTATGAGTTAACCATTTTCCGGCCGTTATACCATAAAAATTAAACTTGTATGTATTTTCGGCCAATACCGAACGTGAACCCACGCCATAAAAGTACGGTTCATAATCTTGCACAAAATAAAACTTGTGAGCATTTGTCTTTGTATTAAAAACTGGATATGCTGTCTCCCAGCCCGTCGCTATAAGCGCATCCGACTCTTCATAGTCTTTAATTTTCTTAACCTTAACAGTAGTTTTAAATCCTTCTTTTAATATTCTCGAAGCATCTCTTACGCTCTGCTCATGTATGCCCTCATAAAGATAAATGGTAATATCATGACCTTGTGCCTGTAAGTGTCTGACAAACCTCGTTATTGTGTTATGGCCACCGCTGCCTGCGCTTATTGGTGAAAGCACCCATCCAATTTTCAACTTACTCTTATTTATTTTTTTAGGCTGTTTGTAAGGCTTCTCAATGAAGTCTGCCGCAAGGACATCCTCCGATTTAGCCATAACATCTATTGTCTTTAAAGGAGCTATACCAGATTTTTTACCAAAATACCCCACCACTTTTCTTCCTGCACTCGCCATACCGTGTTTACGTGCATGAGTATATAAATTTCGAAGTTTCCTTGACACTATCCTATACCCCGTATATCTACATAAAGTTTAGTTACACCTTACAATGATACCACAGCTTAATTTTAGGCACACCAGTACGCCCCGCGCAGCTACTTCGCTATCTTTGACTTTATCCATCTTGCAATACGGACACTTGGCATTTTGCTATATGTCTCTAGCTGCGCACGCATAGCCCGAGCTTCTCGCTCACACACTTCGGCACGCTGTCTTTCTTTTTGCGCAATTTCAAAATTATCAATATAACTTTTCAGCATATTAATATAGGGACTAAAATACCACATCTTATCTGGATGCTTGGCATTTTGTTTACTTAAAACATGATGCCTCACTAAAATCTCTTTTTTTGTATTTTCGAACTTGTCTGCCCTGCTAATTACACCTTCGTGTTTACGATAATTAAGAAGTGGCTTATTTACTAAACCAGCCTTTGCGCCATCAAGACACATATCTAAAAACAAGTCCCAATCCTCGTTGCCTTTGTCACTTAAATAAACGTCATATTTATGACCAGTAAGTGCTTTTTTCTTTAAGAGTGCAGATGCATGTATATATCCTTCATGTTTTAGGTACTCTATATTAAATTCAGGAGCATTCGTAATAAAATTCACTCTTCCAAAAACCTTTGCTTGAGTATATACAATGTCTAGTGATTTTTTTTGCGCAAGTCTAAGTGTTTCTTCAATATAAGTTTTAT
>CALBGR010000011.1 GCA_937892705.1 uncultured Candidatus Saccharibacteria bacterium | reverse complement strand
TTAGACAAATCAGCATCAAAATCTATGAGTGTTTCTTCATCTACTCCTGCACTGCCTTTGTTGGATTTTACCTTGCGGTAAGCATCCCTCACCATTTGTTTGGTGATGGGAATACTGCGTGATGGTGTTTCAAATAAGAGGGTCATCCTTGTTCTTTTATTATAATAAAATAGTTGTTCAAGTTGTCCTATTACTTGAAACTATGTATCTGTTGTCCTTCGCTCCATAGCCATTACAGCTACTTCTACACTACTACAACAACATCCGTCATCCTTATCAGCGTCGATACTATAAGCCTTACAGATACTGTCTGCTTGTGCCGTTCTCTTAGCAACTGACAAGGACTTCCTGAGTTCCGTATAGAAGCCTGTATAAAGGTCATGCCCACTCTACTGCGTTTGCCCTGTAACCAATAATCAAGCTCCCGTTACAGCTTTTCACTTGTAGCCAATAAATACAAGCTTTGGACAAAATGTAGCCATTCTCTCACAGCCTCAGCATGGGTTCACTGTAGTTTATCCTGAGCGAAGTCGAAGGGTTCATCTCCTTTATACGCACCTGACTACTTATGTAGCCTTTCTTCCTGCCGTTTAACACCAACTCATTACTTAGCCAGCATCGGGAAGCGGTTTTGTACCTACTCTTGAAAGTCGATACGGATGGGCCTACCATCATCTTCTATACAGCACGGATAAAGCAAGCTCTATCCTTCACAGCACACCATTGGCTAAATGGCGGGGCTGAAGTGCTAAATTCAAAGTTTGTGCTACTATCTCCGCCAAAAACGAATTACTCATTAATTGCTTATTTTCAAAGGTATTCGTGAGCACTGCGTGGTTTTATTCGTTTTTTATTTTTAAATTTAGCTCATAAAAATTCGTTTTGGCTTGCCACGGTGCAAAATCGAGACTTTAGGCTTCGATTTCCCCGCCTTCGGCAATACCCAAAACGTTGGCGGTCATTGTAGGACAACCCAATAAAAACAGAAATTTGAACTTTTAAAA
>CALBGR010000010.1 GCA_937892705.1 uncultured Candidatus Saccharibacteria bacterium | reverse complement strand
CAAGTGCTTTAATGTTTAGTAGCAAGGCTTCAGAAAGACGGATGTAGAGACCTTTGGCGGCTTGTTTTTGTAGCGGAATATCGTTTTCATACGCTTTTTCTTGTAATGTTTCTGCGTAATCTTCAATGCGATCCCTGGAAGTGATGTAGAATTCTCGGGCGTTAAAACCGTGTGTTACGATGTACTCAAATATTCTTCGTTCGTGAAGCCCAGCCAATAGTCTGTGAACTTCGATTACATCATCTACTTGTGCATCTTCACCAATGTAAGACTCAATAAACTTTGGCAAAGTTGCAGTGTGATTATTAAGAGCAGCAATAAGCTCAGCTGGTTGTAATTTTTTTCGAGGTATTGCAGTAATAGTAGCATCTAATTTTTCCCACGTTTCTAGAACTGGAGTATATGACTCAGCGAGTCCAGTTTCATAACCCTGCACTTTTTCCATAGAGGAAACTATAAATTATTCTTAAATTTTAACCAAAACCGGATTGCTATTAAACGGCTTTTAAAAAAGGTGCGAGGGTAGTATGCTAGTGAATTTTCTTTTATGTTGTTTTTTTGGCTGTGTGAGGCTTGGCGCACTTTTTGCAGCCAGTAGCATGCTCGTACACTACTCTTGCCATAGCGACAGCTTTATCGCTGGTTTCAAACATACCCAAGTACTGGAGATACTGTATTGATGGAATGATCGTACAGCCCTCTCGGTGTACTTGATGTTTGTGATGAGGGCGGATGTCAACATAATAGTGCATGACCATAGGTGTTCCTCCGTTTTTCAGTGGCTGATTGGAGTGATAAATTCCTCGTTCATCAGGACTCTATAGTTTTGAATAGTTACTTGAGTGCAGCAGCGAGCCGCACCCTTATATCTAGGGTCTTTCGATACATTTTGAGCCAGAGAAGTGTTCCCTTTTTTACATATGTTCTGAAGACCATACTCTACATAATAAAGAGCAAAAATTAACTAATCCTTAATTATTGCTCATTTGTAAAAAATAGTTAGGAGTGGGCGATTTTCACCTTGGAATCTTTTCTAGCAGCCTCAAGCAGTCGACGGCGGAATTCTCCGGCAACTTCCCATTGGCTTGCTGGTGACACGATGCCGATAGCGCGCACTACTACACCTTGGTCAGTAAAGTTGTCAACACGCTGGAATTTTATAGGCTGGTGAATAATTTCTTGCCACCCTTCATCTTTTGCCATGGTCTCGCCAATACGGTTAATAATTTTTTCTACATGGTTTATGTCGCTGTCGTAGGTGACGGTTATGTCAAGCAGTACATTAGAGTATGAAAAAGTTTCATTGGTTACGATAACTGGTTCGCCGTTTCGGATAGTAATCAGCCTGCCGCTGTCGTCACGGAGTTTGGTGACGCGTAGTGTGATCTCTTCGACGGTACCGGTAGCGCCTTGTATACCTGTAGTACCGCCGGACAAGGTGACAACGTCCCCTACCCTATATTGTTTTTCAATCAGAATGAATATGCCTGCAAGAAAATCTTTAACGGTGTTTTGTGCACTAAGGCCAAAAAATACTCCTACAATTCCTGCACCGGTTAGCAGCGCGAATACATTAACACCCAAGATAGCCAGAATAGAGATAATTGCAAGCGCCCATATAAGACCTACAAACGTGGTACGAGCAATAGCGATGATGGTGTCTTCACGCTTTTTCTCGTCGAGCTTCGTTTCACCCTTGGCCCGTTTTACTGCGTGCCGCACTGCATGGGCGATTGCTTGCCGACCAAGTACTTGGAGTATGATAGCAACAATTAGAACAATCAGTATATGGATGACAGTCGTGTTTATAAGCTGCACACTCATATACTCACCTTACCAAGAAATGTATGAAATGCAATAATGCTTACATTTGCAAAGGAACAAACACAAACCCTGGATGCGGGTCACTTTCGATAGAATTATCGGGGTTTTTAGTGATTTCTAGTATGGTGCCCTGCACCGGAATAATGAGTTTGCCGCCTGGTTTTAACTGGTCCAGCAGCCTATCGGGTAAATGCTGAGCACTTGCGCTTACCAGTATCCGATCAAACGGTGCATAGCGTGGTAAACCGAGTGTTTCGCCTGCTTCAAAAAAGTGTGCGTTGGTGATGTTTAGGCGAAGACAATTGTCATGACCAAAGCGCATAAGTTCGGGGATTTTCTCGACAGCATATACGGTACCGGTGGGGCCTACAATAGTAGCCAGCAGTGCGGTAGTCCAGCCTGAACCTGAGCCGACATCTAAAACTTTCTGGCCGGGCTGAGGATCGAGCCATCTTAGCATCATTTTTACTGTGTACGGCTGGCTATTTGTCTGTCCAAAGCCGATTGGGAGTGCTTCATCTTGGTCGGCTTTATGTTTTATTTCGTCAGGGAGAAAATTGCTTCGAGGGATTTTTGCAAACGCTTCACTAATTCTATCCATAGCTAAGTTATAGCTGTTTATGGTAGCAAGCTGCAGTGACTAATTTTACAAGGCAATAATGTAGGAGTGTATTATGCTGTTCTTGCGTTTTTAAATAGTTTTGCCATCCAGATGAGCTCATTATACGCAGTGCGGATGACGGTCTCCTGATGCTCTGCAAACTCGGGCTTTATGTTTCCTGCTTCATCAAAAATGTCTTGAACGTACGGAAAGTACACTTCGGGCTGAATTATGATCATGCCTAGCCGGTGAAGCACTGGTAATAAGGCTTCGCAGACGCGCACACCGCCCCATGGACCGTTGCTAGCCCCAGCAAGTGCTACCGGCTTGTGTCTGTAGTTGTCGTACTCGCTATCCAGCATGCGCTTAAGTGAGCCAGGATAGCCATGATTGTATTCTGGCGTAACGATGAAAAATGCATCAGCGTTTGCGGTAATTGCGCTGTATTTGGGGTCTTTGCCTTCAGGATCGTTACCGTCGTTGGGAAAATGAAAGGCTATTGGATCGACAAAGACTATATTTACGTTAGGATAGCTGCGGCCGATATCGGCAACATAATGCGCTGCATGTATAGATTTGCGTTTTGGGCGTGTGGTGCCAAGCAGTACAGCAATAGTAATTTCCATACCATATATGGTAGCGTATGTGTCCTCTAAACATAATCATAATTAGCACTCTTGACATGAGAGTGCTAATTATTAATAATAAAACTAGGTTATGCGCCATATGTGGTAAAGCTCATAGCCTTCGTTTAGTAAAAGTCCTATACATAGAAGGGTTAATAACAAAAGGAGGTTTATATGGCAAACAACATCGTACGCTTTGATCCGTTTGCAGAACTGCAGGCTTTACAGAAACAGTTTTTCGGCGACGACTGGCTGACACCGTTTAAGGGTTTGCAAATGCCTACCACAGATATTTACACCGAAGATGATAAGCAGATGATTATTGAGGCTCACCTGCCACACTTCTCTGAAGATGATGTAAATATCAGCATTGATCACGATGTTTTGGAGATCCAGGCTGAGCGGCGTGAAGAGGAAAAAGACAAAAACAAGAAATATGTTGTTCGCGAAAGCAGCAGCAGTTTCTACCGTCGTATTCGTCTGCCGGAGCTTGCTGACAAGGACAAGATAGAAGCACACATGGATAACGGTGTGTTGAAGGTGGTAGTGCCGTTTAAGGAGCTGCCGACACCAAAAAAGATTGCTATCAAATCCAAATCAAATAAGTAATCTTAAAAGCAGTCGCTGCACTTGTCTGAAAACAGCCCTCCAAGTAGGCAGGGCTGTTTCATTTACGATGGAGTTTTTTTGTGTATGTTGCGAAAAAAATTCCGCTAATAGCAACACCAAAGGCTGTTCCCATGCCAATACCAAGTGCCGCGTTACCCATGAGTGCACCTATGGCTATGCCGGTAATAAGGCCTAATGTTATAGCGAATGAAATGTACTGCCCAGTTTCTGGACCAAAGCTTCTACCCCTGTGTCTCTTTCTCATCTTTGTCTCCGTTTAACAAGCATCAATGATACTGGTCTGAAAGCGCTAAAGCTGTAATAAATTTTACAAACTCAATGTTTTATGCGCCGTGTTGCTTGGAGCACAACTTCAGTAAAGGATTTAACAGTTCAGTATACAAATGACATATACACTTTTGGTATAACGAACAAGGAGGACTATGCCTGTGCCGCTTATACCGTCAGTCACGTTAAATAACGGAGTGTCTATGCCGCAATTTGGCTTGGGTGTATGGCAGGCTCAAGAAGGTGGTGAGGTGGAGCTTGCGGTGCGGACAGCGCTTAAAACAGGCTATAGACTGATTGATACTGCCGCGGTGTATGGCAATGAGGTGGGCGTAGGCATGACTATAAGAAGCGGTGGTATACCTCGGGAAGAACTGTTTATTACGACGAAGGTATGGAATGACAGGCATGGTTACGATGAAACACTTGAAGCGTTTGACCAAAGTCTGGCACGGCTTGGGCTGAATTATATTGATTTGTATTTGATTCATTGGCCAATGCCACGTCAGGGAAAAATGATAGAAACATGGCAGGCTTTAGAAACGCTCTATGCAAATAATCGTGTGCGAGTAATTGGCGTATCAAATTTTACGCCGGTGCACCTGCAGGAGCTGCTGGAAACTTGCACGGTAGCGCCTATGGTAAACCAAATTGAATTACATCCGAAGTTTCAGCAGTATGAAACGCGTGAGTTTTGTGCTCGACATGACATACAAATCGAATCCTATAGTCCGCTGATGCGCGGCGGTGAACTATTGAACGATCCGGTGTTGCTTAAGCTAGCGGACAAACATCAAAAAACACCGGCGCAGATAGTGTTGAGGTGGCATATTCAAAATGGGTTTGTGGTGATTCCGAAATCAGTTACTCCGGCACGCATTGAAGAAAACGTCAGCATTTTTGATTTTGTATTGGACGAAGATGACATGGCTGCTATAGCAGCCATGGACGAAGGGATTCGTATTGGTATAGACCCAGATGCATTCTAAGAAGCAGCTTGAGGCAGTACAATTCGCTCAATGAACTTAGCTACTAGGTTGTCGGTGTATGGTGAGTCCTTGGCGTTGTCAATAATGGCATTGAATAGCGCCGGATCTGCAGCGTAGCTTTCTCGGTAGTGTATGACGCGTTCAATAAGCTCCTCTTTAGATAAGTCGGAATGGAATTGCAGGCCGTACAATGCCGAGCCAAGCCAAGTGAAGGCTTGGATTTCACATCGTTCGGTAGAAATTAAATTGACTGCTCCTTCAGGAAGTTTGGTAATACTTTGATGATGGCCAATTTGCGCCCAAAAACCTTGTGGTGCGTCAAAGAAAAGCGGATCATCGAATGCATAATTAGTTGGCCAGGCCAAATAGCTCCCTACTTCTTCCTTTTCGGGGTCGGTTTCTACATTGCCGCCAAAAACTTTTGCTAAAAACTGCGCACCCCAACAACTTCCGAGTACTGGGAAATTAACGGTTTTTGCATGGTGAACTACTTCGGTGAGACTTTCGGTGATCGGTAGCTGGTCGAAAACGGAGTAGTCCCCTGTCCCGCCAATAAAGAGCATGTGATGATCTACGAGCTCTTCTTTTGAAATGGTTTGCTCAAGTCCATTGATGATCGTCAGTTGTTCTGGGTGCAGGTTTCCAGATCGGCAAATACAGCGTTTTTCCTGCTCGCGCATAGCCTCGTCTGTCCGTACCTGTACGACAAGCACCTTGATATCGCGTTTTTGCATAGCTTCTAGTATAGCAATTTTATGCCTCTTGGGAGCCGAATATTTTGACGGTAAGTCGGAATACTTGCTGCAGCTGTGGATAGTATCTTGGTGGGCTGGTTCTTAAAAATACAATAAGGCTGCTTAAACACATGCTAGGCCTCTTCGAACTCCATGGTGCTTGTATTATATCGTTCTACTGTAATCCGGTGATCCTCAAATGTTTCTTGGAAATATAAAGCAGTTTCTAGGTCGGTGAGCGTGGTGTCTAGCTGATCGAATTGTTGGTGTTGTAGATTGGCGTCTATGACACCTAGGAGCGTTACGCCGATTTTTTGTTTGCGCAGTTGGTCGTTGACGATTGTGTATTCATCAAGTGTAGCGGTACGTTCGTCCTCTGATAGATACACCGAAGCGCTCGCACCATCTGGTATTACGTGTATGTCGTTGTCTTGGGTGCTAGTGTGTTTTAGTACTTCAATACAGCCGTGCTGAAATTGAGGGAGGCCCTCATCTGTTTATACCCGCTCATCTTTATATTATAACATAAAATCTATTATATAGCAATATTTTATTTCAACTAAATGCACTGTGAACAATATAAATCCCCTGTTGTTTTAGTAAAAAACATAGAAAATACGCCAGTCACCCGGGGCTGGCGTATTTTCATGGCGGAGAGACAGGGATTCGAACCCTGGATAGCATTGCTGCTATACACGCGTTCCAGGCGTGCTCCTTCAACCACTCGGACACCTCTCCGTATCTGAATAGTATACCGAAGCACAAACGGTCTGACCAGGTTTGTCACTACGAAATATTTTTGCCAAATTTACGACAAAAACTCCTTGCCTGTATCTGAAACTTCGACGTAAACTATAATAGTAATGGCAATCATAGAATTACGAGAAGTAACGAAGTTGTACGGTTTAGGCGATGCAATGACACTCGCCTTAGATGAGGTTGACCTTTCGATTGAAGAGGGTGAATTTGTAGGGATAATGGGGCCAAGTGGCAGCGGCAAATCCACGCTAATGAATATTATCGGCATGTTGGATCAGCCGACGCATGGTACGTATAAGTTTAATGACCGTTCAGTTGCGAAGCTTCGTCCAATGCGTCGGGCGAAGATCCGTCGTGATCATATCGGCTTTATTTTCCAGTCTTTTAATCTGCTTCCTCGCTTGACAGTGCTTGAGAACGTAGCATTGCCGCTTGAATACAAAGGTGTAAGTACGAGACGCAGAATTCAGCGAGCGAGTGATATTTTAGAACGAGTAGGCTTGAGAAACCGTGAATTTTTCTATCCGAATCAGCTCAGTGGCGGCCAGGCGCAATGTGTGGCAATTGCCCGTGCTTTGGTGAATAATCCAAAAATTATCATCGCTGACGAGCCTACTGGCAATTTAGACAGTGCTAGTAGCCGGTTGGTTATGGAATTGCTTGCTGAAATTCATAAAAGCGGCAATACGGTGCTTATGGTAACGCACAACCCAGAACTAACTCGGTACGCAACCCGTGTAGTGTATATGCATGATGGCAGTATTATTCATGATGAAAAGACGAGATTGGGTGAAGTGGCGCCGCTCGCAAAGCGTGTGATGTATGGTGTGCCAAAACCAAGTGAGGAGGATGATCTTGCTGGTGTATCGGTGCTGATGAGCGCGGTACCTGGTGCAGATACTGTAGAAGAGCCTGTCAGTAAATCTAAGAAAACACGTGCTAAAAAAGGTAAAAAAGCTGCAAAAACTCGTCGTAGAAAGGTGTCGTCATGAGTGCGGTTTTACGTGGCAATATCCAAATGGCATGGGCTTCTATTAAGAGTGCAAAGTGGCGTAGCGGCCTGACGATTTTTGGCGTTGTAATGGCGATTGTTCCAGTGCTGACGATTTTAGGTATTGGCGAGGGTGTAAAGCGCCAGATTAACGAGCAGGTGCAGTCACTTGGTAATAATTTGATTACTATTCGGCCTGGAGTTGTCGATACAAAAAATCCCCTGGCACAGCTGAGTAATTTCAGTGGCAATAAAAATGGTGGCACATTGACTTATAAGGATTATCAAGCACTGCAGCATGTTCAGACCGTTGATAAAGTAGTGCCGCTCAGTATAGTTCCTGGTGTGATAACGGTGAATGATGATTCGTTCAATGACGCGACGGTAATTGCCAGTACACAAGACCTACCTGAGTTGCTTAATCGTAAAGTGCAGCACGGTGACTTCTTTGAAGACAAACAATACGGCCGCAATGTGGCAGTGGTTGGACGCGAGGCGGCTGAGCTGTTATTTAAAGAAGGAGTGCCGCTTGGTCGGTCATTTGAATTTCGCGGACAAACGTATGTAGTGGGCGGTGTTTTGCAGCGTACAAATGCTGCATCGCTTTCATTCACCACAGATCTGAATAAAGCTATCATAATTCCCTATCATAATGTTCGTGAACTGATTGGCCAGGAGCCGCCAATTTATGAAATATTAGCGAATGCGACTGGTGATAAAACGGTTGAAGATACTGTTGCCGATATTCGCGCTGTACTAAAGCGTGAGCATGGCGGAGTGGTAGATTTTAGCGTAATGACACACGTTGAAAACCTGGAAATTGCAAATAATATTTTGGGGTCATTGACTACTTATGTAACAGCGGTCGCAGCGATTGCTCTGTTGGTCAGCGGTATTAGTATTATGAATATCATGCTGGTGTCGGTAACTGAACGTACACGTGAAATTGGAATACGAAAAGCAATCGGCGCAACAAAGCCGCAAATTCTTGAGCAGTTTATGGCAGAGGCGGTGCTGCTGTCTGTTACCGGCGGGGTGATTGCGATTATCGTGTCGTTCGGTATTCAGTATGCGCTACTTGTGACTACCGATCTAAAACCAATGATTACAGCAGAAGCGACGGTGCTGGTATTCTTGCTTTCGGTATTGATTGGCGTGATCTTTGGAATTGTGCCGGCAGCTAAAGCAGCTCGGAAAGACCCGATCGAAGCATTGCGTCACGAATAATCTACAAATATGGCTACTGTTGCGGGTTGTTTCTGTGCTTTACCACAGAATTTGCAGTGGTTGTAAGTGGTTTTAGAATAGTGCCAACAACTTTGCTGGCTTGGTTGCGAAGATTAATACGTTTGGTATGCTCTGCTTCGATTTTTTGGCGCAGTTTCTTAAGTGCTTGGGTGGTTGCAGGATTTTGGGTAAGTTTTTTAAATTCTTCATCGAGCGCTGCAAGCTCTTCGTCGGTAAGTTCTTCGAGTCCGACAAAGGTATCACGAGCAGTTTTTGTAGCGTGAATCAATTCGTCTAATTTGAGTTGAATGGCCTTGGTATCACGGTTTTGAGTGTTTTGGATAAGAAACACCATGAGAAACGTCACAATGGTGGTACCAGTATTGATAATCAATTGCCAGGTGTCAGAAAATTTAAAGAATGGCCCTGTAGAGGCCCAGACAAGCACAACGACACATGCACCTAAAAATACTCCTGCTGATCCTGCCCACTGCGAGATAGCATTGGCGAGTTTTCTGAATCGGTATTTTATTTTCCGTCGCATATGTTAATAGTATAAGATAATTTGCAAATAACGCTAGCGTTTGGCAGATCTGTACTGATAAGAGGTTATGTTCTAAGGTAGACACCGTAGACTACCGGTGCTACTTGGCTGGTTTTGGGCTTGGACAACTATTTGTTTTACAACAGGACTGCTTAAGGCGTATCCTACCTGTTGATGCACTGTAGAACGTGCGAAGATAACGCCAATAACTTGTCCGTCGATATCTATAAGCGGACCGCCAGAATTACCGGGTTCAATATTTGATTTTAGTGCATATACATCTCGACGGTTACGATTTTGGTCATAAATATCGCGCCCAAGGGCCGTGAAATGTTCTATGACGACTGCAGGTCGTGCACTGAATGGACCGCCGCTTGGGTACCCTAAAGCTACCGCTGGCGTGCCAACACGGACGACACGGTCTGCAAGCGGTAGTGATGCGCCGCGTAGCCGTTCAGTTTTGAGTACTGCTATATCTAGGTCAGGATCAAAGGCTACGATTTCTGCGCGATGTCGCCCGTCAACATCTTGGATGTAGGGATGTCGCATGCCGGCAACGACGTGTGCATTGGTAACGATATAATTTGGCGCTACGATAAAACCAGAACCAACGCCGATACCGTTGCAAGATCGCCCTTCTATTTCGACTACCGACTTACGGGCTGAGGTGATAATTGCTTCAAAATTTGCAACGTCAGGAATAGGTACGTCAGTATTGGTAACTTTAGGCTCAAGTTCGCTGAAGATTTCTGGAAGTTTTGTTTGCGCCAGCGAATTTTCAAGCCAGCTAATAATAGTGGTTGTGGGAGGTAGTTTTCTGTCAAGCCAGCTGATTACGGTAGAGTCGCGTATGGCTTCACGCAGGCCAGTGGCTGGTATTGTCGGCAGGAGCGCTGCGCTAAACCACACGAGCGCGAGGCCAACTACACCGCCCATAACAGCTCCAAGTGCTCGGTCGATTTTATTAATCTGTTTTTCGTGCAGGATATGTTTTAGTTTTACGCCCAGATATTCGCTACCAACAATGGCGCCTAAAATGCCACAGCCGATAATAATGATGCTCACAAATGGATTTGCATTGACGAGTGAGGCGATATAAGAACTGGCGATGAGGCCAATAATCAAACCGCCAAATGACGCCGCCTGACGCACCAGTCCAATATCCATGCCTCGCGCAACAGTGAGTAACACCAAAGCTAGTATGAGAAAATCAACAAAGTTCACAATATCTATAATACGCTGGTTATGTTCAAGTTTCCTGTTTGGTTATTTGGCGGATTTTTTTGACTTGAAGTGTTTTGTTGGCGTGTAGTGCAAGTACAACTACGAATAAAAGACCAAGGAATAATACATACACTGCACGATCAAGAACGTTTGCGGCGACGATAATGTCATTTGAGATATGGTGCAGATTTTGTGAAAAAATTAAAAATGCTTCACGGAAGCCAATAGCGCCTGGGGTAAGTGAGACGAATAATGCGAAATTAGCAGCGCCGGTGTAGGTTGCAGCTTGACCCAGCGAAACACTGCTATCAAATGAGCGTAGCTCGACGAAGTAAATGAGCCACAGTAACAGAACTTGCAGCAGTGTTGCGCTGCTAATAATAACAAGCGGTTTTAGATTGGTTCCTGATGTGGTGAGTAGTCCGCTGTTACGACGTAAATATATCTTGAGTACTATGTAGCAAACCGTTCCGATAAACAGCAACAGCAGCAGTGATTGCCACCATACTAAAGACGGTATTGCCAGTAAAAGGCCGCTGAAAAATGCATAAAACGCATAGTATACAAGTGTAATAAATACGTACTGCTTAATTTTGAGCCCGTGTTTCATTTTTAGGTATGCGCCGCGAAATGCCGGCCCGCTCTGTCCTGGCCCAAAAAAATTAATGAGTGACGAATATGAATTAAGCAAGAAGTTTTCTGGCCATGACATGTGTTTTTTATAAAAAAGCATATAGCCGTACAGGACCAGCATCAGTGCTATGGTCATAGCGCCGATAAACAAAAGAAACAATAATCCGATAGTTGTAAGTGGTGTTGCTTTGAGCTGGCGGAGTACTTCAGGATTGCCATTGATATACCAAACGAAAGCTGCGACGGTTGCGATAACAATAGCAACGCCCAAAACAATCCGTAATTTCCCCTTCATGGTATGTATAAGTATACGCTAACTTAAAGGAATTCATATATAATTGATGGGAATGACTACGAAAAAAGATTCTAAGGTTTTGGGGTTTTTACAAGGTTTATCAACAGTAATCGCATCAAATAAGTTTTTTTATGGGGTACTTGCTTTTTTGGTGCTCTCTTCCTCATGGGTGGCTATTTCCAGTTTATATCCCATGGCGTTTGATGAGAATTTTCATTTAGGAATTATTAAACTTTACGCCGAGCTGTGGAACCCGTTTGCAATTACTCAGACACCAGAAGCTGCAGAATTTGGCTCAGTTGCTACCGATCCGTCATATCTGTTTCATTACCTTATGAGTTTTCCGTATCGGTTGCTGGCAGCTATCACGTCAAGCGAAACAGTAATTGTGATTGTTTTACGGTTTATAAATATTGCGCTGTTTACTACTGGCGTGATTGTGTATAGAAATGTGCTGCTAAAGGCAGGGCTATCGCCGGCGATTGTGCATGCGGTATTGGCGGTATTTGTGTTAATTCCGGTAGTGCCGTTGCTTGCTGGTCAGATTAATTATGACAATCTACTGATACTTATTGTGGCAGCGGTATTTTGGCTGACGCTTCGCATTCGTGAGGGATTGCGGACTAATGAAACGATACCGACTGCTTTTATGTTGTGGTTGCTTATCTTACTGCTGTTTGCGTCGGTAGTAAAATATGCTTTCTTGCCTATTGCTGCGGGTGTGGTGTTTTATTTGTGCTACGAGATATTCCGTGTGCTTCGACATGGCAAAGAAATACCGGCTCAAGCGTGGCAGGATTTTAAACAGTTTTCTACGCAGCTCAAACTGACGTTTGTAGTGTTTTTGGGACTTGGCGTGCTGCTTTTTGCTCAGCGGTATGTGGTAAACATTGTGCGATATCACGAGCCGGTGCCGGATTGTGCGGCGGTGTTAACTGTTGACGAGTGTAATCAATACAGTGTGTGGCGGCGGGATAATGCATATGCTCAAAATAAAGACGGGCTGGAAGTGTATGGTCCAGTTCGCTACACCACGACTCATTGGTGGTACGGTATGTGGCATCGGTTGTTCTTTACACTTGCTGGACCAACAAACGATTATGCTACGCGGCAACAGCTGCCTATACCAAGCCGGCTGGCGATCATTTTGGTAGTTGGCGGTAGTATTTTGGCGGTCATATACGGACGTACGCTTCTTCGACAATATCCTATCTTTGTATTATTTATCGTGGTTGGCGTGCTCTACGTAGCGGCACTGTGGCTGCAGGTGTATCAGTTATATGTCTATACTGCTCGGCCGGTGGCAATTAATGGAAGGTATCTTATTCCACTGTTGCCGGCCTTTGGGGTTATGCTGGCAGCGGCCTACTCGTGGTTTTTCACCAAGGTTGGCCAAACAAAGATAAAAGGCGCGTTTGCGACAGTTGTAATTTTACTGATGCTACAAGGCGGCGGTCCGATTACCTATATTGTGCGCAGTGAACCGAATTGGTATTGGCCAAACAGCTTTATGCAAGATGCTAACATGAAACTACAGCGGATATTGAAGCCCGTTATTATTGATGATTAAGCACGATTATTTTTTGTAGCGGGCGCGTTTCTGCTGTTCAAGCTGGTCTTCAATAAGGATACGATTGATACGAATAAGGTCAGCGATAACACCAAGTGTGAACGAGATAAAGGCAGCGGTAACAAAGACAGTGCCGATGACAAGTGATTGCAAGTGTCCGCTGCTATCGCCTGAGAGTACAAAGTAGAAGTATCGCGCAAATGGTACCAGTCCGAGCAGAAACAGTATTGCAGCAAGTGGCATAAACAGCATGTATGGCTTGTACATCAAAAATGAACGGGCAATTGCAACGCCGGATTTTAGAATATGCTCGAATGATGATTTAAAGAGTCGTGATTCGCGGGTTTTTGGATTGGTAGTGATTTTGATGCTCGCAATACGTATGCGTTTATTCCCTGCCTGGATGAGGGTTTCCATGGCGTAACTGAAGCGCGTAACAATATTAAGTTGCAGCAGCGCTTCGCGTGAATATGCTCGGAAACCGCTTGGCGCATCCGGCACATTGGTACCAGCAGCGAGATTCAGGACCTTGGTGCCGACTTTTTGGAAAAACTTTTTGCTGCGTGAAAAATGAGCGATCTTTTGCACTTGCCGGTCGGCAATGACCATGTCGGCTTCCCCGTCCAGAATTGGTTTAATGAGATCACCGATTTTTTCTTGTGGGTATTGGTTGTCGCCATCGGTGTTTACTAAAATGTCAGCACCTAATTCAAGTGCATAGAGTGCTCCGTCGTGAAACGAGCGTGCAAGTCCTTTGTTGCCGATGTGCCGTACGAAGTGTTTCACGCCGTGTTTTTTAGCCACTTCAATGGTGCGGTCAGTGCTGCCGTCGTCAATAACGAGCACAATGATTTCGTCAACACCTGGAATTTTTTTAGGAATTGTTTCAAGTACCAACGGTAGTGTCTTTTCTTCGTTCAGACACGGGATTTGTACAACCACTCTCATGATGTTCTTATTATATCGTACTCTTTGTGGTTTTTATATCACTGCAAAAATGTGAAATATTTCCCAGTTATTTATTCCCCAAAACCGTATCATAAGCGTAAGCATAAGGTAATTATGCTAAAGGAGGTACATATGAAACGAGCACACGTATTGCAAAGGCCAATATCAGTTAGCGATATTGACATGTTGGAGTTAGAAGATTTTGATAAGGACTTGGCCCAGCAGAAAGCCGAACGTGTGCGTCTCCGTAAATGGCGTAAGGTTAAGCATCAGTCTGCGTAGCGGTAGTTTGGCAACGTAAAATAGCCCAGGAAACATACCTGGGCTATTTTCATTGGCTTTTAGCTGCTAGCGCCGGGATCGTGAGCCGTTGATTGCTTCAAGTTCGTTGCGAATATCAAGCGACATAGCAATCAGAAGTGGTCCAGTGATGAGCGCATACAGTCCAAGTATCCAGACAAATGCTACTCCACCGGATTCTGGCTGATTTAAGAGCACGATGCCTACTGCTACTGCTGCTACTCCAATAATTGTCCATAAGACTTTTGCGGTAGCTGTTGTGCGGTCAAGGAAGACTCGCAGAACATCAAAGAGACCACGAATGATTAATGTAAATGCAATGAGCAGAATAAACGTCTTAAATGAGACGTCGGTATGGCGCACAAGATAAACGCCAACCCCAGTGGTAGCTACACCAAATAGTAAGGTTAGCCACCATGTGCTGCGGGAGTTCATCGCTAAAATGCCATGAATGATATTAGAAATTCCCCACACCAGCACGAATGCGCTGAATAGGTACACGAGCGTAACAAGCGTCAATCCCGGCCAAAAGACTGCCGCAATACCAAATAGTATCGCCACGACACCTTCGACGATACCAACCCACCACAATTCATTCGCTGTCTTTTGAATGACTTGTGCCATAGTTTTCTCCTTGTTACAAAGCTAGCTTGTGCTTAATGGGTTTTATACGTTTTTGTTTAAGGGTCGGGGTTGTTGCTCGTCTTCGGCGTGCCTCCTACCACGCTATAAATTATTAAAAGTACCCCCGCAAAAGCCAGAAAGCCCCCAAGGCTATAACGCAGTACAGTGTCTGAAATAATCTCAACACTTTTGAGTGCTAGCAATGTGCCGCTTATCAAAAACAAAAATCCGAAGCCTATTTGCAGCTTCGGATCTGATGGAGCGATCATGGTAAGTCCGATGATCATAAGAATAGCGGAAAGCCACAGTGGCGGTATGGGTATAGTAAGCGTTTTTAGCATGAAGCAGAATCCCAGTAGGACGAAACTCACACCAAGCAGCGCTACGGTGACTCTAATAGGATTGTTGGCGCTGCTCATATACCGCTCCTTACCCTCTAATTACTTTGATTGTAGCACGCCTTGTCAACCTTATTGTAAAAATCGCTATACGCGCATTGGGAAATAACTGCTATAGTATGTATAAATTGGGGTTTAAGAGAGGGATGGAAGAAGATACTGTCATTGCAACTGACACGACTGTAGATACTGGTGGTTTCGCTGACGATATTGCTCGGTACTTTAAGACATTCTTAGAGACGGGCTTTCGTGACGGATTGCTGCCGGCACGCCGTATCACCAGTGGTTATCTACACGGATTACAAGCATGCTTATTGCTTGATAAATACCCTCAACTGCATAAAAACCTCTACAAAAATGTAGTTTCAGGTTTCGCACAGGAAACATTTGTAGTTAGTCAAAACAAATACGTCACCCATACAGATGATCGTGCGAGTGATGCACTTGTGCGATCAACTGAAAGTCTGGATGCAAAACAATTAAGTGCAGTGATTCGCTCTATTGCGCTTGCGATAGAAAAACATAAAGCTGACTATCATTCAGAAGATGGCTTTTATGCGGCGGTCGAAGGATCAATAAAGTCACTGCTCGCAACTGAACTGCTTGTACCGATGCTTAGAGATGCGCGTGCTGCAGTGCCGGAAAATAGATCATATGGTATCCAGATACAGAATGGTGCGACTCATAAACTATTTGGCACCTTTGAAGCGGCATTTTATGCAGTAGCTACGAAGTTTTATCGGGAAAATCAGTCGTTTGATACGCTCCTGAGCGCACTTGAAGAGGTGTTGACGGTTGAAGCGGTTAAACGAACGTTGCGGGAATTTTTAGATGAATTTGCTACCGCCGATGCGTATCAGGATGTATATCAACTGCATCGCAACAACCAAGTGCTTGCAACCACTGATTTGTATCTGTATTTTGGTGAAATTAGTTTTCAGGGTATAGCATTTCCACTTTTCTATACTGCGGTGCAGACTTCGCATGCATATCCATCGGTTACCTTTGCATTTGAAAACCGTATTTTTATAAATACGCAAGCTATCAACTTTGTGCTTCAGCAGTATAGTCGGGCCATGGGTACTGAGCTGGCTTTAAATAGTCAGCTGGATAAGGTTATTACCATTGATAGCCGGAAACGGAAGGATGTGGTCGGCCGGCTGCAGTTTGTAGTTAATGCTTTGATAGATGCTTTTGACATTGATAAGGGTCTTCCGCTTGATAGTCCTGTTAGTCGTGAAGTAAGCAATGCAGGTGTGACAATTAACAATCGTTTGCGCCTGGTGGTGTTTGATAAGTCTAACGAGTCGATTATTAGTGACTATGAAGAGCTTTTATACAGCGGTAGCAAAGCCGGACAAGCGTTTGCAGAATTTGCCCGAAGCTACATCATGGATACACCTACGCGTTATGTACAAGAAGTAGCCGAGGAGTGGGAATCAAAGCCGATTACCGAAAAACTTATTAGCAACATTCCGTTGTCGTTCAATGATGAGCAGAAAAAGGCGCTTTTGGCGTTAAATAAGCCAGAATGTAATGTGCTAGTGATTGATGGTCCGCCAGGTACCGGCAAAAGCCATTTTATTAGTGGGGTGATTGCACAATCATGCGCAAACGGTCTTTCGACACTGGTGCTTTCTGATACGCCGGCGGCACTTGATGCAGTACAAGAAAAAATAACTGCAACGTTGGCAGAGGTGCGTGGCGAGCATGAGTTTCATAACCCTATGCTTCGTCTCGGGCGTATTGACGAGGAGCTGCTAGAAGATCTTGAAACACAATTTGTCCAGAAACTGCAAACGTATCACCAGCATTACGTAAAACTGCAAGGTGAGCTGCGTACTGCGAAAAACCGCAAGGTGCAAGAGGCTGCAGAATTATTAAGCGGGCTGACACAAAATGCTGAAAATATAAACCTACACGAAGTAGAACAGACAGTCAGCAATGAGATTAAATATGGAGATCGTGACTGGATCCAGGACGAGCCTGTAGAAGAAATTACCTCTGATTTGCAGCAACTGCATCAGGCAATCCAGTATATTAGGCGCAGTGAAGCAAACTATCTTCTGCCCTACATCGAATCACGTCAACAAAAAGCGATTGCTGAATTTTTGGAAATTGTCCGCGAGTATGAAAAAGTAAATAAGACAGTGCACGAACGGCTGCCGGAGTTTATTATACGGTACCGTAAGTTGCTGCCGGAACAGAAAACGAGGTTGCAGTCGGCATTATCCTACATTCACTCAAACTATCGTCAGTATGTGAAAATGCTGGCAAATGACCCGATTACAACCCGTCTGGAGATTACTGACAGTAGTGATTATCGTACTATCGCCAGCAAGCAGCTGCTGCTGGAGAAGCTCATTGATGTTGCTACGGGACTTAGGAGGTATTTGAGTCATGACAAAAAGCGTAATGAGCTACTCCTTACAGAACTGCTTTCGTACGATACTGCACCAGAGGAGATTATTAGCGCACTGCGTAACTATGTTGACCAGGTGAATGCGCTGAAATCTAAGATTTTTGGCTTTTCTGGACGAACGTTGGTGGTTGAAAACCTGACAAGGCAACTAAAGAAATCGATACCTGGGTTTAGTTTGTCGGAGCCTGAAAAACGGCTTGATGACTTACAGCTCATGGTTGATCTTGTGGAGTTTACTATTGAGCAGCTGGCGCAGCTTGGGCTGGATCTTGATTACTGGAAAGAAGTTTTCCATATCACCAAGCAGGATAAAGCGCATGTACAGGAGCTGCAGAAGATTGTCGCTAATTTGGTGGTGCCGGCTGATTTTGAATTTATGGCCAATCACCGGATTTATGAGGCGGATAATTTATTGGCGAACATCAGCTTGCTGCAGCATGCTAATGAACTGAACGAAGTGTTCCGTGCTAATCCAAATCTGGCAACGCTGTTCGGTATCAAATCCATTGGCCAAGTGCTGGCCAAGCCGCAAGCGTTCAGTAGCCGATTTAATAAGTTGGCGGCTGACTTGGATGATGTAAAGCAGCTGGATGAATGTAAGAAGATCATCAAACACTTCCTAAAAACGTATCCGGCAGCTGCGAAGCGTCTGGGTGTGAATTATGTCAATGGCAATTTAGATATTATTAATGACACCTTTGCCGAGAGCAGCCCTGAAGAGGTCAAAGAGTATTTGGCATTTAAGAAGAAGGAACAGGATATTACGGCCTACTTCCGTGAAATGATTTCTGACAACTACAGCAAGACGATAGCAGATTTGGAGCAGATGTCTGCCTTGCAGCTGAGTCACTCACTTGATGCCAAGCTTATAAAATATATCGAAACACATGCTGAAAATTTTGCTGCAATTCGGGCTGCCTTGAAGTCGAAGCAGAAAATCGCACCAAAATTGTTTACAAATCTACTCCAAGCTTTTCCGGTAGTGTTGGCGGATATTCGCGACTATGCAACGTACGTGCCGCTTCAAAAGCAATTGTTTGATATTGTGATTATTGATGAATCGTCACGTATCAGTGTAGCGGCCGCATTGCCAGCCCTGCTGCGTGCTAAAAAAGTAGTAGTGCTGGGTGATAGCAATCAGTTTAGTAGTCGAAAAGCAGCTTCAATGAACGATGCATTGAATACCATGTTCCGCAATAAGATCGCTACTTCACTCACCCGCACGCTGCGTGATGTTCCGGCTGACACAAAGAATATGTACCTCGCAAAGGCCAAGGATAATTTCGATGTCAATAATTCAGTGCTTGATTTTTGTCGGCCGATTGCGAATGCCGAGTTATCATTTACCAAATATTTCCGTTCTTCATCAGAGCTTATTAGCTACGTCAATAAGAACTTTTACAGCAACAAGCTGAAGTGTCTCAAGGCTCGTGCATTGCCGCTTAAAGAGTCGCTGCGGTTTGATGTGTTGGACAGCGAAGATGCGTCTGATCTGCACGGCATTCACACTAATGACGCAGAGGCGAAGCATATTTTGCAGTCTCTGCTAGATATGAAAGAGGCTGGCTATGACGGCACCATCGGTATTCTCACGCCATATTACGAGCAGGCTGCGCTTATCCAGCGCTATATTGATGAAAGCGTGATTAACGACTGGTTTGAGCGGCGTAAGCTCAAGGTGATGGTTTTTGATACTGCCCAGGGCGAATCGCGGGATTATGTGTTTTACAGTATGGTCCATGATAATACGCAGGGTATTTCTCACATCTTCCCTGCTCCTGGTGATATCAAGGCGAATACCTTGGCGCGCCAGCGTTTAGTGGTTGGGTTTAGTAGAGCTGCTTCAGTAGCACACTTTGTGCTCAGTAAGCCTGCTGCTCAATTTAAAGATGAGATTAAAAATGTGCTGCAGCATAACCAGCAGCTTATCGGTACAGGAACACCGAAGAAGACATCCAGTACAACAGATATCTTACTGGCAGCTGAGAGTCTACTGCCGCAATACTTCTATGCGACAAAGTTCTACAAGAAATACACTGATCGTGCGCGCTTGGTAACACAGTTCTCGCTCGGTGACCTGCTGAAGCCGCTGTCCCCTCGCTATCGTCATCCGGCGTATAAAGTAGACTTTATGGTGGCGTTCGATAACGAGCGTATCATTATCACCTACGATGAATTCAAAGAGAATTTCATGTCAGGCGATAAGAATATCCGCGACAGTTACCTAACAGCACAGGAAATGTACAATCAGAAAGAGTTAGAGGGTTATGGGTATAAATTCTTACGCCTCAATAAGTTTAATCTTGGCCAAAAACCTATCGAAACACTTGATAAGTTGCTCACTGATGCGGTCAAACAGAGTAATTGGCCGCGAGATAACGGCTTTTTGAAGTAGTATATATCTAGATAGACAGTTTTTGTCTCGTGATCTTTCAGGACCCTATCTTACTATTATACCATATATTACAATATATATCAATACTACTTCGCTACAATTTCGTATTTTTGTGCAAGACTCTTTTTTACCAGTCCTTCGGTGTACGCGAATATTTTCTGTACTCGTTCGTGGTAGCGGTCTAGCTGTTGTTGGTCGCGTGGCGGGACACGTTTGGCGAGTGTCATGGTGATTGCTTCCAGTGGATCGCTGTTATTGGCGTGAGCGTCGCGGGTAATGGTAATGTACGACTCCATGCGCAGCAGCATGCGCTCAGCAAGCTTGTCGCCGCCGGGTACGTTACGGTAGTGGTGTTTGAGCGCCCGCAGGAATATGGATTGATTTACGCTGTTTCGTACTTGTTCTCTGAACTTGCGCGGCATGGTTTTTAGTACTGATTCAGGTACGTACTCTTCCCCCATTAAAAATAGAATTGCTAGACTCAATAAGCGCTGTTCATACATAAAGCTTTCGCTATATGATGATACGCGAGTAGTGATTTCCCATGGAGCTTTTTTAATAAGGCTGTTGATGCCCATTGCATAAAATTCATACAGTGAAATCTGGATTTTCATTCGTTAGGTTTCCCGCTGTTTGTTATTCCAACCGTTATTCTTATAGCCTACCACTCCTTATTGTGTGGACGCAACAGAGATTTAATGCCTAATTAATGATGGTGGCTTACAATGTATGTATGCGTGAGCGACAACGTCGAATTATAGGTGTGCTTATAGGAATAGTGCTGTTTGCTGCTAGCACTATTTTAACGACAATCCAGGACCACAAAAGTGAAGTTACCGAACAGACAACGAAGCCTCCAGTAGTGTTGTCGGAACAAGTAGGATCGGCTTACACTGCGCTCACAAAATTGGAAATTAAGGGTCGCGCCCCGAAAACGGGTTATGCGCGTGAGCAGTTCGGTGCTGGCTGGGCGGAAATAGATGCCTGTGATATGCGGAACTATATATTACGGCGTGATTTGGAGAATGAACAGCTTGATCCGAAAGATAATTGCACGGTTTTAAGTGGTACGTTGAAAGATCCGTATACAGGAAAGACGATTCAGTTTCAAAAAGGTGCCGGCACAAGCAGCAAAGTGCAGATTGATCATGTGGTGGCGCTGAGTGATGCGTGGCAAAAAGGTGCCCAGGGTTGGGATGAACGTTTGCGGGCACAATTTGCAAACGATCCGTTAAATCTTTTGGCGGTAGATGGCCCCACAAACAACAAAAAAGGTGATGGTGATGCTGCAACGTGGCTGCCGCCGAATAAAAATTACCGTTGTCGGTATGTAGCGCGGCAAATTGCGGTCAAGCAGAAATATAAACTTTGGGTAACGAATGCCGAGCGTGATGCGATGGAGCGTGTGCTTACGAGTTGTCCTGATCAAGCATTGCCTGTGGTGCAGTAGATAATTTGCAATGAAATTGTCGCTTGTTCTTGGTCGGAAATTGCACGTGTCCTGGCTCGTTATGTGGTGGACAATTGGTGTGGTGGCTGGAATTGGTTTGGCTGCTTATGTGCGTGCTTTGCCTCTGTTAGTGGTGCAGCAATATGTTATTGCATGGAGTTTGCTGTTTATTGCGCTGAAAAATCGGCGGATCGCTATGGTGGCAGTGGTGCTGATTTCAGGTGTACTTATTGGGCTAGCCCGAGGCTCAATGTTGCAATCAGAACTGCGTGAATATGCAGCGTTTTATAAAGAAGCAGTAGTGGTGCGTGGTGTGGTCAGTGAGGATGTAGCACTGACAAGCGGCGGTGAGCAGCGCCTGCAATTGCAGCATGTGGTTATTAATAATCAACAGCTGCCGGGTAAGGTTTGGGTAAGCACTCATAGTCAATTAGATATAAAACGTGGTGATATCGTGCAGTTTCAAGGCATGCTGAACGAAGGATTTGGTAACCTGCCGGCTGCAATGTATAGAGCGAAGCTAGTACATATTGAACGACCCAAATATAGTGATATGGGTCGACAAGTACGAGACTGGTTTGCGGGAGTTATTCGCAAGGTCATTCCAGAACCCGAAGCAAGTTTGGGTATTGGTTATTTGGTTGGGCAACGGAGTGTCCTGCCGGAAAAGCTTGATGATCAACTGCGCGTCTTAGGTTTAACGCACGTGGTCGTGGCGAGCGGCTATAATCTCACCATACTCGTGCGGTTTACGCGGCGCAGCTTTATGCGGTTTTCAAAATATCTGGCGTTTTTGACTGCTCTGCTGATGGTGGGTGGCTTTGCACTGATGACCGGTTTTAGTCCTTCAATGTCGCGCGCTGCGCTGGTGACGGTACTGAGTTTGGTGGCGTGGTATTTTGGTAGAACAATTCAACCGCTGGTGCTACTTGCTGTGGTGAGTGCAGTTACGGCATATATAAATCCAACATTTGTATGGGGTGATATTGGCTGGTATTTGTCAATGTTTTCATTTGCGGGCATTATGATTTTGGCACCGCTTGCTCGGCATTACTTTTTTGGTAAGGATGCGACGCCTTCTTTGATACCATCTATTGTGCTTGAAACTATGTCAGCGCAGCTGGCAACACTTCCGCTTATTGCCTACATATTCGGACAGTATTCACCGTATGCGCTGCTTGCGAATGTTTTGGTATTGCCGCTGATTCCGTTTGCTATGTTGGCTACATTTATTGCTGGTGTGGTAGCTGCCTTTTCACCAGCTTTGGGTGAGATTGTGCAGTGGCCTGCCACGATTGTATTGCAATACATGATCACAGTTGTTGACATAGTCTCAGGTTTACCTGGGGCTGCTTATGAATTTACGGTAGGATTGGAATTTCTTATTGGCGGCTATGTGGTTTTAGTAGCAATTTGTCTGATCTTGTGGCGCAAAACAAAACATAACTTCGGTAAGGACAATCTTGTTTTATAGCTTCACTGTGGAAAATGAACTATTTTTACAAAAAAGTAAGACGATTTAATTTCAGATTAATATTCGTTTGGCATAGTAATAAACGTAAGAAATAGTAAGCAATAAAAAAGGATTTGTTATGTTGAAGCGGCTGCTTTTGGCTGTCTTAATACTGTCTTTGTTTTTACAAATCGTTACTACAGCGCCAGGGTTTGCGTCAGAGCTAATTATTGAAGATCAGCCGACCCCGCCTACCCAGCCCTCGGTTGTTATTACAGCTTTTGGCGGTGGTATACCTGATTTTTTCGAGCTTTATAACCAATCCTCGGCGCCTGTTTTTCTAGGAGGTTGGCATATCAATGTCACAGTACAAGGCATTGATCCTGAAACGAACCAGCCTATTGAGCATCTGTATCATATTGCCCTACCTGCTGGGTGGCTGCTTTCGAAACAGTATCATATACTTCAGCGTGATGGTTCTGCTCGTGATGTTTCGGTGTATCAGCTTGATGACGTCATGTCTAATCCAGTGACTGCGAAGCTATCGCTTGTAAATGCTGAAAGCACAGTGCAGTTTGATGTTGTGCCGTCAACTGCTCTATCTCAAACACAATGGGTGCAGCACAAACAACGAACCAACGCGTCAGTAAAAATGAGCGGTGCATTCAGCACAGACTATGTAGTAAAGACAGGTGCTCCAGTAGGATATACAGATGCGTTGTATATGCCTCCTGAAACAATGCCGCTGCAGATTATAGAAATTTTGCCAAATGCGCGGGACTGTTCCCCGCTTGATACAGCATTAGATTGTAGTGATTATGTAAAGCTTTTTAATCCAACCTCGTCGCCGGTACATGCATCACAATATCGGCTTCGTACCGATAGCGGCGGAATAAAAAGCAGCAGTACAAATACATTTAGTTTGCCTGAGATAATTGCTCCGGGTGAGTACGTAGTGATTCGTTTACGTGATAACGGTGAGTCGTTATCAATTACGAATACTGGTGGATATGTATGGCTGGAAGATGTGTATGGAGTGAAAACGTATCAAGAAACTGTTGTATCCTATCCTGACGCGAGTGCAACGAGCAAAAAAGGTATGTCATGGGCGTATGACGAGCGTGATAACGCATGGAAGTGGATGAGTCCTACTCCGTATGGACCAAATTACTGGCCGCCAGAAGCTGCTGGCAAAGGCGCAGAAGCGACGGGTGTCAAAGCACTTGCTGACTGTGGTCCGGGTAAAGAACGAAATCCGGCTACCAATCGATGTAGAAATATTGTCTCAACCACAGGCAGTACACTTACACCGTGTAAACCCGGCCAGGAACGTAATCCCGAAACGAACCGTTGCCGGTCAGTGGCAGGCGTAAGTACGGCGTTAAAACCGTGTGCGCCAAATCAATATAGAAATCCTGACACAAATCGGTGTAAAAATATTGCCGTTACTACTAGCTTGAAGCCTTGTAAAGCAGGCTACGAACGTAATCCCGAAACGAACCGTTGCCGAAAAATACGCGCATCAAGTAAAGATGTTGCAACAGTGAAAGATGTTGAGAGCAACACAAAAGCCAATACAACTGGCTGGTGGTTCGTTGGTGTGGCGGTATTAGCTGCGCTTGGCTATGGTGTATATGAATGGCGTCACGACCTTACACAGAAAATACGCAAGATCGGTATTATGCGGCCGTTCAAATAAAAAAAGACTACTCCCTTTTACTGATTACTTCAAGATATGTGGTTCGTAGTCTTTGTTCGACTAAGCTGTCATCAGGATATTCTAGAAGCTGATGTTTGGTTCTGCCGATGACAATCTTTCCGATACCTGATATAAGAAATTGTTTTTTATCGGCTTCTATGGACTTGTTGCTTGGGTCGGCGGTAAGGGCGTATGTTCCAATGCTAACGAGTATATTCTGGCGTCTACGCTGCGAAGGTGTTACCACTCCAACTTCCACCCAGCTACAATAGTATTCGTCTATACTTCTTCCTTTATAGTAGGTATATGTGTTTGTGTTTTTAGGACCGGGTTTATCTGAAATATTAAGGTAAACACTTTTGGGAATGGAGGGTGCTGCTTGGGACGGTACGTTGGTCCATGTGGGAGACATGAGTGTATATGGATGTTTTGCAATTGGTTCATGTAGTATCTCACGCCGTGCAACAACTAGGGTGCCGGCTGGGTATTGATCGCAATCAAAAACATCGTCTATATCAAATACGGCTTCGTGTGGAAAATTTTCTTGTAATAGTTCAAACGTATTGCGAAGGACGGCGTGAGCGAATTTTCTTTCTTTGCGATACGGTGTCGGTGGAAAAATGTTTTTAGTGACTGGTAGCTGAATGGGTGATCTAGGTGGCTTATCAGTTCCCCAGTAAGTATCGTTCTTGAAATCTTCGATAGTGTAATTGCTGCCTGGTTGTTCAACGCTGACAACTCTCATGATTGCGTTGTATTAAACCAGAAATATTAAATAAATGCTAGATTAATCTTAAATATTGTTTAATTTCGGAGCCGATATCCTTTGCGGAACAGGTACATATTCACGCTGATGAGCAGTAAGGTGGCGGCTGCAATGATGGGCAGTGACAACCATGGATTTACATCACTGCTGCCAAGCATGCCATAGCGAACGGTGTTAATCATATAGAACATTGGATTAAAGTGTGTGAGTGTATGGAATGGCTCGCTCAGTAAACTCGCGGAATAAAAGATGCCGCCTAAGAAAACGAGCGGTTGAATAATGAAGGTTTGATAGAAGCTGAGATTATCAAACACCTGTGCTCGAAGACCAATTAATACACCAAGCGAGGCGAAAAATAGACCACAGACAAAAAGGCTCAACACAAAGAGAAACGGGTGTGCAACTGGTAGGTCAACCAACAGTGCTGCGGTAATAAAGGTAGTCAGCGTAATAATACTTGCTCGTATAAGGCCACCGAGGGTGTATGCAGTCAGAAGTGCAGTGTTCGACACTGGTGAGGCTAATTGGTCGTCTATGGCGTGCTGCATTTTTTGCTGCAATAGCGAAGAGGCGTTGTTTGAGAATGCATTCATAACCATAGCCATAAGCAGCAAGCCAGGAATAATGAAGTTTATGTAATTATGACCGTCGAGTGTATTGATCCGACTGCCGAGTGCTGCACCAAATACACTGATGTATAGATACGTTTCCAGTACTGGACCAAAGATTGTCTGGCGCTTAATGTTCCAAAAGCGCTTTATCTCTCTTCGAAGTACATGGTAGAAGCCTACGTAATTTTTATTGCTCATACGCCTGTTCCTGTCTGGTTAACTCTTCACGACCGATAAGTGACAGATACACATCTTCGAGTGTTTTCTTTTTGTATTTCTTCTTTAGTTCGCTAGATGTACCTTCATGAATAATTTTGCCGTGATTAATAAGCGCAATGCGGTTACATAGTTGCTCGGCTTCTTCGATGTAATGCGTAGTCAAAAGAATAGTAGTGCCTTCTTTGTTGATGTGTTTTATGTACTTCCAGAGTTCTAGTCGAAGCTCAACATCTACTCCGGCAGTTGGCTCATCTAGGATAAGTAGTTTTGGTCGATGCATGAGTGCTCGCGCAAGGATTGCACGGCGTTTCATGCCGCCAGACAGCATCATTGCGCGTGCGTTGCGCTTGTCTGTCAGTGAAAATGTTTCTAGCAGTTCTTCTATGCGTTCTTTGCGTTCTTGTCTTCGCATGCCGTAGTAACCGCCATGAAAATCAAGTGTGTCTTCGACACTTAAGAACCAGTCTAAATTCGGTTCTTGTGGAGCAAGGCCCGCAAGTGCTCTGGCTGCTTGATAATCTTTTACAACGTCATGCCCAAAAATTGCAGCCGTACCGCTTGTCGGTATAACCAGTCCCATGATGCTATGGATAAGTGTTGACTTGCCTGCACCGTTTGGTCCGAGTAGCCCTAAAAAGTCACCTTCTTTTATGGTAAGGTTGATACCTTTCAGTGCTTCTGTGCCTGAGGCGTAGCGTTTGGTCAGGTTTTGGATCTCAAGAGCGTTTACTTGCTTGTTCATATACTTTGTATAGTATAACAGCATAATATGGGAAAACACTATTTTCCTGACAAATGAATTTTGATATACTTATGCTTATAAATAATTTCTTTTATAAGGGGGATTTGTGGGTAAAATTGCTAAATCTTGGCAAGATTTTAGGACTTGGATTCTCAGGCATCCAAGGAAATCTTTTGTAATATCTCTTGCTGGTGTGCTTGTTATTTCTGGGCTCACTGGCTGGATAATTGAAAACTCACGGTCAAAGACGGTGTCTGATCAGCCGAAAAATCCAATTGCGCGACAGTTCAAGGCACAGCTACCTTCACTAAAAGAAAAAGCAGAGAAAAATCCTTCAAGCTTTGAAGCGCAGCGAGATTATGCAGTGGCTTTATATGCTACCGGCAACGTAAAAGAAGCTAAAACCCGCTACGAGCGAGCGCTTCGTATTCGAAAAGATGCGACAACCTATAATAATCTGGCAAATGTCCACCGTGACCTAGGTGATTATGATGCTGCCGTAGATGCATACAAAAAAGCAATTGCTGCAAATCCTAAGCTTATAAACCCGTATACTAATCTGGCAAATATACAGCTTTATAGCCTGAATAAGGCAGATGATGCGATTGATACTTATCGTCAAGCCTTGAAAGAAATCCCGAATGACCCTCAGCTACAAGTGTTGCTTGCGCTTGCATACGAGAAGAAAGGTGATATTGCAAGTGCTAAACAGGTGTTAAAGTCAGCTCAGGCTGCTAATCCTGAAAATAAGACTATTCAGGCTAATCTAGCCCGTATTGATAAATAGAAAACTTGTATAAGTTTAAGGTAGTTATTGATGCTACCCAGAAAGAGTTGTGTAATAAAAATTGAAAGTAAAATTACATAAAACTATTACTGGATTCGGTGAGAAGGCGCGAACCATTCGTGGAATAGCGTTTTTGACCTGTTTTGTGCTCTTTGCTGCTGCGGTAGCATTGATTGTTTCGCTTGCTGATAAGCAGCAAACAGACACTGCGAAACCACAGGTAAGTCAGAAAACGCTTGATGCTGGCAGTTTTACCATTTCCAACCCTTCTCTGATTCAAAATAGTGGTGGCGTATTGCAGTTGGTAGACCTAGGTGGCGGTACGTATTCAACTGACGCGCCATATGTTACGAGTACAAACCCCATTAGCTACGTTAACCTCGGTGGTTTCACGCAGACCTTAGGTGAAAACAATGAAGGACAGGTTACCTATCGCTTAAGTCCAGATGGTGACACTTGGTATTGGTGGAACGGCTCCACTTGGGTAACTATAACTGCGAGCAATACAATCTATGACGCCAATACTGCAGCTGAACTTAATGATCACTTAGATGAATTTGCTGCTCAATTTGGCGGAGGTAATTTATATATTCGAGCATACTTTAGGTCTAATGGTACCCAGCGTGTTGAATTGCAAAAAATCACATTAACCGTATATACGCTTCCAGCTCCTGTGATTACAGATGTGGATCCTGCGGTTGGTCCTGTATCTGGCGGCATCAATGTTACGATTACAGGAAACAATTTTACGCCAGAGCTTACACCGTATGATACAACGACAAATAGCTGGACACATGTGGGTACTACTACCAGTACTGCAAATCATCGTTCGCTTGCAGTTATCGGTGACAAAGTTTATCTATTTGGTGGTTCTGGTCCATTTACAAACAGAATTTACTCTGCCCCGGTTTCTGATCCTACAAATATGACCAATACCGGCAAAACACTGCCGAACTTCCAGTGCTGTACCCAAATAGCTGTCATAGGAGACTATGTTTACATGTTTGGCGGCGGCTACACGTCAGGTATTTGGCGTGCTCCTGTATCTGACCCTACCACTTGGAGTACTACAGGCGCATCTATGCCTATAGGTGGCGAAGGGGCAGGCCTTTATATGGTCGACGACACAATGTACTACATAACAGCTCAGGGGCTGATTTATGCTGCTTCTACAGCAGATCCACTGACGTGGACGAATACCGGTAAGACTACGCCTGGGGCACAACGCTATCCTTTGATAGTAAAAATTGGTTCTGCTATTTATTTATATGCAGGCAACAAAATATTTACCGCTTCTACCGCAAACCCGGCTACGTGGACCGATACTGGCAAGACGTTGCCTGGTACTATCTCTACAAGCAGCACAGGCTCTTCGTTAGGTGTAGTTGGTGATAAATTGTACATATATACCGGTAGTAGCATTTACTCAGCGTCCCTTTCAGACCCAACAACGTGGACAAATACTGGTATTACCTTACCTTTTAATGCGACTAATGCAGCCTGGGCACTGATTGGTGATAAGATGTACCTCTATGCTGGTGCAGATATTTACTCAGCGCCTGTTACGGGCGATAAGCCGAATATATACAACTTGCCATGGATTACTGACCGGCCAACAGTAGTTCTAGGAATTGAATTTGGCGGAGTGCCTGCGACAAATGTTCAAGCAATAAGCAGTACAACAGCGATCGCTACGGTGCCGGCACACGCTGCAGGCTTTGTTGACGTAAAGGTTATTAGCTACGACGGTCAAATCGCAACGCTTGAAAACGGTTTTGAATATTTGCCGCCTCCGTCAGTAAGTAGTGCAACTCCAAGTTCTGGTTCTATTGCTGGTGGCGATACAGTTACGATAATTGGTGATAATTTTAGAGAGGGTGCCACCGTAAAGTTTGGCGAATTTGACGCTGCAAGTGTTACTTACGTCAACAGTAGTACGCTTATAGCTGTCACTCCACCACATACGATCGGAGAAAAAAGTATAACAGTAACTAATCCAGATGGTGAAAAAGCAAGACTGAGCGCTGGTTTTACCTATATTACTCCCGCGCCAGATATTACAAGTATTACCCCAGATCAAGGTCCTGTGTCTGGTGGGCTAGAAGTAACTATTAATGGTTCAGGCTTTATTCCGCCTAACAGTACAACAAATACATGGTCTAATGTTGCAGCAAGCGGTTTGCCTGCTATTACGGCGTTTCAAACAGCAGTTATTGATGACAAGGCATACATATTTGGCGGATCAGGTTCTGCTGCAATCTACTCTGCGCCAGTTTCTAACCCAACGAACTGGACTTATACCGGTAAATCACTCCCTGGTACGATAGCTAATTCAAATCTAGAAGTTATTGGCGACACAATATATATGTTTGGTGGACAGTTGAATGGTGCAGTCACTGACAATATTTTTGCGGCACCAATTACCGATCCAACGAATTGGACAAACCTTACAGCAACCAATCCTGCAGCTCGCCTGCCTCAGCCACGTATGGCGGGAGGAGTGAGAATTATACATGATACGGTATATTACTTTGCTGGTGGTAATGGAGCAACAACTACAAATACTATCTTCTCTGCTCCGGTCTCTGATCCAACGAATTGGACCAATGTTACAGCGGAAAGCGGCGGTACGTTGCATTTACCTGGTTCTATTCAGGGTTTTCAGATGGTGATGAATAAGGAAAGGATTTATGCACTAGGTGGCCTAACTACTAATGCAGCAAATTCAAGTAGTGCTACTATCTTCTCTGCTCCGGTCTCTGATCCAACGAATTGGACCAATACTGGCAAAACACTACCAACACAACTGAGCCTTGCTGAAGTTCGGGTGGTAAATGACACTGTTTATTTACTCGGTGGAACTACCATGTTTTCCCAGAATAACATAGTATATGCTGCGAATATTTCCGATCCTACTACATGGACAAACACCGGTAAGTCATTACCTTCAGGGCGTTATAGTATGCGTGCTCTTACTATTGGTGACAGCATCTATCTCTTTGGTGGAACAGGAACAGGTATTGGAGCAAACGCGGTAGTGAGGACGAGTGTAACGCAAACACGTCCTAATGTATACGATAACCCTTGGACGACTACTTGGAGTACTATGCCTCTTCAGGCTGACTTCTACTCGGCTACTTTCAATAATGTTCCTGCTACTAATGTTACGTATGTGAGTCCTACTGAGCTTAAGGCTACGATTCCGCCTCATGCTGCGGGTTTTGTTGATGTCACGGTGGGTAGTTACTTCGGGCAACCAAGCACACTCACCGATGGTTTTGAGTATGTTGCACCACCTGAGATAGTGTCAGTTACTCCAGACAGCGGTTCAACAGCAGGAGGTGATGTGGTTACGGTAACTGGTGTTAACTTCCAGAATGGTGCGACGGTAAGAATTGGCGGCATTGATGCTACAAGTGTTACATACGTGAATAGCAGCACTTTGCTTGCAACTGTTCCAGCAAATGTGGCTGGTTCTTATGACGTTACCGTTATAAATCCTGGTGGTCAATCTGCAACATTAGCAAACGGGTTTACTTACCTTAATTTACCACCGGTTGTATCAAGTGTAAATCCTCAAATAGGACCGCTTGAAGGCGGTATGAATGTCACGATACACGGCAGTGACTTTATTCCGCAAAATAGTATTTCAAATGTATGGACAGACACAGGAGGTGTATTGCCTGGGGGTCTAAGTCTGTTTGGAGATAATCAAAACCAAGTAGCTGTTATAGGAGATCGGATTTACGTATTTGGGGGTGCTACTATAGGCACGGGAGGAGGAGGTGCAAGTGATTTTATTTTCTCTGCTCCAGTCTCTGACCCAACAAACTTAACGGATACGGGCAAACGGTTACCTTCTCCGCGGTTCCGGAGTGCTATAGCTGTCATAGGAGATACAATTTATATGTTTGGTGGCCGCTCGGCTACGGGAGGACTAACTGACACTATTTTCTCTGCTCCAGTCTCTGACCCAACAAATTGGATAGATACAGGCAAAAAGCTACCTGTGTCCATATATAGCTTTAATGTTTTAGTTGTAGGCGATGCACTTTATATTTATGGTGGTAATACGTCTTCTCGTCCTATTCTTTATGCGCATGTCTCTGATCCAACGACATGGACACAAATAGGTAGTATGCCGTATGGCGCACCTGAAGTAAACTCAGCAGCAACAGTAATTGGAGATAGAATTTATCTTTTTGGCGGGAAGTCAGGTCTTAATAATGCTAGTACGGTTATCTATTCTGCACACGTCTCTAACCCTACTGTAGTAGGTCAAATTGGCTCTCTGCCTCAAGTAATACAGGGAGCTTCCTTGCTTACTATAGGAGATAGGATGTATCTCTATGGCGGTGGTGGTGCCGGTTCGTCTATGTACAACACCATTCTTTCTGCGCCTATCTCAGATCCTACAAGCTGGACTGCTGCAGGTACATTGCCGGTTGCTATGCGAACCTCGGCTATAGTTGTGGTAAATGATATGGCGTATATAATCGGCAATAACGTTAATGCTAAGATATATGCTACTTCTATTTCTCGCCAAAAACCGAACTATTACAACCAGTCTTGGATTACCAACTGGCAAACTGTTGATCCTTCATCTGATCTTTCTTCTGTCACTTTTGACGGTGTCCCTGCTACAAACGTAACGTTTGTTAGCTCTACTGAAATCACAGCTACAATTCCGGCTCATGCCGCAGGTTTTGTCGACGTGGTGGTGTCAAATTATGATGGCCAAACTAGTACGCTTAGTGATGGCTTTGAGTATGTTCCGTCACCTGAGATACTATCAGTCAATCCAAACAGTGGTACTTCAGCTGGTGGCGATACAGTTACGATAATGGGTGATAATTTTAGAGAGGGTGCCACCGTAAAGTTTGGTGATATCGAAGCTGCGAGCGTCACATTTATTGATAGCAATACATTGAGCGTGGTAACGCCGGTAACCGAAGGCGGGTGGAGCGATGTCAGTGTTACTAATATCGATGGACAGACAGGAACATTAGAAGATGGTTTCAAATTTATTCGGCCGCCTCTAACAATCACTAGTGTGAATCCGGCTATGGGTAGCATGGAGGGAGGTACTGGCGTCACTGTTACTGGTACAAACTTCAGCGCTAAAATTAAGGACGATGTTGCTTCTGTTTATGCTGGAGCAACTGCAACTGCTTCGAGAACGTATTTGACCAATTATCCTGATTACGCCTTTGATAATGATGATAATACAGTTTGGGTAGCAAATTCGGGTACGGGTAACTGGGTGCAAGCAGCTTTTGATAAATACTACACAATCGGACGTATAGAGTGGGTTAAGTGTGGTAGTGATGCGTCGCCTCGTCAAGCGCAAATTCAGTTGTATCAAAATGGTGCATGGGTTACCCATTATCAACTTACAAATGCGTGGAGTTCGGGTGAAGGTGATGCTACAGGAGCGATAACATTGCCTAATGGAGAGCTGGCTGCAGGTATTCGTCTTTACTTCAATAGTGCTAGTGGATGGGTTCGATGTGCTTCGCTACGTGCATATGAATTGCACTCCAATGTTTCAGTCAGTTTTGGCGGCGTACCCGCTCCGCTTGTAAGCTATCGCGATTCGACAACTCTTTATGTAGAGACTCCTCCGCATGCCCCAGGAGCTGTAGATGTACATGTCAGTGATGAGTTTTCGGAAGGTGACGATACTCTAGAGGAAGGATATACATATTTGCCGGCTGCTTACGCATTTACGAATAATCCGCTTAATGTGGCTGCGACTGAGCCGGGAGCACTAACTATTCAGGCGCTTGACACTAACGGCGATCCGGTTACAAGTACTCACGATATTACGCTTAGCTTAGCAACTGACTCTGAGAGCGGTTTCTTTGCTCGTGATCTCGACGAGGATGAATCGACACGATGGGATTATGATTCGGTGGTCTTGCCTGCTGGTCAGTCATCGGTAACGTTCTACTATAAAGACAATCTGCAAGGTACGCCGACGATCACTGTAACTGATCCAAGTGGCACACAGGTGCAACAACAGCAAACTATCGGACCGCGCTATAAATTATTAGTTACTGGTGTCACTGACCCAGTTCAGGTTGGCGTACCAAGTTCGATCACTGTCCAAGCAGTCGATTACCAGGGGCAACCGCAAACTGACTACACTGGTACGGTTCATTTCACTTCAACTGACGAGGGCGCGCTATTGCCGGCAGACTTTACATTTACGCCGGAAATGCTTGGTATGCATACTTTTGTAAACGGTGTTACGATGCGAACCCAAGGTGAATGGTGTGTTACTGTTACCGATACAGAGTATCCAAGTATTACTGGATCGCAGTGTGATATTACCGTTACGCCACCAAATGCTGGTACGATATCTAAGCTCAAGATCATTACTCCACCGCAAAGCTTCCCTGCCGATAGTCATTCTTCGGCGATAACTGTTCAAACGCAGGATATTGACGGATTGCCTATTCCGGTTGCTAATGATACGACAATTTATGTATATAGCGATTCGATTACCGGTGAATTTTCAGTAGATGGCGAGACAGGTTGGACGAGTGGTTCACCGTTTGAGATTACTATAAAAGCGGGCGCAACCTCGGCAAACGTGTATTACAGGGATAATACTGCCGGTACCCACACCATTACGATGCGTGATGATATGGGTACAGGTCCTGACTTTGGCTGGACGAATGATTCACAACAAATAACTATAGGCGTAGGCGAGCCAACAAAGTTAGGTGTAACGGCTAGCGCCGCAGTACCAGCTGGCGAGTGGATGCCGGTTACTGTGCACTTACAGGATTCAGTCAGTAATGACGTGACCTCGCTAAAAAATATCCAGGTGCGTGTGACGAGTGATTCAGGTACAGCTCGTTTCAGTACAGATCCAAGTGGCAGTGATCCAGTCGAAACGCTTGATACTATGATTGCTGCCGGTTCTGCAACAGTTACTATTTATGTTTCTGACACTACCGCTGGCCAGCTTACGTTAACTGCAACTGATATTAGTCCGCTTGGTGATCCGTATGATCCAGGTGAAACTACTATCACCGTTGGACCAGGTGATCCGGTAGCAATTGGCTTCTTGCCGGTAGTCGAGCCAATACGTGCTGGTGAGGCAAAGCAACTGGCTGCGTATTTGAAGGATATATATGGTAATGTGACCATTGCGACTGATGCCGTAGATGTAGCCTTTACCAGCACGAGTGGTGGTGGCGGCTTTAATAATATTCCAGCTGGTCCATGGGTATCTGTGGGCCATAGCACAATTAATGCCGGTACAAGCACCACTTCTATCTACTATCGTGACGTTGTAAGCGGTAATCCAACGATAACTGCTTCAACAACTGAATTTGGCAGTGGACAAATTACGCCTCAAGTTATCGGTGGGCCATATAATGGTAAGCTGCGCTTCAAGTCTGCTCCGCCCCAGTTTACTGCTGGTGTTGAGCAAGAAGTTCAGGTGGAGCTTTTGGACGACTTCAACAATCCAACAATAGCTGACAATACCGTAAGTATTACCTTTACAAGGTCCGATAGTGTCACTGGTGAATTTTCAGTAAACGGCACTTCTTGGTCTACGTCAGTGACAACGAATATTCCGGCTGGCACTGGTGATGTGACAGTGTTGTATCGCGATACCAAAGCAGGCAGTGTGACTATCCAAGCTGCGCAAACGGATGTGCCGATACGACGTGTTTCATATACGCCAAGTATTGTTGCTGCGGCGCCAGCGAAGTATATCTATACGTCGAATCCGCAAATCATTGCAAGAAATACCGCATCACAACCGATTACTATCGAGATTCAAGATCAGTACAACAACCCTGCAAGTGCGCCAAATGGATTTGCGCTTACCATTAACACAACGAGCGCTACTGGTGAATTTTCAGTAGACGGTTCTTCAGGATGGACCAACGGTTCCCTTTTAGTACCTTTTGCTGAGGGTGCGTCAAGTGTCAGTGTTTATTACCGTGATGGCACAAACGGTACTTATACGTTAGATGTTAGCGGTAATGGCTTGACGGGTGCGAGCCAAAATATTCGAGTCGTTGAAGCGCTGCCAAATAAAATAGTGCTGTTGTCTTCTGGTAATGCAATTGCCGGTGAACCGATAGCTGTGACGCTGAAGACTCAATCAAATGATGGTATTGATGTGCCGGTACCTGAAGACACAATGTTTAACTTGTCAGGCATTGGCGAATTCTCGCTCACTGCTACTCCATGGAATGCAACTACTTCTGTGACTCTCAATGAGAATGAAAGTGAAATTACGTTGTATTATCGCAGCACACAGGCTGGTATCCATACTATTACTGCGAGTGAAACTCCGTCAAAAGGCTGGACGGATGGTACGACTGACATTGTAGTCGGTGGTGCAGAAATTTATCGCTTCAGTTTTACTACCAAGCCAAGCAGTGTTCCAGTAACTGAAGTATCAGGCGTATTTACCGTATCTGCATTGGATATTTACGGAAATATCACCACTCCAAGCAGCGATACAACAGTATATCTGTATACAACTTCAGGAGCAGGATCCTTTGCTGTGAATGCTGCTGGTCCGTGGGATGTTACATCTCTCGTAATTCCTACTGGTGGCAGTACTGCATCGTTCTACTATCGCGACATGACACTTGGTACCCCTATTATTACTGCAAGCGATAAGAATCCGCTTGAAAGTCCTGATGAAGATATATTGAACGCCACCACAACTATTGATGTAATTGGTCAGCAGGCATCAAAGCTCGCCTTCACTACTGCACCGCAAATAATTACAGCTGGTGAATTATCTTCAGCAATAACAATTCAACTGCAAAAAGAAGACGGCACACCAGCAATTCAAGGTTCAGATGTGACATTTACACTTGAAAATGCTGGCATGGACGACAATCTAATATACTTTGCTGTGCCAGATATGGGTTCAGTACCAATCACTCAGGTTATGATTCCGCGTGGCGCAAGCTCAGTAAGTTTCTACGCTACAGGTTCAAAGGCCGGTGTTAAAGAAATTCACCCATATGTATTTAACTATCCAGGTGTTGGTCTGATTCATACACGACAGGATCTAACAATTGAGGCCGCTAAGCCAGAATCACTTGTCTTCACAACTCCACCGCAGACAATTCACGCTGGAGAGGCTTCTGCTCAAATGAAGGTTGAACTGCGTGATGTATTTGATAACGTTGCAAAGGCTCAGACTGATATCACGGTAAACTTTGCAAGCAATTGTGTGGCTGGCGAATTTTCATTGGCAGATGGGGGTGCGTGGAATACCATTACTTCAGCAATTATTCCGGCTGGTCAGAGTGAAATTTACTTCTACTTCCGCAGCATGTCGTCTGGAACATGTACTATGACCCTATCAAGTACTGATCTGAGTAGTGCTGAACAGGATATTGAAGTAGTTTATGGGGTTGCTGTTGCACTAGACTTTATTAGTGCGCCACAGACGATTGTAGCTGGACAGAATTCAGATACCATTACAGTTTCTACAAAAGATATTTACGGCAATGTGACACCGATAGACGAAGATACAACGATCTACTTCTCTACAAGCTCGCCAACGGGTCAGTTCTCGCAAGATAGCGTGGTTATCCCAGCTGGTCAAAGTAGTGCAAGTGTGACCTATCGTGATATGGCGCCAGGCACTCCAACACTTTATGCACGTGACCAAGATAACGGTACAGATACTGGTTTAATTGATGCGTCACAAGGTATCACTATCACAGCTGGTACACCAACGAAATTTGCCTTTGTCCCAGACACATTTAATATTGTTGCTGGTCAGTTGCAGCAGCTTAAGATCGAACTACGCAACGAATATGATGCACCGTTTGCAACCGATACAAATAAGACAATTGATCTATCTACAGATGTTGCTAGTGGTGAGTTTAGGGCAAGCGGCAGTCTTAACGCTCCGGTTATCACCCAGGCAACTATTCCAGCTGGACAATCATCAGTAACTGTGTACTATCGTCAAACAACTGCTGCGGCTGCTAACTTGTCTGCTTCGGATCCGGATGCAGGTTTGTCAAACGGCACTGCGGTTGCAACAGTATTTTCAGATTCACTGAAGGGTATGCAGTTTGTCACTAGTCCACAAACCCTAGAAGCAAACCAGCCTTCTAGCGCTATGACCGTTATGGCAGTTGATGAGTTTGGTAACGCTACTGAATTTGCGCCAACGCCAATGACTCTTTACCTATATTCAAGTTCTCCTTCGGCTAAGTTCTATTCAAATGCCAACATGACCCAGGAAATTACCTCTATAACTATCTTAGGAGAAGATAGGCAGACAATTACCTTCTACTATCGTGATGCGGCGTTAGGTACTGCAACGATTACAGTTTCAGATCGTAACCCTCTTGATAGTCCAGATACGGGTCTAAAAAATGCAACACAAACAGTAACGATTGTGCCTGGTACTCCAGCGAAACTTGGTATTGTAGGTGGTCAAGCTGAGTTAGAACGCGGTGGCACCGATGGGCCAAACTACGTTGTGCTTCGCAACGCATATGATATTGAGATCAACACGCTCAATAATCAGACAGTATATCTAAGTAGTACTTCAAATACCGCAGAATTTTCTGCAAGTGCGAATGGTCCATGGCAAAATATCTTGTCTGTAGTCATTCCGGCTGGACAATCACGCGCCGAATTCTACTATCGTGATGATCATACTTTGGGTGCTGCAACGATGATTGCATCTGATGTCGCTCCGCCAGAAGTTCCAGATACTGGTCTGATAAATGGAACGAAAAACATTACGGTAGTAAGCGGTCCATTTGCACAGCTTGGCTTTACAACTGCTCCGCAGACGATTACCGCACGACATCCATCAAATATTATGACCGTGCAAGCGCTGAACCGGTATGGCAAACCAACTACTGTTACAGCGAATACTACATTGTACTTGCGCAGTGATTCAGCGAGCGGAGAATTTGCAACGTCACCAAGCGGTCCATGGGGTATTAGCAGCGTCATTATGACTGCTGGTGATTCAACGGTCTCGTTCTACTACCGTGACAGCCGCGAAGGAACACCAACAATACGTGTCAGCAACAGCTTATCAACTAATCCGAGTGAAGTAATTGCAGTCACACAGCAGCAAACTATTGAACGTCAGGTGCTTAGTCACTTCTTGGTAACGAATATTTCTGATCCACAGTACCAAGGTAACCCAAGCTCTGTGGTGGTAGCTGCAGTTGATGCTGAGAACTATGTGATTGATTGGTATGATGGCACAATTACGTTTAGCGCTTCGGATAATGATGCAATTTTGCCAGGCAGCTACACCTTTAACCCAAGCAAAGACAAAGGTATCCATACCTTTGTGAATAGCGTAGCATTTATGAGTCCAGGTGAAAAGACAGTAACTGTTACCGATACCAACGGTATTACCGGTCAGCAAACAGGTATTACCGTACTCGGCAACGTTGCTGGACCGCCAGCGAAACTAGTCTTTATTACACCGTCTTCGCCGATGAGTGTCACGAAGAATCAGGCTTCGGAAGTAATTACTGTACAGATTCAGGATGGTGCCAATATGCCAACTAATGCTGGTCCTGGTGGCTTCCCTGTTCGATTAACATCAAGTTCAGGCACCGGTGAGTTTGCGTTGTCACCAAGCGGTCCATGGCAATCTGCAGCAACATTCACCATTCCTGAAGGCCTCAGTTATTTGAATCTGTACTATCGTGATAGTTCTGTTGGTCAGTCGCAAATTACCGCTAGTGACTGGACTGGTGGAGTAGATAATCCAGCAATTACAAACGCCATGCTTGATGTTATCGTGAATGCGCTGCAGATAAATAGCAGTCAACAAACTAGTTCGCGAAACTTTGCAAATAATTTTGTTACTAACCCACTGTTCTTTGCATACAACGAACAGGGCGATGTTACTGGTAGAGCGTCATTTACTGCTGAGGCTCGCGAGGAGCGTGACGGTTCTTTGCGTCCAGTAAATTGGCAGCTAACCTGGAGGAATAGTGCAGGAGCAATTATTGGTCAACAAACTGCAGAGAATACCGCGAATATCTCTTACAATCCTAGTGATGTTACTGCTCGTGCAGGTGATGATCCATTTACGCTGGATATCCAGGCGATTGATCCAAATACTGAAGAAGTTTCAGGAGCTACTCGTAGCGTTGTAGTGTCACCATGGCAGGCGAAGGCTGTAGCACCAAGCAGCTATATTGCTGGCGATCTGCTTACGATTACGGTTGAAAGTCGTCAGCACCAGAACTTGGCGGATGCTCCGCAAGGTGTGGTAGAGATTGTAACTGATTCATTGCAGTCAACTGGAATATATGTCCCGCTTACAAGCGCGCAGCATACTGATACCGGCAGTTATGATGCTTCTATGATTTCTCCTGCATTGGCTGTAGGCCAAACCTATCGTGCATTAGTACGGCTGCTCGATCCATCCGGCGATATTTTGGCAGAGGCTTTGTCGGCACCGTTCCAGGTTCAGGAGCATACTGGCGGTGGCGAAGGTCCAGACACAGAAGATGATAGTGGCGCAACGGGCCCATCTGGTCCTGGCAGTGGCTCGCGTGACACCCAGGGTGGTGACAGTAGCAGTACTGGTGATGGTTCGGGTTCGGGTCCTACAGACCAGCCAACTGGTTCGGATGATCGGGGCGGTGGTATTGCAAGTCCAAACCAAAATAAGTCATCAAGCGGTGGTGATGGTAGTGATAGCAGTTCAGCACTTTCTACGCTCATGACATCGCTTGGCAAGTCATTGAAACGCTTCCTTCAAACGCCAGCTGCGCCAGTAGTAATTTCTAACAGCTTGTTCGGTTTTGTAATTGCAATGGCGGTTATACTGCTCTGGCAAGCTTGGCGTGAACTACGACAGGTTCGTCTGTTGGTAGCGATTTTAGAACGCGAAAAACGCACCGCTGAAGATAAAGACAACTTCTTGCAGCTTTGTGCGCATTACTTACGTACGCCAATAACGATTATTGCCTCAAGCAGCGAACTTCTTGTTGCAAAAATGGGCGACCAATACAAAGAAAGCGTGCAAACACTCAATAAGATTGTAAAAAGTCTGCAGCAAAAGGCTGAACAGCTCATTAGCCAGACCGCCGGCAGTGCAGAATTACAGGCTATTGTTGCGCCGAATATTGAAGTTGAACGTCGAAAACTTTATACAAATCCACTGTTCTGGTTGCCGGTAGTGCTTTCTATCGTGTTAACACTCTTAGGCAACTGGGCAGTTTCAGCTATCGGTAGTCAATCAGTTAGTGCTTCGGTACTGCTCGAGCAAATTGCAATTGGCACAATCGCTATTATCTTGCTCTACACTGGTTTGCGTCTGCGCGCTATGCGCCGTCGCCGCAAGCAAATGCTTGCTGATGCATTACAGCGCCGTGCTGCGTTAGATCAGGCGAAAAACAAGTTTGTGAAAGATACGTACGATCTATTAGCTGACGATGTGTATCTATTGGCGGAATTGCAGAGCAAGCTACCTAGTGAAGAAAAGTTTGTTGAGATGCTTGGCAGTGGTACAGCGCGCCTTGAGAAACTAATGGATAAATTCAAGCTGTTTACATCTGTAGATTCTACAAAAATCAATGTGTCTGCCTTTACGACAACGCAGCTCGTAAACCAGGCACTTGGCGAACTTTCAGAAGAGTTAAGGCGCAAGGAGATTACTGTTGATCGTCATGGTCAGTCAATCACAATGCAGCAAGATGCAGCATTGTTTGAGCGTGTCGTAAGTTCGGTATTGGCAAACGCTGCAGAATTTAACAATCAAGGCGGTGTTATCGATATCGAGACACGGCAGAGGAAGAACCTAGCAACAGTGGTAATTCGTGATAACGGTCCAGGATTTAAGCAAGATCCAGAGCAACTCTTTGAAGCATTTAAGCGTGGTGACAGCAGCCTTGACTTTACACACGAAGGTTTGGGACTTGATCTCTATCTCGATCGTCTCATCATGCGTCACCTAGGCGGCGATATACGTGCACGCAATATCCCAGGTGGCGGCGCAGAGGTAGAATTACGTTTGCCGGTCCTTGCACAATAATTGCTGCCAAAATTTGTGCAGATTGAGGTGAAAAACCTATTTTCGAGGCATCCTCTTAATTTTTTCACGCAATTGATCAGCGAGTTCAATCTCTAGATCAACTAAATTCTTTCTTGGTGTATTTGCCATGATGGCCTCCCCTACCTTATATAACCAGCATATAAAAAAGGACTACTGCCCGCAGTGAAATAAACCACAGGTGATAATAAGTGTGTAATGAAAGATGAGTTAGTGTGTTGAGTTCCTCAATTTTTCGTCTGAGATTTTCTCTGGCTTGCGTTTCAAATTGCTCATAAGCAGTGTCTGTCGCAAATATTCAAGGTCTTTTCAGACAGTTTTGCAAGACAGCTATTCTACCAAGCCAATATGTCTTTTTATCAACGAAAGGCATATGCCTTGCGGATATTTGCGTCATAGTGTTCGAATTCTTCGGAAGATGCACTGAGTATTTTTAGGCTTGCGTCTAATTAAATAGCCCAAATACAGCGTCTTTGTTACTCCATTTATAACACTATTGTATATACACTCCAATCGATAATAAAAAGATACTGCTTTCGCATGGATTGTTGATAACAAAATCTGCCACGGATATTCTTTAAGATCATATTATGCGCAGTTTGTGACACAATTTTGCGCTCCTCGAGGCTACAAACTGGCAAGCCTCTGTATGTTTCATAATTTTTTATGCATGCTTGAATGATTGTTTTTAACGACTTTACATGTTCGCTACATAGAGTAGTTAATTAGCCAATAATATTATGCATGCGGTTTTTCACGATTTCTTCAATGAGAGCATCAGGTATCGGGTTGTCAGGTGTAAATTGAAGTGTGCTTTTGCCGCTACGGTATTTTTCTACTTTTTTATCTACGCTTGCTCCGACTGTCCGATCATTCACAGGAAATATACTTAAATGATCTTTAAATGCAGCAAAGTGTATAAGAGGTTTATTTTTATATTTGAAAGTAGGCATATCATAGCTGATGGTCTCTTCGGCTTCAGGTGCTACCTTGTGTACAATGTCACGAATCCTATTTAGTACTGATCTGTTAGGCTCGTCAACGTTTTGGAGATATTCATCAATAGTTTGCATGAGTTCATTGTAGCAGATGTGAGCCTGTAGGTGTCAGATTTTATAACGACAGGGTTGGTTCAAGTAGTACGCCGTTTTTAGAAACCGTTGGTTCGGTAGAAAGGTTGCGGTTCCAGCAACATGGTCGTCGTTCACCATTTCGCATTTTTGAAATAGCTACCTCTATCCGCTTTTTCCGTGTTTCTTCTCGCCCAGTTGAGCGTATCCAGCGGATCCATTCCCAGTGTGCGAGCGGTGTGAAAGTTTCCCAAAGGGTTTGAATGTGCGCATCAGCAGCAAGTGCTTTTTGTAAATCGGCCGGTACATCCGGTTCAGGCCAGTCTTTTGTAGGTTCAATGTCAAGCGTTACTGTATCCCCTGCTTTGATGTTGGCTGCTTTGCCTAGCGTATCGTTAACCCGAAACCAATGGCTTCCCTTGCCGTCCGGCTCAAGCGGCATTTTAATAGGATACCCATTAATAGTTCCCTGAATCATGACTTGCCCGCGTGATGGCAATTTTGCACTCGCCTCTTTTGGCAGATGCAGAATAGTCCACGAATTGATAGTAAACAGCGTTGTCTTAAAGCGAATCGTTGACATATAAACCTTGTATGAACTTACCTCTTCATAATAGCAAATTACCGCCTGGCTCGTAGGATAGACGCAGAACTATTACTTGACACAATACCATAATATATGATATAATAGTAATATATAGCAGAAACAAAAATTACCTACAAAAGAGCACCTGAGAGTTTACGCGCACGCGCTTTCACCGCTGGTGTGCCGTGTTCTAGCCCCTCGGCTATAGCATGCTTTAGATCTGGTAGTATTTCTGGATACACCTCTTTAATCTCGTACAATGCCTGCAAAGATTCAGTGCGAACAATACTGCTTTTAGCGTTGTAAAAATCCGATAGCCAAATGTCTGCTGCGCGGCTTATATCTTTAGACGATAATTTTAGCTTAGGTAGTATTTGAGCGAGGTGCCAACGCACTTCTTGCTGCGAGTTGCTCGTTAGTATGTCTACTAAATCTTTGGCATACGGTTGTAGTTTATTGGCATTGTCTCGGCTAAATTTCTCAAGGCAGTCAGCTGCTCGCATGGCCACAGCTGCAGATTCATCACGCATAAGCGCGATAGCATATTGTACTAAGTCAGGATGTGTTTTTAATAATTGAACAGCCGTATCAACATACTTGACCGTGCGCTTATCTCCTTCAACAAGCAACTCATACAGCCGATTACGCATACATGTATAGTAGCAGATGCAGAGCCCTTTAAGTGTGATAGAACCTCTTATGCTTTATACTGGAAAGCATGAAGGTAAAAAATAAGGTTTTTGTGGTCACTGGTGCGGGTGGCGGTATTGGCGGCGAGTTGGTACTGCAGCTGTTGTCTCGAGGTGCGCGAGTTGCAGCGGTTGATCTCAATAGTGACAATTTACAAGCAACCAAGCATCGAGCCAGTGAAAAAGCAGATCAGCTGAGCTTGCATCCGTTAAACATCACAGACAAAGCGGCGGTCGATAAACTTCCAGAAGAAGTGATAAAAGCTCATGGTCAAGTCGATGGGCTGATTAACTGCGCCGGCATAGTTCAGCCGTTTGTGCGAATCAATGGTCTAGATGTTGCGGCGATTGAGCGGGTCATGAGTGTGAATTTTTACGGTACCCTATATATGACCAAGAGCTTTCTTCCATATCTACTAAAACGCAGCGAAGCACACATCGTGAATGTATCAAGCATGGGCGGCTTCTTGCCGGTGCCTGGCCAAAGTATTTATGGCGCGTCAAAGGCGGCGGTTAAGCTAATGACCGAAGGGTTGTATGCCGAGCTGCTCGAAACGCCGGTTCGCGTATCAGTAGTTTTTCCTGGTGCCACAAATACCAAGATAACCGAAAATTCAGGTGTTGCTGCACCAAAAACCAGTTCGGCCGATACCAAGAAAATGACTGCCAGAATGCTTCCGGCCGATCAGGCTGCAAAGATAATGCTTGATGGCATCGAAAAGAACAAACTGTATATCTACACAGGCAGCGATTCCAAGCTCATGAATCGACTGTATCGTCTCAATCCAGCATATGCCACCAGACTCATAGCCAAACAAATGAAATCCTTACTCAGATAGCATTATTACACGTTATACAGCTGTGGTTTCTGGGCGTCTTAGATATATCGGCAAATCACCAGCAGTCAATGTACCACTTACCGCTAATGTGCGGATCAAAAAGTCAGCATATGCTAGCTTATATAAGTCATCAATATCGGCAGATGGGTCTTGCGTGTGTGCAATGTCGGCTACTACTCGAGCAATTTCCTTGCCTCTCCAGATATCAACAGAAAAGGCTTGAATAGTTTGTGGTTTTTGCCCTTCTGAGCAGGCATTTTTAACAGTTTCAGTGAAGTAGCGCTGATCAAGCGTTGTTCCTCGAACGTCATTAATGACAATTGTTTCTTCGACATGGTGTCCGTGTAGTTCTTTTACTACGGCGCCGGATTCCAATATTTGCTCCATAGAGTTTTTTCCGTTAGCACCTAAGAAATAGCTTGGCTTATTAGCAAGTGATTCGTATGTAGCAAATGCCGTTTCAATTGCCGATGCATTTTCATCAAAACTATGTCCGTAAAGCAAGCGCAATGCACCAGTAATCTCATTGCGGTATTTGACAGCATTTGCCGAGATAATTGGATATTTATCAATTGCACCGCACCCGCAGTTCCCACCTTCAGCATGATCATCGCTATGAGCGCCATGGCTAATATTCCGTTTTGCCAGTTCGTCAGCCATAAACGCACGGTCACTAAGCACTGTTTCACCGTCGGCTGGCACGCCGTTAATAGTGCGCCACATACTTGATGCTACAACAAGCCCACCACCAAAAACCTTGGCACGCAGGAGCGAGCTTTTATAGAGGCGGATCTTTTTCTCGTTGTTTTCATCAGCAACAAGCTGAATGATTTTGCTCCATGGACGACCATCGCCGCAGCCATCATCAGGTGCCTCTACCGATTTAAAAGCGTTTGGATCATTAAGAAGCAAGTTGTGAATATGTTTTGGCACTTCAGGGGTTATGATGCCCTTTCTTATTTGCTCTGTGACACTAATGCCGCCTTCGCCAAATCCTAATCCATTCGGTGCGATGAGTTCGACGACTGCAGGTTGTTCGTTATTTTCTGGGTTGTATTGTTGATTTTCTTCAAGGCTGTTCATAGGGTTGTTTTCATCAATATCCATATTGCTTTATTGTTTTATATATTTTTTTGACAACCTTGCATTATACTCCTATTTTTTGCCATGTAAAATAGAAAAATTAAAAAATACTAAAACAAATATCAATTGACAAAATTATAATAACTATGATATAATAAAAATAATAGAGTAAGGAAGTTGTCTGAAGAAACGCATTTGAATCCTTTATTTAAGCGGCTGCTAACTATTACGGAATACTTATTGTAGCGATTTCAACTAATTCTCTGTAGGATTTCTTGATGTTATTCCAGTCTGTTTCATCAAGATTAATAAGGTCATGTAGCTTATATTTTTTAAGATTAGACTTTTTATAACTAGTAACGTTTCGAATAAAATTCTGATCTACCACTGAACCTTTGTGAACTATTACATGCCTGCACTCAAGGTAGAAGATGATCATTTTTTCGGTATCATCATGGAGATTGATCTCTTTATTGAGGTAGTCTTTAAAAAGTTCTTTAAGTTTTTTTAAATTTTGAAAGTCATTTTTTTCTTTTTCGAGAATTAATTTCGGAAATGCTTCAATATAATTTAATTTATTATTAACTAAGTCTAAAGCAGTAAGTCGAATTTTTCCTAGTCGTTTGTTGTCTAGATTAAGATTCTCAACCTTGCTAATAGTATCACTAAAGTAGTCTTTCAGTAATGCTTCCAAGACTGAAGTCGCAAGTACGCATAATTGAGCGTAAATGATGCGGTAATTATTGCGTATCGAATTATCTTGAATATTGTTCAGAGTTTGAATGCCGTTATTGATGGTTATTTGATCTGAATGGCATAAGTTTTGTGACTTTGCTAATGTTTTAAGAGTTTCTAATGCATATTGTTTTATTAGGTTTGGTGTTTCTACTAGTTTGTCAAGATCATTTATGCGCTCATCGAATAGGGTAATATAATTATTATTTAACAACTTATCCTCATTTTTATTTTCTTGAGAATGTGTTTTCATATGTCCTCCATTAGTACGGCTGTTTGTTTGATATATTAATAAGTTCTTTTACGATTGCATCAGATATTGGTATGTTAAAATGCTCTTCAAAAATGTAGTATTGACCATTTGCGTTGCATTCTAGGAATGTTTTCTGGCCTTCTTTATCTTCGACTAAATCAAAAGCTCCAAATTTTAGATTGTATTTTGCAAGAAACTTGATACATAGAGCAGTTGTTTCATCATCAAGACCTTCTGGCCGAAAACGAACATGAGGGCTGTTTTGATGTCTCCGCCAATCATCTTTTGCCTCTTTGTCTGTGTATATTGCAATAGGAAAGACATCTTCTCCAACCACTGTAACTCTCCACTCTCTGAGTTTTTGTTTATATGGTTGATAGATTCCAGGAAATGGAGTTGTAATGTCTTTTAGTGTGTCGACTTTTGTTTTAGATAATATTGTGGTTGGCAGAGCCATATCCTGGTCATTGATAATAATAATGCCACGAACCATCTTTACTATGATGTCTCTATATCTTTTGTCGACAAACAGATGACTTTGTACTGTGTTCCAGTCGCTACTGACAATTGTTTCTGGTATATTGAATCCGATTTCTTTCACTACAGCTAATTGTCCTAGCTTATTTGAAGTACAGATCATGTCTTCAGGTGCATTAAGCCATTTACCTTTATCGTAAAGCGACATCCATATATCTTGATGAAAATATTCTACCTCATCTTGGAGCAATAGAGCTTTAGCCTTATCATGAATTCTTTCTGGTTTTTGAAAATCTGCGACTTTTCTATACCACAAAGCACTGATAGCCTTGTTAGATATATCTTTGTCGTTATATTTAGCACGAATCTGGCCGTCTTCAGTAATATTAACCATAAAGGAGTCTTGTTCGCAAAATACCAAGTCTGAATTGTAGGTTGTGACTTCGTATCCTTTTTCAGTCAATTTTTGTGCTACTGGTACATATTCATCCGACGCAATGGTCGAAGAAGCTATTAGTATACTCTTTTCATTGGGTCTTTTTATCCATGAACGAGAAATTTAATAAATATTCTTCTTTTGTCATTAGTTTTTGTTTGATGGTTGCAGTGTCTAATGGGGGTAGATCGTAGAACTGGCGGTTTTTCTGCATGCGTTGTATATCTTTGATGGGTATAAAGTATTCACGATCGTGACTTTTGTAAGTAGTAGTGCCATTTACTTGAGTTTTATGAGCGATAATAGTAATTCTGTCATCAAGAACAGCGAGATATTGGATTGGAATATCGTGCTTATTGTGGCGGGCTATGTCATGGAATAGTTTGCTAATTTTTCGCATTATGTCTACATACGAATGTAGTGCAATGAGAATGACTGCATTAGATGCCTTTGAGCCTACATTAGAAAACGTAGGCGGGGTGCCTGACGATAGTAACTTATCGAGCATTTCTTCAGCGGTTATTTGACACTGCTTTGCAACGGGCTTTATTTTGGATAATTTTTCATGTAAAGAATTAGCCGATTTGAGGTTGCGTTCTAGATCGGCTAATCTTTTTTGATCTACTTCAACTAAGTTTTCTAGATATACTTGTAGGTCATACATAATATATTGCTAGCTATAGGATGTAGAGTATTTATTTATCTTCCCTCCCGCTCCATGCTGATTGCCATGTCATAGAAGGCGTAAGATTATCTTCTGCCGGTTTTGCAAGTGCTTCAAGAACGCTTAGTTTGCCTATTTCAAGTGTAATTTCTGGGGAAGTTTTTGTTTAGCTTCTGGTGTTGTGGATGACGTTATTTCGCTCATAGCTTCTCCTTTGATTTATTGCAAATGTAGTACTAAAATTCGGAACTTCTATAGTGTAGTAGATTTGAGATTAAAAAGTAATTAAATTAATCAAAATTATTAATTTAGAAGAGAAGAATTTACAAATTTTATGATTCTGGTTTGGTTTTATGTACGGTACCATCGGGGTGTTCGGGTGGGGCGTAAAATGTTATGAACTTCAGGTCGGTTTGGCTGGTGTTGGTAACATTATGCCGGTTTCCGGCTGGCACGACAGCCAATGAGTCTTCTGCTGCAATATGTACTTCATCGTCTATTTGTATTTCGCCACTGCCTTCGGTAATGAGAAAGATTTGATCGCCATCTTCGTGCACTTCTTCGCCAATGTCTTCACCGGGCCGCAGGCACATCGCTACCACTTGGCTGTGTGGTCCAGTGAATAATACTTTTCGAAAATTATCATTAGCCTGAGCTAACGCTTCGTAGTCTTCTGCAAACATACACCCTCCTCTTGTTAATCGTATATATTGATCGTACCTGGTCAAGAATGTGTGATTCTGTAAGTAAATATACAAATAGCGGGTATATGCTATGTGACGTAGGGCTATGTGGTCAGATGTTTTAACTGAAGGTAGGTGGCTGCAACCAAGCTACCAGCCACCGCCTCCGCCACCGCCTCCGCCACCACCGGAGAAGCCGCCACCACCGGAACCACTTGTAGATGAGGATGATGGGGAGCCATACTGCGTCGTTGATATATCGCTGATGGCTTTTGCAAAGGCAGCTGAACTAAATAGTGTTCCGTCACGAGTGACAAGCCAGTCAGAGGTGTAGTTATTTGCTTCGTAGTATCTTGCAAGTCGTTTGTTCCATTCTTTTTCTTGGCCAAACAATATTGCATATGGAAGTACTCGTTCGTAAAGCTGAATGAGTTGTACATTATCTGGCTGGCCACTAATACCAACTTTTGCGGCACCTTCAGGGCTTTGCAGCAGCTGCAACCTTTCTTGTTCTGCGACCGAAATATAGAGTTTAAGACCTTCGAGGTAACGCATAAGTTCTAAGCCTTTATCAGTCAGTGGCCAGAGTGATTTACCTAGCATATATGCAATCGTAGAGGCTATAAGTAGCACTGGACTCAGCAATGGCATGCTTAGCACTAGTAGAGTCCGTCCAACGCGTTTAAACCAAGCGGACTTTTCTGGGTCCTTGTGGCGCAAGCCGTATTCATTACGTATGAGATTTTGAAATTTTTTATCGTTGTCTGATAGTTGTGCACGTACAGCAGAACTTTGTTGTAGGGTGCTGAGGTATAGATAATTCCCAACTTGAGGAGTCTGTCTGTATATATCATTGAGTAGTTCCTGCTCTTCAGTCAGGAGTGTTGAAGGGTCTTTGGTGAGTTCAATCTTGTATTCAGCGGGTTTAAATATAGATTTTTCTCGCACCTGGTAGATTTTTAGATAATGACGTACTGCGAGATCGATGATTTGAGCCGCCACTCCTTTTTTAGACCCAAGCAGCATGGCGGCTGTTGTAACACTGATATCTTTTGGCGGCAAATACTCGGGTACGATGGTGGTTGGTTCGTTTTTTCGATTTTTCCACGTGTTGTAGCGACTAGTGAGCCATATAATGATTCCAATACTGATAAACAGTAGCAATGTTTGAAGTGCAAACCAGCCAAACAGAAATTTTTGCCACGAAGGTATTTCATATGCTGTAAATGTCTTCGGCTGAAAGCCGATTGCGATCGTAAGGTTTTCATGTATGTTTAAGTTTGCTGCGGTGGTAGTAAACTGATTGTTATTTCGGATAATTTCACAAGTCTGTGTGCTTCTCTGCGCTCCTTGGTAGCAAGCGATATTGCCGGTAAGTCTGTTTGTCAGTGCATCATCAATCGTTAATGAGACCGAAAGCTGCTCTATAGGAACTTGCCATCCGGTGCCGTTTGTATCCCAGTAAAATTCATCTCTATTAGCATCGGCAAAATACTTTGTAACATCTTGCTGTGAGTATGTGATAACGTATGTTTGTTTGCCTAATACGTATGTATCTGGGTCGCCAATACGCACCACGAGATTGCCATTGCTAGCGTAGGTTCGGTATTGTCGGTTGTTGCCGGATTCATCTTGTACAGACAGTATCTTTACGTTGGTCGGATGGCCGTCGTAGTCCGTGGGTATTGCACGTTCGATACCATGATTCTGGTTCGGAATGCGAAAATCGGCTGTAATAGTTTCTGTTGTTTTTAGAATTGAGTGCTGCGCTTGATCACGGCTAAGGTGGTACTCAATACGATAATCGGTAATGGTGAAATTGTTAACCTGTGCATGCGCTCGGGTTGGCAGCAAAATGGTACACGCAAATAATATAAATAAAACTTTCGATAGCGCACGCATGTTAGTACGTATTATAAATTTATTTGATGTCATTATGCCAATGTTTGGCGTTTATTTTTTAATTGTAAACTTGCTGTTGTCGAAGTCTATGGTTATGGCGTTACCTTCTTTTACTTTCCCATCGATGATCTCGCGTGCAAGCATATCAAGGATTTGTTTTTGGATGACGCGCTTCAGTGGCCGTGCACCAAACGCAGGATCGAATCCTTCTTTCGCAAGTGCTGATTTGGCTTTATCGGAGAATGTTAGCTCTATCTCTTTTGTTCGTTTGATTTCTTCGGTAATTGCATTGAGCTGAACCTCGACAATATGCTTCATATCATCTTCTTTAATGCGGTCGAAGATGACGATATCGTCGATACGGTTTATAAACTCTGGACGGAAGTGAGTAGCTAATTCGTTATTCAGGGTCTTTTCAAGCTCGGCGTAATTTTTACCGTCCCACTCCTGGATATACTGCGAGCCAATGTTGCTGGTCATGATAATGATGGTGTTTGCAAAGTTGACCGTTCGACCCTGTCCGTCGGTGAGTCGACCATCGTCGAGTACTTGCAATAGTATGTTGAATACGTCTTGATGCGCTTTTTCAATTTCATCGAGCAGCACAATGCTGTAAGGGCGGCGTCTGACTGCTTCGGTGAGTTGACCGCCTTGCTCGTATCCAACATACCCTGGCGGCGCACCGATAAGTCGTGATACCGCGTGCTTTTCCATGTATTCGCTCATATCGATGCGGGTTATTGCCCGTTCGTCGTCAAACAATGAAGCAGCCAGGCTTTTCGCAAGCTCTGTTTTACCCACGCCGGTTGGACCCAAGAATAAGAACGAGCCTATTGGTCGTTTCTGATCGCCCAAACCAGCGCGCGAGCGACGAATCGCATTTGCAACAGCAGTAACGGCGCGGTCTTGGCCGACAACACGCTTATGCAGGTCAGCTTCTAAGTGGCTTAATTTTTGCGTTTCGCTTTCTTGCAAGCGCTCTATCGGTATACCTGTCCAGCGCGATACCACTGCCGCAATGTCGTCTGCGGTAACTTCATCACGCAGCAGGCGCTGTTCAGGTGGAATCATGTGTATCTGGCGGCGATACTCAGTAATGTTTTGTTCAATTTCAGGGATCTCGCCGTATTTAATACGGCTCGCTGTCGTGAGGTCGCCTTCGTTTTCTGCCAGTTCAAGCTGTGTTTTAGCGGCTTCAAGCTTTTCGTTTTCAGCGTTTAGTTTATCGATAAGCTCCTTTTCTCTCTGCCACTTTGATTCCAGCTCATGTGCTTCAGTTTGCAGTTTCTTGATTTCTTCTTCAATTTCAGCCTTGCGCTCTTTAGCGCTGTCACTTTTGTCTTTCTTAAGCGCCGTCATCTCAATCTGCAGCTGCATGATTTTTCGATCAAGCCGATCAAGTTCGATAGGTTTAGAATCCAGCTGCATTTTCAATGCTGATGTTGCTTCATCAATCAAATCAACTGCTTTATCTGGCAGATATCGTTCAGTAATGTAGCGGTCACTCAGGCGCGCTGCTGCCACAATAGCATCATCGAGAATTTTCACACCGTGGTGTACTTCATACTTTTCCTGAAGACCACGCAAAATTGCAACCGTATCGTCAAAATCAGGTTCGCCAACGTATATTGGTTGCAAACGACGTTCAAGTGCTGCATCTTTTTCAATATACTGTCGGTATTCGCTGAGTGTGGTTGCGCCAATAAGGTGTAATTTGCCGCGAGCCATCATCGGCTTTAACATGTTTGCCGCATCAACTGCACCTTCGGCTTTGCCAGCGCCAACAATGGTGTGAATTTCATCAATGAACAATATGATTTCACCGCTTGAATCTTCAATTTCTTTTAGCACCGATTGCAAACGTTCTTCAAACTGGCCACGGTAGCCTGCTCCAGCTAGGAGGCTGCTGATTTCAAGCCCAATGAGCCGCTTGTTTTTCAGGCTCTGCGGTACGTCACCTTTCACAATACGTTGTGCCAAACCTTCAACAATTGCCGTTTTGCCAACACCTGGTTCACCGATAAGCACGGGGTTGTTTTTAGTTCTTCGAGACAACACCTGCATACAACGACGAATCTCTTCGTCGCGCCCAATTACGGGATCAAGCTTGCCTTCTTTGGCAAGCGCCGTAAAATCCTGACCATACTGTTCGAGTGGTTTCTTCGTTTCTTCTTGCGGTTGCATGCTACTGCCTCCTATGATGTAAAAATTATTATAAAAAATTAGCACTCTCCATGCAAGAGTGCTAACTATTTCTTTAGTAGAAATTGATAGCACTAATTAGACTTATAGGTCATGACTTTATTTCCGTATCTACCTTAGTAGAAATTGATAGCACTAATTAGACGAAAACCGTATTACCACCCTACGCAAAATCTACCTTAGTAGAAATTGATAGCACTAATTAGACCAAAAAATGGAAGCAACAGCAACAAATCTACCTTAGTAGAAATTGATAGCACTAATTAGACATCCTAACATTGACGTGCTAGATTTTATCTACCTTAGTAGAAATTGATAGCACTAATTAGACTTGTGAAGTTTTTTTACTATCCATTGTATCTACCTTAGTAGAAATTGATAGCACTAATTAGACATGAGTAAGGTATGGGACGAGGCAAATCTACCTTAGTAGAAATTGATAGCACTAATTAGACTTTGCACCCAAAACCTTTGCCTCTATATCTACCTTAGTAGAAATTGATAGCACTAATTAGACTTACCAAACCAACCACCTACTCCATATCTACCTTAGTAGAAATTGATAGCACTAATTAGACT
>CALBGR010000009.1 GCA_937892705.1 uncultured Candidatus Saccharibacteria bacterium | reverse complement strand
ATCTAATACCTCTACACAAGCTGGATCCGCTTTTACTTCCTGAGTTCCGTTAGGCCCCTTACTTGGTTTCACTGCTTGGCTTTCACAATACTGCCTTGCGACATTCGCAGTATTGAATTCCTTTCCTGTTCCATCTTGACTACTGCCGATATATCTTGTTTTGCCTGCACCAAGTGGAGATTGGCTTGTGTAGCCATTCGGGGTAAGATTTTTAACACCACTGCCAGTGAAGCGACGGGTCGAGAATTCACCTGTAGTGACTGTGGATACATTTTTTACGCTATGACGAAAATAAACTTTCGTGCCTTTACTTACAGTTACTTTTTGCTTCCACGGACCACTAGGATTAACACTTACTTTTGAGCTAGGCTCTAGCTCCCAGGTAGGCATCACTAAACCTTGTAATTCACCAACAGGATTCGCACAAGACCGTTTAATTGCATAAATAACTGCATTTGTTTGCGGATGCCTAAACACAATCGAAGGCTGTTTATCGTTATGATAGTACCAGGCTACATCAGCAGCACCTACTTGGTAAAAAGTGTTTTTATTAAACTGATAATTTGCACTAAAACTTATTAAGCCTGCGTCTGCATAACTTCTTACCAAGTCTGCCCACTCATCAAACATATTGTTTGGCACAGAAAACCGTTCACTCGGGCTACCTACCTTTTGCCTCAACATCGTACGTATGGTGAACGAAGCCATCACTTTTTCTTGCTGAGATCCTTTAAGTTTATTCCTGTAGAAATTAATGAAATCATTTACATTGTTAACATATATGCCCCCGGGGTCTACATAGTCGCCACTCGTAGCATAGCTATTAGTAAAGAAACCGTGGTACTCTCCACGATTGAACATAGCTGACGCCTGACTAGAGCCTACTGTCTGAACAACTGTTACAGCCAAAAGCACAGCAATTGAAAATACAACCGATCTTGCTATTTTCGTGTGCCAAATGTGTACTTTCATGACCTATTTTTCCTCAAGTTTTTTCAACTCTTTTTGATATAACTTAACATCTGTATTTCGTACTGGGTTTGATTCATCATTTCGAGTCAGTCTAATTGCCTTTTCATAATATTCTTTTGCAAGCTTTCTGTCCTTTGCAGCAACAGCCTGCGCAGCAATACTACCAGCAAGTGTACCTGATTCGCCGAATTGTTTTTCAATATTTAGCATAGTTTGCAGCGCTTCCTTCTGGTTGCCTTGATTCGCACACAACGCTGCATACAGTAACTGAGCCTGTTTGTTGTCGTGATAATATTTTTGGTACTTAACTAACTTTTTAGCATCTTTATACTGATTTCTAAGCTCAAGCTGACTAACTTTAGCTTGCAGTGCCTCAAAATTAAGCTGTTCCATTTTAACTTCTTGCTTAGGAAAGCGAGGATCATTTGGTTCATTGTAAGCAATATCAGTCTTATCGCTTACTACACCCACCAAAACATACGCAACCGCACATATAAGCAAGGCAACAACACCAACTACTACCAACCAGCCTCTAAAACGTTTTAGCTTTAAGTGGCCCAACCCAGGAAACCGCTTGCTTGTACTGCGATTCTCTTTGCTTTCAGTGGTAGATTTTTTCTTAGCTTCTGTCATATAAAACGCTTATGTTCTATCTATACTTAACTATAGCATAAACATTTTATACGCAACTATTAACCAATAGCTTTTCCACACTAGTATGAAAGATTTGTGATGTAAATCACGTACATAATTAAACGTAAGCAATTTTATTATTAATAAATATATGGTATAAGGAAGGTAGCCGATACTTAAAAAGTGTATTTTACACGGAGGATTTATGACTAACCTCACCTCACCATCTGTAAGCACAGAACTTAATCTAGTTAACAGAAATATGAGTGCCATAGTAGCACCCCGTACTATTAGTGAGGTTTTAATACAACACGAAATTGCTCCAGATATACCTGATAGCCCGGGAGACAACGACAAAACCCCAGACAGCACAATAATCGAAGCAAAAGAAATTACTGTGGGCGCGCTTGAAAGAGCGCGCTTTTTTGTTCAAGAAAAAGCTGAACAGACACATAGAACGTTACGGGAAATACGTAGAAATTCGAGAAGACTACTAACCTTAGGATCTTTAGGCATTGTAGCAGCAACAAGTCCGATGACGTCCGCAACTTCCGTTGAGGCTCGTGAACCAAACAGAATTGTTGTTGCACAAGCTCCATACGAGGTACCTGGCGCCCGTGTGTATAATATTGGCACCGGTGGTTATCCTTACGCAGAAGCACCTATAGGATCCCTTGATGCACATGGATACAATGCTAGAGAGTGTCTTTCTTATGTAGTGTGGCGTCTCGAACAAAACGGCGTAGATTATAACCGAATAGAAACAGTCTTGCTTACACCTGCTCGTGCAGAACAGGAATTTGAGACAAGAATTATTGACACTACACCCGCTGTTGGCTCTGCATTACTTATCGAAAAAAACACAAAGGAAATAGAAAAAAACCCAGCAGCACTGAATGCGGATCCCGCAGATCATGTCGTATATGTTTCAGCTGTGGAAGAAGATCCAGAGCATGGCTCAATCATTACCGTTGAAGATTACAATAGCAACCCTGGTGGTTATGGCTATAGCATCACCAAATACTATGTCAATAAATTACTCAAAATGCTACCTAATTCTCGATTTATTCATTTTGAAAAACCTCGAGTAGCCGGAGGAATCTTTGTAGATACTATGTATGGTGGTTATTTGAAGAATGTTATAGCAGCTTCAACTACCGCTGAAAGTTATGGAATTGGTGACAGTACATACATCAAATCATCCAACGGCATTCATGTATTACTCTTTAAAGACGGTAAATTCAGAAAATATACAACTAACGACTTCATGCTTCAGTGGGAAACAAAAAGTCCACCACCAACAAAAAAGCCTTCTCAATATCATGTAAGTATCGAACCAATACAACCTAAAGCTAAAAAAGCCAAACAAACTAAAACCAGTATTCGTAAAAATAAACTTGTTATCTGGCACAGAGGCAAAGGAACGAAAAAAATTCAAGATGCAAGTTTTAATATTGGTTCAGCAACTGTAGTAAAACTCGAAAACAACGGAACCATTGCAGGTTACAGAGGAAAGAAAAAGGTTTGGAATGCTCCAAGTCTAAATGCCGCACCTCGTATTGCTAGAGCTGCAGCACAAAGAGAAGAACGTGCCGCGCAAAAGCGTACGTTAGCTACCAAAAATCACCAAGCTGCACGAAAAGCATATCAAACCAAAACAAGCACTAAAGCCAAAACAGTTAATGGTAAACTAGCTCGATAGCAATGCGACAACTAACTGCAGCGCCTCAATCTGAACAGTTTCACCTAACCAATCAACACGACAATAAACCAAACATACACCAACCCGCCACACAAGAAACTCTATCTATCAAAAAAACTGTTGTTTGCAATGAGTCGGTCTTTCAAACTTTTCAGCAAATTGGTGAAATCTCAAAAGAAGATTCACTAGATGAGAAAAAATTTACTGTGGGCGCGCTTCTTTGTTCAGGAGAAAATACGACCCCTACAAGGTAGCTTTGAACGATTTAAACGCAGCAAAATAGCACATCTAGGATGCGTGCACTTGCTGGTGCAGCTGTTATAACGTCAATAAATACAGCAGCAGATATTGTTAAAGAGCCGATACCCATAGCCAAAACCGTACACCCTATTCCTGATGCTAAGGCAGCCAAAATTTTACAACGAGGAGCTGGCCAGTACCCATGGAGAGAGCTAGAAGATGCTGGCGAAGATTGCTCCCAATATACCCATTGGATTCTGCTCCAAAATAGGATACCAAGAGAACGTCTCAGTGCTATGGATCCGTATAGCGCAAAACTACAGTTTGAAACTGTAGATTCAACCCCTGCCCCAGATTCGTTGGGCTATATGGTGAATAAAGCTAGTGTGACCAATCACTATATACATTGAGTCTGTAGAAGGAAATGAAATCATATTTTCAGATTACAATGGATGGGGTGGTCTCGATGAATTTAGCAGAACAATAATAACAACTTGAAGAATTACGAAGTCATACATCCGATTTGCAATTTATACACTTTGAACTCCCGCCAGTAGCCAACGATAATTTTGTAGACACTGGACCAGATGAACGAATAAAAAGATACTCTCAGCAAACACACCAACATGCTATACGGAAGCAACTACATGCAATCAGCTAACGGTCGTTATGTTCTTGTCTTTAGCAAAAACAAACTCGCCCTTTACGATACACAAGATAATTCTACGAAAAAGTGGGGCAGCAACACAGAAGGCAAAGACGGCTATGCTGTAAATATTGCATTTTACGATAAAAATCGTAATAACAAGCTTGTTATGGAAAACGAAAATGGAAAAATAGTATAGCAACGCAACATAGGCAAAGCCACCAAACTAAAAGTCAGCAACAAAGGCACCATTCAGCCATTTGCAGGAAATAAGAAAATTGCAGAGAATGTAAACCTTAATAAAGCAACGAACACTGCACAGTCAATCTATCGCAAAAATCCAAAGCTGCCAAAACACAAAACATTAAAAATACCAAAAAGCCCACACAAAGAAGAAAACGAAAGTAACAGCACCTCTTTTAGCGCTTTATATGATGTGTGGCTTTGTGACCAACAATACCTTGTTTATATGATTTAAGTTTGTAGGTCAGCTTTAAGTAAACTCCCATGAGCGTAAGACATAGTTCAGCAAACACTCCATACAAAGCGCCTTTGTAAGAATCTTCTTCATCGTCGTAAATAATATCTGCACGAGCAAGTTTAGACTCAATTGAATAAATTTTTTGTTCAATTTCCTGAAGACGCTTCAGGTCGTTACTTCGCCTATTTACCCCTGTTATTTTCACAAATTCTCTGCGCGCAAGCATAAGCTCATTCTTTAAACCTCGGTACTCAGATTCGGTCAGTAAATACTGCTTAATAGCTGCATTAAACGGCTGTATATCACCCATTTCACCTCCTTTCTTTTGTACCCAGATTTAGTGCTTTGTATGTAATGGCTTATGATCGCCTGCTAAAAGTACTATATAAATCTATTAGTTTTGATTATTTATCACATCAATTGCCTACGCTGTAAAATATCTGACAAACGAACGTAATTTAATTTTGAATTAATGTTAGCTATGTATAGTAAATAGCCAATGAATGGAAGACGTATTACAATACTGCTGCTGATTCTTTTTGTTGGTGCTGCTTACATACCTGGACTATCAAACGCCCAAGAAAATGGAAATACACTAACTTGGCTGGACTTTAACGCTACCCCCACTATTCAGAAAAAATCTACAATCAGCAAATCCGAATATGACAATCTTCTCTCTGCGCAACAAGGGTACCACCATCAAACCTGCATAAAAAAGAAAATTCCTACTTTGTCCAAACCATTTATGCAATTCTACGACGGCTGCTGGTACACAACTTCTATAGGTCTACTGGAGCAAGGCGGCAAGTACCTTTTGCAACCAGGTGCATCAATAGCAGGATACATCAAAGGTAGCCCGCTTGACAACTCGCGACTATCACCTACACCCAATCCAGATGTATTCTTAGAACTTATCGATGATGCAGGTACTGGCTATGGAAGTTTTATAACGTTACGAAAAGCTGAAACATTAGAATTTAACGAGGAAATAGTTCCTGTAACCGGCGCCACTATACTAACGTATAAAAATCCCGGTAAAAGAATCAGAGATGACAATGGGTCTGTACATACACAATCATCATTTGTATGGTACTCTAGCAATGCTCAGTGGATGGTAATTTGGGGTGACAGTTCTTCATATGCAATCCGAATAAACCTATCTACTTTTGAATATAAGGCAGTATATATACGCGATAAACCACGAGGATTTTATATAAGAGGCCACGCTGCAATTAGTAATGATGGCCGCTATATTGTCGTAAGTCTCAATGAAAATTCATTCAGCGAACTATACATACAAGACCTTAGCAGCTGTAACAATTCCGGATCGTTTACATATCTGGAAATACTAAAATGCAAAAACCGTCAGCTAGCGCCATTTCTCCAAAATGAAATCACCGGATACACCGCTGCATACATTCCTCGCTTTTATAGCCACAACCTTTTGGGCTTTTATCACAAAAATAATGATGGCACTTATACCCAATACACGCTTCAGGCCCCAAATACTAATGCTGATGTTTTACATTACCTAGCACTTGGTGATTCGTTCGCCTCGGGTGAAGGCGCCTTCGACTATGAGGATGGCACAGATGATCCGGTTAATAAATGTCATCTCTCTAAAAAGTCCTATCCATATTTAATCAATCAACAAATAGCATTAGGCTCATTCCGCTCCATCGCCTGCTCCGGCGCAAGGATTGAAAATATTATTGCAGGCAAAGAAACGGAAAATCAATATAAAAAACCGCTGGATAAAAGTGATTGGCATCCTGGAAACTTCAGACAACTAGAGCATATCAAAAACCATGAGCCCAACATAACCACTGTATCTATATCCGGCAACGACATAGGTTTTGCTGACAAAATAAAATACTGTGCACTCTATGCAAATGACTGCTTTGATACATACGAAGATCGCCTGGAAATTATTCGTGAAATTAATGGTACATTCGACGCCATAGTTGACACATACCACCAAATCAAACAAGCAATGCCACCAGATACAAAAATTTATGCAATCGGCTATCCGCAAATTGTTAGTTCAGACATTAATGACAAATGCGGCCTCAACGTACACCTCTCTGCTCAGGAACGTCTGCTTGCCAACCAATTCACTAATTACCTTAATAAGGTTATTAAAAATGCCGCTGCAAAAGCCGGTGTATTGTACGTAGGGATTGAAGGATCGCTGTCTGGAAACCGATTATGTGAAGTTCACGAGGCAGGTATCGCAGTAAACGGGTTAACGGCTGGCAATGACAGTGGGACTAGTTTTCTTAAAGTAATTGGCAAAGAAAGTTACCACCCCAACGCTACCGGACACTGGCTTATGAAAAATACTATTCTTGAAAAGACTGACTATTTTGCTAAGACAATGCCCGAACCCGACCCTACTGTGACCGCTCCTGACGAAACCGACACACTACTTTTAAACGCACCGAAAAGCGGCAGAAAAATCAACAAATTAAATTACGATGGAGACTCAAAAAATAATATCTATTACCATAACGGGTTGTTCATCGATGCTATAGAAGCTAGTCTATACAAACTTATACCTTTTAGAGACTACTTCATAGAACTCCACTCTACCCCAACAAAACTTGGCACTGTCACCTCAGACATTAATGGCGATTTGGCAATTAATGTCCAAATACCAAATACTATACCGCCTGGCCTACATACTCTCCACATCTATGGTCAAAATACTGACGGAGAAGATATTGACATTTACCGCTACGTCTATATCGGTGTAAGCGAAACCGATTTTGATGGTGACGGCATACCGAACGATAAAGAAGCTTGCGGAATTATAGAGGCAGCTGGCATCGACGACGACCATGACGGCATTGATGACGCTTGCGATAGCATAATCACAGCTAAAACAACTCTGGACTCTGTAGCTTCAGACGACAAACAACTATCTACACCCAACCCATATAACCCCTTTCATATTTCAGAAGCTGCGTTACATAATACTAACCCCATACTTTCTCAAAACATTTCATTAGTACAACCATCAACACAACTTTACATTGCAACCTCTGATGCGCCCCTAGAGCACACCCACATACTCGGTACTAAAAACATTTCAATCTCACCGCCCGACATAAAACCACATGCGCATAATCCCAAATCATCGACACCATATCATACTACGATACACCTTTTCATAGCGTCAGGATGTGTATTATTTATAACCATAAGCGTTATAGTATATGCTAAAAGAAAGGTTTATTATGAGTAAGTCAAAAGTACCCAAGAAGCCTAAAAAACACCATCCTTTAATCATCGGTTTTGTAATATTTGTCTCAGCCATGGCATTGGTCACTGTAGGTAGTTTTATATATGGCAAATATCAAAATCATCAGCGAGTACAACAGCTTCACGAAACAGACAAGGATCTCCAAAAGTTTGGCGATCTGCTTGAGCAGTCATTCCCTGGTTTGGTGCAGCGAGAAAAATATTGTCGTCATGATATAGATAAACTTGGAGAAGGCGCATTGAGGTGTATTACAAAAATAAATATAAAAACAGTTTATCCTTCTGAAGAGGTTCTTGTTGCAAACATCAACATACTAAACTCACTCCTTCAAAGCCAAGTATGGTTTAGTGCAAACAAAATATTCACCACATCCACTGATAATGAAAGGGTGATTACATTAAGTTCAGTTGCCTTCACAAACAAAAAAACCAAGATGGTCTGTAGCGCAAGCAATAACGTTGTACATTTTAACAGTATTGCTATAGAGCGACGTGGTGAATTTAACTTCTCAGTACACTGTACAACAGATGCGCTTCAAAAACCTGTTTACAAACTCGAAGATTAAACCAATAAGAAGATTAAACCAATAATTATTGTCTGCTCTGTTATTGATTTAGATCACGGTTCTTTGTGATGTAAATCACATATATAAATTGTCTGTGCAGATTTAAAGAATAGTTATGATGTTTCTGTATATAATACCGGCATATGAGTACTGCAGCCCACATTCATTCACCTGTGTATAAATTTCGCGACACCGATATGATTTTTGGTTCTTCAGATATCGCTACCAGCGAATACATTTTGCGAGTACGGGATTTGCCAGACAACGACAAACCTCGCGAAAAGTTACTGAGCGGCAACGCCAAACAAATGACCGTAGCAGAACTTATTGCAGTGCTCTGGGGTGTAGGCACCAAAAAAGAAGACGTATTAGCCATGGCACAGCGAGCCACCCGCGAATATGGCGAAAAAGCATTAGCTGCGACCGATGACCCAACTAAGCTTGCGGAAGCCACAGATATTCCAATTACAAAGGCCTGTCAGATTGTCGCAGGATTTGAGCTTGGCCGAAGATTTTATTCCAGCAAAAACGGCCAACCAGTATTTATTCGAAACGCCGCACAAGCTTATGAACACTTAAAAGGCATGGCAAACAGCAAAAAAGAACAGCTTCGCGGCCTTTACCTAAACAGTCGCTACCAAGTAATCCATGACGAAGTGATTTCCATCGGCACGCTCACTTCAAACATTGTGCACCCACGCGAAGTATTCCAACCAGCGATCGAACATGGAGCGATTGCAGTGATTATCGCACATAATCACCCGTCAGATAATGCATTACCGACCGACGATGATCTCACAATCACCAGCCAGTTAGTAACTGCCGGCAGGATCTTAGGTATAGATCTACTCGATCACTTAATTATCACCGAAGAAGGCTATAGAAGTATTCTAAGCGGAGACAACCATAATGCATAGCACTTATCAGCTTCAAACCAACGATACCGTTTGGTCTCATAGATTCTTGCGTCAGTGGTTTATACGTGATTTTGACGAATACCACATATACGACTTAAAAGCACAGGTAGCTTCCGGAGACTACTTCATTACACTTGCAACTATGCTCGATAATCTGAGTCAAGAGCTTCGCGATATTCACCCCGCAGGCCATATTATCCTAGAGAAAATCATTGCCGATCTGCACTACCTGCAAAACAACTACCGCATCACACTATAAACTCTTGCATTTTGTCTTTAGCATTACCCCTGTTAGAATAAGGCCATGAGCTTATCAATTGGAATTGTAGGTCTTCCGAACGTCGGGAAGTCGACACTATTTAACGCGCTGACCAATAACGACATTTTGGCAGCAAATTATCCGTTCGCAACAATTGAGCCAAATACCGGCATTGTGCCAATACCAGATGAGAGACTCTATGCATTAGCAGAAATATATGGCAGCAAAAAAGTTATACCTGCTACGGTGACATTTATAGATATTGCGGGTCTTGTAGCCGGCGCAAGCAAAGGTGAAGGCTTGGGTAATCAATTCCTGGCAAACATCCGCTCCACTAATGCAATCGCACATGTAGTCCGAGCATTTGATGATCCAAATGTGACCCACGTGGATAATCAGCGCGATCCAAAAAAAGACATAGACGTGATTAATACTGAACTCATTTTGGCTGATCTGCAAACCATCGAAAAACGCTTGCCTCGTCTGGAAAAAGAAAGCCGCGGCAATCCAAAACTTCGTCCGCTCGCAGATACATTACAGCACATGAAGCAGCTACTTGATGAAGGTACGCCAATTCATAGCGCTATGAAGCCCGAAGACTACGAAGGACTTGAAGACCTGCAGCTACTAACTATGAAGCCGGCAATTTATGTATTCAATGTTGACGAAGCCGGTTTAACTGATCAAGAAAAGCAAAATCAGCTACGCAAACTTGTGGCACCTACTGAATGTATTTTTGTGTGCGCCAAGTTAGAACATGAACTACAAGGACTTGATGAACGAGATCGCCAAGAACTATTAGAAAGCTATGGTGTACATGACTCCGGCCTGACTCAACTCATCCATGCTGCATATGACACCTTGGGCCTGCAAAGCTATCTGACTGCTGGCGAAAAAGAAGTTCGAGCCTGGACTATTCCAAAAGGCGCTACCGCCCCACAAGCAGCTGGCGTTATTCATAGTGATTTTGAGCGCGGCTTTATTGCCGCACAAGTAGTTGATTATAACGACCTTGTTGCAGCCGGCTCAGAGCAAGCTGCCAAAGCTGCAGGTAAAGTCCGCACCGAAGGTAAAGATTACATTATGCAGCCAAATGATGTGGTTGAGTTTAAATTCAACGTATAAATACGTTTAGTAGAACCTTGGAAACTTTCGCTTACGACTCATGACTATCGGTATATACGAAGACTTTGGCGTATGTCCGGTAGTGGTTATTTGCGGTGTAGTGGTGAGGTTTCCTACATTACCACTCCCCTGCATTGCTACCTGTGCAAGCATAGGTGGTGCATATAATTGTTCGGATCGTGTCGGCGTGACAAACTGGCCTACTTGTTTCAACTGTGGTGAATACTGATTTAATTCACTTTGTACTATACGTTGCTGATGGTGTCGCAAACGAACAATTTGATGCTGCAAATATTCGACCAACCTGCGCAAACGCTCTTGGTTCCAACTGGTAAATACAAGTGAATTGTTATTTGATGAAAATATCCGTGCTGTCGCCGTAAACAACTGATGATTGAAATCAATTTCAGAAATCATATCAAAACGTAAATCTTCAATGGTCAAAAACATCGGCTTTCGATCCACTAAAAGCAACCGATGATCGGTGACACACAACAATGCAATGCCGCCGGCATAATAACCATTCGTACACTGGGCTATCGTTTCACCTGGTAAGAGTATCTTTGTTAATTCTTTAATTTCCGGCCGCCCAAAGAAGCGAAAATTGCAGCCGATTGCTTTGAGCTGCTCTTCTACTTGATGCATGTCTACCATATGTCCTCCCCTTCCTCCGCAGCCATTTAGATGGGCTGTCTTTTATATAGTAATCGAGTAAATACTTAGATGAGAGTGATTTATTTTACAAACTTTTTGCGATTTTCATCACAAAATATACATACAACCCTAATTGGGTCATAAGCAGTAAAACATGAAACAGGATACCAGCAGCCATGCCACTAGATGCTACACATAAAAAAGTATTAGCCGATTTCTTTCGGCAAGGAACTCGACACACGTACCAAAAAGGAGAATACGTCATCCGCCCAGGCGAGATACCGCCGGGCGTTTTTTATATCGAACAAGGTCTGATCAAATCCTATGACATTACAAAATACGGCGAGGAAAACTTGCTTGTTATTCGACGCGATGGTGAATTACTAGGTATGACATGGGCACTTACCAGCAAGCCAAAGCAAGTTATGTATGCCGCACTCGCACCCTCAACGCTCTGGCTCATAAAACGCGATACTTTTTTGAAGTTTTTAGAAACCACGCCAGAGGCGGCACTGCCACTTCTGTACCTCGTGACTGATATGTACCAAGTACATTCCGAGCGGATATTAAATCTTGAATACCGAACCGTACGCGAGCGGCTTGTATCGTTTCTGCTGAGCATGGCACAGCGTTTTGGCACACCGGTAGCAGACGGTATATTAATTGATGTACCCTTGCGTCATCAGGACATTGCCAGCTCTATCAGCGCCACCCGCGAGACAACTGGCCGAGAAATTGCAGCGCTTGAGAAGAAAAATCTGCTAAGCAATTCTTCGCTGCTGATTACGCTCCATGATATCGAAGCACTACAACGATTTCTCACCTAAGTTTATACTAACTTCCCAAGACTTAACCATTTGTTCAATTGTGGCAATGATTTTTTCATGCGGCGGAACATCTTGAACATCATAATAATGATCGGTACCGAAAAAATCCTCAATCACATTAAGACAATAAATATCGTCTGCCATGACATGCATCCTATCAACTGCTGGTATACTCGCAAGCGGCGTAGCAACAATTACGCTCCTATAATCTATCGGTTTTAGAAACTCAAATGCTAGATCCAAACTAAAGCTATCCCACAAACCATCGCTCACTAAAATAATGTGACATTTTTCTAGCAAATCACGTCGAATCAAATCACCCTCACCACTGACTCGGTGCATTTCGTTAATACGGTGAAGCTTTTCCTGCTCAATAAAATTATGATATTCAGCTGTCAGCTCCTCAATATACGGCTTTGCATACATAGTACTGTACGCAAATGTACCGTCTGCAGTGATACCTCCTAAAACCTTTTCTTCGCGCGGTAATTTTATCATAGCGGTAGCAAGCATCATCACCACGCAATGCAGTTTTTGGGCAATCTGCATACCAGCCACTACACCGCCATCATTTAGTGCAACGATGGCACATGGCTCTTGACTGTACCTCTTCGTTATTTGACTCGCCAAAAGCCTACCCGCTGCTTCGCGACTCTTAAAATACATACTACCAGTGTAGCATTTCTGCTTATGGTTTTACGATGCGTAAATGATAAAAACGCTCAAGATTTCCTTTTTCCCCAGCAACAGCTGAATCTGCTTTATTTACAATCACAAAACGCTTACTTGCCCAAGTCTCGAAATGTTTTAAAATATCGCGGCGCATTCTATCGTTTTTAATAACACCTTTGTGTTTCATATTTTCAGCAACCGCTTCAAACTGCGGCTTCACCATCGCGAGAATATCGGTATTGTTATTTGAAAGCTTGGCAACCGACGGCAAAATTTGCCTAAGCGAAATAAACGATACATCGATCACTACAATATCAATCTGCTGATCGGTTACAAAATCACGAATATCCGTCTGTTCATGCAGCTCAACCCGCGGATCAGTACGCAGCATAGGGTGCAGCTGATTCGTGCCCACATCAACTGCAATACTCTTTTTCGCACCATGCTGCAACGCATAATCGGTAAAACCGCCCGTACTACTGCCGACATCTAAAACAGTTTTATTTCTAAAATCTACCTTGAATTGCCTTGCTATACTTGCGAGTTTCAACCCCGCACGACTAACATACTGTTCGGTGGTTGTGAGTTTAATCGCAGCCTGTGCAGATACTAAAAACCCAGGCTTAGTAATAACTTTATTATCAACCTTCACTTTGCCAAGCTTAATATATGTTTCAGCCTGACTGCGCGTGGACACCAATCCCTTTTTTACTACAGCTTGGTCAAGACGGATTTTCATATCAGTTACAGAGAAAAACCAACATCAAATGCATCTAATGCAATCGCACCTGCATACATAGCAACAATCGCCCAGGCGGCATTTTCAACAACCTTTCCTATATTGTGGTTCTTGTGTTGTTCACCGGTTGCTTTTGCCATATGTTACTCCTTCACACGCTCGCGATACGCACCGGTAGTGGTATCGACCGAGATAACATCACCCTGCTTAATAAATGCCGGTACCTTGATTACGATACCTGTTTCTAGTGTAGCATCTTTTGTAACGCTACTCGTCGTGTCACCCTTTACTACGTTTTCCGTGTAGGTCACTTTCAGCGGTACATTTTTTGGTAGTTCCACGCTAATTGGGCGACCATCAAAAAACTGTAGCTGCAAGCGATCGCCTTCTTTCATGTACCCAGCACTGTCACCTACCAAATCACTCGACACCTCAAACTGTTCAAACGTTTCTTCGTTCATAAAATAGTAGGTGTTACCATCGTTGTAGAGGTACTGAACGCTTTGGTTTGTGACATCTGCACTATCAAGCTGCTCGTTTCCCTTAAAAGTTTTATCCAGCACCTTACCGTCGATCAAACTTTTAATTCGAACATTAACGATTGAACCACCGCGACCCATAACCTTCTGGTTGTAATCAACAACGCGATATGGTTCGCCATCTAGCTGAAAAAGTGTACCTTTTTTGAGATCAGTAATTGATAATGCCACGGTATTTCTCCTGGTTACTTGATACTTTGTAATAGTACTGTTGCTTCTTTTGACGTAAACACACCCATTGTCTGCATAGCCATCACAACACCTTGCAACGGTTTTGGGTCACGGTCCTCTAACCAGGCTGTAATCGCACTGTTCAGCTCCTGCTGAAAAGGTCGCGCCTGAAACATCCAGGCAGCGCCACTACTTGCATCAATAATGTTCGAGCTTCGTGCGTCGTAAGCCTTTAAAATCTTATCGATGACCGCTTTTTTATTCATACTCTAAGTATACGCCCCTTAAGGGGTATAGAGCGAACTAATTATTTGCTACAAATGGCAACAGTGCGATATGACGCGCACGCTTAATCGCACGTGCAAGACGACGCTGCTGACTTTCAGTCAAGCCAGTTTTCTTGCGTGATTCTATCTGACCATACGCATTTACGAATCGCTGCAGCGTTTTTACATCTTTGTAATCAAAATATGCTACGTCTGTCTTGTGTTTAAAAATCTTTGCCATAACCTATTTCCTTTCTCCTATTTATAGTTAGGGGGTTTCTAACAAACTTTGACACAGACTTTCGCTTAGTTATATACGGTCAACAATTTGCTAGAAAGGAATGTCATCGAGATTAATTGGTTCATCGGTAATGTCCTCGATAACAACGTCATCTTTCTGTGATGAAGGAGTCGTCGCTTCAGCAGCGTCAGTGTTACCGTTGTTGTCACTGCCACCTCGGCTATCAAGAAAGGTCACATCATTGGCAAGCACTTCTACTTTGCTGCGCTTTTGACCATCTTGCTCCCAGCTGCGACTTTGCAAACGCCCCTGCACTAGACAACGGCGGCCCTTACTCAGGTACTGCGCGACACGTTCACCTAGTGGCCCCCATGCCACAATATCCACATAATCAGTTGCTTCTTTCCACTCGCCAGTTTGGTCTTTGTATGCACGGTTCAGCGCAAGGCTGAAACTACACACACTCTGGCCGCTTGGTGTGTTCCGAAGCTCCGGATCACGTGTTAGATTCCCCATTAAAATAACTTGGTTGACACTCCGTGCCATGCACCCCTCCTTAGCCGGGCTTACTTGGTATCGGTCACACCCAGGCTGCCTAATTTATTAATGTTTTTAGTATATTACTTTTCGTCTTCTTTGTCTTCGGCCTCTTCATCGCTATCAGCATCACGACGTGCTGCCTGCTTTGCTTTTTGAGCCTCAGCCTTAGCAATCGCCTTAAGATCTGGGCGAGTAATCAAGAAACGAATTACCTCGTCGGTGATGTTAAGCGTACTTTCAATCTTGCGTACGCTTTGTGCAGGAGCCTCTATGGTATAGAACACATACACCGCAGATTCGTTTTTCTTGATTGGGTATGCCAGCTTGCGCTTACCCCAGTTATCAATATTTATGATTTTACCGCCATTGTCGGTAAAAATTTTTTCTACCCGTGCGGTAGCTTTTTCCAGATCAATTTCTAGATCTGGGTCATACAAAATAGCGATTTCGTATTGGTTCACGCTTCCTCCTTTGGTTAAAGCCTGCACGCATATCCGCTGCAAGCTGAGTTAATAACTTGCTTATTCTACCAAAATTACCTCTGTTAGTCAACTAAGCCGCCACAAGATCAACGAGCTGCAGCGCTTGCGGCACCACCAGCTTACCTAATCCCTTTTTCAAATCCTCGTCACTCGCATTTGGATCAATCAGCCGCATTTCAGCTGGCAAAGACCGTAAACGATCCAATCCATGTTCAATCCCCTTAAAATGAGTTTCCATAATGCTGTCAAAATACTCTTGACCAATGATGTCTTCCTGACCATACTCAGGCGGCAAAATATCTGGACAATCCCTCAGTAACTGCGCCCGTCGACGCGCCCGCCGCTCCCATACGGTCATTTTACGCACACTCTTAAATAAGCTTTTTGCAACATGCCATGATTCCATCCTTTGCAGCATCACCTCTTCTGTCGGCACTTCAGGCGGAACCATAACCTTGTGCAACCAGTTTTCAAATACGCGTGGCAAAAGTGCCTTGTTTATCGGCAACTCCCGAAACGACTGACGTATCGTGCTCTTGTACAAATACCCTTCATAATACAAATGATGTATGCTTAAATGCCGCGGCCAATCATAGTCGGCAGCTATCGTACTTTTTACCGTTTCAATAAGTTCTTCGGGTATCACCAGCCCTCGACTATCTACTGGAGTAGCTAATTTGGTTTTTTCAGGATCGATCAGCCACGCATCCCTTGGCGGTAATCCAGGCTCGCCTGCAATATCTCCTCGATGGCGGGGTAAGCGTGCTACCTCAGCCATTTCCTACTCCCATGACATAAAAAATCCGGCCTTGAAAAGCCGGATGTGCATGCAGCGCACGGACAAAAACAACCTGACCTGGCGGAAGAATTGAGGCGTCTGAATGTGCTGCAAGTCTCTCAAAAACAGCAACACTCTTCCGCATCAATCCCTCCTGTTTGTGGCGATCTTTGTTTTATAACTCTATAGTAAAACGTTTACGCTTATGCTGCAATAGTAAAATTTACTGCGTCAGATATTCGCCTCTGTATCCTGCTGAGTATCAGTTGCACCACCGCCAAAAACATCTTCCATACTGCTCACCAATACATCGCGTGGTCGACTACCGTCAGCCTGCCCGATAATACCCTGCTCTTCCATAGTCTCTATGAGACGCGCCGCACGGCCATAGCCGATACGAAGTTTACGCTGTAACAAGCTGGTGCTGGCTTTACGCGCTTCAATCACCACACGTACTGCATCACGAAACAGATCATCATCACTCGCATCACCACCGCCACCATCAGCGATAATACCACCCTTGCCATTGAGTTGTACTGGCTGGCTCACCACTTCATCATCATACTGCGGCGCGCGCTGCTGGCGAATAAAGTCAGTCACCTTTGCGGTTTCGCCATCTTCAATCAGTGCTGCCTGAACACGTTTTGGTTTCGGCATATCACTGGTCAGCAAGAGCATGTCACCACGGCCAAGCAATTTTTCTGCGCCAACCTGGTCAATAATCGTTCGTGAGTCAACCTGGCTTGCCACCGTAAAGGCAATACGTGCTGGTACGTTTGCCTTGATCAAACCGGTGATAACATCAACTGACGGACGCTGCGTTGCAAGTACTAGGTGAATACCTGCTGCACGTGCTTTCTGCGCTAATCGCACAATCAGCGCCTCAACATCACGCGCCGCCATCATCATCAGATCAGCCAACTCATCAATCACCACCACGATGTACGGCATACCTTCTTCTTTTTTGAGATTGTTGTACTCGATGATATTACGCTTACCCACTTCAGCCATAGTGCGCAGGCGGCGTTCCATTTCCGCCACCGCCCACTTCAGCGCACTGATACACTTTTCTGGCTCGTTAATTACCGGTGTTAAGAGATGCGGAATGTCCTGATATGGCGCCATCTCCACCTGCTTCGGATCTACCAGGATCAGCTTCAAGTCTGATGGTGAATTACGATAGAGCAAGCTTGTTAAGATCGTATTGATCATCACCGACTTACCAGAACCAGTCTGACCAGCCACCAAAAGGTGCGGCATTTTCGCCAAATCAGCGACAATTGGTTTACCGGCAATATCCTTACCGATCACAAATCCTAGCGGACTTTTAATTGCCGCAAACTCACTGGACTGCAACAGTGAACTAATACGCACTGTTGCCGCCTTAACATTCGGCACTTCAATACCAACAGCACGCTTACCAGGAATCGGCGCCTCGATACGAATAGAGTGTGCGGCCAAATCAAGCGCAAGGTTATTCTCCAATGCCGTAATTCGCGTCAACTTCACCCCTGTTGGCGGCTTCAATGTATATTGTGTGACACGTGGGCCGACATTTGCCCCTTCCATTTCCACATCAATATTAAAGTTCGCAAACGTATCATGGATAATCTGCGCATTCGCATTCACATCACCGGCATCAGCCTTGTCCTGTTTTTGGTTAAGTAAACTAATCGGTGGCAATTGCCAGTCAGGATCACTGACCGTGGTGAGCGCCTCATGATTTTCTTTCGCGGTCAGCTTGGTTGCGGTATTTCGCAGCGAACTCAGCCGTGGTGATGCTTTTTTATCATCTTCATGACGCTCCACCGGTACGCCTTCATTGAGTTTGAAACCACTTTCTGCCGCCTTCGCCTTCAGCTCGTTGATATCGGTATCACGCTCACGACGCTTAAACGGCTCTGCCAACTTTAAGATAACCTTCGGTGAAATACTAAAGGCATAAAATATCGCTAACACCGTTGAAACAAAGAAGATGATAGCTGCCGGTATTTTATCAAGTGCCTGCAGAACCGCCGCGCCAACAATGCTACCAATCCAACCGCCGTGACCGCCTTCCCAGCTGCCGTCCGCAGCTTGTGTCGCAAACATTGTAAAGAAAAAACTGGCGCTTGATACCAACACCGCTATCATGACAGCCAATTTCGGCAATGGAATACGCCGGTCTTCACTGGTGAATTTATACACACCCCAATATATAAGTGCTACTGGTGCTATATACGCTGCCCATCCCAGCGCTACATACACCCCTTTGAACATGCCAATTGGTAATTTACCGCCCGTACCAAAACCGCCAAGCAGCAAAAACAGCGCCGCGATAAACAATAAAATAGCTCCCGAGTATGCCCAGAAAGCCGAGTGTTCACTTGGTGCTACCGCTTCAACTTTTTTCTTTCGTGTTTGTTTTTTCTTTTTTGCCATTACCGCTTTATTTTATCAAACAACGCGTTAAAAATTTAGCCTATAATTAAATTATAGCAAAAATTACAACTTTTGTCAATGTCTTATACTCACTCGTGAGGGTTATTGAGATATTCCCTCACCAAATCCTGAGCACGCTCAAAGACATGTTGTGCTGTTTCATCTTCGGGGTGTTCAGCTGCCGCGCAAGCAGCAAGCGCAGCAGTTTCGAGATATCTCGACAACCCTGGATGAAATGCTGCAGCCACGGCAAGTTCGCTTACTTGCCTTGAAGGTAATGCATCTGATCGCGCTTCGTATTGTCTAACCATTTTTATATTATAGCAAAAATATCAACATTTGTCAATATTGCTTATGCTTGCATCCTCGAAAACTTATCAGTACATTTACGCATAATGAATCAGACAAGAAACAACGAACAAAGACACCGTGGCACCCTTTTAATGGATGCTGCTGATGCCCTGACTAATTTTCGCTACCACACCGGTCCTTGTTTTGATGTAATGATCGGCGCAACCGATGAAAATCCAGTGGTTACCGCAGCAGAAGCAATTGAAGTCTTTACGGAAGCTGCCGATGGCTCCCTTGCCCGCCGCGGCGCAAAGCTGCTGGGAGTTCCTACCAGGCCCGAAGGCGCCGTAAAAGATCCCCAAGCCGATAAGCGATTTGCCAATGCTATTATGAGAGGCTTGGTTGTTCGTTTCATTCGACAAAAAGACTATACGTCTGCAGCAGTTGCAGCAAGTAACTTTGTAGTATCTCAGTGGCGCGATGCACGTATGGCAGCAGATAGGCAAAGGGTTCAAAATTCCAGGATCGATCCGGAAGCACTCAAAGCAATCAAAATCAACAAAACCAAAACAGCCCTACAGCTTACCGCCAGCCTAGCAGCTACTCACTATAGAGACAGACGAGTACGTCGCGGCGCACTGCTTCTCATGTCCCTTGGTACCGCAGTTGGCGTAGCTGGTGAGTATATATACCGAAGAAAAATCAACGAACTTATAGACAATGCTACTGCCGATACAGCTGAAACTACTGCAAACCCCTAATCTATGCGGGCATCTTGGGTTAGTAGTCGTTCACGAAGCTCCTGGAAACGACGCTGCTGCTCGGCTGCAATTTCTTCACTTGATTTCGTGCGGCCACCTGCTGCAGTTTTTGTAGATTCGCCTTTGCCGCCAATCACATTCACTACCGGGATAATAATTGGACTACGCTGTGTTCGCTCAAATAGATAATGCGTGACATGATCTTTTAGTTCGGCTTTGAATCGGTCAAGATCCACGCGCTTAAAGCGTTGTGCAACTGCCCGCCTTAGTTCCTGACGCAGCCCGTTCATAATCTCTTCGTTACCGCGCATATAGATAAAGCCGCGACTGATAATATCTGGACTGGTGAGTAAGTTACCGGTTTTCCTGTCGATGGTTAGCACAACTGCAACCAGACCTTCCTCAGCAAGTAACACACGATCTTTCACCACGATGTTATTAACTACCATGCCAGTTTGGTCAACCAAAATGGTACCGTGCGGCACTTCACCGATAATCTCCATTTTATCCGGTGTTAAGGCAATTACCTGACCGTTTTCAGCATTGACGGTATTCGCACGCGGAATACCTTGATTGATCGCTATGTCAATATGACGCTTTTTCGCACGATATGAACCGTAAATCGGAATGAAGAACTTTGGCTTTAGGATATCAATAATCTCAGCATACTCATCCATACTCGCATGACCTGACACGTGCAGCGGACCAATGCCGTCAATCTCATGATTGCGGTGCTCATACACATGCACGTTCATGCGAAGCAAGTTATCTACCATCGCACCAATGAGCGCATCATTGCCGCTTTCTGGAATCGGTGTACTACTGAGTACGACCGTATCCTGCTCTTTGAGCTTGATGTGTTTGTGCTCACCGCTGGCCATACGCTGCAACGCCGAACTTGGCTCACCTTGCGAACCGGTACACACTACAACAATTTCATTGTCTTTCATATTCGGTACGCTCGCAATCGGCACAAAGGTGCCCTTCGGTACTCGCATAAATCCATGACGAATTGCCATTTCAAGCGTACTAATCATACTGCGTCCATCAATAGCCACCTTTCGATTATGATGTACCGCGGCATTGATGAGCATCTGTATACGGTTCATGTTTGTTGAGAATAGACCAATAAAGATACGGCCTGGCGCTCGATCCATGATATCGATGAAGCTCTGCTCAATAGTACTTTCGCTCGGTGTACGACCAGGACGCTCGGTAGTGGTACTTTCTGACAAGAGTGCCAACACACCTTCATTTCCTAGCTCTTTCAAGCGCTCGATATCGCTGCGTTCATGATCAAGCGGATTCGGATCTAAACGAAAATCACCAGTGTTAATAATACGACCGACCGGTGTATCAAGCACCACCATAGTACTACCAGGAATTGAGTGTGTAATACGTACCAACTCTACAAAGAATGGCCCGATTTTCAGACGTTCATGCGTGTTTTCATTCATCACAACGGTACGTAGTTCAAATCCTTCAGGCATTGGCAGGCCGAAATTTTCAAAAATTTCCTCTACACGACCGATGGTGAATTTCGACCCGTAAATCGGCGCTGGAAATTCCGGCACAATATGCGGCAATGCCCCGATATGATCAAGGTGACCATGCGTAATAATGTACGCACGCAGTTTGTGTTTAATGGTGCGCACATATGACATATCCGCAATACCGTAGTTGATTCCTGGTAAATCTACTCCAAGATCATTACCAGCATCGATAATCACCGCATCATCCATATACTCCACAAGGATACAGTTTTTTGAACCGCCTCCGTCCATACCGCCAAGACCAATAATCTTCAGACGCGGACTTTCATCGATGAAATTAGCGCGCTTTTGCACTTTGGCAACCAACTCAGGGTTAGCCGCCTGATACTGGTTTGCAATACGCTGCGCATCCATTTGAGTGCGCTTTTGTGCACGTACTGCTGCACCACGCGACACCTTGGTAATCGTCGTTGTCGTATTACCGTTGGTGACATTATTCTTTTTTTGACGAACACTGTTTGCACGTCTATTTGCAGTCGTTCGTTTTGGTTTTTCATTTCTTTTCTGGTTAGTCTTGCTCATACGTTCCCTTTCTCAGGTTTAGTATTAGTTAGATATAGATTCTTGTTCAATCTTCTTTATGATGAGAGGAATAGTATTGAAATCATCAATAAGCGTCTGGCGCATGCCTCCGTTGTACAGCGCCGCTGCAGGATGAAACAGTGGCAAAATAACAAGCTTGCCGTCGCCAAAAGTCACCCGTTTTGGCTGACCATGGATCACAGAAATTTTCTGATTCGGTAAAAAATATTCCATACTGTGCCGACCAAGTGTCACGACTATTTTTGGCTGGATAACCTTCAGTTGCCTCACGAGATACGGCCAAAATGCCTTCTTCTCTTCTGGTAATGGATCACGGTTATTGGGCGGGCGGTATTTTACGATATTTGTAATGTAAATATCCTGCCGTTTTAGCCCGATACCAGCCAACATCTCATTTAAGAACTTACCAGCCGCTCCTACAAATGGCAGTCCCTGTAAGTCCTCATTTTTGCCGGGCGCTTCGCCGATAAACACAATATCTGCATCAGCATTCCCATCACCCATTACAAGGTTCGTGGCCGTCTTGGCCAAATTTGGGCAGATATTTTCTTCTAAGATATCTGCCTTAATTTGATCAAGAAGCTGCTCTTTGTCTTCGGTGCTCATGCCATGTCATGCTTTATTCAGTTCACGTGCGGCAGCTTTCATAGAAAGCTGAAGACGACCGCGATCATCAATTGCAACTAACTTTACCGTTACCTTGTCGCCTGCTTTTACAATATCGCTCGGCTTGTTTACGCGTTTTTCACTCATTTCACTGATATGCACCAAACCATCTTTACCCGGCAAGATTTGTACAAATGCTCCAAAATCCATAACGCTCACTACCGGCACATCGTGATAAATCTTGCCAACTTCCGGCTCTTCGACAATCGTCGCGATCCATTGTTTTGCGGCATTGATACTTGCAGCATTCGGACTTGCAATCATAACCACACCATTATCCCTAATATCGATTTCCGCACCGGTTTCAGCTACGATTTTTTGGATCACCTCGCCGCCCTTACCAATCACTTCGCGGATCTTATCAGGATTAATCGTAATAGTTTCAACACGTGGCGCGTACGGACTCAGCTCTTTCCTTGGCTCCGCAAGCGTGCTGAGCATATGCTCAAGGATACGCATACGACCTTCTCGACCTTGCTCAAGCGCCTTTTTCAGAATCTCTACCGGCAGACCCTGCACTTTCATATCCATCTGAAGCGCAGTTATACCATTTTTGGTACCAGCTACTTTAAAATCCATATCTCCGGCAAAATCTTCAGCATCTGCAATATCACTTAAGATATATGCGTCATCACCATCGAGAATCAGTCCCATAGCAATACCGCTAACCGGCTCCTTGAGCGGCACACCAGCATCCATCAGACTCAAACAGCTCGCACAGGTAGCCGCCATAGAAGTTGAACCATTTTGGCTCATGATCTCGGTAACAGTACGAATCGTATACGGAAACTCATTTTCGTTTGGAATAACCGGTAGAAGCGCCCGCTCTGCAAGTGCACTGTGTCCGATCTCACGGCGACCTGGACTGCCCAATCGACGAACTTCGCCTACCGTATAGCCAGGCGCATTGTAATGATGCATATACCGCTTCTCGACATCATTACGCTCCATAGTATCTAGAAGCTGCGCATAGCTCAGCGGCGCAAGCGTAGTAATGTTAAGCGCCTGAGTCATGCCACGAGTAAAGAGACTTGAACCATGCACACGCGGCAAAATACCTACCTCACTTGAGAGTGGACGAATATCAGTCAGTTTTCGCCCATCCGGGCGGATACCTTCATTGACGATACCATCTCGAACGTCTTTGTGTAGCGCCATTGTAAAGGCTTCGTCATATTCTGGCTTTAGGTCCTCATATGTATCACCGTGTTCCAGCTCAAATGCTTCATGAAATGCTTTGCGCAGATCTGCAACCAGTTCGTTACGTTCTGGATATGGTGCACGGAGCGATGCGCCCATTTTACCTTCGACCCATTCGTTTACTTTGGCCTGAATTTCCTCACTTGGCTTTACAAGTTCGTACTCAATTGGCTCAACCCCAACTTTCTCTATCAATTCCTGTTGCAGCGCAATTGCAGGTTGCATGGTTTCGTGCGCAAATTGCAATGCTTCAGCAATTTGGTCTTCTGAAACCTCGCGCGCACCAGCTTCCACCATCATAATCGCATCCTTGGTACCCGCTACAACGAGATCCAAATCACCCTCTTCAAGCGTCTTGTGACTTGGGAAAGCAACAAATTTACCACCCTCAATACCAATACGAAGTCCGGCTACCGGTCCCGCAAACGGTGCACCAGTCAAACTGAGCACAGCGCTGGTTGCAATCAATGCCACCATATCTGGACGGAAAGTCGGGTCCATACTAAGCACTGTAGCCACACCCTGCACTTCATGACGATAACCCTTTGGAAACAACGGACGGATTGGACGGTCGATTAAGCGACCAATCAGAACTGCTTCATCAGATGGGCGGCCTTCACGCTTTATAAAGCGGCTGCCGCTGATTTTACCCGATGCATAAAACTTTTCTTCATAGTCAATGCTCAGGGGAAAATAATCCATGCCCTGAACACTTTGCTGCTTCACTATGGCAGTCCCAAGCACCACTGTCTCACCGTATCGTGCAATCACACTGGCGCTCGTACGAAAACCGACTCGACCGTACTCGAGACTCAATGTTCTGCCACAAAGCTCTGTCTCTACTTTAATAATGTCTTTGCCAAAAGGGTTGATTGTTCCCATTCATGGTCCTTTCTCGAGAAACCCATTTATGCGCAGAGTCCAAATATAAAGCAGTTCCTTGTGCTTTTTAGAACGCCATATATCTGATCTCAGCGCGTAAATGTGTTCTCGTAAATTAATGTGCACAAGCTAGGTGTCTCGAGATTCGAGACACCTGAGTCTATGCACCTTAACGTATGCCAAGCTTTTTCTTTAACTCAATATACGCCTGGCCATCTTTTTTCGCGATATATTTAAGAAGACGCTTGCGCTTACCTACTTGCTGCAAAAGACCACGGCGTGCAGCAAAATCCTTTTTATTTGCCTTGAGATGTTCAGTAAGCTCTTTAATGCGCTCAGTCGCAACTGCAACCTGTACCGCTGCTGAACCAGTATCTGTCTTATGTAACTGCGTGTTTTTAATAGCAGTTTGCTTCTTTTCGCTCGAGATCATTCAATTCCTTTTCTTTTAAACTTATTTACTTAGAGATTTATGATGGCGTTAGACATTATTCTAACACACTCGTATCTGTTACGCAACCCCGTTCTCGTACGTGCCTTTTATTTGATGTACCACACTATGAGCGCAAAGCTTCTTCTATATTAAACTCTTGGGCTGTTTTAGCGGCCGTAATATCAATCTGCACATCATCAATTGAAAACTTTCCAACCTGTGTGCGCCGCAGTGCTGTCGTGTATGCAGCTGTGCCCAGATAACCAGCAATATCCTCTACAAGCGTCCGAATATATGTACCAGAAGACACATGCGCTAGCAGCTTCGCTTCAGGATAGTCATATGAAACAAGCTTCAATGAATAAATTATGACTTTGCGTGGCTCAAGCTGCACGGCCTTGCCTGCACGAGCCAACTCATATGCCCGCTTGCCATCAACTTTAATTGCCGAATAGGCCGGCGGTATTTGTGCAATTTCACCGGTAAAACGCTGTAGCGCTTCTCGCAGGGCTGTTTCAGTTGGAGGCTTGCTCTCCACAGCAGTAATCTCACCTTCAGGATCGCCAGTCGTGCTTTTTGCCCCAAAACGTATCGTAACTTCGTATGTTTTATCTGCCTTAGAAAGCACTTGTGCCTGTTTTGTATACTCTTTACCGATAAGCAGCACAAGCAGTCCCGTTGCAAACGGATCAAGTGTACCGGTATGGCCAACTTTGACGTTTTTTGGTTTTTTACCCACCTTACCAGCAACCTGCCGCCGCACGTAATTCACCACATCAAAACTGGTCCACCCCTTTGGTTTATCAACGAGTAATATTCCCTGCATATAACGTATTACTTATTGGAGAATGGCGGAATAATAGGTGGGGGTACTGGCGGAGCTGTATTTGGCTGATTTTGATTCTGTGGAGGTGTTTGATCTGGTGTTGCTGTTGGAGTAGCTGGCAGTGTGCCTGGCAATGGCATAGTTATGGTTTGCTCAGGTGCTGGCCCCTGGGAAGCTACAGCCGGCTGTAGAGGCTCAGCTGAACCACCAGGCTGTTCTGGTGCAGATGATGTAGATTCAGCACCATGAAGTGGTCCCCCAAGTGGCTGTGCATTCAATGCCGCTATCGGACTCAGTGGCTGCGATGAGACGTTTTCAGACATAGCGGCAGCTACCGCATCACGAGCATCCTCTACTGATGGAGTTTTCTGTTTTTCGTCTGGTTCATCATCCAATCCTGATGGACGTTGCAAATCAGCAAGATTCAACTCTTCTGGACCATCTGATGCTTCCGGTTTGTCCTGAGGCTTGGTCTCTTCTTCCTCTTGCTTAGCTGCTTGCAGATGTGGACTGTTAACTCGCCTTTCTAAATCTTCGAGTGTCGCATGCGACTGATCAATAGCCGTTGATAGTGACGGCGCCTCCGTATTTGATGAAGCTGCAGCGTCAACCGGCGGCAACGTGAGTGGATCTACATATGTTTCCTCTTTGTTCTTTCGATCAGGGTCCGTGTCACTACTAAACGGTGGTGGACTTACAATGTGCCGTGAATTTTGATAACCTTCGGTCGGCCGAAGCATCTCACGCCGATCCTTGGTAATAGTTTCATGTGGACCAGCATCATCTCCTGATTTTTCCGACTGAGTATCTTTTGGCACTTTAGGTTCTTCAGGAGACTTAGATGTCTCAGGTGGTTGTGCCCCGCTTTCAGGCTCAGAGTCTTTCTTTTCCTTCTTAGGTGGCAGCTTTTCATCCTGCGAATGATCAATCTCCAAAGTTCCATCCTCACGGATTCGTATTCCTGACGACGCTTCAGGTTCTTCAGGAGCGCTGCTGTCTGCTGTTTCTTGCGTAGATTCAGTTGCTGGCTCTTCTAATTTCGTAGCCACAAGCTGCTGATTTGCACCGGCCGCCATAAGACTTGCACTAATATTCATAGTTTCAGCTTTGGTTTTATCATTGCTAAAGCGCTCTGTCTCAGCCACAATACCAGTCAGAAATGCTGTCGCAATTTGCTCATCAAGTATATTTTTGTCTGAAAGCTTGAGCGCTAATGCCGCAGCCATCTCAGACAAGCTACTCGCGTTTGTATTGAGCCAGTTGATACTGCCTAATTCCCCGCCAGCATCTTGATTATTAACTGTAATAACCGTTGCGTCATGCAATATACGACCATGAGCAGTTACTGCCCGATCAAGCTCTTTTTGCTCATGAACACCAAGCGCCACTACTACATCTACATTAAAGTCGCCTTGACTAAACTCCAGATCAGCTTCAGAAATACTGGTGCGATACGGGGTGATAAATATACGCACTACCTGATCTTCTACCTTGTAGCGCAGCTTATCCGCCTTTGACCTATCAAGGCTAATAATAAAATCACGCAAACTATCGGTGTTTTTCTCCAGTGTATCTTCAGGCTGCAAGAATTCAATAGTCGAAGGTATAGCGCCGCTGAACACCGCTGTGGCATGTTTGTCGAGCTTGTTCAACGCTAAACTAAGACCAATACACGCCGCAAGTTGATCAACCGAAGGATTGCTACTCACCGTTACAAGCACGTTATTGGCTTGCTTCAATCGGTCTACAACTTGTTTTTGTGCATCCATATTTTTATTTTATACCTTTCTTGGCAGATTACCATAAAACATAAGCATTGACAAGTTATTTTTACCATAACACTTTACAAACTGTCTTCCGTCTTGTATAGTTTTCATTTGAGTAAAATGTAATAAATCTAAACAGGGAATATTCATGCCAATTATTAAATCAGCAAAAAAACGTGTTCGTGTAGCTCGAAAAGCTGCTATACGCAACAGTAAAACCAAACGTTCACTAAAAAGTGCGATTAAGGCATTTCGCGCCAGTCTTACCAGCAATAAGACCAAGGCAAGCGAAAACCTCAGCAAAGCGCAAAGTGAAATAGATAAAGCTGCTAAAAAGAATGTGATTCACAAGAATAAAGCAGCACGTAAAAAGCGCCAGCTTGCGAAAGCTGCGAAAGCTGCTGGCATAAAGCCAGCTGTCGCCAAAAAGGCAACTACTAAGAAAACTGCGACAAAGAAAACAACTACCAAGAAAACAGCAGCGAAAAAAACCACTAAAACAACCAAGAAATAATTGCATAAGTGGTTTCACGACCCCTGCCAGTCAGGGGTCGTTTTTATTTTGTCTACACTGTAATTTGCATAATGTAGGCTTGCAGTGCTTCATCAAGATCAATCGACTGACGTTTGCTGCGAGCGTCTAAAAGTACTAGATCGTATACAAGATTTTTTAATCTTTCTAACGTCAGACGCCGAGCAATCACTTGAGCTTTGCGCGCACTATAAGAGCTTACCTTACCTTCTTTTATAAGATCATGCTTGGTACCGGCGGTTTTGGCCAATGCAACCTGACGAAGCTGCCATCCAAGCATTGCTAAAATCTCCTGCGGCTCAACCTTCAGACGTCGCTGCTCGGCATATAACTCGAGCGCCTTTTTTGTCTGACCGGAAAATGCCGCATCCAAAAGATCAAAAATTTTACTCTGCGGCATTGGTTCAGTCAGTTGATGTATAGTATCCCGAGTAATTTTTGTACCAGCAAGCACTAGTTTACAGATTTCATTACTGAGCAGCTGCTGATCTGTACCAACCGTATCAATCAAATACGCAGCATCAGACAAACTTATACTACTACCTTGTTCTTTAGCAAATTGCACCACCCACGACGCCAACCTACGCGCATCAAGTTCGTCATATTCTTTATATGCAGTATGCTGCTTGAGCCATTTATGGTACGCGGTACGCTTGTCCAGTTTTGGCTCCACCAACACAACATCGGTAGTTTCCGGCACGTCAGACAGTAGCGTTTCAGCCTGCTCCATAAATTGTTTGTTTACACTTGGAGTACGTAAAACAACTAGCTTTTTCGCAACCAAAAACGGCAGACTCTGTACCGCCTCAGCCATGCGCTCATATGAAACCTCTTCACCGTCTAATTGTTCAAACGCCATGTCACCATACTGCGCCACAAACGCCTGAATTATTTTTGCAAGTTCCATGCGCAGCATAAAATTATTCGCACCAGCTAACACCGTTACCATATGTAAGTAAGTATACCTGATAAACTAACTACACAACGCGCCACCACCTGTATCAAACGGTTGCAATTGCCCATTGTTAAACCATGCACCATGTCGCAAGCGTTTTTCCGGCGGTACACTTACAGGCGAGCTATCAACTGTGATACTGCCGACTTTTGCATTGTTACTGCTTGCATTATCTGGAAATACACCCATTCCTGAGTCATCGAGAGTGACAAACAGCTGAATATATTGCCCTATAGAATCCTCGCATGCCAACGGCCCTGCAGCACTATGTGTAGCCCCAAAAGTTTTATCAATACCAGCCATACGGTAGCGTATATTACGTGCTCCGCCAGGTAATGTACCAGTATAACTAATATTCGTTACCCTGCTATTTACACCTAAATCTATAACCTTTGAATACAGCGCCTTCCTCGGTATAGCCTGCAACGGTGCATAATGAACCGTATTCAAATCACCACTATTTCCATAGCCACCCAGAACATACATATAACCATTATGCGCAATTGCTGTATGACCCTGACGACCTACAGTCAAATTTGTAGATAGTTGCCAATCACCAATAGCACCACTCGCATTAATATGAGCAAAATATACTCGGGTGGAAGGATTTCCTAACCCCATATACCCCCCCGAAATGTATAGATAGCCATTATGCGCAACTAATGCAGCGTCAGTAAGTGTTACTGGCAAATTAGTTGTATATTTCCATGTACCAAGTGTGCCATTGGAATTTATTGGCGCGTATTCAACTTGAGCATGATAGGTATCGCCTGGCGACTGACTATAGCCACCGGCGAGATACATATAGCCATTGTAAGCGACTGCTTTCAATCCATTCCTTGCAATATTGAAGGATGTAGTAGATTGCCACGTACCAAGTGTACCGTTCGAGTTGAACTGAGCGTAATACACAGTATTAAGCTGCCAATTTCCTCCCATCACATAAACATAGCCATTATAGATTGCCGAAGCATGCGCAAAGATTGTATCAGGCAGCAAAGAAGTGTTTTGCCATGCACCTAAACTGCCGTCAGCATTGATAGGCGCATATTGGACATTGTTGGTTCGAGCATATGTATCGTAATTAATAAACCCACCAATTATATACATATACCCGTTATAGGCAACTGCTGTAGATCCAGTCCGCGGTATTGAGAAATACGAAGTAGTTTGCCACGTACCAATTGTACCGTTGGCGTTGATGGGAGCGTATTGCACATCGTTACATAAATAGTCAGAGCCACTATTACGACACGCAGTACTTACAGAAGATTTTTCTCCTCCTAAAATGTAAATATAGCCGTTATACACTACCGAGGCGTGACCTAATCTAGCGGTCGTAAAATTGCTCGTCGTACTCCAAGCTCCAACAACCCCTGACCCACCATTGTTTATTCGAGCATACTGTACATCATTAAGGTACGAAGAGACGCTCTGGCCACCAACAACATACACATAGCCGTTATACACTACCGAGGCGTGACCATACCGCGCAGTTGTAAAAGTGGTAGTAGTTTGCCACGTACCAATTGTACCGTTGGCGTTGATGGGGGCGTAGTAAACAGTATTTGACGAGCTACCACCTAAAACATATATATAACCGTTGTAAACAACTGTCGAATGATTACTGCGTCCCGCTGGCAACGACGTGGTATAGCTCCAGCTGCCTAAGGTACCATTGGCGTTGATGGGGGCATATTGGACACCCGCACTATCGCTCGTACCACCAATTACATACATGTATCCGTTGTAAGCAACAGAAGTATGATCATATCGCGCAGTTGTAAAACTCGTTGTATAATTCCAGCTGCCTAAGGTACCATTGGCGTTGATGGGGGCGTAAGCTACGGTATTAATACTACCGTTAGTATAACCACCTGTTGTATACATATAGCCATTGTAAGCAACCATAGCATGACCTGAATTATTAGCTGGCAACGACGTGGTATAGCTCCAGCTGCCTAAGGTACCATTGGCGTTGATGGGGGCATATTGGACGTCATTCACATATGGTCTTTCGCCACCGCTTATGTACATATACCCATTGTAGGCAACTGCCGCCAACCAAGCGCGGGGCATAAAAAAGCTACTTGTAGTACTCCACGCGCCGAGAGTGCCATTGGCGTTGATCGGGGCATATTGGACGTCGTTACAATATGAACTTGAAGAGCCGCTACAAGCAGTACTTGTTGTTGCCTTGGCTCCTCCTAATATGTATAAGTACCCGTTGTAAGCAACCAATGCAAAATCCCGTCTTCCGGTAGAAAAAGAACTCGTTGTATTAAAGTTTCCAACCACTCCTGGTGGATTCATTGCTGCATACACTACTTGATTAAGTCCACCGCTACCAGATTCACCGCCAATAACATAAAAATACCCATTGTAGGCAACCGCTGATAAGTGACTACGATTGGTCGACAAGTTGGTAGTAGACTCCCACGCGCCGAGAGTGCCATTGGCGTTAATTTGGGCATAAAATGTGGTATTGAAATACCCTGCACTACTACCCCCAGTTATGTATATGTAGCCATTGTAAACCGCTGCAGCATGACTATACCGAACGCTTGGCAGACTAGAAGTATAAACCCAGACACCTAATGTACCGTCAGCGTTTATGGGGGCATAGCTGGTGGTACTTGTCCAGTCCCCACCGACTCTGTACATATACCCGTTGTATGCATTAAAGCTATGACCAGCAAGCTCTCCCTCAAGCGCTGTAGTATATTGCCACGTACCTAAACTGCCGTCAGCGTTTATGGGAGCATATTGGACGTCATCCAGAAACCCATTACCCGCATCACCGCCAGCTATATACATATATCCGTTATAGACCGCTGCAGCGTGATCGTATCGTGCGGTCGTAAAACTAGTAGTTTCTTTCCAGGCACCGAGTGTGCCGTCAGTGTTTATCGGCGCATAGAAAACATCATCCACTGCCATGGCATCATTATTTCCGCCGCCAGTTATATACATATATCCGTTGTACACAAGAGCCTTTAGGTCTGCGTTTGGGTACGGTAGAGGGGTTGTCGTGTTCCAAGCACCAATACTGCCATTGCTATTAATGGCCGCATACCTTACGGTATCCATAAAATCAGTAGGCCACTCATTATCCCACCCGCCGAGCACATATAAATATCCGTTATACGCTATCGCATCATGATATCCGACTGTTGCCGGAAGGTTTGTGCCGCTGTTGAATGCGCCAAGACTTCCACCAGTCAGTTGTCCTCTATGAAGTTCTCCGCTGCTTATTGACAAGTTATTATCTTCGATGTTTCCGGTTTGGAAATCACTATTACTATCAACCGTTACACTTGGGTCTATACTAAGCGGATATTCAGCTTTATCGAGCCCTTTGGCAACTACTCGAAGCGTATCACCGCTTAACTCGAAGTAACTTTCTACCGAAGCGACTGAACGCTGGTCAATTTTACCAAGCCCTAACACTACCGGAGCCGGTATTTTAAATGTCAGATACGTTTTTTCAGATTTCTCACGTACTAGCTGTATTTTCTGCACGTCGTCGCTACTGCCATAGCTAATATTGCCAAAAAATACTGGATCAGCGGCATATATACCCACCTCACCAGTTTCAGGAATCAGCCGAGCTTCGAGACTCTTTGGCAGCTCAAGCTTATATTCCATATGAAATTCGTTACCCGGGCTTTCATACAACACCACGTTCTCTTTCATACCACCTGCACCTACGGTGTACGCCAGTTTTCCATTAATACCACGCAGCGGATAAATTAAATGTCCTTCCTGCTGCTCGCCTGGCATAGTGCTAAATTGTGGTACGATTTTAAAACTCAACTGCATCTGATTGTCGTAGTAAGTAACCCCACGCGACAAATCTTTTGGCACATCCACGCTGTACAGCTGCTCATCCTCTTCACTCGCTCCACCTACTTGAGACTTCAGACTTTCAACTGGATTACTGTCAGTTACCGGTTCTTTTTTAGCATCTTTATTAAATTGGAACAGTTGCGCCTGACTATCAAATGTTAATTTTTTCGTAAGATCTTCATCCGCTTCCCCAAGCAGCGTCTTCGTCTCATCATTCAATCGATAGCGATGACTACGCAAATACGGCTGCAACGCTGGAGTTACTATACCCAGCACGAACAATGCACAGAGACCAGCCGCAGCAATACGATGGTGGTAATAGAAAAACGGGTAGATCTTTTTCGTAAGCGGCCGCAGCGCCTTTATTTTGTATAGTCTGCGGAAAAATTTTGTAAAACCACGCTGAATACTGCGGTCAAGCCCCCGAAAAAGCTTCACCGGTAACCGCAACCCTCTGCGTAAAACTCTCTTTATTTTATTCATACTGTCCCGCTTACGGTTCTGCGAAGAATTATAACACTTTCCATAAAGCATTATGTAATCTGTTGGCACTGCGGACAAATATGCGTACCGCGGCCAGCAACACGAATCTTTTCAATGATTGTGCCACAGCGCGGACACGGCTTGCCTTCACGCCGAAATACTTTTGCAAAACTGATGTAGCTACCCTTTTTACCCTCCGCATTAACGTAATTTCGATCAGTTGCACCACCCGTTTTAATTGAAAGTTTTAACACGTCAATAAGCGCTTTATATAAAGCGTCTGACTGCGTTTGAGAAATATTTTTTACCAGTGTTTTGGGGTGTATTTTCGCACCCCACAAACCTTCATCAGCATAAATATTGCCGATACCTGCAAGCACTGTCTGATCCAATAACACCGCCTTTATATTGCTGTTTTTACGCCGCTGCAGACGCTCATAAAAAACTTCCGGCGTAAACGACGCTTCAAGCGGCTCTGGCCCCACTTTTTTGAAAAAATCAATGTTCGGTACTTCAGCGGTTGGAAACAGGCGTATCCAACCGAACTTTCGCTGATCATTAAAAAATAATTTTGAGCCGTCCTTAAAGGTAATCGTTACCCGCGTTGTTCTGTCCGGCAACTTGCCTACGAGCGAATCATTTGGATGTCCCGCCCCAAAAGTTTGTTCACCGCGAAACACCAACTGGCCGGTCATTTTCAAATGAATAACTAATGAATATTTACTTGAAAGTTCAATCAATAGTACCTTGGCTCGGCGCGCTACCAGCACCACTTTCGCTCCCACTACAAAGTTCGCCACATCATTAGGTGCATTTGGAAAGCTTTTTGGCGTATCAAACACCACTTCCTGGATCACCCGCCCAGGCAACAACTTCGCAAGCCCAATACGTACCGTTTCTACTTCTGGCAACTCCGGCATACACCTTATTGTAAGCTATAATGAAACCAATGGATAAGCTAGCAGATATTTTGGCGCGCAAAGATTTTGATGAGCCCGGAGAAATCGGGATTATTAAGCGCTACGTAAAAGAACATTTTGACGTCACCGTAGGTGTAAAAGTCCAAGAAAAAGTAATCGTCATTACTGCCCGCAGCGCACCGCTTGTAAGTCGGCTACGCATGCATACTGCCGCTATACAACGCGCGTGCCAAACCAACAAGCGCCTTGTGTTCCGTATCGGAAACACCTCTTAATTTAAACCAACGCCCTGCACAATATTCTGATAACCAGGAATTTGCGCCCGAAACAGTTCTAAAATCCGATCAGTCTGGCCGTGAAAACTACCGCTGTCACCGCAAGACGTAGACCAAAATTGTTGACGTATAGTACTACCTTCAACTATTTGAAAAATATAGCGGTTGCCGGTAGGACAGTACCCGCGATAATCCTCAAGTTGCTTGCTTTCATTACCATTTGTGTAGCCCAACAGATCAATTGCGCGCAAAAAATTACCATAAGCCTGCACATTATTCGCAACACGCTCCTGACGCACTATCTCGCCCTGATACCCATGAATAATCTGCACTACATTGGCATCACGCCCTACTTCAATACGGATCTGACGATGCAGCTCATTCGCATTCACCGGCCCATCAGTAATCATGCGCATGACTACACCTGTATTTTCGTAATCAGTAAGATTAATGCGCTGTCTAGGAGTTTCATCACCGCCTCCACCGCTAAAAATAGCCCGAAGAAGCAGGATAACAAACAGCACGATCAGACCGATAGCAATTAAAAAGGCTACAACGTATCGCATAAGTTCTCAATTTACAACCATAGAATACCATATGTTACAAAAAATTGCAAAGTTTACGCATGGCCAATATTATTGCACGGCTTTACGCTTCTAAAAGCTTTGAGAGATCGCGCTTCATCTGCTCAAAATCTTGGTAATACACCGCCTGCATACCAACACTGACTGCTCCCGCACAGTGGCGCTGTTGATCATCAATCATCACACACTCGTTCACTATTACACCCAGTCGCTCTGCAACCAACTTATACATGCGCGGATCGGGTTTCACGAGCCCGACCTCATACGACAATATACAAACGTCAAACAATTGCATCTGTGATTTATGAAATAATGACGTTACTACATCGTAGCCCGCATTACTAAGCATACCAATCTTGTACTTAGGTTTTAGTTCGTTGGCTATATAAGCAAATAATTGCTCATTGGGCACCTGTCGCCCGACTGCAGCGCGTACTTTCGACTCATCAACACCTACAAGTTTTGCAGTCTCTCGAATCATATCCTCAACACTGCGCCGGCCACTATCCACTTCTCTGCCAAGCAGCTGTACTGCCATAGCTATCTCAGCATTTCCTTCAATATATTTGCGCTTAAACGGTGTCCAGCCGTCTTCTGCAAGCACTCCAAAACAGTCAAAAATTATCGCCTTGATCATCGACTTCATTGTAACAACTTCCCGCACATATAAAACTGCTTATTTTTGCCCGAGAATCGGTATAATACAAGTATCATGATGCGCTATCATACCGCCACCGCGACCTTTATACAACTCGCTGTAATGACACTAATTACTACCATTGGTGGCGTGCTGGACGTAGCAAAAAACTGCGAAAACAGCAGCGAGTGCGTTACCAACTCGTTCCTTTGGATTATTATTGTATTCATGTTGGCCGGCTGGTACTCCGCACTGTTTGCGATTGGCTATTTCACCCAGGAAAAACGCAGCTACAAACTCGCCCGTTTACTCATTCTCGGTGAATTGTTTACCGCTTTTGTCGCATTCATGCTCGCACGCAATCCATCAAGTACATACAGCCGCATTGGCTCATTAATCGCACTGTTTTTTGCTGCATGGGTCACTATCCTTGCGTATCGCATCTACAAAGCTCGCGGTAGGCGCATTACCACCACCCGAAGCGGCAACTATCGCCCTCGCCGCCGACTGAATCAATAGCTAATCGCTGATTTGGTTCGGTAGTGACTTCTGGAAACTTCTTTGAATCTGAAGCATAATACTTAATTTCTTCAAACGAACCTCCCAATCCGCAATTCTCCAACGCTTCTCCATTTATAACTCGCCCCAATTCTTGCCAATAGAAGTTTCTACAGCAAGTTTCACCGGCAAGTCCGGATAAATCGACTCCATAGTTTCTTTGAGCAATTTTGCTACTCCTTGAGCGTCCGCTTCATCACACTCTACCAAAATTGAGTCATGAATTTGCAGCAGCATCTTAGCGCTAGGATACGCCTCACGCAGTTTTCTATCAATTTGTATCATTGCTAGTTTCATCAGGTCTGCTTCAGTACCCTGAATCGGCATATTAATCGCTGCACGCTCAGCCGCAGAGCGCACTACAAAATTACTGGAATGAATATCCGGCATCGGCCGGCGGCGCCCAAAAATCGTTTCCACATAGCCTTCCTTGCGGGCAAAGGCTTTTATATGGTCCATGTATGCAAACAGTGGTTTGCGTAGCTCCTTATATTTTTCGATGAAGTTTATAGCCTGTTCATATGTCATACCAGCAGCCACTGCGAGACCATGCGGACTCATGCCGTACAAAATACCGAAGTTAATCACCTTTGCAGCCCGACGCATATTTTTCGTAACATCCTCTATGTTGCGACCATATACTTGTGCTGCAGTTAGTGTGTGAATATCTACTCCGTCATTAAACATCTTTACCAGCTCTTTATCCTCAGCCATTACCGCAGCCAAACGTAGCTCAAACTGACTGTAATCCGCGCTCACAAATGCTTTATTTTTACCTGCTACGAATGCCGTGCGAATTCGCCGACCCAGCTCAGTACGCGTAGGAATATTCTGCAAATTTGGATCATTTGAGCTAAGACGTCCTGTTTGCGCAATTGTAAGCCGAAATGTCGTATGCAGCCGTGAATTCTCATCAACTTGTTCAGGCAACGTATCAATATATGTGTTTTTCAACTTTGCGACTTCACGATACTGACTAATCAAATCAATGATTGGGTGCAAACCACGTAGTTTATCCAGCTCGCTTGCTGCTGTAGAATAGCCAGTTTTACCTTTTTTTATACCCTGTTTTGGTAAATTCAGTTTATTAAATAAAATGTCTGCGAGCTGACTTGGACTGCCGATATTAAACTCCTGATCCGCATACCCATAAATCTGCTGCTCCAGATCAGAAATCACATCCTCAATTTCAACCGAAAACTTTTTCAAATATGCGGTATCCAACTGGATACCCTCATATTCCATACGAGCCAACACTGGAATCACCGGCCATTCGATATTTTTTACCAAATCAGGCAGTTTTGGTATCGCCTTTATGGCTTTGACTTGCTTTGTATACAATCCATGCAGTACCGCCACGGTCTCCGGAGCTCGCTGCACATATTCATCGTTGCTAATATCCTCAAACGGTGAACCATCATAGTTCAAATCAGCTTGCGCCAGCTCTGTAAGTGTTTGCTCTCGCTTGAGCGGATTGATAACAAACGATCCCACCAGCACATCAAAAGCCACCGGCGGCAGCTCATCCATACCCAAATCCAACAATGCCTGGTGTGTTGCCTTAACGTCATAACCAATCAATTGCTTGTCTTTCAAAAGCTCAATGATTAATTTTTTATTCAATTTCTGCACCGTTAGCGTATAGAGTTGTTTTGGCTCACTACTGAGCACAAAATATAACGGCCGTCGACCATGCTTACCTGCGCAGCGCGAATGGATAATTACTTTTTTACTTGGCAGTTTCAACTTTTGGAGTGCCGCATCATTATCAATAATGGTGTTTTTACCTACTCGTAAATTGCCGGCCCCCTGCTCAAACACATCGTGTTCATCAGTAATTTTCATAACTTCAGGCAGTTGGCGCACCAAACTCTTAAATTCCAATCGTTGCAAAATTTCGCGAATTTTTTCCGGATTTACCTTGCTGCCGTCAACCTCTTTCAAATCAAGCTTAAGCGGCGCGTCAGTCCAGATTGCTGCCAATTTTTTACTCAAATATGCCGACTCTTTGCCCGCCTCGAGTTTTTTGCGCACACTGTCTTTTATTAGCACCAAATTGTCATATATACCGTCGAGTGTTTTATACTGCTGCAAAAGCTGAATCGCTGTTTTTTCGCCAATACCCGGCACACCTGGGATATTATCCGATGAGTCGCCTTTTAGCGCTTTAAGATCTAAAAACTGGTGCACGTCTATACCGTACTTTACCTTGAAACTATCTGGCGAATACAGCTCGATATTACTCAAGCCCTTTTTCAGCGCATACACTTTCGTATGTCCGTTTACTACTTGCAGTAAATCGAGATCAGACGTTACCAGTAGCGTATCAACACCTTGTTTGTTTGCCTCAACCGCAAGCGTACCCATAATATCGTCAGCTTCATAATCGTCCAGCTCATACAAAGGCCACCCAAACGCATCCAGCAGCTCATGCAGTATTGGCACTTGCTCATAAAAATCCGGCGGAGCCGGCTTCCGCCCTGCCTTATACGCTGGATAGAGTTCGAGACGCTTTCTAATATTTGTTTTAGGCTTATCCCATGCTACCGCAACATAATCTGGCTTGAGCTTGCGCAGCACTTCCAAGGCCATAGTTGCAAATCCAAACACACCGCCAGTTGGCGTGCCATCTTTAGTCGCCAAATTCGGCATCGCATAATATCCACGATAAAACACCGACTTGCCGTCAATCACTACCAACTTCTTGCGATCAGTCTGGGTTTGCGCCGCCTCTGCCATACCTAAAGTATACGCCAAACTAATTCAGATCGTTACCGATTCGCATGAAATAAGAACCATAAGCGGTGTTATACTACGTATATAATGGATATTCCGCAGCTACCAAAACGCGTGCAACGTATTGAAATATTTTGGCGAACGCTCGATGCAGCAGTAGTCTTGGCTGTTGTTTGCTTACTGCTTGCACTGTTTACACATAGCTTTGTGCTCAGCTTGACACTCTGCGCACTTTCCTTGCTCAGCATCGCTCTTTATTTCATAGTGGAACACAAACTCGAGTACAAACTTGTCAAAGCTAAACGCATCAAACCAGACCACAACCCAGCGATGGAAGAATCACGCGCAAATTTACTCCTCTGGGGTATTATTATTACAGGGCTGGCAATCGGCAACTTTTTTCTGCATTTTGCCCGCCATGGCGTTACCGTAAGCTATATTCCTCCTACTGCACCGTTTTATAAAGATGCAATCGCACTGATGTTTCTCACTATTGTGGCATGCTTGCTCGCTCATGCACTACATCATAGCTATCATTTTTCAAAGAACCTCGACCTTTCCGGCATACATCACGCACGCACTATCAAGTCCTATGTGCTAGCGTTTCTCTACACCTTTGCCGGTATTTATCTGGTGCTTGTATTCACACCATATAGTCCTGACATGAGTTTCGCGCTGCTGGCAGCCATTTTGTATATCGGCTTTCGAGAATTCCAATTTTATGACCGCAAAAACCGCCGCAAACACATCCACACGCTGCACAAAAAAGTCCGCGCTATGAAGTAGTTAAATTACTTGCGCACGCTTAAGCACATCTTCAGCAGCGTCTTTAAATGCTTCAACAGTTGGCTGGGTATTTTCTATGAAAATATCTGACCGCTCTTTGACAGCTTCAGTGCTTAAGCTGGCTGCGTCTCCAGATTGATACTTTTCAGCCTCTTCCTCAGCCAAAAACTCCTCAAATGTCTTTTTATCTTCAACACGACCACGATCATTTTGAGTAATTCTCTGGTAACGCACCTTCGGATCAGCGTCAACCCAGATAACTTTACCGCCTAACTCATGTATACGATCGGCTTCACCAGGATGACGCAAACTACCCACAATCAACTTGCCATAACCAGCCGCCTCCGCTTCTTCAATTGCCCGATCAACAATTGCCGCCATGCCATACTGCCTGCGCCACTCCGCACTCAATTCCCGCTTATATGCCCGTTCAGTTGGTAGACCTCGTTTTTTTAGTTCTGCTTCAATCATCTCACTTGCTGAACCAACAAAAAATCCATGCCGCTCAGCAAGCATGTGGCTCACTGTATCCTTACCTGAGCCGTTTGTACCTGCAATACCCAAAACTATCATAGGCGTATTGTACCAATCAGCGCTTCTTTCCGAAATACTGCGTGTAATATTTTACAGCACCTTGGCCCGAGCACGTGTTTACATAGAAACACACCAGAAAGGAGTTATCATGGCCGATATCGCATCAAAACACGTCGCAATACTCGTCGATGATTATTTTGAGCAAGTGGAGTTTACAAAACCAAAGGAGGCAATTGAGCAGGCGGGGGCGCTCACCACCATTATTACTACCAAAGATTCTGACACACTCCATGGTATGAACCACGCAGAAATCGGCGATAGTTTTATGCCTGATCTGCACATTGAAGATACAGATTTTGAAGATTATGACATGTTAGTGTTGCCTGGAGGCGTATTCAACGCTGATCAGTTGCGCATGAACGAAACTGCCCGTGAATGGACACGATACTGCGTAGAGAATAACATTCCGTTAGCTGCAATCTGTCATGCACCATGGCTCTTAGTATCAGCAGACCTTGTCGACGGCCTACGCCTTACCAGCTACTACACACTGCAAGACGATATCAGAAACGCAGGCGGCGACTGGATAGACAGAGAACTCGTCGTAGACGGCAATGTCATTACCAGCCGAAAACCCGACGACCTACCAGTATTCTGCGATGCTATTACACACACTCTGAGCAGTGACCCTTTTCACCACTAAGCCATCAGTAGATATTACTTGATGTAATCAAGCAGCTTTTTCGCATCCTTATGGCGGCGAAGTTTCGCAAGCGCCTTGGCTTCGATTTGACGAATTCGCTCACGAGTCACCGCAAATTCCTGACCCACTTCCTCAAGTGTATGGTTGCGGCCATCCTCTAAACCAAAACGAAGCCGCAGGATTTTTTGTTCACGCTCGGTCAGCGCGCCAAGCATCTCCTTCACCTGCTCTTTCAAAAGCTGATTGGTTGCCGATTCTTCAGGCGAGATCGTATCTTCGTCTTCAATAAAGTCAGCGAGCACTGACTCTTCTTCATCGTCACGAATCGAAGCATCAAGCGATGAAATATCCTGCTTGATCTTCATAATATGCTCTACCTTTTCAACATCAATATCCATTGCTTCGGCAATTTCTTCATTTGTCGGCTCACGGTTTAATTCCTGAGTCAAACGGCGCTGTGTGCGAAGCAGTTTATTGATAGTTTCCACCATGTGTACCGGAATACGAATAGTACGCGCCTGGTCAGCAATTGCCCGGGTAATAGCCTGACGGATCCACCAGGTTGCATACGTCGAGAACTTAAAGCCTTTATCCGGGTCAAACTTTTCAACCGCGCGCAGCAGGCCAGTATTACCTTCCTGAATCAGATCAAGCAGATCAAGCCCGCGACCAACATAGCGTTTGGCAATAGAAACTACCAAACGCATATTGGCTTCAGCCATTTTATCTTTTGCTTCCTTATCACCAGCCACCACTCGACGTGCCAGCTCCAACTCTTCCTCACTCGAAAGCAGCGGTACTTTACCGATTTCACGCAAGTACAGCCGCACTGAGTCATCGGCAATATCATCGAGATACTTCTGATCCTCGATAAATATCTCTTCACCATCTTCACCTACCCACTCATCAGAAAAATGCGCCGCATCCGGCTCCGTGGTCAACACTTCCACACCAGCATCAGCAAGCTCGGTATAGAGTGAGTCCAGCACCTCTACATTATCTGGATCATCAGGTATAGACTTGTTGATTTCCTTTTGGTCAATCTGACCAACTTTCTTAGCCTTCTCTAAAATATCCTGCTTGGCTTTTTTAAGGTTTTTCTTGGGTGTATCTTTATCATCTGGCATTAGGCGCCCCCTTTATAGTACTTGCGTAGTGCATTAAGTTCCTTATCTTTTTCAAGCAACGCGCGCTGTTCTTTGGCTGTTGCGGTTTTTAGTGCCTCTTTTATGTTTGCTTTTTGCGTTTTCACATATTCCTTTACCAATTCTGACTGCAAATATTCCGCTTCGTTTCGCAATTCAAGCAATGCTACTTCTTGGTAAAGCTCTTCATACTGTAATGATAACATTTTAACATAATCTGCAATGTCTTTCAATTGCACTGCCTTGGTTACTTCGCCGTCAAAGTCTGGATTTTGCTGCAAAAACGTGAATAAGAACCGCGCAGGTTCTTCCGGCAAAAATTCTACACGCATCGACACCAATAAATCCCTGAGCCGCGGCTGCATCAGTATGAGTGCCATCAGTTTATTTTGCTTCTTAATCACTTCCAGCGCCTGCTGCTCTTCTTTCGCAACCAGTACTTTCTTTGTTTGTTTTACCGGAGCCGGCTGCGCTGCACGGTCCAGCTTCATCTGCAATAAAGCCTCACGGCTCACATCAATAATATCTGCTACTTGCTGTACATAATGCTCCTGCTCCACCCGATCAGCCAGCGTGCGCACCACTGCCAGCACCGTATCGCTAAAAGTAATCTTGTCAGCAGCTTTCGTCAGATCCAGCTGCGACTTATAGTATGTAATCAGCCAATCAAGCGCATATGTTGGCTTTTGCACTGTTTCTTCCCAAAGCGCCTTGTTTTGCTTAATAAGTTCATCAGGATCTTTACCGGCAGGAATCGTCACAACACTCAGTCGCACCCCTACTTTGCTTGCGATTGGTATCGCGCGCTCGGTCGCTGCAATACCTGCACGATCCGCATCAAAACTTAGTCGCACATCACCCGTAAACCGTTTCAGTGTCTTCAGCTGCTGGTCGGTCAATGCAGTACCCGCTGTCGCCACACACTGCCCAACACCCGCCTGATGACTGGCAATCACGTCCAAATTACCTTCAGCCAGCACCACAAATTTCGTCTTGCGGATCGCCTCTTTAGCCAGATGCAAACCAAACACGTGACGGCTTTTATCATACAGCGGTGTCTGCGGTGTATTTATGTACTTCGGCGCATTCGGATCATCAGCAAGTAACCGTGCTGTAAAACCTACCACCCGTCCCTGCTGGTCCTGCAACGGCACCATCAGCCGGCCGCGAAACAAATCACCTCCAAAACGGTTCATAAGACCCGCTTGGCGGATCTCCTTATCGCTAAACCCTTGTTTCTTCGCAAATGCAACCGCCGCATTACCAGTATTCGGCGCATAGCCCAGACGCCATTTTAAAATCGTATCTTTATTAAACTGGCGTTTTTTGAGCACATATTCCAGTGCCGCTGGATTTGCCTTCAAGTTAGCCTGGTAAAACTTGGTAACCAGCTCCAAAAGGTGATACAGACGTTCTTTTTGCTTGCTGCTGCCCTGTCCTTTTTGCTGATACTGCTCAAGTTCAATACCTGCCTTGCGGGCCAGCAGCTCCAATGCGCCGCGAAAGTCTACACCTTCCATTTCCTGGATAAACGTAAACATATCGCCACCCTTGCCGCTGCTGAAATCATGCCAAATCTGCTTTTCAGGACTCACCACAAAGCTCGGCGTTTTCTCATTCGTAAATGGGCTTAGGCACTTAAAATTCCGCCCAGAACGCTTCAACTGCAAATACTCACCAATCACATCTTCTATGGCAAGCCTGCTTTTAATTTCATCAACCGCGTCCATATCTATTAGTATCCTGCAAGGGGTACCCTGGGGCAAGCATAAGAAAAGTGATTATCACCAGCCCAGCGTCCAACAATTACCCGCCTACCGTCATATATGCCTCAATCCGGCGGGTATAGATAAACTGTACTGTAGGAATCAAAATCATAAACAATGCCGAAGCAGCAGGCGTTGTACCAGTAAATACACTCGTATTACACATATTCACGATAACTACACGTGCTAGCGCACGATAATACTCAATCGTGGCAGTGAGTGCTTGTATAACTATGTTTTGTGATGGCTCGCTGCGCGAACCGTACTGTCCTGTCATTTTTGTTTTCCTTTTTATTTTTGTGAACAGTATTTACATAATAACAAATTTTATGATTTTTGTCAATATGATGATGTTTTAATAGTCTGGGCGATACTTAAAATGCTTAACTTTATTTTCAGTTTCCACTATCATTAGACTATGCCTCCAGAAACGCCAGCAAGCAACCAATTTGACTTTATAAAGAACGCTGATAAAAAACCAAAACGACTTCCGTTTTCGCTGCCAAACGGTTCTCTAAATCAGCGTATCGCGGTCTTCGCGGGTATTGTCGTAGTTCTATTTGCATTTTTCTTCTTTATTATGGCGATGGCCGGCCGCGGCGGTGAAGATAAAGTGGCGTATATAAGACTCATTCAAAAACAAAACGAGCTTGTCCGTGTTGCCGCTTTCGGTACAGGAAATCAAACTACCAATGCCGACCTAAAAAACACCGCTTCGAATGTACATATAGTAGTATCCAGCGACAAGCAAGCGTTGATTACAACATTGACCAATAAAAAAATGAAATTCAAAAACAAGGAGCTAAGCGGCAAGCCCAATGCCAACACTACCAAACTGCTGAATGACGCAAAGGCCGCCGGTAACTTTGACAGCACCTTTATCACTACGCTGAACGAACACCTAACTGATTACCGCGCAGCTTTGGACCAAACATACAATCAAACACGTTCCCGATCTATACGAGAAGCATTATCAAACGCGTATAAAAATGCCGATTTCCTTCAAAAACGACTGGAAGCTACGAAGCCGTAACCAGCTGATAAGAATGCCTGATTAAATCCTGCACTTCTTCCCAGGATAGCTGACCGCTTAAGATCAGCGTATTCCAGTGCTTTTTATTCAAATGATGGCCCGGCATTACCGTCTCATATTTTTCACGCAGCACTAAACTAAGCTGCGGGTCACACTTCAAACTCAGGCGAACCGGATCGCTCCCCTCCTGAATTAGTGCGAACATCTTATCCCCCACCTTATACACGGCAACACCTTCACCAAACGGATAGTCTAATACCGCATTCGGCATGCTCAAAATATACGCTTCAACAGTCTTGTGGTCCATAAGTTAGCATTGTAGTAAAAACTATGATACTTTGACAATTTCTTCCAAAACGTTATAGTAATGATACTAAAGACGTAATTGGGGGGTCCTATCGATGTATATCCGAGCTGCAAAAAATTTATACAAATCATTTACATCACTAACCGTAGCGTTTGTACTGGCATGTAACAGCTTAGTTGCTGTAACGCCACTCTTCACACAAACCGCACATGCAGAAGAAGCAACACCACAAACTGAACAACCGCCAGTCAGTGACACACCAGAACAAACCACATCCGAACAGCCAACAAACGATCCGCAGACAACTTCACAGCCTACACCGCAACTACAGTCACAGAACCTTACTCCGCAGATACTTCCTTTATCAACACCCGCTGGCCCCACCACACCAACAAACGGCACACCAAACGGAGAAGTAAAGCGCCCAAGTCTTTTCTGGATTTATGACTGGAGCAGCTCTTCCGGCCCAGGTGTTATTACATATGAATTCCGCGCCTCCCAAGACCCAACGCTTGATGCAGACGGCAAACTTGTTAATGCAACAATTACTAAAATTTCAGTTGACAGCGCAGAAACAGGACTTTCAATCCTCACCGAAGGCGTCTGGTACTGGCAAGTACGTGCACAATCTACTGTACTGTTCGGGCCAACTACTTACAGTAACTGGAGCCAGGTGTGGACCGTAATCATTGACACCACTAATCCAGTAGTTACTATCACTTCACCGCTCGATGGAACAACAGTAAAAGGACTCGTACCGCTTTCAGCCACAGTTACTGACCAGAACCCTGGTAAAACTACTTTTGAGGTGTTTAAGGGAACCAGCTTCAATCCAGCAAACCGGGTATTTGTCGGTGAAGCATACGGTACAGCTCCAAGCGTCTCGTGGGATGCAAGCACAGCAGATGGTACTTATCGATTGCGTGTAAAATCAGAAGACCAAGCTGGTAATGAAAGCAATACCGCAACCAGCACCTTTACTGTTGACAATGTAGCGCCACAGGTAGCAATCACCAATCCAGCTACAGATGGCACCAACCAAACTGGCAGCTTTACTATCTCAGTACAAGCTAGTGACAATCGTGACCTAAAAAACCTTGAGGTCATCGTACGTTCTGATACTGACCCAACTACTTCAGTAACATGCTATAGCAGTCCAGTAAGTGGCACCGCTGTTGTACGCTCATGTACACTCGATACAAACACACTTCCAGAAGGCAGCTACACTATCTACGCTACTGCGACTGACAAGGCAGATTCCGAGACCACAACACAGCGCCAGTTCTTCATAGATCGCAACAACCCTACTGCACACATTACTAATCCTGTGGATGGCGCAGCCTTTGGCGGCACCACTACAACAATCGCCCTAGAAGGTATTGTTGATGACGCGAATATTGCCACTTACCAATTTGTGGTACGAAACGCTGATAACGACATCGTGTTTGACAGCACCGCTAAATCAACTCTAAGCGGCCCGGTATCTGAACACTGGGATATCACCAGCATCACGAGCGGTACCTACACAATCATCTTGACTGCAACAGATAAACTTGGCCAATCAACACAGGACAGCATCAGCATCGTCATTGATAAAGACGCTCCAATTGTCATTATTCTGCCGCAAAACATGAAGTTTATTGGCACCAGCGTAAAACCGACAGTACTCGTGAATGATGCAAACGGCCCATTCACCTATCTATGGGAAGCGAATGATAAAAGCTACGAAACAATTATTTCTAACCCAACCATCCAAGAACCAGTGTTTACGCCAACCGTAGCCGGCACCTATACGTTCTACCTAACTGTCACTGATAGTCTTGGTAATGCGACTACACCACCAATAGCATTTACTTTTGACTGGGAGCCATTTATCGCTACCAATCCAGACACTACTGGCCGAGGCAGCGACACAGGTAGTAATACAGGAGGAGCTACCACTACCGTATTCAACTTACCTATTGGTTTGCAAACTACACCATTTAACACCACGAGTCCAAACGTGCTTGGTGTGACAACCTATCAAGATCAAAACGGTCAGAATACATCCACACCGTCAGATGGCAAAACAAAGTCAAGCTCCACCGTTGCTACTGACGAAGACAAGCAGAAAAAAGAAGTAACCACACCTACAAAAAACAGCTTTGCCTGGTACTGGATACTACTTCTTGTCATACTACTCATTGCGATCTACTACGCATACCGCAACTGGAAACTTCGTCAAGAAAACCAAACTAACAACTAAATACCAACAAAGACTGTACTTAAAATCCCTGCATAACCAGCAGGGATTTTAGTTATTAGCAGCAGACGATTGTCCAAGTTTCTGCAGGGTATCAGCCCAGTTGGTGCGCTGCTCAATTGCAGCCTGCACCGTCGGATCAGCCCGCTTTGTCAACCGGCCGCTGTTATCACCAGCCACCACATCAAAGGTAAGTTTTGGTGTAACTTTTTTCAGTTTTTGCTGCTTGGCAGCGGAAAAGCACTGGTCATGCAGCTTTTTCGCTTCGCAGGCTACACCAAGTTTAATCCATTTCTTAACCATATTGTCATAAGGAATATCCATCGTCACATCCAAGCTGGCACTGCGCGTTCCTTCTTTGTCAAGCTGATCAAAAATAAAGTTCCCTGTTGAATAAAAAATTAACTTCCCCCTGTAAACTTCAGTATTCTGCACCCAATGCGGATTATTGAGCACTACAAATTCAGCACCTTGGTCAATCACGGCACGTGCTACAGCAACCTGACCCACATCCGCTTGCGGTAGGTATTCCGTACCCATATGCACAAACGCAAACACTGGCATCACGTCACTGTACTGTCTTATATGTGCAAGCTCACCATCCCGGGGCATGCGGCCAAAATAATGATACGCACAAAACGCTACTGGCAACGTTGCTTCATCTTCATAACCAGGCATGTCCTTTAAACGAACAGGTAACGCAATCACTTCACAGCGATCTTCCTCAACACCCGGGTCGTAGTGTCCATATACCTGCATACCAGCATCAGTCACACGCCTTCGTGTCTCTTCGAACCCTTCCTCGCCCTTATCACCTGAATGATTATTCGCAAGATTTATAATGTCAAAATATTTTGCTGCTTCGGGAAGATATTCTGGCCGGCAATTAAACTGCAGACTGCGTTCCTGAACCACATATGGGATTACGATATCCATCACCGGACATTCCAAATCCGCTACCCATGCATCATACTTATCCCGCTCAAATGTCTGCAATCCGCTAAAAGGCTGTGCGTAGTCATAGCCGCCTCCCGACAATGCTGACCATTTCTCAATCCCCCTTCCCCAGAAAATTGTACCGTTTAGCAGATACCGGCCTTGCACAGAGATGTAGGTTGGCTCATCAGCAACCTGAGCCGGCGCCACCGCTGAAGGAGTTTTTTGGCTAGGCTGTGCTAAAAACAGCCCATAGCTAACCCCCAGCACCACAGACAGCCCAATACAAACCAGAATAGCCCTCATAGACATCCGCTGAAGGCGTGCGCCCCCTTTTTCTACGCTCCAGTGCTTATATGCCCTCATCTTGATGCTCAGTATACACTAAGCATGAGAATGTATACTAAGATCATGCAGAAACACCCCCCACAACACCGTAAAACAGTCCGTACACGCTCCATTGTCATAGGAGTTTTGCTTGTTGCACTCATTATAGTAGGTATCGGCAGTTTTATGTGGCTGCGCGCTGATAAACTTGAATCCCCCGCCTCCAAACCACAAAAAACAGCAAAACAGCCCACGTCACAGCTTCCAAAAATTGATCTACAGCCTACTGTTGATGCATGGGTTGCTCGCCAGTCGGCTGATTACGGCATTGTAGTATATGACCCTGCTTACAAAACCGTTATTGCCAGCCATCAGCCTGATAAGCAGTTTTTCACCGCGAGTATCTACAAGCTCTATGTCGCATACGTAGCACTGCTTGACATCCAAAACGGCACCCAAGATCCCAACCAAGTTGTACTGCCTGGCCATGTCTTGCGGCAATGTATTTATAAAATGATTCACTCATCAGATAGCCCCTGCGGCGAAAAAGTACTCAACAATATGGGACAAGCTGCCCTTACCGAGCGGCTGAACACCGATTTTGCACTCACAAACACTGCTTTTCCGGCTTTTGTTACCAGCGCTCAAGATGCTGCAACCATACTTATCCGCCTGCAAGCAAAACAAGACCTCAACGTAGAAAACACCGACTTTTTGCTCGATGCCATGAAAACACAAATCTACCGCACAGGCCTGCCAAAAGGCATGCCCCAGGCAACCGTTGCCAATAAAGTCGGCTTTAACGACCCCAAAGAATGGCACGACACCGGTATCATTACGTTACCAAATGGCCGGGAATATATTGTGAGTATTCTCGGCGGCAATGGCGCCAAAAGCGCTCACATCGCCGATTTTGCTCAAACCATTTATTCGCAACTTGCTGAGTAACACAAAAAGGCTACTACCTACAATAAGATTCTTACACTTAGTAAATTGTTGTATATTTTCGGAATAAAATATTTATCAACTTTTGTTGACTATCTGCCATGATTTGACCATGGCACTATTACTAAAAGTACGAGACTTTGTTAGATATGTTTATGAAACAGAAGGAACACCCAAGGAGCTTCAGTTTAGCAACGACGAAGAATACCAGGCAATTTTAAATACTTATGCCAAAAAACGGAATTAATAGTAAGGATATGAGATATATATTAGCAAAAGCTAATGATTATCTATGGCATGAAGACATTCCGGGACAGAGTAATAAGAGACGTATAGTCACAAATCCTTATCAAGCATCGGATTTTCTGGAACGTACAATATTTGGTCTTTTTCCAAAGGGTGTATTTGTAGCATGGCTGAATAAAAACTATCAGCTACTAAGCCTTTCTGTGGCATTTATTAGTGGTATCGTATTGTCAACTATTGTATATATTATAACTTGGGTTGTTACAGGTAGCCCAAAATAGATACTTATCTCATTGCATAACTGCTGTGCAACTGTATTGACAATTTAACAATTCTGTGCTAGTATTTATAATCAGAAAGGTTTACTACAAACACTTTCAAACAAAAATTAATAAAAATAAAAAACAAAAACTATGAAACTATTTACAAAAGAAGCACTTGGATCAGAAGAAAATCACGCTCGACTTGCTGAAATCCACGCAGCACGAGAAGAGCAACGTATACAAGAGGCTAAACGAGAAGCTGGCCTGGGCAGAAACGCACTCCATGCAGCAGATGTCCATCTACCACCTGATTTTCCGTTGGTACAAAAAGGAAGATTGGAACTAGAACCAGGTGAAGCAGACTTAGCAGCAGAAACAATACGTATCTCTGTTGAAGACCTTTCAAATCCTCCACAGGAAATAACGGTGCGGCGACTCGCCCCTACAGAGATTACGCCTTAAACCGTCTTCAAACGAACAAGGTAATCTTGCAGCTCAGCAATAGATGCCTGGATGTCGTCAAAAGCGCGATGCACTTCGCGCTTTTGATATTCTATGCCGTATTTACCCTGCATCAACACCTTGAAAGAGCTCACATCAAGCATGCGATAGTGCAGCTTTAGATCTAGAGCCGGCCACCACTGCTGAATAAATTTACGGTCGTTATGAATTGAGTTCCCCGCTAGTACCGCAGGCTCATTGCCAAAATGCTCCTCAACCAAGCGAATTAAGTCTTGCTCAACCTCTTCGCTTGGTTTGCCTTCGTCAAGCCGCTTGATAAATTCATCGCGGTTTTCTGGATACTCCTGCCACCAGCTGTTTTTCTGCATGCGATCAAGCACCACGTGCTTATCCTGGCGTACACGAGCTTCATAGCTGGCAAGCGTCTTAAAATCAAAGTCAGTAATTTCCGCCGCCACTTCTAAAATGACGTCTTCGGCCGGATTCAGCCCGGTCATTTCTAAATCCACCCAAAACAGCTTGGTGGGAAATGCTTTTTTGTCGATCATTACCGGTTATTATACCTAAAAAGTAATAAAAACAGTATGTACGTGCCGTTATCGCATACTTTTGTGCACAAATAAACTACTCCTTGCTTTCATTTGAGACACAGCTTCCTGATAAGTTGTGTGTAACTATGAACACTGTGACCAAACGAAGAGCTAAGGAGTAGTTTGAAACAGTTTTTATGCGTTACATGCGCATATTACTGCTGGCGAGCTGCAGCAAGCGCATCGCTATACCACTGCAACTCTTCAAGCACTGCCTTGAGTGCTGCCTGTGGACCGTATGGATCATTCTTTACTGCTTCATCCACGAGCTCACCTGAATCATTCAGCACTTCCCCAGCCTGCCCATTGAAATACACTGGAGTTGGGACACTGACCGCTTTCAGACTTGGGATAATGCCACGCAAATGACTAACAGCTGCTGCACCACCGGTTGTGCCATGTGCCACAATCGCAACTGGCTTTTTTGCAAACTGAAAATCAACGTAATCAAGCGCATTTTTCAGTACCGCAGAGGTCGAACGGTTGTATTCTGGTGTGACAAGCACATATGCATCGGCTTCGCTGAGCTTATGCAGCCACTTTTGTGCCACTTCATTTGACTGACGCTTCGGATTATATTGCGGTGACACCGGCTCATCGAATAGCGGCAATGGATAATCAGCTAAATCAACCACTTCAACTGTGGTATTTTGTAAATTTTGCGCTGCATTTGCTACCCACTGCGCAACTTTGTGACTTACTCTTTCAGGGCGCGTTGAACCAACAATGACCTGTAATTTCATCTTCCCTCCTTTTTATTTATGGTATATTTAGTATAGTAATGGCAATTATTAGTATAAGCCCATTACTATACTTTGTAAAGTTATGAAACCTACCCCTATTAAAACCACTATCGAGCCACACGCCGGTTGTATCGCCAGCGCCATGGAAATTATTGGCAACAAATGGACTGCCCTGATTCTGCGTGATCTATTTAGCGGGCCGAAACGTTTTTGTGAGCTCGAAAAATCAGTTGGTAATATTAATCCACGAACTTTATCACAGCGCCTGGATGATCTTGAATCGCACGGTATTATCACTAAGCAAAAGTTCGCTGAAGTTCCACCCCGCATTGAATATACCCTTACCCAAAAGGGCGCTGACTTGCTACCGATACTTGAGCAAATGGCTGCGTGGGGTACGAAATATTACAATCCTTCGTCTAATAGTTAACTTTCAATATCTTTGGACACAAAATTAAGCGCCGCAGAGTTGATACAAAACCGCTGGCCAGTTGGCTGATCATACGCATCGTAGAACAAATGCCCCAAATGACCGCCGCATGTAGCACACAACACCTCGATACGACGCATGCCATGCGAGTTATCATGCTGCAGCTTGACCGCACCCTTGTCTATCACATCATAAAAACTCGGCCAGCCAGTACCAGATTCAAACTTGGTCTGACTACTGAATAGCCTATTGCCGCACGCTACACAGGTATACATACCTTCTGCGGTATTGTGTAAATACTTGCCGCTAAACGGTGTTTCCGTAGCCTTTTCACGAAGCACCGCGTATTGCTCTGGTGTTAATAGTTTTTTCCATTCAGTATCACTTTTTTGCATAAGCTACTCTTTCTTCTTATCAAGCCGATCAAGCTTCAGCCCGAGCACCACAAAGTAAATCACCGCGGCAATTGCCAAAAACTTTATCAGTGCATCAACCAGATCACCAAATGCAAACATTTCAGAACGATCACCAATGGTAATAGTCGTATTCAATCCATCAAGACCATGTTTGCCGACAATCAACCCAACAGTCGGGGTAATCACCGCATTGACAATTTGCGTCACCAACCCCGATGCTGCTGTGCCAATCGCCAGACCTATCGCCAGACCGACCACACCTCTTTCACGAATAAAATCAACAAAGCCCTTGAATTTGCTATGCGGCACCTCTGTAAGCTTTGTGGGCACTTTTGACTTAATCCGAGCTGCTCGAGCCTTCATCTTTGCAGCATCTGCTGTCTTTTTTGGGGATTTTGTTTTTTGAGCCATACAGCAAACTCCTCTCCTTTCTCCTCTCTATGCGCTACTATAGCCTACAGTACGTATGACTACACCGATAAATCTTACATTTTTTCTGGTGTCTCAATACCAAGTACTTGTAGTCCACTGCGCAAGACATCAGCATAGTCAGCAACCAATTGCAGACGCACTGCTTCCCGTTCGCTGCCAACTACCTTGTGTTTTTCATAGAAACGGTTAAATTCCTGAGAAAGTTCGTATAAATACGTACAAATATGATGCGGCATACACTCAACTGCAGCTTTGGTAAAGACCTCGCTGTACTGTGTCATTTTACGCACCAAACTACGCTCACCAGGCTCAAATGACACAGCTTCTGGATACGCTGCTTTCTTACCTGCTTTTCGAAGAATACTGCGGGCCCGCGCATGTGCGTACTGCAAGTATGGACCACTATTGCCTTCCAAGCTCACCGATTCACTGACATCGAATGCAATATCACCGCCAAGCCGGTGTCTCAAGAACGAATACTTAATTGCTCCAAGTGTAATAGCTTTATTCAAGCTTGGGTCATCATTGAGCTGCTTTGTTGCCTCACCAACAACCTCAAGCACATCCACTGCCCGCATAACATTACCAAGGCGTGAACTCATTTTTTTACCATCACCAAAGCGCACCGTTCCGTGAGTCAGGTGTGTTTGCTTGGCGGCAAGTTCCGCATCAATATCCTCAAGCGCTGCAAACACCACTTTCATGTATTCATACTGATCATTCCCGGTTGTAATCACGCGCTGATCATATGGAAAATCCTGCACTTCAGACACAATAACGCCGAGATCCTTTGTTTCATACGTTGGAATGCCTTGCGAGGTGATGAACACGCGCGTGTGCAGCCCTTTCTTTTCACCCTCGTATACAATTGCTCCCTGGCTCTCAGCAAATACCTGCTTGTTTTGCTGAACCAATTCCACACCAGGACGAGCGGTCTGACTTTCAGGATAATATTTATCAAACGGCTTTACTTCGATGTCGCTATAAAACGCTTTGAAGTAGTCATAGCTCCACTCGCGACACGTCCAATATATTTGCGCAAGCGGCGATGTATGATCGTCTTCAGTATGAAATGCGTATATTTTCTTGTTCAGTTCACCAATAATTTTTTTTGCCTGATCATCTGATTCGTACGCTTTTGCACCACTTACATACGTTTGGCTAATCCACTGCGCACGCGTATGTTCAGGCACTTCAGACAGTTTCTCTGGATGTTCCCCGCCAAGCATCTGTATCATGCCGTACAAACACTTTGCTACGTGTAGTCCTACGTCGCCACCAAAGTTAGCGCGAAATACGGTTGCACCAGCCGCCTCAAATATACGGCCCAGCGCATCACCTACAACCGTCTGATACAAATGCCCTGTGTGTAGCTCTTTAAACGCGTTTGGACAAGAGTATTCCAGCAGTATCCGCTTATCTGCAAATACTCGCGGTGGGTTTTTGTTAATCAGCGAAGCCAATGCCCTGTCAGTTAGACCAATATTCAAAAAGCCCGGCCCCGCCACTGATACTTCAGCAAAATCGGTATGCTTGCGCAGCTCATGTGCAATCGCTTCTGCAATGTCACGCGGGCTTTTACCAACCTGCTTTGCAAGCCGCATCGCCACATTGGTGGCATAATCACCAAATTGTTCATCTGGCTGCGTAAGTTCTACTTCGGTGTCAACGGCGAATACATTTTTGCACGCCCTTGCAATAACTGCTTCTATGTCCTTTTTCATTACCTCAAGTATAACAGATCAGCAACAGATTAGCGCCTCGTTCGAATCAGTTCAGCTACCCGCCACAAACAGTAATAGCCCACACTTAGTAGCACAAAATAGGTCGCAGTGATTACAAAGGTCTGGGTGTGCGCCAGCGGATGAATAATACGCTCAGAAATATCAAACAGAATTCCTGCCGGACTCGTGATAACATCCCAGGTATTCCATCGCAAGTCCCGACCCACGTATATTGCAAAGCTCGCAAGCAGTAGTATCACAGTAACCACCCGCCACGCACTCTGCTCAGGCAGTCGCTTTCGCAGTTCATTGTGAATAATTGCCAAACTTACAAACCCTAGCCCCACCCCAGTCGCAATCAATGAGGTAAACATGGCTACATCATACACAGGATCCACGCGGACGCTATCTTGCAAATGAATATAGTCTGTGAGCATATAAAAAGTGTTCGGCAAAAAGCCAAGCCATACTAACGTCATCGTAAACGGCAGCCATGACATCCAGGAGCGTGTATAAATCAAATACCTAAGCCACACACTCAAACCAAACGGCACCCATGCCAGCAGCAAGTTCCATAGCAAATACCAGAATTCAAAACTATCATTTCTCAGCGCCCCAATAAAAAAGAACCCTGCAGCTACCATAGTAGCCAGCAGAAACAATTTGCTGACCTGTCGCAAAGGAGCGGTCGCAGCACGTGCCTTCATAGTTTCAGTATACCAATTGGTTATTCGTCAAGCGTGCGTTTAAACTTCTCTATCAAATCTACTGGTGTAGGATTAATACCGTTCAAAAGCGCCAGATATACTGACACAAAATCACCGAGTGCAGTTGTCCAAAGTATCTGCTGCAGCAATGTTCCGCCTTGCGGCAAAATGACATATGGACTTGGACGTACACCACTCAACAGCCGTTCACTCACTTCAAAACGCTTTAGCGTGCGCGGATGCTCTAGGCTGCTTCGAATATCAATAACCGCATAAGGCTTATCGACTGGCTGCTTTGTCCAACCGATGAATTCATTGTGATTAAACTCAGGATACTGATTCACCCACGCCACGTGTTTTGCATTTTCATTGAAACTGATTTTCCATTTATACGCTGCCGGATACAGTTTCGGGCCAGCATACACCACGATTGACTTACCGATAAGTTCAAGTGCCAGTTGCTTTGCCATGTTGTTGGCCGTAGGAATCGTCGGCACCCACTGTGCAATATGACTTTTGAAATACTCTACACTGGAAACCAGTTCATCAAGATACGCTTTATCTACCAGTCCCGCACTCACTAGCACAGTTACTAAAGCCTTCAGTCCCACCAGTGTGGCATACCGCGGCTGGCCAGTGTCTGGCAGTTTCAAAAACGGATATTGTTTTTGTGTTGCTATATCCTCCAATTTTCCACCGTGCGCAATAACCACAATAACAGCATTTTTCGCCTCGGCCTGCTCAAGTGCACTTAATGTTTCTTCGGTATTACCTGAATAGCTGGAGGCAATGAACAATGTTTTTTCTGAAACGTACGACGGGATGTCGTAGTCACGCACAATTTCAAATGGCACATCTTTAATACCTGGCCATGACCGCACAATAAGGGCAGCCAGTGCTGAACCTCCCATACCGCCAAGCACTACATTGTCGTATTTGACATTACTCAAATTACCAAGTTCAGGAACAAACTCATGCTCTAACTGCTGCCACTGCCGCTGTGCAACACCAAGCGCATCCTGTGCATCGCGCTCATGTATGTATTTCAAATCATCCAGCATAGGCACCTCCACTTGTTTTACTCCGTAAATATGTATTATAGTATAGGAAAGCATAAGGGGGAAACTAATGTTTGGGCACCAAAATGATGTCATCACACAAGACCAAAAGTCAGATGCCGAAGTAAAACTACCAGACTCAGCATTGAGTGCGCTTACCAGCGCACCAGTTACAACACCTCCAACAAACAGCCCCACACAACCTGCAAGTCCCCCAGCAGTTACTACACCTGATAACTCATCCGCTGCAGCTCCTGATGAAGGCATCACACTTGACGAGTCTGTATCTACCCCAGATACCCATCATGATCAACCTGCGGAAACTGCTCCTCAAAGTAAACCAACGGCTGCAAATATCCGCACTGACGATCTGTTGGATATTAAGCATGATGCACTTCAGGATCTATCGCCGCTCATTGATAAATTAGACCTTCCTCCCGAAGAAAAATTTAAAACTATCATGATGCTTATTCAGGCGTCAGACGATCAATCACTCATCCCACAAGCATACGACCTTGCGAAAAAAATCAAAGACGAAAAAGCAAAAGCCCAAGCACTGCTAGACGTTGTCAACGAAATCAACTACTTTACTCAAAAAGACACACAAAATTAAACCGCGTCGTTTAATACACTACGAAAGTATTAGCCACCAGTTGCAGGTAGTGTCGTTTGCGGTGCTGCACTGTCGCCAGTTGAAGGCAACGGTGCATCACTTGGATCATCACCGGTACGTGGCACTGTTGACGGTGCGCCGCCATTACTATTTTGTCTGTTTGTATCACCTGTTTGAGATTGCGGCTCTTGTGCCTGGTTATTCTTCTTTGCAGCGTCATCTTTTTGTTTATCTTGACCTTGCTTGTCAGCATTCTTATCAGATTTGTCTGATTCATTTTGCGTGGTGTTACCTGCGCTGTTGCCGTCGTCGTTTGTTACACTACGATACACTGCCCGCACCGCCAGTAATACACCGGCCACAATTGCTAGGAGAACAACAATAACCACAATCCAACGCAACCACTTACGCCAGCTACTTTCCTGCTCGTAGTACTGCTCCAGTTCTGCAGGCATTTGCGACTGGTCAGTCTTCTTTTTACCAAATAACCGTACCATGCGTCTACTCCTTTCTTACAGAGTATATCCCCACTATACAAACTGCAAGCATGAGCATAAAAATAACCTGGACACATCCAGGTTATTTTTATGCAGATTTTCTATCCTGCTCGTTGAGAGGGGGTTTACCCCCTCTCAAGCGATTACATCATACCCATACCACCGCCTGGCATACCGCCGCCAGCTGCTGGAGCTTCCTTTTCAGGAATTTCCACTACGAGTGCGCCCATGGTCATACCAGTACCGGCGATAGACACAGCATTTTGGATAGCCTGTCGTGTAACTGCAACAGGATCTACCACACCAGCTGTCTTCATATCTACCAGCTTGGTTGGATCATTCACGTCCACACCCTTTCCTGCTTTCGCAGCTTTAACTTGCGGCAGCCATTCATCAGCATTCACATCAGCATTTTCCATGATAATGCGGAATGGCTTTTCAAGCGCATTCTTCAGGATCTGCTTACCAGCTTCAAATGAATTTGCGCCAGTAGTTTCAATCACTGAAGCAAGGTTTACTAGTGTTACACCACCGCCCGGCACTATACCTTCAGCCAACGCAGCCTTTACAGCTGCAACCGCATCATCAACACGGAATTTCTTTTCTTCGATCTCGGTTTCGGTCGCACCACCAACCTTAATCACTGCAACCTTACCACTCAGCGCAGCACGTCGCTTTTCAAGGTTTTCACGATCATACTCGCTAGCAGCAGCCTCGATTTGGTTACCGATCTGCTCAATGCGAGCTTGGATTTCAGCAGCTGAACCAGCGCCTTCAACAATAGTAGTCTCATCCTTTGTTACCAATACCTTGCGTGCGCTACCAGCAACACTAATATCAACATTTTCAAAGGTCATACCGCGATCTTCACTGATCACCTCTGCGCCCGTAAGCACAGCGATATCGTTGAGAATATCTTTACGACGATCACCAAATGCAGGTGCCTTGATTGCAACAGTATTAAATACACCCTTCAAGCGGTTGAGAATCAGCGTACCAAGCGCCTCGCCTTCAACATCTTCAGCAATCAATACAAGGTCTTTCTTACCTGCCTGTGCCAGCTTTTCAAGCAGTGGCAAGAATTCCTGGATTGAACTGATCTTCTTATCAGTAATAACAATTGCCGGCTTGTCATACACTGCTTCCATACGCGCAGTGTCAGTAACCATATATGGGCTCACGAAACCACGATCAAAGGTGAAGCCTTCAACCACTTCGCTTTCAAGTTCAAGACCCTGACCTTCCTCAACGGTTACCACACCATCTTTGCCTACCTTTTCAATCACATCAGCAATCAGTTCACCAATTTCAGCATCACCAGCGGAAATGGTAGCCACTTCAGCTACCCGAGATTTCTTACCCTGAATATCTTCGCTCATACCGTTAAGCTTGGTGATAACATCGTGTGCTGCCGCCTCCAAACCTTTGCGAAGGAGCATTGGATTATGACCAGCGGCAATGAGCTTGTTTGCTTCATTGAGAATGTTATAAGTCAAAACAGTTACTGTGGTAGTACCATCACCAGCAACATCATTCATCTTGCTGGCAGCTTGTTTAATCAGCTCAGCACCAACCTTGTATCCTAATGTTTCATCGTCCACATCAGCAATCTCTACACCTTTTGCCACAGTAACACCGTCGTGAGTTACGGTTGGCGCACCATATGACTTACTAATGACCACATTGCGGCCCTTTGGACCCATAGTTGTCTTTACTGCATCGTAGAGTACTTTCGCACCGCCAAGAACGCGGCGGCGTGCATCATCATCGTAAAATACTTTCTTTGCCATAGATTACTCCTTTTTTCATCGCGGAGTAACGAAATAAATTCGTTGACTCCGGTTGTTTTTCCTATTCTCCCTTTCTTTTTCCTTATTTTATTTTACCGTTGCAAGAACGTCTTCTTCTTTGACTAAGATGTACTCTTCACCATCGACCTTTACATCAGTAGTGCTGTAGCTTTTATAAATAATACGATCGCCAACTTTCACTTGCTTGGCATCTTTACCAACAGCAACTACCTTAGCAGTTTTTGGTTTTTCTTTCGCGTTATCAGGCAAATAGAGCCCACTAGCTGTTTTTGTTTGCGGCTCTTCAGCTTGAGCCACTACGTAATCGGCCAACGGATGTACAGGTACACTCATAGACATTCACTCCTTTTTACTTTTTTTCGATGTTAGCACTTTCATATTGAGAGTGCTAACCTTCAGCACTCATAATACCTGAGTGCTAATTTCGCTGTCAACTCTTAAGCCAAATAAAAACAAACTCTCCATGAGAGTCTGTTATATACACATATTCTGGAAATAGAGATTGTGGAAGTAGTAGTACAGCATTTATTGAGAAGTTGGCCCGGACGACGGTGATAATAGCCACATATACACCAATTGTTCTATACGTAAAATCTTTATTTGCTTAAATTACATAAAAATGTTATTATAGCTTCATTCCTGTTCCCTATCACAGGAGGTTGAGGTGCCTAAGCACACCACCCAATGTGGCATCTGCCTCAGGTACCGCGTCCGTTTCACCAAGGAGGGGCGCACGCTGGAAATTCTCACCGAGAACTGCAAGGACGAGGTCCGCAACAAGATCGTCAAGGCAGCACAGCAGGCTCGGCGGCTCTTCAGAAATGCGAGCTGCAGCAATGACAACCGCTTTGTGCTGTGCAGACTGCGGACCCACACCACGATCGAGGAGGCGCTGCAGCGCATCGGCGCAGCAGTCGACCGAACGGTCAGAGCCATGCCCCACTCGGTGTCCCACAGGTCCACGACTCGCCACAAGATCACCGCAGCTGCCTGATTCAGGGAGCAGGATGTAAACGAATGCGTTGATACGCACAAGGAGCGTAATCCGCATTTCGTTCATCCGGGGGTCTGGTGCATACACCAAAACACCTCAAACATCATCACATATTTATGTACCAGACCCTCTACCTCCCTATGTATACTGTGTAATTGATTATCTTTATTTACTTTATTTATCTTCTTAAATCTTAACTATTGCTTAAATTTTATAAAGATGTTATTAATAATGATGTCCTGTCACCTATCGGGGGCATTGCACATTGCACATCTGCACCAAGGCCCGGGAGTACGAAGAGCTCATCGAACGATTCGGTGCACGCTTCGACAACCGCAAATGTGAGATTATACTCACCTTGCCGTACGCTAACGGCTTCAAGAAGGAGGTTCGGCGCAAGCTCAAGGTCCGCTGCAAATACGTGCACAACGCGTATCCGATCAACAGCGGCATCGTAGTGAAGCTGCATGACATCGACCGGTCCGAGCAGCAGTTCATGAAGCAGGTGCTCTACGAGCTTCAGCGAATCGTCGACGGCAAGCGCTCCGCGACCATGGAGCCACGCAAGCCGAAGTCTCGCAAGAGCAAGCGGTACATCAACAACCGAGGAGGTAAGCAACAGCGTCAACTCCAGCGTAGACCTGCAGTTGTTGGGGCCTAGCTGACACGGACACCGGACGGCGTGCATACGCATGCACAGCACAACATACAGAGACACGGTGCAGCATGCACGCCGTCCGGCAAGTCCGGGTTTAGGATAACGTAAAGCTGCTAAAAGCTAGCTTATAACTCTATGAATTACTTATCCTAAACCCGGCAATTCCATGCAAGCATCTTTTTTGTGTTTTGTATAATGATTCCATAATGCGCGTGCTTAGCAATACGCAAGTCCTGATGTCTGGCGCTGATTTTTTTGACGACAGCGCCGCCATCAACCCTTTTATGAACAAAAATGTGCCCATTGATCGCACCAAGGCACAAGCTGAGCACGATCATATTCAAGAAGCTTTACGTCAAGCCGGTGTAGAAGTAGTCCAAGTTGCACCACCACCAGACTGTCAAGACGGTGTGTATACCGCCAATTGGGCATTAGTACGCGGCGATAAAGCTGTACTTGCCACGCTTCCAAATGCTCGCAAAAACGAAGAACCATACGCCGAACAAGTATTAAAAGACCTTGGCAAAAAAGTTTTTCGTGTTCCAAACGGTATACACTTCAGCGGCCAAGGCGATGCACTTCCCTGTGGCAATTTCCTCTTTGCCGGCAGTGGCTATCGCACGCAAAAACCAGCTCATGATTTTATCGCGGACACCTTAGGCTACACCGTCATCAGCCTGCAAACCGTTCCAAAACGCAACTTTTTCGGGCTTGGCAAACCAGTTATCAATAAAGACTCTGGCTGGCCTGATAGTTTTTTCTACGACATCGACCTCGCACTGGCTGTCTTACGCATACCATCAGATACCCAGAAAGGACTCATCGCCTGGTGCCCAAAGGCCTTTACGCCCGAAAGTCGCAAGACATTACGCGCGTTCGATGCCGTAGAAAAAATTGAAGTTTCCTACGCCGAAGCTAAAAACGCCTTTGCTTGTAATCTGGTTTCTACAGGCGAAACGGTAATTATGAGCGCTCATGCACCAAAACTCAAAGCCGAGCTTGAGGCCCGCGATTTTCGTGTCATAACCCCAGAAATTACTGAGCTTGCCAAAGGCGGCGGCTACATTCGCTGCACCACACTGACCCTTAACAACCCCTAACTCTTTTTAACCAGCAACTCTCGCAACGCTTTCCTGGCTTCGGCAATTTCATCCCACGGCACCACAATCACTCGTTCAGGATTATGGTCATCCTGCTGCAAATGACGCAGTTCAGCCGCACGCGGACCATTACGCAAAATATCTTTCTCATGTCCTTTACCAAGCAGTAGCACCGTATCGCCTTTTTTAGCTTTACCAACAGCAAATCGGATAGCTTCAGCACGATCATGTACCAAAAACAGATCCTTCTCACGTGTCTTGCCAGCTTCTTCAACACCAGCTGCAATCTCATTCATAATCTCAAGGCCGTCCATATCACGATCATCTTCCTCAGTCAGCACCACAATATCCGCATATTTGCCAGCCAAACGCCCCTGCACCGTTCGTTTTTCAGCATCACGCCGACCAGCTGAGCCGAACATGACAATTAATCGGCCCTTAATCACTGGCTTTAGGTCTTTGAATAATTTTTCGAAACTATCTGGTGTATGTGCGTAATCCACAATAACACTGAAATTCTGCCCCTCGTCAATACGGGTCATGCGGCCTTCCACACCTTCAAGCGCCGCAATACCCCGTTCAATCTGCTTGCCAGAAAGTCCAATCACATGCCCCACACATACAGCCGCCAATGAGTTATACACGTTAAAGCTACCTGGCAATTTACAAGTAATGTGCAACGGTTTACCCGCAACCTTTACATCGTACTGTACCCCACCAGGACTCAGCTTGATATTTTCCGCACGCACGTCAGCACCATCAACACCATAGGTTATAGGATGTGCCACGCAAGCAGCAAACAGCGTTGCACTTGGATCTTCGGCGTTAATCACACCCGTACGCAATCCTTTTTTGCTTCGATCTGCCAGCTTGAACAATTTTTTCTTTGCATCTCGGTATTTTTCAAAAGTGCCATGATAATCCAGGTGTTCATGGGTTACATTTGTCATAACCGCAATTGAAATCGGTACACCCCATATCCGATACTGCGCCAGCGCATGGCTTGTTACTTCCAGTACCAACCAATCAACCTGTTTATTCCTTAAATACCGCAAGCGCTTCATCAACACCGGCACGCTTACGCTCGTCATATGCTGCATTTGCGGCTTGATATCATCATTCACCCCCCAAGCCACCGTAGTCATGATTGCTGCGTTATACCCAGCGTCAACTAACATTCTATGAATAATAAAACTAGTACTCGTTTTGCCGTTGGTACCCGTAACTGCTATGACTTTTAAATCACGTGCAGGAAACCGATAAATAATATTAAACAGTACGGCTTCTAAAAAGTGGCCAAATGGTTCAATTTTCCGAAAAACAGCTTTTGGAATAATTTTTTTTACAATACTGCGAACACTCATAGGTGTAAGTATACCGATACATGAAGAAGCATGCCAAAGAAAACCCTCCCATTTTTCCTTCAGCTCACCCTAGAGCACATTGGTATTAGTTTATTTTTGCTTTGTTAATGCTAAGTTGTCTAAAATGTCTTGCGGAATAGTAACCTTGTAGCCAACCGGGAGATGGCGAGCATCCTCGTAAGTAAGTCCTTGCTTCTCTAAAATTGCATTGGTCAACTTGTAAATATTATCGTTTGTGACTTCATAGCCATGATCTTGCAAAAATGCTTGAGCAACATGAGAAATAGTTTCGTTTTGCCTATCCAGGCGCATTGTTACCACACTTGCTTCCGGAGCTGACGCCGACTTAACATCAGTTTTCACCACATCTTCTGCGACCTCGACACCTGGCGTCTGCGATGGGCCACCAATCGCTTCAGCACTTGAACTACCTTCAAAGAAATCAGCCGTACCTAGCTTATATGCGCTGTACATTGTACCGAATAATGCCACAACACCCGCAGCCTTTGCTGTTCGTCGACGAGCTGAACCTCTTTCTTCATCATTGAAATATTCCTTAGCTGAAAGCCGTAATCTTGAAGCCTTAACAGCTGCAACCAGTGGCGCATCTTTAAGAGTATTTTTAGCCTTTAATAGCCCTTCTTTAGCCTTGCCGAACACACTGCGTACCCGAGCACGCATACCTTCGGGTGTAAACAACAGTGTTTCTGTATACGCCTCAGAATCATCGACTGCATTATCCTCTGCACTAACAGCTTTAGCTTCTGTCAGTGGTATTGTAGGTCTTTCTGCTGTTTTTGCTTCAGTAGGCGCTTGCCGATCTCGAACGTAAAGTGTTTTTAACGTCTCTTGATCCTCATCAAATATTGGAACCGTAGGTGCATGTGATTTATCAGCCGTGCTGTCTGAGGTAGTTTCTCGATTTGTCTCTTTGACTTGACCGCTATGGTTGACATTAGGTTCTTCAATTACATCAGCATCAACTATCTCTTCGCTATTTGTTGTATTAGCTGATCGATTAGTATCTCCCTGCTTTTCTTCAACTACCACACCGGTTACTTCTTCAGTTTGAGATTCCTTTTGAGCGCTATCTTCTCTCTCCATCCTGTACTACTGGAGTCTCCTTAGTCTTTTTGGGTTGCAAACGTTCAGCGATAATAAATGGCTTACCAGCTAATTCTGTTTCTTTGTATGTTATGCCGCGTACTTTTTCTACTTCTTTCTGCGTTTTGAAAACCTCTGGCACTTCAGCTTCCTGTGGCTGGTAGTGTGGATGCTCGTTATACTGATGGTTTGCTCGGGATTCAGCAATAATGAGACCTGATTCTTGCTACTGGAGTTTGTAATTGTTTGGTATTGAACTTGGAAGTTGTTCGCTCATAGTATTAAATTCCTTCAGAATTCATGATTTTAATTTTTTTAATTTATATTGTTTTTTTTGATTTGAACTATTTTTTATATTAGCAAAAAATTGACATTTTGTCAAGCATTAGAATAATTTGTGAAGTATTTGTCAATACATCTATGTGAAATTATTTATGTAACTCTTCGAGAATATCTGGCGGAATAGTAAAACGAAACCCCACTGGCAAGCGGGTCGCCATTTCCTCTGTAATGCCATAGCGCTCCAGTACCGCGTCTTTCACTATATCGATATTGACATCGGTAGCTGGGTAACCGTGCGCCTGTAGATACTCAGCAGACCTGTCCCAAATAGTATCCCCAGGAGCGAGACGTATATTTGCTGGTTGCATTTCCGGCGCAGGAGCTGGTGACGGCTGCTTTGGCGGCTGCACTGATTCCGGCGCAACACCTGCAGGCGGCTGGATATTTGTATCGGGACTTGGACCAGTTTTTATGCCAGGCTGCTCAGGACTACCGCCGCCGAAGATGCTGTCAAACAAGCCAAATTTATACGCCGTATATAAGGCCACTACCCCAACTGCTCCTGCAATCAGGGCGCGCCGTCTGGTTTTATCCGTTTCGGAACTCTCAGGGTCGTCACGCACCTGCCGGTACCCGCTATAGCCGCCTATCGCTGTCATACCTCGTACTGAGGCCGACCGCAGCGCTTCTTTGGCGCGCAACCATTGCTGCCTCATGCGCTGCCGAAGCCCCATTTCCTGCTGCATTGACCGCATTGACGGAAAAATAACCGGACGTGGAAACGTGGCACGCTCCCCTTTTTTCGGAGTCGGTGGCGGTTCCTTGTCAGCCTTGTGAATATCGAGCGCAATTACTGATTTGTCGTCCTGCTTTTTGCTTACGGTGACAAGCCGCTCGGCTACTTCCTGCGGATGTGGCGCTTGAAACGCCCACTGCATTTCCTGGTCGGTAAGTTGCTGTTCCAGTGTGTCTCCTGTTATGCCGTCTGAACACATAACAAGCCGGTTATCAGGGGTAAGCAAAAGGGCGCCAAACTCATCATCCATACTTCTGCGCATATCGGGATGGGTATACAAACCATTGAGCACATATCTGCCGTAGGATTGATCTGTAGAAACAGGAGTAACTACAGCATCAGGATGTTCCTGCATAAAAAGGCGGGAATCACCGGCATTACCCCAGATAAAATAATGCCGCCCTGCAATCTGCTCAACTTTACCAAACACTGCAGTAGTACCCCCTACCCTACCGGAACGTACCACAGCTGCACGGCCTGCCGCCATAGCCCCCTGAGCACGCGAAAGAGCTTCTTCGACCGACTCTGGAGGTGTTTGCTTCCGTGTGTAATACCTCCGTACGCCTTGCGCCGCAGATGGTGAAATAATGTGGCCGTTGTCATAACCGCCCATGCCATCAAACACTCCATACAGACGCAGTTTTTCGTCACACAACACGGTGTCTTCATTCAGTGGTTTCCGCCTGCTGTGAATGCCAATGGTTATCAAACCTGTTTCAATACTGATAGGGGCTTGCTCGTACACAGTCTCTGTTTCTTCAGTGGCTGACGCGTCCTTGGCCGCTTCGTCCGCCTCCTGCGACGATCTAGACAATTTATCTTTTCGCGCAAAGTTTCTATAAAACTCTCTTACTGCCTCGCTGGTTTTTTCACGTTCTTTGGCTTGAGCTGCTTTACGCCGCCTGGTTTCCTCGTGAAGCGCTTCGATACTAAACCCTTCAGTATCACCAGAGGTAACTGGTGGCTGTTCGGCATTATTGAAGGGCTGTTCACTCATAATATACGTCTTCCCACTTTAGATAGCGCTTGTTACACTTAAAAGGATGAAAATTCTTGGTATTGAAAGCAGTTGTGACGAGACAGCGGCTGCAGTGGTAGAAGATGGCACCAAACTGTTATCCAATGTGGTAGCAAGCAGTATGGATTTGCATGCACAATACGGCGGTGTTGTACCAGAGATTGCCGCCCGAAGCCATGTGGAAGCTATTATTCCTACCATAGAAGCTGCATTAACCCAAGCCCACACAGACTGGAATGACATTGACGGTATTGCAGTTACCTATGGTGCAGGACTGGGCGGCTCTCTGTTAATAGGGGTTATGACCGCACGTACTCTGTCTATCACCAAAAGTAAACCCCTATATGCAATTAACCACGTCGAAGGGCATGTGTATGTAAATTTTTTAACTTCCACTACCCTGTCTGGCTATACGTTGCCAAGCAAACAACCGGAATTTCCACTGCTCGCTCTGATCGTCAGCGGCGGCCATAGTCAGCTAGTACTGTTTCGTAGTCATTTTGACTACACTTTGCTGGGCCAGACCACTGATGATGCCATCGGCGAAGCGTTTGATAAAGTAGCAAAAATCATCGGACTTCCCTACCCTGGCGGCCCTAGTGTCAGCAAAAAAGCACTAGAAGGTAATCCAGAGGCTTTCAAATTGCCAAAGGCACGGCTTGAAGACAAATATTCATTTTCATTCTCTGGGCTCAAAACAGCCGTCCTGCGCCTTGCTCAGGAGCTCATCGGTGAAGACCACACCTTCCCTTCTACAAAGCTATCAGAGCGGCTCACTGAAGCTCAGAAGGCTGATATTGCAGCGAGTTTTCAGCGGGTAGCGATAGAAACGGTAGTTGATAAGACAATTATGGCCTATGAGGAATTTCAGCCAAAAAGTGTGGTTATCGCCGGCGGCGTAGCTGCCAACAGCGAACTGCGACGCCAGCTAGCCGAGCGTTTGCCCACTACCATCGAATACACTGATCCGAAACTCTGTACTGATAATGGTGCAATGATTGCTGCACTCGGCTGCTTTAAAGCGATGTATAATCAACCTGCTACTGACCCATACACTCTTGATATCGCGCCTAATCTTTCAATGTAATCAATCTGTTTCTTTCGGTTTTTGTGCAATTAATAGCGCTAAATGTTCGTGCCCTTTATAGTGCAAGCCAATACCCTGAATAAGCTCTATGAACTGCGCCTGATACCGCTCTGCCGTAACTTCATCTGCAACACTAACGTAAGCAGGCTGACCAAACACTAGTTCAAACCCTGCTTCTTCAAGCATACTTCCCAGCCATTCTGTCATATTGTATGCGGTATCCTGAATAATACACTTGCCGCCTGGTTGCAGCATACGAAATGCTTCCGCAACAATTTTTGGGTTTTTACCACTATCAGCGTGAATTGTGTTGTCATCAAAAACATTCGAGATAAATACTTCCGACGCTTCACTATCTGGAAAATAATACTTTCCCATGAACACCAGCTTACCCGAGGAGCCACTGTGAATATGTAGCGCATCTTTGAGGCTAATATTTTCATCTGGGCGGTCAGCAAGGATATTTACAAATGTTCGTTCAACTACCCTTCGGGGCGCATACAGCGGATTGAGACACGGCTCGAAGGCCACATACCTGCTTTCGCCCCTATATGACCGATTCAAACCTGATGGTTTTATACCTGGGCCAATATCTACCGTGACCCACGGCTCACGTACCACTCTTTCATAGCAGTACGCAGTTACGTCAAAGGTAGACACCTCATTAATTTCTGCAAAAAACTGCTCTTGTAGCCTTTCAAAACGCCTTTTTGCTGTTTGAAAATCACTTTCTTCCCGCGGTATATCTGATAAATCAGCTAGTTGCTCCATAACACATTTATACGTATAACACTCTATTTAATCAAATGTTGTACTGACAGCACATACCTGTTATGCTTAAGAAGTAAAACAAAAACCAAGGTGGAATTTGCAACCTTAGTCGCAAATAGTACATTTGAAATAAAACCAAAAAATTTAAACAAAAGTTAAGAAAACGATTTTGTAGAGGGCTTTCACATGAAAAGTCTTGTATTAAGTTGTTTTCTTTTCACGTGAAATTTTTAAGAAATAATTAACCATTTGTTAATAATTTTCTAATTTAAGAGGTAGTTTCGGCCTGAACCTCCCAGGCCTCATCAGTAGCTAAGCTAGACTACAGCTCCCAACCACTGTTTTTCAAACCCTTCATCAGGAGAAAACAGTGGCACAGACCACATAAGTTTCACACTTGTGTGGGGAGCTTGTCTGTGTAGTAAGCTCTGTCCGAGGTTTCGGGGGCAGCGGGTGGCTCTGGATCTGGTTTATCATCACCAGTATCACCATCGATATCATCACCCGGGTTGCCAAAGATTTCTACCAATAGGTAGAGACTCCCTATAAATAGCAGCGTCCCCAGACAGAAACAGATGACATAGAGGAGTTGGCCGAAAACCGACACCTCTACTATCTCTGCTGTCAGGTTTAGTCTTACTACCAAACCCATGACAGCCGTCTGTGTCACGACACCCGCTGCGATAACCGCCGATACAAGGCGAGCAGACCGTGTCCTATAGGCAAGGCAACCGCCTCCCAAAATGAGGCAGTTCACCAGATAGGGCAGAAAAAATGCCCCACTCAGCAGCCAGACATTGGTAGCCCACTGGTCAAACACCATGCACTCCCGTGTTGTTAAGGACAAAGCAGTGTTTTAATTATCACAATATAATATGCTTTTGTCAATATGGTAACAGAGGTGGTATACTGGTGAGAATGAAATTACCAAAATCGTACGAACCAGCTGAATATGAGGCGGATATTTATGCTTTGTGGGAAAAATCGAATGCATTTGCGCCGAGCGGAAAAGGGAAGCCGTACAGTATTGTCGTACCACCGCCAAATGCTAATGGCGATTTACACCTTGGTCATGCGCTCACCCTAGCACTCGAAGATATTGCTATCCGCTTCCACCGTCTACGAGGTGACCGCGCACTGCTTGTACCAGGTGCCGATCATGCAGGATTTGAAACACAAGTAGTCTATGAACGACATCTAGCTAAAAAAGGGAAGAGTCGCTTTGATTTCACGCGCGAAGAACTCTATAGAGATATCTGGGATTTTGTAGCGCAGAACCGTGAAAACTTTGAAAATCAATACCGCCGGCTCGGCGCAAGTGTAGATTGGAATCATTATACCTTCACCCTTGATGACAAAATCATCAACCGTGCATATAAAACATTCAAGAAAATGTGGGACGAGGGGCTAATCTACCGGGGTGAACGCCTAGTAAACTTCTGCACCCACCATGGTACCGCCTTTGCAGATATCGAAGTTGCATACAAAGAAGAGCAGGGGTATTTATGGGAAATCCGCTACCCACTCGTTGACGGTTCAGGCGCAATCACTGTAGCTACCACCCGCCCAGAAACAATGCTTGGTGACGTGGCAGTTGCAGTGCATCCAGAAGATAAACGGTATAAGGACATGGTGGGCAAAACGGTGAAATTACCGCTAACAGAGCGAGAAATACCAGTGATTGCTGATGAGTTCGTTGATAAGGATTTCGGCACTGGTGCGGTAAAGATCACACCGGCACACGACCCAAACGACTTCGAGGCAGGAGAGCGCCATGATTTGCCAAAAATCACGGTAATTAGCCACGAAGGACACATGATAAACGTACCGGAACAATATATGGGTCTCACGGTAGAAGAAGCTCGAAAGACGGTCATTAAAGATCTGGAAGAGCAGGGGGCATTGGTTAGTGTCAAGAAACACCAGCACAGTGTCGGGCATTGTTATAAATG
>CALBGR010000008.1 GCA_937892705.1 uncultured Candidatus Saccharibacteria bacterium | reverse complement strand
ACCAAGTAAGGGGCCTAACGGAACTCAGGAAGTAAAAGCGGATCCAGCTTGTGTGGAGGTATTAGATACCACTACTGGGACGCCAAGTTTTGAGTTCTCTGGCGATTGTCGTGATGGAATAACCATTGTAAATCTTCACCATGTATATCCGGAGGAGCATAAAGACAAAAATGTAGCGATTCGTGTTAGGGTATACCCACATGCTAAAGATCCTGGTTTAATAGTAGATCAGCAGGGTAGAGTTCAGAGTGACCCTAATTTCGTATTCCGAACTAAGGGTACATTTACTATCCCTTGGCCATCAGGGTATGGCGCTATAAAGTGGCGAGTTGATGCACGTGCCTATGAATATGGACACGCGGGTGACAATAGTCGTTCAGTAGTGATTGCCGGCTATATTGTCGATCCGGCGACAGACCCTTCGTGTGCGACTTGGGAATTAACGCCTCATTCCAGTGTGAATACACCTTTTATTGAGCAAGGTGGAGGAGTGATTAACTGGAGCCACACGGTGACAAACCATGATCCGTTTGGCCAAGGTAAGGTGGCTGATGGGGTAGGTAGATGTGTGGTATATAATTACGACGTCTATAATACACAAGCAGGTGCCGGTGGCGAGTGGTGCGGTAGTAGTAGTTCTACACCGATTTATCCAGGGGGGCCATGGGAGCAAGATAATTATTGGCCGACGATAGAAACTGGAACCAACACACCTTTAGGTGCCACCTACTGTCAACGTTATCATCTTAGTAAAGAATCAGAACATTCAAATAATGGACGAGACTCTGCAAATGCATGTACCACGATAGTGGGTGGGCGGACGTCTCTTGGTGTTACGTCAGATAAAGGGTCAGTAGAGCCTACTGAAACGGCTGTCTTTAACGTAACGCTCAATACATCGCAATATGCTGGACATCCTAATTATGGTGGTTATACAGCACATTGTAGCTACTATTTGACTGCTGACTATACAGTAGACAATCAGCCAGGTAGTGCTATTACTGGTCAATTGCCATGTTCTCAACAGATAACTAGTACAGGGCCACGTGCAGTAAATTATTCATATACTCCTACAACTGCAGATATCGGCAAGGAAATCTGTTTAGTAGCTACTATGTCTATACATAATACCTTCTTTATTGATGGTAGTACTTCGACTCATCGCTGCTTAAAGGTCATTACTCGTCCGTACATGAAGGTACAAGCAGGCGATATAGTTGCTGGAAATGGTTTTATGGGCGGTAGCTGTATTAATAACAGTGCTGCAATTGTAGGATGGAACAAGAATAATCCGGGTGGATTCTTTGGTGCAGGTGCGACATTGGCAGTATTTGCTCAAAACCGTATTCAAGGATTTGCGAGCGGTCAGGGTGTTACGAATATACAAGGCTTCGGATACGCACCGTCCAACCTCAGTTTTGCGAATGTAGATGTAAACCATGGTGCTGGGCAGTATGGCGGATATTTCGGTAGCGGTAGCTGTATACCGGATTACTTTGGTAATAAGCCAAGTACTGCGAAGTCATCGTGGCCAGGTATAAATATGGCAAACAATGATCCTTCAGAAGACCAGGTTTACAGTGTTCGAGCGGTCGCACCACTGGATTTGTCTGGAGGTACGCTCCGTACAGGTGCAAATATGAAGTTATATGTAGAGGGAGATGTATTTATTAACGGCAATATTGTTACGGATGCAGCTGGAGGTCCTGTAGTATCTGTAGCGGATATACCTAACTTTACACTTATTGCAAAGGGTGATATTTACATTGCGCCTTCTGTAACGCAGCTGTATGGTACTTTTGTAGCACAGCCTAATGGCGGGTCGGGGGGTAATATATACACCTGTGCACCAAATGGTTCTGCAGCATATGGTGTATCGAGTCCTGCAACGTGGTATGCGAACTGTCAAAATCAGCTTATGGTTACGGGTTCATTAGTAGCAAAACGTGTTCACTTCCTTCGAGTAAAAGGCAGTTTGTATCAGGATAATGGTGGTAATGTTGCGGGAACTTCTGGCTATAACAATGCAGCGGAAATTATCCGATACAATCCATTGGCAGGCTTGCGTCAGTCCGCAACTTACGATACTTCAAGTAGTCAAATGGCGGATGCTTACACCACATTGCCGCCTATTTTGTAAGGAGAACGTCAATAAGTTTGCATAAGCATGATACGCTTATGCTATAATTGGGCATAGCATGAAGAATATATTAAGTGGGCTATCTTCAAACTTCTTTGGTCTTGATATCGGAACTACAGCTATTAGGCTTGTGCAACTAGCAGGCGGTGGTCCTACTAAGAGTTTGGTGAAGTATGCATACGTGCCGGTTGACAGCAAGGTGGTGTTGAGCGACTCAAAAGCTGATCAACAGAAGGTGCTAAAGACCATATCTGACCTATTAGTCCAGGCGCAGATAACTACTAAAGATGTTGCGGTAGGCGTGCCGTCAACGCGAGTTTTTACGACAGTTGTGGATTTTGATCGGCTTCCCGAGCATGAGCTTGCGAAAGCTATTAAATACCAGGCTGATACTTTCATTCCTACACCAGTTGATCAGTCGAAGATTGATTGGGCTGTTATTGGTGACTCACCGAAGGATAAAACAAAGGTAGAAGTTTTGCTTTCGAGTGTGCCAAATGAATACATTGAAGCACGACTGGATATGTTGGAATCGATTGGACTCAATGTGATTGCCTTTGAGCCGGATAATTTGGCTTTGACGCGTGCATTGAGTGTGCCTGACGCTACGCTGCCTCAAATGATTATTGATATAGGTAATAAGAATACCGATCTTGTGATTACTATGAATGGTATACCGCGTCTAACACGTTCAATTCCGACAGGTACAGAGGCGATTATCAGGTCAGCGGCTCAAAACCTAAACGTTGATGAAAAACAGGCTGAGCAATTTGTGTTTAAGTTTGGTATGAGCAAAGATAAGCTTGAGGGTAGGGTGTATGAAGCAATCAGCGGAACAGTAGATTTGCTCTCAAGCGATATAGAAAAGTCAATCCAGTTTTTCCAAACTCGATATACAGGTGTGAGTGTATCACGTGTGATTGTAACGGGTGGTGCGTCATCTATGCCGGAATTTCCGGTGTATATTGCTAACAAGTTTGGTATCGAAGTGGAAATCGGCAATGCGTGGCGTAATGTGTCGTTTTCACCAGAACGACAGAATGAGCTGCTTTCTGTATCGAATCAATTTGGTGTAGCAGTAGGTTTAGCGGAGCGGCAAGGATGATGATACAGTTTAATTTATTACCAGATGTAAAAATAGCGTATATAAAGGCCGAACGCCAGAAGCGGCTTATTGTGTCAATATCGACAATCGCAAGTATTGCAGCAGTGTCTATTTTTGTGCTGATGTTTATGTTTGTGCATGTCGCGCAAAAGAAGAATATTAATGATTTGACGCGGGATATCAAGACACAAAGTGAAAACTTGATGAAAACGAAGGACCTTAATAAAATCTTGACGGTGCAAAACCAGTTGGGTGCATTGGATAATTTACATAGTCAACGGGTAGTTGCGTCGCGTTTGTTTGGCTATCTACATCAGGTAACACCGGCAAATGTCACCATATCGCAATTAGAGGTAAATTTTGATGAAAACACTATGAGTATAACTGGCGGAGCCCAGAGTTTGGCAGCGATTAATACATATGCAGACTCATTGAAGTTTACAAAATACACCACTGACAATAATGACTCGCAACAAGCAGCCTTTTCTGATGTAGTGCTTGCTAGTTTTTCTCGGTCTGAAGGCAAGAATACCTATACAATTACCTTGTTGTTTGATCCAGTGATTTTTGCTCAGGAAGAGAATGTTCGTTTGCAGGTACCGCAGATGATTACGACAAGATCGCATGTTGAAAAACCGAGTGAGTTGTTTGAACAACAGGATACAGGAGGGCAGTAGGAATGGCGATAAAAGTACCGAACACTACTTCACTCACAAAACGTGCCCTTATAGATAAGGCGAATACGACTACTGTCGTGGCTGCTGCAGTAGCGGCGTTTTTGGTGGTGTTTTCAGTGGTCGCGTGTCGTGCCCTGTTAAATCAGGCTGGATATCAAAATCGGGTTATTAGTGCCAAGAAGCAAACGTTGCGCACACTGAATGAAAATCTAGAAGCGCGTGATGACTTAGTGACTGCATATAAGGCCTTTGAAGGCACATCAAGAAATATTATTGGTGGCAGTACTAGTGACAATACAAGTGATCGTGATGGCGATAATGCGAAAATAATACTGGACGCATTGCCAAGTAAGTATGACTTTCCAGCATTAACTGCCAGCTTAGAGAAGCTTTCTGAAATGCATTCGCTCGATATAGAAAGTCTTGTGGGTACTGATGACGAAGTGGCGCAGCAGAGTCAGCAGAGTAGTGCGTCGCCAAAACCAGTGCCAATGGATTTTGAGCTGGAAGTTCGCGGTGACTATGCTCAGGTGCAGGGGCTTGTCAGGACATTTGAAAAGTCTATTCGACCAATTCAAGTGCATCAGCTGGCTATTACTGCAACTGACGGTGCGATAAATGCAACAGTAAATGCACAAACCTTTTACCAGCCGGAAAAGAAACTTGAGCTAAGGACAAAGGTGGTTCGATAATGAAACAAAAAGACATACTTCTTATAATAGTAGTTGCGATTGTGAGCGGTATATTTTCGCTTATATTGTCGAATTTTATATTTGCTTCGCCAGGCAAACGGTCACAAGAAGTGGAAGTTATAGATAAGATTACCTCTGATTTTCCAAAACCAAGCGAAAAATACTTTAACCCTGAATCAGTAAACCCAGCAAAACTAGTAGAAATAGGTACAAGTACCAACCCTAATCCATTTGGACAGTAGAAAGGTGGGCCATGAGCGTACTTTCGACCGCTGCCCAAAAAGAGGTAGAGGAAACACTAGTTAAGAATGGGCTTATAACTAGACAAAAGCTCGAAGAGCTTCGGAAGAGGGCCGAAAAAGAGCGCGCCCCGCTATTTAGTTTATTGGTGAATGAAGGGTATATTTCTGATGAAGACCTTACGAAAACAATCGCGCATGTTAATAAATTGCCGTACGTAAACTTGTTAAATGCACAAATCGATCCAAAAATCTTAGATCTTCTGCCCCAGGAGACAGCCGAGCGATATATGGCTGTACCATTGGGGGAAATGCAAAAACGCCTGGTGGTCGCTATGTTGGATGCTGGCAATGTGCAGGCTGTGGATTTTCTGTCGAATAAAATCGGTCGGCCACTTAAGGTATATGCAGCAAGCGAAGCTGGTATTCGCCAGGTACTCCAGCAGTATGATGCAAATATTTCCAAGCGTGTTGTTGGCGAAATTAGTAATATCGGTAAAGAAGATCACGAAAATCAAAAAGGCGCCAAAAAGGGACCGGCGGCTCAAAATACTCCTCACAAGGAAATAAAAACAATTGTTCAGGACTCGCCGATCAGTAAGGCGCTGTCTACAATCTTGGAATTTGCTGCACGTAACAAAGCGAGTGACATTCATATTGAGCCGTTGGAAAAGGAACTAAAAATTCGCTGTCGTATAGACGGTGTGCTTCGGGAAATCATGAAGTTACCAAAGAGTACCGAGCCGCCGCTTATATCGCGTATAAAAATTTTAGCCAACCTGAAAATTGACGAACACCGTATCCCTCAAGATGGTGAGTTTAGTATTCGTGTAGGTGATTCAGATATCGATTTGCGAATCGCAATCTCACCAGTTATTTGGGGTGAGCAAGTGGTTATCCGTTTGCTGGACAAGAGCGGTACAAGTTTGCAGCTGGAAAGTATGGGGTATGTGGGACGAAGCTTGCGCACTATTCGCGAGGGACTGAAGCAGTCTCATGGTATGATCCTTACCTCTGGACCGACTGGTTCTGGTAAGTCTACTTCTTTATATGCGCTGTTAAACGAAATTAAATCCGATGAGATCAACATTGTGACCCTAGAAGACCCTGTTGAATACAAAATGGAGGGTGTGAACCAGATTCAGGTAAATACTGATGTAGGACTGACATTTGCTACAGGGCTGCGATCTATTTTGCGTCAAGATCCTGATGTGGTGATGGTGGGGGAGATTCGCGATAGGGAAACTGCTGAGTTGGCGGTACAGGCTGCACTTACCGGCCACTTGGTGTTTAGTACGCTGCATACTAACTCTGCTGCTGGTATTTTGCCTCGTCTTTTGGATATGGGTATCGAGCCGTTTTTGATTGCAAGCACTGTGCATACTGTTATTGGGCAGCGATTGGTGCGTCGTGTCGCTGAAGAGCGTACATATTATCAGTCGAGCGTAGCTGAAACGGCTGCTATCCAGGCGACAGTAGGGCGCTTATTACCTAAAACCCCTGAAGAAGCAAAAAAACTTGCAAAGGATCTTGGGTATCAAAACTTGCCACTTGCCACCCAAAACGCTTATACTTTATCTAAGGGTGTTCCTGGCCCGAAAGCCCCGGGGGGCTATAAAGGTCGGATGGGTATATACGAAGTATTTACCGTCACCGAGGAAATTCAAAAATTAATCTTAAAGCGTGCTACTAGTTCAGAAATTCAAAACGTCGCGAAAGCGCAAGGTATGGTAGATATGCGCGAAGACGGTTACCTAAAAGCGCTAGCAGGACTCACAACAATTGAGGAAGTTAATCGTGTAGCAGCAGGAGACGCATAAGAAAAGCGAGGGTGGTAATGGCAGGCACACAACCAAGAATAGAAATTTTACTCGAAGAAGTTATAAAACGAAAAGCATCGGATTTGCACATACAGGTGGGGCTACCGCCAATACTTCGAATTGACGGTGCGCTGACACCTATTACCGGTGCAGACCCCTTAACTGATGAAGCAGTTGAGTCACTTATTTTTGCAATTCTTGACGAGGATCAAAAACAAATTTTACTCAAAGATAAAGAGTTTGACTTCAGTTTTGCTTTCGGTGATCTAGGGCGTTTTCGTGTTAATGCATATCATGAACGCGGTAATTTAGCGGCAGCGCTGCGTTTGATTCCGAATGAAATATTGACCATCGAGCAGTTGAAACTGCCGCAGGTAGTAAATACATTTGCTGAGTATCCACGCGGACTGGTTTTGGTGACTGGCCCGACAGGCTCCGGTAAGTCCACAACCTTGGCAGCGATTATCGATAAGATCAACAGAGAGCGCTCAACACATATCATAACAATCGAGGATCCGATTGAATTTACGCATAAGTCAAAGAAATCTGTGATTGTGCAACGAGAGGTTCATTATGATACTTATTCATTCTCGGCTGCGCTTCGTTCAGCGCTTCGTCAGGACCCTGACGTGGTATTACTTGGTGAGATGCGTGACCTTGAAACGATTGCTGCTGCAATTACGATTGCTGAAACAGGACACTTGGTGTTTGCGACATTACATACCAACTCGGCGGCGCAAAGTATTGATCGTATGATTGACGTTTTTCCGCCGCATCAGCAAGCACAGATTCGCACACAGCTCAGCAATATCCTGATGGCGATTTGTTCGCAGCGCTTGGTGCCGGCTATCGGTGGTGGGCGTGTAGCAGCAGCAGAGATTTTGGTGGCAAATTCCGCAGTGCGCAATATTATCCGTGAAGGTAAGACTCATCAGCTTGAGGCAGTAATTCAGACAGGTGCTGAGCATGGTATGCAGTCTATGGATAAAACACTGGCTACTCTTGTACATAACGGTACGATTACCTATGAAGATGCAAGAAGTGTTGCGGTAGATGTTGAAGAATTAGATAGGTTAATGAGAGGCTAGGTATGCTGCTATATAATTACACAGCCAAAGAGCCTTCTACCGGAAAAACTGTAAAAGCAAGTGTCCAGGCTGAAAGTGAGTCTGCGGCTGCTGCATTGATTAGGAAAGAGGGTTTGGTGCCCATTGATATTTCTCTAGGAGATACAAATAATGGCATTACCTTGCCGTCATTTTTGCAGCGTAAGAAAGTCAGGATTAAAGATAAAGTTCTTTTCTCCCGACAGTTGTCAACACTTATCAATGCTGGATTGCCGCTGGTACAGGCTTTGCGTAATGTGGCTGGTCAGACTCAAAGCAAGCCGTTTCGTATCGTCATAGACCAAGTTATTGCTGATATAGAGGCAGGGTCGGCCTTTTCTAAGGCATTAGCTAAACATCCACAGGTATTTAACCAAGTGTATGTTAGCTTGATCGAGGCGGGTGAAACTTCAGGTACGCTGGACAAATCATTGGAGCGTTTGGCCATTCAGCAAGAAAAGGATGCCGATGTTATCAGTAAAGTACGGGGTGCGTTTATTTACCCAATCATCGTCTTGGTGGTCATGATTGGTGTAGTGATTTACATGCTTGTTACAGTATTGCCACAGGTGCAAGTGCTGTACGAAGGCATGCCGGGCGCGGAATTACCTATCTTTACGCGGTTGCTGCTGTTTGTGTCGGCTATAGTCAAGAAATTCTGGTGGGCTATTGCTATTGTTTTAGGGATCATTGGATTTTTCATTACCCGCTGGGCCCGAACCGGTCCGGGTAAATATGCAGTTGATAAATTCAAAATGAAAGCGCCGCTTATAGGACCATTATTTATGAAGCTGTATATGGCTCGATTTGCACGTACCGGTGCCACGCTGGTAGGTAGTGGTGTTCCATTAATCCGCATGCTGGAAATTACTTCTGAGGCAGTCAATAACGTGCATATACGCGCTTCGCTGCGTGCAGCCTCAGAAAAAGTGAAGGGTGGTAAATCACTGTCTCGTGCATTAGAAGGCGACGAAAACTTTTTGGAGCTGGTTCCCAATATGATACGTATCGGTGAGGAATCTGGTTCGACTGAGGCAATGTTGTCTAAGACCGCAGACTACTATGAAAAGGAGGTAGATAACCAAATAAAAGCTATTTCCACCGTTATTGAGCCAGTACTGATGGTAACAATGGGTATTATAGCGCTTATTATCGTGGCTGCGGTACTGCTGCCTGTATACACATTGTCAGGTGAACGGATGTTCTAAGTGCTTATGGCTATTGATTTTTTTATAACAAATCATTATCATGCAATAAGAGATTTAACATAAGCAGCAAAGGGGGCATTTGCGATGCTATCAAATCTAAGAAAATACAAAGAAGGTTTTACTATCATCGAAGTCATGATTGTACTAGCGATTGCTGGGTTAATCATCTTAGTGGTACTTTTGGCAGTTCCAGCACTACAGCGTAATTCACGAAATACAGCTATAAAGAACGATGCTTCGGCTATTGCAGGCGCAATTAATGAGTTTGTTTCGAATAATAACGGTCGTCAGCCAAATAACGTATCTTGCGGTAACGGTACTGTAACGGTAAGCGGTGCAGGGGGCACCACTCAAGTAACAGGTAAGGTTCAGGGTGGTACAGTTTGTAATACTGGAGGTATGCCAGGTTCGCCAGGGGTAATACAAGTTACATTTGGTGTCAAATGTAACGATGTGGGGAATGGCCCTGGGGCAGCGAGTCCGCGAGCGGCGGCAGTTATGTATGTTACAGAAACTACTAGCGGTACTGCACCGCAGTGCATAGATAGCTAGTAAAATAAGTCCTAGCAAAACAGGCTCCTTTTCGGAGCCTGTTTTGCTATGGTATAGTTAATGCTAATGGTTATTGTATTTCTTATTATCTTTGGTCTGTGCTTAGGGAGCTTTATCAATGCTCTGGTGTGGCGGCTGCATGAGCAGGCTAGTACTAGAGATAAAAAGAAGCAAAAAGAATTGTCTATACTACGCGGCAGATCAGTATGTCCGCATTGTAAGCATAAATTAACAGCGATAGATCTTATCCCCGTAGTAAGCTGGGTAGTGTTGAGAGGTAAGTGTAGATACTGCAAGAAGACGATCTCATGGCAATATCCGCTTGTAGAGCTGCTAACTGCAGGACTACTTACACTTTCATATCTAGTATGGCCTTATACAATTTATCACTGGTCGGCTGCTGAAATAGTGATTTTTGGCGTATGGACGTTTATTTTGACTGGGTTTGTAGCACTTGCGGTGTATGATATTCGCTGGTATCTTTTGCCGGACAAAATAGTGTTCCCAGTGACCATACTTGCGGTAGGTATGGTTAGTCTTATAGCGGTTACGTATAGCGATATAACGATAGTATGGGAATCAATACTTGGTATAGGCATCGTGTTTGGCTTGTTTTACTTGCTATTTCAGCTGTCGAAAGGTTTGTGGATTGGTGGTGGAGACGTAAAGCTGGGAATTGCGTTGGGGTTGTTGGCTGGAAGTGTAGTGAAGGCCTTTTTGTTGCTATTTGTAGCTTCTATATTAGGCACTCTATATGGAGTATTGCTCGGTACCGTAGGACGGCAGCAGATGAGCCGTAAACTGCGCATACCGTTTGGACCTTTCCTAATCGTGGCCGCAATAGTAACAGTGTTGTTTGGTGCAGAAATCGTTAAATGGTACGCCGACCTTATTACATCGGTGTAAAGTATACAACTGTTTTTAATGCTTATGGTATACTGAAGCGTATGATGGGTGGCTCGCGTCTTTCTACACCACAAAAGAAAATGTCACAACACAAAAACCGATTAGGATCTGTGGGCTTTACTATCATTGAAACGCTGATAGTGCTAGCTATTACAGGAGTAATGTTTGTATCGATTGCTGGCTTAGTATCTGGTAGACAAAGTAAGGCTCAATTTACGCAAGGAATAAATAGTATTCGTGATGAAATCGAACAGGTGATTAATGACGTACAGAGCGGCTACTATCCTCGTATTAGTCTTGAAAGTGCAGGAAGAGCCAAAGAATTTATGACTATTGGTAAGGCTATACAGTTTGGTATTGGTTCTGACCCTGAAAGATATGCTGTCTATTCGTTGATAACCGAGCGGGATGCGAAAGAAATAGGCGAAAGCGGAAAAACCGTACAAGTAGTAAGTGATGCAACACAGATAAATCCATTAAAGTACGGGCTAACCACCAAATGGATGCGTGTAGTTGGCGGAGCGGACATAGGAGCGGTTGGGTTTGTGACGTACTTTACCGAAAATAACAGAAACCTATTATACGGTTCGCAGACTACCCAGATTGTGCCGATACGTCCATTAAGTCTTAGTGCAGAAACTATTGGTCCTAGTTTGGTGTCTAGTTATGATGACAGAAATCCAAGTCGAGGCATAGAAGTATGTTTTGATGGAGGCATTGGACAGTCGGGGCTTATTACAATTGGCGGGTCGAAGGGTTCTAATTCTGTTACACTAGCAATAAAGAATGGTAATAATTGCGAGCGATAAAATGAAAACCATACAAAAATATGTAAAGTACACTTTAGCACAACGAGGCGATACTATCGTTGAAGTAGTGCTTTGTTTGAGTATTTTAGCTCTAGTGCTAGGTACTTCATCAGTACTTGCAAATCGAAACACACGGACACTGCAGACGACACAAGAGAACACATACGCGCTGCGTGTTGCCCAAGGTCAAATAGAGTATGTGAAATCGTTTGTAGCTACACATCCTGATGAAGCAATACCAGTCAATTCGGGTACATCAGGTGCGCCGAATTCAGAATTTTGCATGGAAAAAGTTGAAAACAACCCAGACGATCCGTCAGATGATGTCATTAGGCTCACTAGTAATTTGGGTGTATGCAAAAAACAGCATGGCGGTGCAGAATATTCCGTACACATAACAGCAGTCAAGGTAGGAGAGGATGAAAGCGGTTATGATGTAACCGCAGAGGTAAAATGGGACACACTAACAGGTAATCCTGGAAAAGTTTCACTGACATATAGAATATATAAAAAATTTGGTACGGGTGAAGCTCGTGAGAGCGGATATGTCTGTCCGCCAGGTACAAGTAGGTCAGAAGGGTCAACTACCTGTGTTCCAAATTCACCCTCAATTCAGGTGGCTGTTCGTAAAATTGCTCCGGATGCAAACAATACAACACCTAGTTGTAGCAAAGCGGCTTCACAAACAAAAGCAGGGTCTACAGTTCGATTATCAGGACCTACTGTTAAACAACAGTCAACCGGGGGCGATTCGACAACATTGTTTGCTGGCCTAGAGCCATTTGCTCAATATCAGGCACAGGTGATTGGAGTGCCGTCGGGTTATGAACTTTGTCCACCAAATACTAGCTCCCAGCTTCAAGCGCGCGCAGACTATCTGGCTAAGGCAGAGTTTAAAATACGCCCAATTTGTCACACAGAGAGAGTATTTAGTGGTTATCAATATGTATATGATTGGGTACAGAAAATCATTCGCTGGGACCCTATTTATAACGCCTATTGGATAGAAAAGTGGAGACGAGTAGGTGGTGGAGAGCCAGCTGGTGACGGGTATTATTATCCGATGCCAAATGGTGTATATGGTCCTTATAGCAATGGATTATACTATTATTTTGAGCGGGCAGACTGGCCAGGCCCAAAGAATGGAGCATACTGGTATAACGTGTGGGAAGCCAAGTGGTATGTAGAGATTATAGGCTATACGCCAGTATACGAATGGGTGTATGAACTTGTTAATCAGCAAGAAATTTATACTGACGTAAATAAATGCCCACAGTAGTTAGTGGTTGCTGTAATTACTTTGTTCATTAAGTAGAATTTAAACTAGCGTAAATTCAATAGTTATTCTATTGACTTTACAACGAAGGTAATGAGTAAAGTTCCGTTTTCTTGCGGTGTAGTTTGAATAGTACCTTTAACAGTTACAGGGTTTATTGAACTTGTTTGCTTTGAGGTGATGTTTTTTAAAGCAGCAGTAACTTCAGGCTCTGAAGGACTAAGGGCGATACTAGGCTTCGATGAGTCATACTGATCAATAATTGAATATTTCTCTTGGCCATTGGTTACTATAATGCCTCGTACGATCACATCTTTGCCTTCATAATTTCTCAGATTTTTAGTTAGGTCTGCTACAGTAATAGTACCTTCGGGTATCTTCTTGTCTTTGTTAATAAAATTTTTACTATCGGTATTTGTTGTAGCTGGTTTTTCTACAGGTCCCGAAAGTGGTCGCGGTTTCTGCTGCGCTGATCTGTTACCAGTGAGTGCGTATGTTAAAAAGTTGGTACCTGCAAGGACAAGCAAAAAGGCGATTCCTGTAAATAGTGTTTTTCGAGTTATGCGTGCCATGTGAAACTTATTACTTTACGAAGTGCTTATGTTAAGCGTATCATAACATGCCATTATAATGATGTCTAGCGAGCACATTTAGCTAAGTGTGTTATACAGTACAACAGCTTGCTCAAGTGAAGTGAATGCATTACAGTAGTATTATGCTTATGGTAGAACCATGTCGCTACACCAGTAGACATCAGAAGCAAAAAAGTATTCAGGCTGGCTTTACTATTGTAGAAATGATGATGGCGACCATGGTATTTTCAGTAATTATGTTGGTTGCGGCTGGAACAGTGGTACGTTTTACTACAAACTTTCAGCGAGGCGTCATTGCTACTACTACACAAAATACGGCACGAAGTGTAATAGATACTATTTCTCAATCATTGCAGCTGTATGGAGATAATTTTTCAAATACAGCCACAGGTTACTGTATAGGCTCAACAGCATATAGTTATGTACTGGGGCGACAGTTGCGCAGTGATGGGCAGCGTCATGTGTTGGTAGAACAGAAAGAAGGGCTGCCGTTAGGATGCGGTACTATACAAAATCTCGCATCAAATCCAGCAAACCCTGCCGGCCAGGAGCTGCTTAGCGAAAATATGAGGTTAGCTCAGTTTGATATAACTCCAAGAAACGACGGGTTGTTTGATTTAACAATACGTGTGGTATATGGTGACGACGATCTACTATGTGTTGCTGGTGTAAATGATAGTTCAGCAAAAGACTGCAGCTCTCCTTCGCCAATGGCTAATGTTGCTAGTCTTAGTAAGGAAGAGCTAAAGAATTTACAATGTAAGGGTCAGAAGGGTTCGCAATACTGTGCTGTGAGTGAAATTACAACAACTATACAACGTAGGGTATAATATGTAATAAACATAAGCATAAAATACTATGAAATACGCAATCAAACCCTCGCAAAACCAAAACGGCATGGTATCAATTACGGTAACCATTGTGTTTATTGCGGTCATTAGCCTCGTGGTATTGGGATTTTCTCAGATTACCCGTCGTAATAGCCGAGAGGCACTAGACAGACAGCTAAGCTCACAAGCGTTTTACGCTGCTGAAACAGGCGTGAACGATGCTATGAATAAAATAGCCAAGCTTATTGAAGCAGGGCAGCCAGTACCAAAACAAACAGAATGTAATGGTTCGCAGTATACCGTTAATAACGGTAGAGTTGGTAACGAAGATGACGGTGTTGCGTATAGCTGCTTGCTTGTAGATCCGGAACCGCCATTTTTGAGTTATGATAATATTACCGACAGTTCGGTTATCATACCGCTCAATGCTACAGAAGGCAATCTAGAAGAGAATACATTTGAATGGACTCCAACAGCCAATCCGGCAAATGGTGCTAGCTTGTCAAGGTGTCCGAAGCCGAAAACAGCAAGTAGCAATCCGTGGACAACGCTGCCAAGGGCTCAGGCATGGGCTGAAAATTGTCCATTTGGGATACTGCGTATTGAATTATTACGGGTAGATCAAGGAACGCTTAGCGATCCAATAGAAGCTGCAAAACAATCAATGGTACTGTTTGTATACCCAAGTCAGGGTGATGTAAACAATCCGAGAGCGGTTGCTTATGATGGCGGTTCGGTGCCAGGAAATAATATTTTTGGCAGTGGAGCTTCACAAGGTAAAGTTGAGATGGGTTCATGTAATGATCAGGTTTGTAAAATAAAAATAACTGGACTTAATTTTGCGAACGCATATGCAAGAGTCCGAACTATTTATACAAATGCTGAAAACCTCCAAGTACACGCTAATGGCGATAATACTTTTTCACGGTCACAAGTGGTGATTGACTCAACCGGTAGAGCTCAAGATGTGTTGCGCAGGGTGCAGGTAAGAATGTCGCTGATTGGCGGTAGTTCGCGCACGAATCGAAATGGCTTCTCTGATTATGCCCTACAAACTACTGACTCGATTTGTAAACGTTACGAAGTGTCTCAGACTTACGCAAAAGATGAAAGCGGTTGCTCTAATTAGTACGGGCATGGGAAATAGTAATAGCAAGGTTTAAGAATTAAGTGACTTTGCGTGGAATTTTTCGTGAACACTTTTGAGATGTGGGTCGGTGATGTGTGTGTAAATTTGTGTGGTAGAAATATTGCTGTGGCCTAACAGGGCCTGGACGCTGCGCAAATCTGCACCATTCATCAGCAGATCAGTTGCAAATGAGTGCCGCAAAGTATGCGGAGTTACGCGTTTAGTAATACCAGCAAGCAGGGCATAACGTGAAACTATGCGCTGGACACTACGAGCAGTTAATCGGTGGTAATTACCGCTGAGGTCGACTTGTTTTGTGCCGCTATAGCGCAAAAATAGTGGTTTTACGTTGTCGTTTCGCATATCAAGGTATTTCTGAAGCCAATGGGCGGCTTCAGGGCTAATGAAAATAGGTCTGTCTTTTTGACCTTTACCTCGTACCGTAAATTCGCGACGCTTTAGATTTATATGATCTTTATCAAGACCTACTAGTTCGGAGACGCGTAAGCCGCTGGAAAAAAGTAGTTCTAAAATAGCGCGATCACGCACGCCTTGTAAGGTGTTAATATCGGGTTGATCAAATAATCTGCTCAATTCTTCGGGCGTGAGAAACGTTACTTGTTTGCGTTTTACGCGAGCAAGCTCAATTTTTTCGGGACTGGTAGTAGGAATGTTTTGTTTTGCGCAGAATTTTAGGAAGCTACGAAGCGCAATTAAATGATAGTTTAGAGTGTTCTTGCCAAGCTCGTCAGATGTATTGGTGCCGAGGCGGTTTAGCCACAGGCGCCATTTGCGAATAAGCTCAGGGGTAATTTCTTCAACAGTAATATCACCAGCAAAGTCAATAAGACGGGTAAGATAATGATCGTAATTAGCAATTGTTTTTTGTGATCGGTTTTGTTCGATTTCTAAATATTCTAAAAAATCGGTTTTTGCTTTTGAAAATTGCATATGCTTATATTGTACGACATCTAATGCAGGAGTGGTAGATATTACCTCTGTTTGTTACAATAGTATAAAAATTAAACAAGGAAACATATGGAACGAACACTGATTATTTTAAAACCTGACGCATTACAAAGAGGTATTGTAGGTGAAATTATTACTCGTTTTGAGCGAGTCGGCTTAAAAATTGTAGCCACTAAAATGCTGTCCCCAGACGAAGAGCATTATTACTATCACTACGAGACTATCGGTAAAATGGTTTCTCGGCGTGGCAAGCAGGCGTTTGATGTCACGCTAGAGCTTATGACTTCTGGTCCGGTTATTGCGCTAGTGCTTGAGGGGGTAGAAGCTGTTGCTCAAGTAAGGAAGATGGTTGGTACTACCGAACCAAAAGGCGCACAGCCAGGTACAATCCGCGGTGACTATGCGCATGTAAGTTTTGGCTTTGCTGATAACGAAGGTGTAGGTATTCCTAATCTTATTCATGCTTCAGGTGATCCAGAAGAAGCTGAGAAAGAAATTACGCACTGGTTTTCTGAAACGGAAATTTTTGACTACAACGCCGTACACGAAAAGTTTACACAGCCAAAGAAAAAGCGATAACATGTTCGCTTTTTCACATGGCCCGGTAGTTCAGCTGGATAGAACACCATCGTCCTAAGGTGGGTGTCGGGGGTTCGAATCCCTCCCGGGTCACCACGTTGGAATAAAATAATCAGCCCTGCTCATTCTGGTTATCAAATAGCTAAACGAGCAGGGTTATAGCGTTTCGCCCTGTGCAATGGGAGAACGCTACGATTACTGCTACAATAGTGCTTATGCCGGAGAAATACTTTGACGATCAGTTTGATGATGAAGAAGTGCTGTTAGTATTTCGTAAACACCCCATAGTAATGCGTAAAGGGTTGATATTGGGTATGCTTGGCCCGTTAGTCGGGGTATTACCAGCAACATTTAAACCGGAGCTGGGCTTTGGGTGGTTTTTTGGCGGCATGTTAATCGGTACATTGCTGGGATTGATTATTTATTTTCCTTCGTGGATGAGTTGGCACTTTACCGTGTGTGTAGTGACGAATCAGCGTTTTATTCAGTTAACACAGAAAGGTTTTTTTCACCGCGAAGTAAGTGATATTGGACTAAACCTTATTCAAAGTCTCAACTATTCCATAAAAGGTTTTACCGAAACCTTATTTGGATTTGGTACAATTACTATACAAACATACATGGGAAACATCGACATACACGACGTATACCGCCCTGCAAAGATACACAAACGCATTCAGAATATTCTGCGAGAACAAGGGATAACGCCGAAACAGTATGACGATGATGTGGAAATGAAAAGAGATGAAGAAAAAAGCACGCAAGCTAGTTAAACAAGCAAAAAAACGTTTGCCGTCACGAAAAACGCAAAGCAGCGAGCTAAATATTGCCGGTGCTCCACGTATTACTAATGAAACAGTTGCAGAACACCGTGATGAAGTACTATCTAGTGCGCGCAAATATATTTATCCGCTGCAGCATTCACGGCATCGTATTGTTACTATTTCGATCGTCATTTTTATTTTGGCGGTAATAGCCTTTTTCTCGTATACCATACTTGCGCTGTATCGTTTTCATGCAATGTCTACCTTTATGTATCGGGTAACCCAGGTTATTCCGTTTCCGGTAGCAAAAGCAGGGCCGAGCTTTGTAGCATATGAAAATTATCTTTTTGAGGTACGCCGCTACAAGCATTATTATCAGACACAGCAAAAAGTAGACTTCTCTAGCAAGCAGGGCCAGAGTCAGCTTGCAGATTTTCAAAAGCGTGCACTGGAAAATGTCATTAATGATGCGTATGTAAAACAATTAGCAAAGCAGCACGGTGTATCTGTAGGGCGTTCAGAGGTGAATGAACAGATTGCGTTGCTGCGTTCACAAAATCGCCTCGGTGCGAGTGATCAGGTGTTTCAAGATGTGCTCAAAGAATTTTGGGGATGGTCCGTTGATGATTTTAGGCGGCAGGTAGCGCAGCAGCTATTGACCCAAAAAGTAGTATCCAAGTTGGATACAGAAGCTCACGATCGCGCACGTAACTACGTAGCGCAATTGCAGGGTGGTGCGGATTTTGCAGAGCTTGCTAAGCAACATTCTGACGATGAGGTGTCCAAAGCCAATGGTGGTGATTACGGTTTTGTCATAGAGCGCAGCAACCGAGATATTCATCCAAAGGTTATGGAGGCGCTGTTTAGTTTGCAGCCGGGTCAGACTTCGGGCATTATAGAAACACCTACAGGACTGGAAATTGTAAAAGTGCTTGAAAATAACAATGGTAAAGTCCGTGCAGCGCACATTGTCGTCAATTTCAAGCCCATATCTACCTATATTGACCCGCTGAAAAAAGAGAAAAAATCAATCCGATTTATAAGGCTGTAAGAATACGATTGCTTTTTTCTCAATATCTTGCTATTATTACCCCTGTTGTTTTCTGCATAAACAAATAGACACGGGCTCGTAGTGAAGAGGCCTATCACGCCTCCCTGTCACGGAGGAGATCGCCGGTTCGAATCCGGTCGGGCCCGCCAAGAAAAGTGACTCATCTTTTGATGGGTCTTTTTTCTTTGTTAAGCCGAGAGTATTATTAGAGTTACGAAATGTATGAAGTAGTGTTAGTTCATGGAAAGTAGTAATAATTTTAAATCAATAGAGCAAAATGGTGATAGACGATATGTTATTGCGCGTGTTATTGCTGCTATGCGGTTTGTTGCCCGTCAACTCGCAGACCTAAACCTAAACCCTCACGAAGGTAAGCTGCGTGCAAGCGGTATGCCTGTTGAGCACATGCACATCCCTGACTACCCTCCTATTCAATAGGAGTCTTGAGACATGAAAATGCGGTAAAAACCTAGAACCGCCTCAGGAAGGTTTGCTTTCTGATGCTTGCAAGTCAGTAAGTGTTTGACATAATTAGTCTGAATGAAGGTACATGTTCCATCTGTTGAGGCTGCTGCAGAGAGACAAACTGAGGAAAGCGCAGAAATAACCTATGTTTTATCAAGTTTTTATGGTTTTGGGCATTCTAGCAGGGCCATAGCTATTGCTCAGGCCTTAGCGCCTGCGCAACCTATAACTTTTATTGCACGAGTGCCTGTGCACGATTTTTTGCGGGCAAACCTCGATGAGTATGATGCGCCTATCGGACTTGTTGAGCCTGATTATGAAAAATTAACTCCCGATGAAGAATACATTGTACGCAATCAGCATTTGTCGGATGTCATAGGTAACGCCAAGGTGGTTGTCAATGATTTTCATATGCAGATACCGGCATTGCGTGCGCTTATGAATAAGTCCGGAGTTCGTCTACCTTTTATAGGGGTTTATCACTCTATTTCTGGATATGAATCCGAAGACGATGATGTAAATGCGTTTCAAAATCAATTCTTGCAACTTGCGGAAGGCTTGGACTATTTGTTCCTTGCAGAGCCAAAAATTACCCACGAAGCACCGTACGAACTTGATAGTGGTACGCAAGTAATCCCGTGTGCCCCGATAGTCCGCAAGCCGTCTGTAGACCCAGCAGAAGTAAAACAGCGCTTTGGTATGGGGCCTGATGAAGAATTTATTTATGTGCAGGGTGGCGGGTTACTGTCGGGATCTGAGCTCGAGTATGTCGCACGATCACTACAATCAGTAATGCTAAACGGATTAAAAGTTGTAATTGTAAGGAGAGATATAGAACAGGTTGTTTCAAATGACAATACTGTATACGTTCCACCATCAACAGACGGACATAATGTGATAGCGGCTTCTGCAGGAGTGATTACAAAACCTGGGATGGGAACAATTGCTGAAGCTATAGCAGCACGGAAGCCTTTACTGCTTGTTGACTATCCGACGCCAGAAGCAAGGGCGAAATATGCAATGATGAACCAAATATTAGGGGATGATTTGGTATTTCGTCTGAATGTTGCACAGGAATTAGCATCGCAAATTATTAATTGGTTAGATCAGTCAAGCGAGATACAGGATAAATTATCTAAGATACGGTGTGATGGAGCGCAAACGGTAGCGTCTGCATTGAGCTTTATTGCAGAAAAGAAGAATAGTTAATAGACATTTAATAATTTTTATGATATAATATAAATATTATGCTGATAGCAAGCAAGGCTCAGGCCCACATAACACCTAAGGAAGCAGCGTTCGGAGACGAAGGTATTGCGGTGGTGCGTGGGTATCATGAAGTGGTTGCGGAGCAAAGCGAGGACCCGCAAGATCCGCAGAATCTGGTAATTGATAGTGATTTGGTGGTATCCCGAGAAGTTGAAAGTAAAACATTTCGTACGATACGCGAGGCACAAATAGCACTTGAGGGACTGGCAAATACACTTGCGGTGTCACCTGAGATACAGACTAATCGCGAGGTAATGGAGCAGAAGCTTGCGGCGCTTATTATGGATGCGCGTATCCGGCAAGGGGAGAGGTTTTCATTTCGAGAGCGTTTGGTGACGAGCATGCAGCTTTCACCTTTATGGGTACCTAACGAAAGGCTTACTAACCTAAAACATGCTATTAATGCTGCGCTTCCCGAAGGTATGGAATACCGTCGTGAAGATAAGGAAGCTTATGAGCAAACATTTGTACTCAAAACCGCACCAGAGGTTGAGCAGGCGGTGCGTGCTGGTATGGACGCCAGTAAAATAGCACTTTCTCAATTTTTTGAGCCTCAGGCAGAAGCGGTAGAGCCGGAAATTAAGGAATTTGAAGGTAATTGGAGCGGTTATGTGGCTACAGAAGATGGCAAGATAGTTCTCAAAGTCAACACTAATCCTGACTACAAATATACGTTTGGTGAATGTGTGACGCTTGCTGGGCACGAATATGCTGGACACGTAGAGCAATTAGTACAGCTGCAGCAAGCAATTGAACGGGGTGAAGCAAATCCGCTGCTTGGTTTGACATCGGTATATACGCCAGATGCGGCATTGTTTGAAACAGTTGGACAACTTGCTGGTTCAAGGCTAGTTATTGATGAATCAGTGCCTATCACACGTGTACAGATGCTGATTGACCGCCTAAAAACCAGCGTGTACAACAATATGAGCTATCTGGCGAATATACGGCATGAGGACGATGCAGCAGTTGCTGACTATGCTGCCAAACTGTTGCCATTTGAAGATAAGGATGCGCTTCGCAGCAGGGCAGAGGAGCGTCGTGTTGCTCACTATGCACCGTATTTAATGTGTTATGAATATGGCATGCGGGCGGTTGATGCAGTGCTGGAAAAGTCGTCGGATATGCAGCGTGCAATTGTGCCGAAGCTGTATAAACCTATCACAAAGCAACAACAGGACGCGATTCTTGCTACCTACGCGTCATAAGGCTCTTAGAGAGTTGTAGTATTACTATAAAGAGCAAGTGAATCTGGTATAATTTTCTCCTGATGCCACCTTAGCTCAGTTGGTAGAGCAACGCATTCGTAACGCGTGGGTCGCCGGTTCGAGCCCGGCAGGTGGCTCCAGCGGGTGTCGTATAACGGCTATTATGCGGCCTTCCCAAGGCTGAGACGTGGGTTCGACTCCCGCCACCCGCACCATAGTCATTGCTCGATTTTTTAGTGTAAAAGAATTACAATATATAAAATATGCCTGCGAAAAAATATATTTACGATAAGCTAGTGCTGGCGCTTTTGAGCGCGCTTATTTTTTTAACATTGGCGGTTACAGTAAGCGTGCTATTGCGTCTTGGGAGTGGGCAGGGAATTGATGATTACTATATAGAATACCGGCAAGGGCCACACCATTCTCCGCAAGGTGATTTTAGTCCTACTGGTAATATGTGGGCCATGCTGAATTTTGTGTGGTTTGCAATTGTTACGGCAGTATTCAGTAGCGTATTAAGTGTGCGTGCATACAAGATCAAACGGGAGATGTCGGTGGTGTTGTTGGCTTTAGGTTCGCTGCTTGTGCTGCTCGCGCTTATTGTCAGCAATGTACTCTTAGGGCATCGTTAATATGACAGATATAGAGATTCCGTACAAAGAGGAACGAGGGAAACGATATCGTTTCTTTGAAATGTTGCCGGGTATGATAAGCTGGTCGTTGCTGGCTTTGCCGCTCATACTAAGCTTAGTAAATGCTACGGTAGCTGCATTCTTTATTATCTTGTATCTGCTGATTTACTTTAGTCGGGCGGTTGGTGTGAGTGTGCGGGCGTTTCAGGGATACAAGGTCGTTGAAGCACATAAAAAAATGGACTGGCTGCAGCTGCTTGACGAGGTAGAAAAAAAGGAAATACCGAGAAATGCCAAACGTCCTAAATGGCACCACGAAAATATTCAGCGCCTACATAAGGTAAAACACAAGGTAAAACCAAGTGATCTGTTGCATGTGGCGATGATCGCTACGTATAACGAAAGCAGGGAAGTGCTCGAGCCGACAATACAAGCAGTGTTGGCGTCTGAGTATGACATGAAGAAGATCATTCTCATAATCGCCTATGAGGAACGGGGAGGGCCGCAAACAAAGAAAATCGCAGAGGATCTTATCAAAGAGTATGGTCATCATTTTTACCACGCAATGGCGGTATGCCATCCGGCCAACATACCCGGTGAATTAATTGGTAAGGGTGGTAATATTACGTATGCCGGACGAGCATTACAGAAATTTATTGAAAAGAAGAAAATCGATCCAATTAATGTGGTAGTGACCACTTTAGATGCCGATAACCGCCCGGATAAGAAGTATTTTGCGGCGCTTTCATATCTGTATGCAATGACACCTGACCCTACGTATGTGTCGTATCAGCCGGTGTCGATGTATACCAATAATATTTGGGATGCGCCAGCGCCTATGCGTGTGATAGCTACCGGTAATACCTACTGGAACACCGTGTTGGCAGCGCGACCGCATATCTTGCGCAACTTTTCTGCGCACGCTCAGGGGCTAAAAAGTCTTATTGATACTGATTTTTGGAGTGTTCGTACTATTGTAGAAGATGGACATCAGTTCTGGCGCACATACTTCCGCTATGACGGTAGACACACAGTCTATCCGATACATATACCAATCTACCAGGATGCAGTGCTTGCAGAGACGTATATAAAGACGCTCAAAGCACAGTTTATCCAATTGCGTCGTTGGACTTGGGGAGCTTCTGACGTGGCTTACTTTGCTGAAAAGGGCTTTTTTACGAAAAACAAGATTCCAACTATAGATAAATTATTCAAATTCGGGCGTCTGCTTGAGGGGCATGTGACATGGGCTGTGGGGCCGATTCTGCTGGCATTTGCCGCCTTTATACCAGTGTTGTTTAACCCAGAAAATTACGCAGCTAATGAGCTGCCTATTGTGGTGAGTTATATTCAACGTATTGCGCTTGCTGGTGCGCTGGTATCAATTTATATCTGTTTTAAGACTCTGCCACCAAAGCCAAAACGCTATAAGCGGCATCGTACGCTCTTTATGCTGTTGCAATGGGTGTATATGCCGCTCACATCATTGGTGTATAGCTCTACGGCAGCACTGTATTCTCAGACACGTCTTATGCTTGGAAAGTATCTCGATAAGTTTGATGTTACCGTAAAAGCTGTAGTAACTGAGCAAGAGGGCGGTAAAGTATCTCGTAAGGTCTAGATTTAAGCATAGTATGCACCATAATAGGTGGCTGCAACTGAGTCAAAATGCGCCAATACTTCTTGGGTAGCTGCAATAATAGCCGAAGTTGTTATGAGACCGTCAGATTTTGGCTCAGACAGCAGTTTGATAAGTATGGTGTGGGTGAGTGCGTCGGCGTCTTCTAAGGCTGTCTGGCGGTGCTTACAGCTTTGATAAACGCTAATAAATAGGTGGTCACGACTAAAAGGCTGCAAGGAGCCGTCTTTTCGCTGTACAGCATAGCCTTCTGTGAGATCAGCATATTCACGAGTCGTAAATACAGTCTGACATGCTTCGCATTGGCGCCTTCGCCATACTCCTGGTGTGCGTTTGCTGGGGCGTGAGTTGCGTACACTCGTTTTGTTGCCGCAATATATACATACCATGTCAATATATTGACATTACGCTATGAAAAAGTCTAGTGGAAAACTCGAATTTTGACAGTGGAAAACACACCTCTACACCTTTCAATAGTGATGAAAGTGAGGTGTGTTTTACTGGTTTGAGAGATTCTATTTGTCGGTACTCAATCGTGGGCGTCGTAGCCGGTTGATTGAGGCTGAAGAACTTAGTTCTTCATAGAAGAGCTTGAAATCATCAAGCGCTGTTGGTTTCTTGGTACTCACCCAAAATTCCTGTTTAACCTGTTTAATTTAACAAACAATATAATAATTGTCAATATAATGCAATCCGCATATGCTTATCTTATAAGTTGCTATTTACTGTCTATCTTGCTATCATTACCCCTGTTATCTTTTGATAGCTGCCTTGCAGTACAGATAGATACAATATTTTAAACCAGGCGACTTGTCCGAGGTTTAAAATATTGAGAAGAAGCACGGCTTCAGTAGCCGATGTTGACGAGGGCGATTAGCTCAGTTGGCTAGAGCGTTGCATTGACGTTGCAAAGGTCATAGGTTCGAGTCCTATATCGCCCACCAGAGAAGAAATGCATATAGCCGAAGGAGTTTCGGCTATTTTTATACCTAATATGATCTAGTATATCGTTTATGATATAAAATATACAATGTAAGAGCTGCTGAGTTATCCCCAGAAACTATGTATAATTCACAATACTTTAAGGCTAGCCATATAGTACTAACCCTGCTATCATAGTCAACGTGTAAGGCGGAATTTTGCGAAGTGTTTCGCATCATTCAAAAGCATCATGGCTAACTGCGAGAAGTCATGATGCTTTTGTTTTTTGGTCAACGAAAGGTAAAAGCTTTATCAAACAGAGGTAAAGTGCTATAATACTCCTGTATATTGGGTGGTATAGGCAGCTGGGTTAAGGCGTGAGTGAGGTTAAATGTAGCTGCGAGAACATTTAAACTTGCTCGCGTCTCTTTCTTTATTGTTTATTATAGATACAGTAAACTAGGAAACAATATGACAAAAACGGCGAAATCTTCTCAGGACAATCTTTATGCAATGCGTCATAGCTTGGCACATATTACTGCATCTGCTATCCAGGCTCTCTGGCCAAATGTAAAATTTGGCGTTGGGCCTGTGGTGGAGCACGGGTTTTATTACGATATAGACCTTGGTGATTACAGGCTGTCTGAGGAAGATTTTGAACGCATCGAGGCCAAGATGCAGGAGATTATTAAGGCAGATGAGCCCTTTGAACGTTTTACTATGTCGATTGATGAGGCTATTGCTTGGGCTGAAAAATATGAACAGCCATATAAAAAGGAGCTGCTACACGACTTAAAGCGCGCTGGAACAACAGTTGCGAAGGAGTTGGACAGCAAGGAGCTGGGTCTCGCTGCTGATGGTGAGAGTAAAGTAGAAGAAGTGTCATTTTATCGAAATGGTGATTTCACTGATTTATGCCGTGGTCCGCATGTGGAGTCGACCGGCAAGGTCGGTGCATTTAAACTTATGCGGGTGTCTGGCGCATATTGGCGTGGTAAAGAAAATAATCCGCAGATGCAGCGGGTGTATGGGGTAGCGTTTGCGACTGCGAAGGAACTTCGTAAGCATCTTGAAATGCTTGAGGAGGCTAAAAAGCGTGACCATCGGAAGTTAGGTCAAGAGTTAGATTTGTTTGTGTTTTCAGATCTTGTTGGTCCGGGGTTGCCGTTGTTTACACCGCGAGGTACGGTGCTCCGTGAAGAGTTGGGGCGGTTTTCACAAGAACTGCAAAAGGCTGCGGGCTATCAAAGTGTGACGATTCCGCACATTGCCAAAATAGATTTATATAAGACTTCGGGCCATTATGATAAATATCCAGAGCGGTTCACGGTTACGAGCTATGAGTCTGATGATGAATTTATGATGAAGCCGATGAACTGCCCGCATCATGCGCAGATTTACGCCGCTCGGCCACGCAGTTATCGTGATTTACCAATTCGATACATGGAAAACACCATGGTGTATCGTGATGAAAAAGCAGGGGAGCTCCATGGTCTTTCTCGAGTGCGTGCTGCCACACAAGATGATGCGCATGTCTTTTGTCGACTTGATCAAATAGAGCAAGAATTCACAGCAATTATGACCATGATTCGGGATATGTATATGGTGTTTGGTCTGAAGTGGCGGGCACGACTGAGTTTTCGTGATGATTCTGACAAATACCTCGGTGATCCAGAATTGTGGGAGCGTGCGCAAACTACGATTGAAACAGTAGCAAAGAAGCTTGAACTTGATTACTTCATCGGCGAAGGCGAGGCGGCATTTTATGGGCCAAAGATTGATATCATGGTGACCGATGCGCTTGGTCGTGAATGGCAGCTGGCAACTGAACAGCTTGATTTCGTGCAGCCAGAACGTTTTGGGCTGACCTATACTGATTCTGATGGTGCAGACAAACGACCAGTTATGATCCACAAGGCGCTACTAGGTTCAATTGAGCGGTTCCTGAGTGTATATATTGAGCATACGGCTGGTAAGTTTCCAGTGTGGCTTGCGCCGGAACAGATTCGTATTATCACCGTTAACCAAGAGGACAAGACGGTATCATTTGCAGCTGATATAGCAGAAAAAGCACGTAAGTTCGGATTGCGTGTAGAGGTTGATAATGATAATGAGTCGGTTGGTAAGAAAATTCGAGCTGCGGAGCTCATGAAGGTTCCATACACACTTGTTATTGGCGAGAAAGAAATTGAAAGCGGTGAAGTAGTGCCGCGTATTCGTAAAGATATTGCGGTACAAGACGGAGCAAGGTCATATACGGTTGATGAGTTTTTAGGATCGGTTGCCAATGAAGCAAGGTCTCGTGTTGGCAAATCGTCCCTGTAAGAGTGTGTAGAGTATGATTAATATAAAGAGAGAGGGGGTGTTTTGCCCCCTCTCTTTAAGAAAAGGCTATATGGATCAAAATAATAGTTCATTTCGAGAAAAGGTAGAAGCAATTGTTGCTCAAATTCCCAAAGGCCGTGTTATGACGTACGGTCAAATTGCTGCACTATGTGGTAATGCGCGAGCAGCACGAATTGTAGGCGGAATTGCTCATTTTGGAGATCCGTCATTGCCATGGCATCGTGTAGTGAATCGAAAAGGCGGTTTGGCAGCGGGTTATCCAGGCGGCAGAAACGCTCATAAAAAGCATCTCGAAATGGAAGGAATTCGTTTTAATGACGATAATTTTATTCAGGATTTTGACAACATTTTGTGGTTTCCAAAGATGTTATAATAACAACAGGCATGTACAACAATTTCACAAAATCAAACAGACCATTAATAGCTGTTGTAGGATTTACCGCCTCTGGTAAATCGGCATTTGGTATGCATTTAGCACGGCAATTTCGGGGCGAAATTATTGCCGCTGATGCCATGACTGTGTACAAAAAATTCGATATTGGCACAGCAAAACCGACCCAAAAAGAGATGTATGAAATACAACATCACATGATTAATGTGGCTGATGCTAAGGATGGTTATTCGGTTGCAGAATTTAAAAAAATGACGCAAAAATGCATTGATGAGGTTCATTGTCGCGGCAAGCTGCCAATACTCGTGGGGGGCAGTGGATTGTACGTCAATAGCATTTTGTATGACTATGAGTTTCGCGCACAGCCTGCAAATAGCATTTTGCGGCAGCAACTTGATGACATGAATACAACAGAGCTAGTGGCGCTGGCGCACAAAAAAGGCTTGTCAACTGCAGGTATTGATACTAAAAACAAACGAAGACTCATACGATTAATTGAAACAAATGGCCAAACTGCTAGCGCAAAACCGCTGCGAGAAAATACGCTAGTTTTGGGCATACACCTTCCCAAAGACGTACATAAAAGGCGGATAGAAAACAGGGTGGATGCTATGTTAAAACAGGGTTTAGAAGCCGAAGTGCGGGCTTTGAGTGCGGAATATGGCTGGGAAGTAGAACCTATGAAGGCGATAGGCTATCGAGAGTGGCGAGCATACTTTGAGGGTGATGAAAATCTGGATATCGTACGCAGAAAAATTATCACGCACACTATGCAGCTTGTGAAGAAGCAGCGGACGTGGTTTAAGCGGGACAACAATGTAATTTGGGTGAACAATATTAATGAAGCTGTAGCGTACACTACAACGTTTTTGAATAAATAAGTCGTACATTTGCCTCGATACTTCTGATACAATAGTAAGTATGATAGATCAACTGTTCGGCTCTAAAACCAGGGTGAAGCTGCTCGAACTTTTCTATAGTAATCCTAATCGTTCCTTTTATGTTCGTGAGATTACGAGAAAAATTGATGAGCAGATCAATTCAGTAAGGCGCGAACTTGCTAATCTGTTGAGTGCGGGTATTATTATTTCAGAAAACACCAATAACAAGGTGTATTACGAAGTGAATCAAGATTTTGAGTTCTTTCAGCCTCTAAGCGAGATCTTTGGCAAAAGTGCAGTGTCAGGCTCCAAGTCAAAGAGAGGTGCAGGAAAGAGTCAAGATGGCGAATTGAAAGCCTTGGGCAATGTAGAGATTGCATTGCTCACCGGACAGTTTACACGTGATGAATCAAGCGGTATTGACCTTTTGATCGTTGGACATGTAAACGACAATCAAGTACATAAATATGTGTCAGAGCTTGAAGCGAAAGAAGGCAAGGAGTTGCGGTATGCTATACTGACACCAGCTGAGTTTGAATATCGACAAAAGATTAAAGACCGCTTTATTACTACTGTTATGAATGCGAAGAAGCAGGTGCTTGTTGATAAAAACAATGTATTAGAACAGGAGAAAAAATAAATGGATATACAATTTTACGGCGCTAACTGTATTGCTATTAGTGGAAAACAGTATCGAATTGTTGTCGACGATAACCTAGAGGACTTGGGCAAGAAATCAATACTTAAAGATGGTGATATTGTACTGTATACCGGTCCACATAGCCTCCCGAATATTGAATCACCGCTGGTGGTCGATCATCCAGGAGAGTATGAGGTGAGCGGTATATCAATATATGGGGTAGCCGCACGCGCACATATGGATGAAGATGGTCAGTTTGGTAGCACCATGTTTAAGATCATTGTAAATGATATAAGGATCTTGGTAACCGGTCATATTTATCCAGAATTAAGTGAGCGACAGCTTGAAGACATCGGTACGGTGGATGTAATGTTTGTGCCGGTCGGCGGCAATGGCTATACAACTGATCCAGTAGGTGCCTTAAAACTTATCAAAAAAATAGAGCCGAAGTTGGTTATTCCAACGCACTATGATGATAAGAGTTTGAACTTTCCAGTGCCACAACAAACCTTGGAGCAGGCAATAACTGGACTTTCTATGGAGCCGAAAGAAACAGTTGACAAACTAAAGCTCAAAAGTAGTGACTTTGGTGAAACAACACAGCTGATAGTGGTTAAAGCAGTGTAGGCGGTAGAGCAGAATATTCTAGACGATGTTACCTAACTAAAAACACTGGCCAAAATAGCCAGTGTTTTTAGTTGATTGCTTGAGTAAATTAGGAAGCGATAAGGCCTTTTTTCTTAAGTGTGCGAAGTGCCTGGGTGCTGATCTTCATTTTTACCTTTTTACCATCAACTACAATGGTTTTGGTTTGAAGGTTAGGCTTCCAGACCTTTTTCGTATGTCGCTGTGAAAAGCTCACGTTGTGGCCGAACTGCTTGCCTTTACCAGTAATCTCACATTTATTCATACCAATATCCTTAAAATATCCTTTGATTCAATGCTTAAGTATACTGCACTACCTCTGATATGTCAATGACCGCTCTCCTATAGATTTTTATGAGTCTAAATAGTAGGTTAGCTGGTATAATTTAAAGTAATCTTATGCAGTTTTCATTTGACTCATTTACCTTACTGATAGCGCTCGCGACTATTGTGATTGCTATTAGTATTCACGAGATGATGCACGCCTACACCGCTTTCAAATTAGGGGACACTACGGCACACGAAGCGGGCAGGATTAGTTTAAATCCTTTGAGTCATATTGATCCGTTTTTGACGGTCGGGTTGCCAATACTTACGCTACTGCTGTTTCAGGCACCTATTTTGGCTGCAAAACCAGTGCCGTTTAATCCCGAAAGGGTTAAATTTGATGAATTTGGTGCCGCGTTGATTGCGGCAGCCGGCCCATTGACTAATCTGGCGCTGGCGGCAGTCGGTGGCCTCATAGCACAGGTGTTTTCAGGAAATGCGGATGTATATAACGCATTAACGATATTTGTAGCGCTGAATGTAGGTATTTTTGTGTTTAATATGGTGCCGATTCCGCCGCTTGATGGTTCACGTATATTGTACGCTTTTGCGCCGGACAGCGTGCGCAGTGTTATGGCGCAATTAGAGCAGTTTGGTATTTTTATTGTATTTGCGCTCGTGCTGGCAGTGCCGGCTTTCGGACAAATCATAATGGAACTTAATAGAAGTATATCTTTATTCTTGTTATAGGGTTAATTTATAATAAGTAACGGTCCTCAGGCGCGGTAAAAGGGTCACGTAATGATAATCTGAACACTTATCATTAAGGGAGCTCAATATTTAGTCAAGTCGTGGCTTGGCTGTGAGGGCACCCACCTGGGTTATCAGCCAGGTTGTCATAGTGGCTCAAAAATCGCCCTGTGGGCCTCTTTAATATAATCTTCGGGGTGTGGCGCAGGTGGCTAGCGCGTACGGCTGGGGGCCGTGAGGTCGCAGGTTCAAGTCCTGTCACCCCGACCATTAGTTTGCTATGATTAGGAAATGATCCAGAATAAAACAGGCACGTGGCAAGAAACAGAAAAGGGCTTATATAAAAAATTTACCTTTAAAGACTTTCAGGAAGCCTTTTCTTTTATGCAGGCTGTTGCGGAGAAGGCTGAGCGGGTGAATCATCACCCACTATGGGAGAATGAGTGGAATAGGGTTTCAATATGGCTTATAACCCATAGTGCTGGTGCGATTACTGAAAAAGATCGGGAACTTGCTGCGGCAATTGATCAGATATTTGCAGCTGTGCGCCGCCAACAACCTAAAGAGAATGCTGCGGTAAAGATAACAGAAGTAAAGTTGTTTGCAGATGGTGGTTCGCGGGGTAATCCCGGCCCGTCAGCCAGTGGGTATGTGTTATATGATATGGACGGTAATGAGCTGGTTAAAAACGGGGTTTATCTTGGTATAACTACCAATAATCAAGCGGAGTATTTGGCGCTGAAGCTAGGGCTTGAGCATGCATTGAAGTATGGGGCGAGAATTGTGCATGTGCATTTGGACAGTCTGTTGGTTGTAAATCAGATGCTCGGGAAGTTTAAGGTAAAAAATAGGGATCTCTGGCCGATTTACGGGGCAGTCAAAGAATTGTTGCCGAAGTTTAAGAGGGTAACCTTTACTCATGTGCCGCGTGCCTTAAATAAGGAGGCTGATGCAACAGTTAATAATGTGCTGGATCTGGAGCTTAAGAAAAGTGAAGAAGACCCAACGATGGTATAATTAGTGTGCTAGACTGTCGGCTGATCGCCTGTATATTACAGGAGGAAAGTCCGGGCAGCATAGGGAAAGGTAGTTGCTAACAGCAACCGGAGGCGACTCTAGGGAAAGTGCCACAGAAACGAAACCGCTCCGTTTTTCGGAGTAAGGGTGAAACGAGTGGGGTAAGAGCCCACAGCTGTCGGCGGTGACGTCGATAGGAGGTAAACCCTACCTGCTGCAAGGAGATGTACTCCTTAAGCGAGCTGTAAGCTCGTGGTGTCCCGCCAGGGGTGCATCACAAGAACCGCTCGACCCTATTGGCGACAGTAGGGCTAGATAGATGATCAGCAAGGCTCATGCCTTACAGAACCCGGCTTATAGACAGTTCTGGCAATATGAAAAACCTCTCCATATACAGGAGAGGTTTTTCTTTGTGGAATGGTGGCTTATTTATTTGTAGCTTTTACTACTGCTTCAAAAGCCTTTGGTTCATTAACTGCGAGTTCGGCTAAAACTTTACGATCAAGCGTAATATTGGCTTTTTTTAGTCCTGCAATAAAGCGACTGTATGTTGTGCCGTTTTCGCGTGCTGCCGCGTTAATGCGTGTATTCCAGAGTTGGCGGAATGTGCGCTTGCGGTTGCGGCGATCTCGGTAAGCGTATTGTAATGCTCGAGTAATAGCTTGCTTGCCACGTCGAATACTTGAGCGGTTACCGCGGGTCATGCCTTTGGTAGCCTTACGGATCTTTTGATGTCGTTTATGGGTAGTTACACCTCGTTTAACTCGCATGTTCTTAAGCTCCTAGTTTCAACTTTATATTCTTGCTTTGAGCACCTTCAATATTCTGCAGTCCTGCAAATGTGCGCTTGCGTGAGCTGCTCTTCTTTTGTAAGAAGTGGTTGCTGTGAGAGCGGCGTACGCGCACTTTGCCATTCTTGGTTACTTTAACGCGGTCTTTGGTGCCGCTATGAGTTTTTAGCTTTGGCATGTTGATTGCTCCTTAGTACAAAACTTAATTGCTTTCCTGTTAATTGTGGCGCTTGTTCGACGATAACCTTATCTCCGAAATCAGTAATAATTTTTTCTGCTAGCTTAAAGCCGATGTCTTTATGAGCCATTTCGCGTCCGCGGTAGAAGATGGAAATCTTTACTTTGTGGCCATCTTCGATAAAGCCTGCAACTTTTCGCATCTTTACCCCTAAATCATGCTCACTGATTTTGAGGCCCAGTCGCATTTGTTTCAGCTCGGTGGCTTTCGCGTTCCGCTTATTCTTTTGCTGTTGCTTAGTGCGTTGGTAATTGTATTTACCCCAGTCAATGATTTTTGCAACAGGTGGATTGGCATTCGGTGATATTTCTACCAGGTCGAGCTCTCTATCTTCGGCCATTCTGAGAGCTTCTTGCCTGCTAAATATACCGAGTTGCACACCATTCTCATCAATGACTCGTAGCTGCGGTGCCTGAATTTGATGATTTAGGCGTGTTTTATTACTGATTTTAAGCGCTCCTTTTCTTTAAGGTTAAATTACGAAAGTATTTTAACAGATTAGACAACAGAGGTCAAACATTCTTCATGATTTTTACATTTCCCCCATGATAGTTATGGCTCCTATATTGGAGGGCTTCGCTGATATGATGCGGTTCAATTTGCGGTGATGTTTCAAGGTCTGCAATAGTACGAGCGATTTTAATAGTGCGCATGTAGCTGCGAGCTGAGATGTCCAGCTTTTTTGCTGCCGTATTTAATAGTTCTTTGGCTGACTGGGACAAGTGCGCATGGGTTTTGATGTCTTGGTTAGTCATTCTCGCATTGCGTTTGTTGATTTTATAGCGTGATTGCTGAAGCTGCTGGGCCTTAATAACGCGAGCTCGGATTATTTCGGTGGTTTGATTATTTTGATTTTCACGCAACAGATGTTCGTGGTCTACGCCATCCACTTCTACATAGAGGTCTATGCGGTCCAAGATAGGGCCAGAAAGTTTTCGACGGTAGCGCTGAATTTCGTGCGGCATACAGCGACATGGTTTTTCGGTATTATAGTAGCCGCATGGACAGGGATTGGCGGTGGCTATAAAGATAAAATCTGCAGGATATTCTACGCTTTCTTTGGCACGCGAAATACTTATGACTTGTTCTTCGAGTGGGTAGCGTAACGCTTCGATGGTGAGACGGTTGAATTCAGGTAGTTCGTCAAAAAAGAGTACGCCACGGTGACTTAAGGTTATTTCGCCTGGTCGTAAATTGTGTCCGCCCCCTACAATAGCCACATGACTTGCACTGTGGTGTGGTGACCGAAAAGGTCTGGCAGTAACAATTTGTCCGTAGTCTGCAGCTGCAAGACTTTGCAAATGGGTAACTTCTACAGTTTCTTCATGTGTCATAGGAGGCATTATGGACAGTAGTGCTTTCGCAAGCGTGCTTTTACCGGTGCCGGGAGGGCCGTTGAGAAGTACATTGTGGTTGCCTGCTGCAGCAATTTCAAGGGCACGTTTTGCGCGTTCCTGGCCAATAATGTCACTGATACTTACCGAATAGGTGATTGATTTTATTTTGGTGGGGAGTTGTCCGCTACCGGTAGTGATAACTTGGTCGGTTTTTCCAGTTGTTAGGTAAGTGTATAGTTGTGATAATGTGGCGAATGGTAAAAGTTCTACATCAGGAATCATCATACACTGGTCAAGATTGGCTGCTGGTATTATAAAGCTAGTTATACCTGATCGTTTACCAGCTAAGATTTTTCCAATTACTCCTCTAACTGGCCTTATAGTACCATCTAACCCAATCTCACCAATAAATCCAGTACGGGGGTTTACTTCTGTAGTGATTTGCCCTGAAGCTGACAATATTGCTACAGCAATAGGTACGTCAAAACTAGTGCTTTCTTTCGGAACATCAGCGGGTGCGAGATTTATCACTATACGCTTTCGGGGAAGCTGTATTTTGCTACTTGCAAACGCACTGCGCAAACGTTCTTTTGCTTCATCAATAGCTTTATTTGCATATCCAATAATAGTAATGCCGGGTAGGCCATTGGATAGGTGGCACTCTACGTCTATTACTATACCGCCAGAATGATTGTCCCAGGGACTATGTACAACAAGCATCAGAAAGCATTATAAGGACCTATAGAAAACTTTTGATTAACTAATCATTAAATATGTCTATTGGTTGCGCATAGTGAGTAAAAGTGCCCAAAAAGAAAACAACGGCCTGCGAGAAGCCGTTGTTTTTAGTCGTTTTTGTTTTTGAGCACTTTTTTTGTTCAAGTGCTATTCTTATCTTATAAATTACAAATTTTTATGTCAATACCATTTATGCTTAATGTAAAAAATACCTGTGTATAAGTCTTATGCAACGCATCCAAAAATGTCCGAAAATAACACACAAACATAAAAGCATAAGGGTATTGACATAATTAAGCGCTTGTGCTAATATGGAAGTAAGTAAGGCAAAAACAAAAACTTACTTTAACAATCCGGCGCTCTTTTCGACCCTAAAGGTCGTAAGAGCGGTCAGTCAAAGCCAACAGGCAGCAAGCGCTCTAATAGTCTAGTTTTTGTGCAGCGGATTTGCTGCCTTTGGCGCTATGTGTAAACAAAATACAAGCTATCCGTATTGGATGGCTTTTTTATTTTTGCCCAAGTGCGAAAATGTATATAAACTGAAGTCATGGTTTATAGATTGCTAATGATCGGATTCATTGCGACGGTTGGTATTGGTGTGTTGTTTGTTGCTACAAATCCAGAGAATGTGCCAGCAGTAGTATTTATAGTTTTATTTTTATTGCTCTATGCATTATTCTACGCGGCATTGGGCTTAGTGATATTGGTTTTACGAAGACTCGATATTATTTCATGGACTACACGCCGTATTAGGCGAACAGCACTTGCTGTGGCCTGTGTGCCAGTATTTTTACTCATTCTTCAGTCTATAGGTCAGCTTGCTATTAAAGATGTCGTCTTGACTGTGGGGCTATTTGTACTGCTGTATTTATACTTCAATCGCACGTTTATTAGAAGCACCTAGAATTCATCTATTAAATTGTGTGTTCTGTATCTGGTCGCTATACTATATATAAGGTATGGATGATAATCAGACGCAACAATATACACATGGTAGTTTGCCGCAGCCAGTATTGGGTGATGTTGGTGCGTCTGCGCATCCAGCGAGTAATAATTTACAGCAAACACAGGAGTCTGCGAGCGGCTCTCAGCCTGCCTCTCAGTTGTCACCGGCTGTGTCTTCAGCTGCTCCTGCAGCAGCATCTCCGGCTCCGGCGCCCATTGCTGATACGGACATAATTGACCCAGTGTGGGTAACAAAAATAAACCAATTAATGCAGCAGTATGTTTCGGATCCTCGTAAGTTAAGCCATGAGTTTGAGAAGATAAAGGCACAATATATTGCTGGTCGGTACGGAAAAGAGATTAGAGTTTCTAGCGATAAGGAAACGGCATGATATATCTAGTTACTCTATTTCTGTTGGCGGCTTTCGGTGGGATGGGTATCTTACTATATATTAAGAATCGGCAACGTATTCAGGCTGCTAAGAATGTAGAGCGCGGGCTCAAAATGGTGCCGCTTATGATTTATCTGCCACCTCCAAGTGATGATACAGAAGTGGGTGGTCGCGATGTTCGTGATGTGGTAGATGAAAATATTTCAAAGGCGCAGATTATCTACAATATTATTGCGAGTACTGCGCAGAAAGGTAGTCATGTAAAGAAATATGGTCAACGACACTTTGCATTTGAGATTGTTGGTTCTCATGGGGCGGTAAATTTTTATGCAGCTGTACCTGTACCGCTGATAGAAGTGGTAAAGCAAGCAATTGTTAGTGCGTATCCGTCAGCGAGACTTGAGGAAGTGCCAGAACACAATATTTTTAGCGAAGTAGGGAAGCTCAATGGGGTCGCTGGTGGTGAACTGGAGCTCAAAGAGCCATTTGCGTATCCGATTGCAACGTATCAGGATTTGAAGCGTGACACTATGCAGGCGCTTTTAAACGCGTTAGCTGGGCTGGAAAAACATGATGGTGCTGCAATTCAGCTATTGATTCGGCCAGCTAACCCTGAGTGGCGCAAAACAGCGAATTCTTTGGCTGAAAAGAAAAAGAAGGGGACTGACAAGAAAAATACCTTGCTACAAAGTTCTGGTTCTTGGGCTAAAGATGCTATCACTGCGCTTGCGAAACCGCCGGAAAGTAAAGACGATAACAAATCTGGAAAAGAACTTTCTAGCCTGGAGCAGTCAATTATAGATGCAATACACGATAAAACCCGATCGCCGGGGTACGAGGTGGTTATTAGGCTGGTAGTGTCTTCTAATGTTAATCAGCGCGCTCAAGCGCTGCTAAGCAATATTGTAGCCAGTTTTTCTCTGTATGATGCACCGGGAAAGAATGGCTTTAAGTTTGTTGCTACCGATGATCCGGCAAATTTGGTATCAGATTATGTCCTGCGTTTATTCCCGCAGAATAAAAATAAAACTATTCTCAATGCGGTTGAATTAGCAACGCTGTTTCATTTTCCTGATCAGCACAGTACGCCAACTTCACAATTGGAGCGTCAGGACTCTAAACAAGTAGACGGTCCGCGCAATATGCCAACTGAAGGCTTGTTGCTCGGATATAATATCTTTCGTGGTGTTAAGAAGCCGGTGTATTTGTCTCGTGTAGACAGACAGCGGCATATGTATGCAGTAGGTCAAACCGGTACCGGTAAATCGACTTTTCTGGAAAACCTTGCACTTCAGGATATGTTAAGCGGCAACGGGTTTGCGTTTGTGGATCCGCACGGCGATACGGTTGAGACACTGTTGTCTATGGTGCCGAGAGAGCGGACTGAAGACGTTATTTATTTCTGTCCATCTGATACCGATTATCCTATGGGCCTAAATTTGTTCGAATTTGAAACGCCTGATCAAAAGGATTTCTTAGTACAAGAAGCATTAAATATGCTGTATAAGTTGTACGATCCGCAACGACAAGGCATTATGGGTCCGCGGTATGAGCATTTGTTCAGAAATGCAGCATTAACTGTTATGGCTGATCCTGCAGGCGGCACCTTTATAGATATTCCAAAGCTGTTTAGGGATCCGCAGTATGTAAAGCAGAAGTTGCAGTACGTCACTGATCTGAATGTGCGTGAATTTTGGGAAAAGGAAATGCCCGCAAGCCAGCGCTCTAATGAATTTGGTGAAGTAACAAGCTGGTTTGTGAGTAAATTTGGTGCATTTTTATCTAATGAAATGATGCGCAATATTATTGGGCAGACTAAGAGCTCGTTTAATCTGCGCCAGATCATGGATGAGGGCAAGATTTTACTAGTAAATCTCAGCAAAGGTCGTACCGGTGAGCTCAATTCTAAGCTGCTTGGTATGGTGTTTGTGATGAAGTTCCAGGCAGCTGCTATGAGCAGGGCGAATGTGCCGGAAAGTGAACGGCGTGATTTTGCACTATACGTAGATGAGTTCCAGAACTTTTCTACTGATTCGTTTGCAACAATCATGTCCGAAGCAAGAAAGTATCATCTTAACCTTATTGTGGCGAATCAGTTTACGACACAGCTCACAGAGGAGATTCGTGATGCGGTATTTGGAAACATGGGTACTATAGTGTCATTTCGAATTGGTCAGAATGATGTTGAGGCGCTGTCGCGTTATTTCCAGCCGCAATTTGATGGGGAAGATTTATTGCGCATACCTAATTATAATACAGTTATACGTACACTTGTTAATGGCGTGCCGACACAGCCGTTTAGCATGGCTACATTGCCGCCGCTTGGTTCTTCTAATCCTAAACTTGCAGAAGCTTTGAAACAGCTTTCTGCTGCAAAATACGGCCGACCAAAAGCAAAAGTTGAAAAGGAGATTTTTGAAAGACTGAAAACAAAGACGCCGCCAGCTCCCGCGTTTTCTTCAGTAGCAAATAGATATCCGTATAGTAGTTCTTCACAGTTTGGCGGCTCGGCTGCTGGTTCGTTTGGTGGTACTTCGACTGGTACTGCGGGAGCGCGTTCTGCGTCCTCTGGAGTAGGTGGTGGTTCATTCTTGGATGAGTGGCTGAAGAAGAAAAATCAGACATCTCCATATACTCGTCCGGTTTCTCCAGGTGCTGCAGGACCAAGTCGTTTTTCTAACCCGGCGGCTACTCCTATGTCTACAGATGGATCTAGCGGGTCCTTGCGGCAAGCCGAAAAAATAACGCCTTCGTCCGTATCAAATGCCTCTTCGTCGAGCGGGGAAGTAAATTTGCGTGCATCTAAAGATGTTAGTGAAGAAAATCAATCAGACACTATTTACATTGATCGTGAAGGAAATCTGAAATCACTTGATGAAACACAGAAAAACCAAGACAAGTAAAAAGTTGCGCAGTGTACCACTATAAGATATAATTAATTAGTAAGTAGTGGGCTTATACAACTAAATACAAAAGCGAGGGTTATTTTAAACGTGGCTAAGCAAACACAAGACTATAAAGCTGATCAGATTCAGGTTCTTGAGGGGCTTGAACCAGTTCGTAAGCGTCCTGGTATGTATATCGGGGGTACTGGTGTCGAAGGTTTGCATCATCTGGTATGGGAAATCGTAGACAACTGTATCGACGAAGCGTTAGCAGGCTACGCAACCGAAGTTCAGGTAGAAATGCTCGAAGAGAACGGTATTCGTGTTACCGATAATGGTCGCGGTATTCCTGTTGATATTCACCCTAAAACTGGCAAGAGTACGGTAGAAACAGTACTGACTGTGTTGCATGCTGGTGGTAAATTTGGTGGGGGAGGCTACAAGGTTTCTGGTGGTTTGCATGGTGTTGGTTCGAGTGTAGTAAATGCGCTTTCTCGTAAGCTTTCTGTACGTGTATATCGTGATGGCAAAATTTATGAGCAGCATTACGAAACTGGCGTACCGCAAGGGCCACTTGAGGTAGTAGGTAAAACAGATCGTACGGGTACGGAAATTACATTTTACCCAGACGATACTATCTTTGAAACAACTAAGTTTAACTACGATACGATCCTTGATCGACTTCGTCATGCAGCGTATCTCACAAAAGGTATAAGAACCTCGCTCAAGGACGAAGTTACTGGCAAAAGGTACGGATTTTATTTCGAAGGTGGTATTAAATCTTACGTAAAACATCTTAATATTGGTAAAGACGTTGTCGATGATGATGTGTTTTACGTCGACAAAATGGTGAATGATGTACAGGTAGAAATAGCTGTACAATATACTGATTCGTTTAATGAGACTATCAAGGCGTTCGCTAATAACGTGCTCAACCCTGATGGTGGTACACACCTCACAGGATTTCGCGCTGCGTTAACTCGTGTAATTAATGATTATGCTCGTAAGAATGGCTTGATTAAAGAGAAGGAAGAGAACTTAACCGGTGAAGATTGTCGTGAAGGTTTGACAGCGGTTATTTTGGTAAAGCTTCCAAATCCGCAGTTTGAGGGCCAGACGAAGAATAAGCTCGGTAATCCAGAAATCCGTGGTTATGTAGAGCAGGTTACTAATGAATATCTTGCTTATTACCTTGAGGAACATCCTGCAGTTGCTAAGAAGATTGTTGGCAAGGCGCTTTTGGCGGCTCGTGCACGTAAGGCCGCTCGTGCAGCTCGTGAGAATATTATTCGTAAAGGAGCGCTTGATGGGTCAGGTCTGCCCGGTAAACTAGCTGACTGTTCAAGTCGTAATCCTGAAGACTCTGAGCTTTATATTGTAGAGGGTGATTCAGCGGGTGGTTCAGCAAAAGTTGGTCGCGATAGCAAGACGCAAGCTATCTTGCCGCTTCGCGGTAAGGTGTTGAATGTAGAACGTGCACGATTAGATAAGATGCTCGCTAATAATGAAATTGTGACGCTGATTAAGGCGTTGGGTGTTGGTATTGAAGATCAATTTAGCATGGATGGTCTGCGCTATCACCGCATTATTATCATGACCGATGCTGATGTGGATGGTAGCCATATTGCAACACTTTTGATGACCTTTTTCTTCCGTCATATGAAACCGATTATCGATGGCGGGCATCTGTATCTTGCAAAACCGCCACTATATCTATTGAAAGGACAAGGCAATAAGCGTTGGTATGCCTACAGTGACGAAGAGCGCGATGCGATTGTAGATAAGCTTATTGCTGAACGTCGTGAACGCGGTGCCACTATTAACCCAAAGGATGATCGTCGTAAGCAAGCAGGTCTTACTGACATACAGCGCTATAAGGGTCTAGGAGAAATGGACGCTGAGCAATTGTGGGAGACGACAATGAATCCTGAAAACCGTGTACTGGTACAGGTTCGTCTCGAAGACGCCGAAAAGGCAGATGCAATTTTCAGTAAATTGATGGGTTCAGAAGTGGACCTTCGAAAAAACTTCATTCAGACGCATGCAAAATTTGTTAAGGACTTGGATATTTAGAGGTAATATATGAACGATGAGCAAACACCACAAGAGAATGTGCAAGACGAACCTCGTACCGAGAATCAGTCGACATTAGAAGTAATCGGCGACAAGAGTCATTCAAAGACAGTTGAGTTGCGTACGATTGAAGACATCATGGAAGACAGCTATTTGCGGTATTCCATGAGTGTGATCGTGTCTCGTGCACTTCCAGATGTACGTGATGGTCTAAAGCCAGTACATCGTCGTATTTTGTATTCAATGGATAAAAATAACTGGAAGCCAGGCTCCAAATTCGTAAAGAGTGCTCGTATTACTGGTGATGTGATGGGTAAATACCATCCACACGGGGACGCATCTATTTATGATGCAATGGTGCGCCTGGCTCAAGAGTGGTCTACACGGTATCTCTTGGTGGATGGACAAGGTAACTTTGGTTCACTTGATGGTGATCCGCCTGCTGCACAGCGATATACTGAGGCGCGCATGGCGAAAGCTGGACAAGTGTTGCTGGAAGATATCGATAAGGAGACGGTGCCGTTTCGTGATAACTACGATGGTTCTGAACAAGAGCCAGAAGTATTGCCTGCAAAACTGCCAAATATTCTCCTGAATGGTCAAATGGGTATTGCTGTCGGTATGGCGACGAACATACCGCCGCATAATGCTGCCGAGGTTATTGATGCTGCAGTGTGTTTGATCGACAATCCAGAAGCTACACTCGATGACCTAATGGAGTATGTAAAGGGTCCGGACTTTCCAACAGGTGGTATTGTATTTGGTCGTGACTCAATTCGTACAGCACTTGCTACAGGTAAAGGGGGTGTAGTTGTACGCGGTGTGGTTACAACCGAAGAAACCAAGAAAGGCAAATCGCAATTAATTATTTCTGAAATTCCATACGCTATTAATAAAGCCGCACTTATCGAGAAAATAGCAGAGCTGGTAAAAGATAAGAAGATCGTTGGTATCAGTGATATACGTGATGAAAGCTCTCGTGGTACGGTACGCATTGTTATTGACCTGAAAAAGGATGCGTATCCTAAAAAGATTTTGAACCAGCTTTACAAGCTAACACCACTTCAGATGACTTTCCACTACAATATGTTGGCATTGGTAGATGGTATTCAGCCGCGCATTTTGGGGCTCGTGGATATATTGCAGGAGTATATCAAGCACCGACAGGTAGTTATTCGTCGTCGTACAGAATTTGAACTCAGAAAGGCCAAGGAGCGGGCGCATGTCTTGGAAGGTCTTAAGATAGCGCTTGATCACATTGACGAGGTTATAGAGACCATACGTGCGTCACAGACTACAGAAGAGGCTCAAGCTAACCTTATTGAGAAGTTTAATTTGAGTGAAGTTCAAGCTAAGGCGATTTTGGCAATGCAACTTCGCACATTGGCTGGCTTGGAGCGTCAGAAGATTGAAGATGAACTTGCTGAACTTCTTGCTTTAATTGCAAAGCTCGAGAGTATTTTGGCCGATGAAAAAGAAATTCTCAAGATAGTGAAGACAGAATTGCTAGAGATGAAGGAGCAGTTCGGTGATGAACGTCGCACTAAGATTGTTCCACAAGAACTTGGTCGCATGAGTGATGAAGATCTAATTCCAGACGAGCAAGTTGTTGTAACGCTTACTGCAAATAACTATATTAAGCGAAGCCCAGTAGCCGATTACAAGCGCCAAAACCGTGGTGGTAAAGGTCGGCGAGGCATGGCCACACGTGAAGAAGATGTCATAGAGCATGTCGTAAATGCATCAACACACGATTATCTCTTGTTCTTTACTAACAAGGGTAGGGTATTCCGATTAAAGACATACGAGGTGCCGGCGGCGAATTTGAATGCCAAAGGTATAGCGTTGGTTAATTTACTACAACTTCAGCCAGAAGAAACGGTAAGCTCAGTAATTAACGTAAGCAAGCAGACGCAAGCTGACAATAATTTATTCATGTGTACGAAGCGTGGTGTGGTTAAGAAAACTCCATTTGAACAATATAAAAATGTTCGAAGTAATGGTTTAATCACCATTAACCTGGATGAGGGTGATGAACTCAAGTGGGTTCGTATTACGAATGGCAATAACGAGGTGATAATATCTACATCTCAAGGTCAGGCCATGCGATTCCATGAGAGGGATGTTCGTCCAATGGGTCGCGCATCGCGTGGTGTACGTGGTATTCGTTTGCGCACTGACGACCACGTGATAGGTATGGATGTTGTTCAGGAAGGATCAAGTATCTTTGTAATTAGTCAGAATGGATACGGTAAACGAACAAAAGTTTCACAATTTACTCCTCATGCTCGTGGTGGCGTGGGAATACGATCGGCAGTAGTGAACACAAAAACTGGTCCTTTGGTTGGAGTAAAGAGCTTAACAGAAGATGAAGACCAAGAGGTTATTATCGTTTCCTGTCAGGGTCAAACCATTCGATTGGGCGTTAAAGATATTCCAGAGCTCGGTCGTGCTACCCAGGGTGTGCGTATTATGCGCCTAAATGAAGGTGATGAAGTGGTGTCGTTAGCGCTTGTTGATAAAAAAGCAAATAATGAATCCGAGGAATAGTTCTATAGGCAAACCAAAGATAGGCTAAATTGAGAGGCGTTACAAAAAATACATCACTTGTTGCCAGTTTTATTCTTGACAGTAGTGAAGAGATGGCGTAACATTGGATGAGTACATTTCAGGGGTCTTTGTTTGGGTGTCTCTGAAAAGCGCCTTAAAAATCTAGTAGTGCAAATCAACGTCAATTCATATTTGATTTGTTTATAGTTATCTCGTCTTTTGACTGATGCTATAAGCAAATTCTTTTTTGGAGAGTTTGATCCTGGCTCAGGATGAACGCTGGCGGCGTGCCTAATACATGCAAGTCGAGCGGTAACAGGGGTAGCTTGCTA
>CALBGR010000007.1 GCA_937892705.1 uncultured Candidatus Saccharibacteria bacterium | reverse complement strand
CCAATCCCGTAATAAACGTATTACCGAATTACGAGCCATTACTCGCAACGGCTATGTTGATTACTTGCCATGGCCAGGTAACGCAGTAACGTAGTTACCTCGTTACTGGTAACGTGGTAACTTGTAAGTTGGTTACGTAATTTTACGAAACGGTGCCCGCATTTACGATTGTTACTGGTAATCCCGGGTACTTTGTCGCGTAACCGGTAATTTTTTACGTGAATCTGCTAGCTTGTTGCCTCTCGCTACCTCTAATCGAAGTAAAGCTCTTGCTACTCTGTTATTGTATTCCTCTACAAGGGCACTCTAACAAAAAGCATACAATAGCAAGCAATGATCAACCCGCAGCGGAGTAATTCTAGCGATGTTGAACATATGCTCTACACCACGGCAATCAAGGGATAACACAGGATTTGAGGATCTACCGGTAAAACCCCAGCACGCGCTCAAAAAATCCAGCGAGATCTGCGCGTACGGATATCCTCGCGTTCTGTATGCTGCGATCTGTACTACCCACATGCCATTTCCAAAGGGCATCCTGACACACCCTTATTCATCCGATGTGCTACACGAGTTGTTTGGTCACTCGAGCAATAGCGAATCCTCTCATTCATATCGCATAGAGTACTCTAGCTTACTAGTGGTGGTGTGAAAGAAAACCTCGTTCACTTAAGCTCACCTGTCACGGTTGTGACGATGCTCGGTAAATGCACTATTGATGTGCTCAGCTGTTCACGCGACTACAAAATTGCGCATGTACATTCCCGGGAAAGTCAAGTCTTGCTCCATAGAAACAAGGCTTTGAAATTCATATTCATGACACAACCTTCGAGGATCACCGCTACGTTAAGCCAACATTGGCCGGTGCTGCGGTCTCAGCAACAGGAGCGAAGACGTGAGGCATTGCGGCTTGGTATGCACGCAATAGGTCCTCAAAGGCTGGCAAGTCAGTCTGCGCCGCGTAGTAATCAGAGAGGGCCTATTCAAGTACAGAGATAGCAGAGAACAGATTAGGATACAAATGAACATAT
>CALBGR010000006.1 GCA_937892705.1 uncultured Candidatus Saccharibacteria bacterium | reverse complement strand
GGTCCTAAGCCGAGGCGCGTAGCGTAGGCGATGGACAACGGGTTAATATTCCCGTGCTAGTGCAGTATTGTTTGATGTGCGCGGCATATTAGCCGGAGCGGATTCGTGGTTATATCCGTCTAAGTAGGAGAAATACCTACGAATGAAACGACCATTTGGTCGAATTCCGGTGAAGGTGCTGACTAGAAAAGCATTCAAACGCGTGTACTGTGCTATCCGTACCGCAAACCAACACAGGTGCTCAGGTCGAGTAGACCAAGGCGTACGAGTGATTCTTCGTCAAGGAACTCGGCAATACAGCGACCGTAACTTCGGGATAAGGTCTGCCTTCTTAGAGAAGGCCGCAGCTAAGGAGCCCAAGCAACTGTTTACCAAAAACACAGGTCTCTGCTAACACGAAAGTGGATGTATAGGGGCTGACGCCTGCCCGGTGCTGGAAGGTTAAGGGGAGAGCTTCACGGCTTGAACTGAAGCCCCAGTGAACGGCGGCGGTAACTATAACCGTCCTAAGGTAGCGAAATTCCTTGTCAGGTAAGTTCTGACCCGCACGAATGGCGTAATGACATGGGCACTGTCTCGACGAAGAGCTCGGTGAAAGTGCATTGACGGTAAAGATGCCGTCTGTCCGCAGCAGGACGAAAAGACCCCGTGGAGCTTTACTACAGCTTGACATTGTTCCGGGCCATAACATGTGTAGGATAGGTGGGAGACTGCGAAGCTTACGCGCTAGCGTAGGTGGAGTCGACGGTGAAATACCACCCTTGTTATGGTTTGGATCTAACCCTTGCCGTTATCCGGTAAGGGGACCGTGTCTGGTGGGTAGTTTAACTGGGGCGGTTGCCTCCTAAAGAGTAACGGAGGCGTTCAAAGGTTGGCTAAGTTCGGATGGAAATCGAACTGATAGTGTATACGCAGAAGCCAGCTTGACTGTGAGGCCTACAAGCCGAGCAGGGACGAAAGTCGGAGTAAGTTTTCCGCTGTCCGTACATTTATGTACATGAGTGTGGTATCGGCAGCGCTTACGGATAAAAGTTACCCCGGGGATAACAGGCTTATAGCGCCCAATAGTTCACATAGACGGCGCTGTTTGGCACCTCGATGTCGGCTCATCTCATCCTGGGGCTGGAGCAGGTCCCAAGGGTCCGGCTGTTCGCCGGTTAAAGAGGTACGCGAGCTGGGTTCAGAACGTCGTGAGACAGTTCGGTTTATATCCGCTGTGGACGTAAGGAAATTTGAGAGGATCTACCCCTAGTACGAGAGGACCGGGGCGGACGCACCTCTGGTGTACCAGTTGTTCTACCAAGAGCACTGCTGGGTAGCTATGTGTGGAATGGATAAGCGCTGAAAGCATATTAAGCGCGAAGCCAACCTCAAGATTAGATTTCCCTATGAGGACCCTGAAAGACGATCAGGTTGATAGGCGCAAGGTGGAAGTGCGGTAACGTATGGAGCCGAAGCGTACTAACAGTCCCATTGACTTTTTACGTTCTCTGAGTCACCTATTCCCGTTGATGGGTAGGCTCAGAGAAATGCATTGACTAGTTATTGGTGCATACCAGTGCACCCGTTTGTTAAATAACCTTAACACCTTATATTTGCGGCATTTGTTGCATGTAACACAACATGGACATCATATGGCTCGCTAAAAAGATAAATTGTCTTCATGATTCTTAGAAGCGTGCTTTCTTGGTGCCCATGGCGCGAGGGAAACACCTGTTCCCATACCGAACACAGAAGTTAAGCCTCGCAGCGGTTACAATACTTGGGCCATCAAGCCCTGGGAAGATAGCACGGTGCCAAGTTATAGAAAAAACCTCCTTACTGGAGGTTTTTTCTTTTTTGTGTTGTATTTTTAGTAAATTTGTTCATCATTATGAAAAATCTTACAGCCGTCTTTAAGGTGCTTACGGTAAAGTGGAAGTAGGCTTAGGTGTTGAAGAGCCTGGCCGAAGGAGGAATTATGGCAGGAACAGTTGAAGGTGGCCGTGCTGCAGCAAGGAAAAACAAGGCTAAATACGGTCAAGATTTTTATGCACGTATTGGTGCGAAAGGCGGCCGAAAAGGTCGAACCGGCGGCTTTTATGCGAATCGAGAGCTTGCGCGTAAAGCAGGAGCGATAGGAGGCAGTATTAGTCGTCGTACCAAGAAACGTGCTTAACTAAGAGCTAAAACCAGTTAATTAAAGCTATTTAGCTAATGCTATTGACAATTAAACAATAGCGTGATATTATGTAGATGATTCGATAAGAATAAGAGGGTTCTAGTACATAGGTGCTCGGGCCCTTTTTGTTTCTTATCGTTCAAAAGTATCACGTTAAGGGAGGTCAATACAAATGGCTGGAACAAAAGCTGGCGGTAAAGCTGCTGCAGAAACTAATAAACGAAAGTATGGTGCTGATTTTTATGCACGTATTGGTGCGAAAGGCGGCCGTTTAGGTCGAACTGGCGGTTTTTACGCTAATCGTGAGCTGGCTCGTGAAGCTGGGCGTAAAGGCGGCCGTATTAGTCGTCGTACTAAAAAGACTGCGTAATCAAAGATTAAAATCACATTAAAGTAAAGAAGAGACAGGACGTGAGCCCTGTCTCTTTCTAATTAGAAATTTTTGCTCGATAAGGGCGACAATGACGATTGTTTGAGACACGCCACGCAGTATTACAGTTTATGCATCGGTAGGTGGAAGTGTTTTCTTGCAGTGATTTTATGCCGCATGTGGGGCAGAGACTTCTTTTGTGAAGCCAATCACGGTATGTATCGAGACAATCTTCTATATGATCGGTATCAATGGTGATTTGGTAATGATTGGCTAATTCTTTTGCTTTCTCCCATGCAGCCAACTCAATTTGTAAAAGCTCAAAGTCAGTGGTAAATGTTTTGTGTCCAAGTAGGCCATGGCTTGTTTCGTGCAACAGACTCCATATATCAGAAGGCTTTTGGGTGTTGGTAAAATAAACACTCTGCTCTTTTGGTGACCAGAAAAAATCTGCTCCGGCTTTAAAAGTAAGATGAGGAAAGTCACGCTGCAGTAACTTTAGTAGTGTTTCCATAGCGTTCCTTTGCAAGATTATAACAGCCGTATACAACAGCTTCTTCAGGTCGTTTGGCTTGTACGATTGGCGGGATGGGCACTAGTGGCACTTCGTATCTTTTGAGTACTTCTAAGAGGTATTTTTTGTACTTAGGGTAGTGTGTCCCAATACCGCCGCCCAATATAATGACATCTGGCTGCACGATTGCAATGAGCTGAATGATGCCTGCAGCTAAATCTTTGCTAATGATTTTCCAGGTTCTTTCGTCGGTGATCTCAGATGCGCGCTTATTAAATCGTTTGAAAATGGCGTGGCCAGACGCAAAACTTTCCCATTTTTCTAATTTGCCTTGGTGCTCGAGTAGGATTTGTCCTGCTTCCATGTCTTCTAGGCCGGGAATGAGGCGCCCGTGTCTTGTGGCTCCTACACCAATACCGGTACCGATAGCTATATACAATGCTGTTTCATACTTGTCTTTTAGCAGCCTCGCTTCTGATACGGCGCCAGCATTTGCGTCATTTTCGACAATAACAGGTGCGTGGATAATTTTTTCAAGGTCAGCTTGAATTGGTACGTTCTTCCAAGGGAGGTTACCAAAAACCAGACCTGTGGCATGTTTACGCACACCCTGGGCGCGGTCGATTTTACCAGGGAGAGCGATGCCGCCTGCTTGAAATTCTTTGGTTTTCAGCCCATGAATCGTTTCTGTAAGTTGGCGAATAAAATCATTGTAGCTTTTAGGAGTGGGGAATTTTACAGACTCGGTAATTTTGCCTTTGTTTGTCAGGCTAGCTACTAATGTTTTGGTACCACCTACATCAACCCCCAGATACATGATACCTCTAGTATACTGTATGTCAGAAAAAAGTGTAGCATTAAAAAATGCTTAAAAATTACTCCAACACTTTACTTATAAGCAATTAACAGATATAATAATAGGTAATCGTTCAAACTATGGTCTCTTTGCTACTCTATATAAGCACTGCCAAGTTTGTCTGAAATACATTACAAGAAGGAGGCATGACTATACATGTCAAAAGCAACAGTATCAATGGATGAACTCTTAGCAACGAGTGACGTCAAACAACTAGAAGCGGGCGATGTCGTCGAGGGCGTCATTGCAAGCGTAAAAAAGCATGAAGTGTGGGTTGATCTTGGTGCCCGCGGTTCGGGTATTGTGGTGCGTCGTGAAATTGGCCACGGTCAACAGCTTGAAGTAGGAAAAACAGTAACAGTAAGTGTTATTGATCCAGAGCTTGACGAAGGTTATGCGCTTTTGAGCATGAAGCGTGCAGCCAAAGATCGCGGCTGGGATGAGTTACAACGTCTTTTTGATGCTCAGGAAATTATCGAGGTTACTCCATACGATGCAAACAGAGGCGGTTTGTTGGTAGAACTAGAAGGTATTCGTGGCTTTTTGCCAGTATCACAGCTTGCTGCGGGACACTATCCTCGTGTGTCTGGCGCAGATAAGGATGAAATTCTTCAGAAGCTTCATGCGCTTGTAAATAAACCAATCCGCGTGCGGATTTTGGATGTCAGCCGCAAAGACAACAAGCTTATTTTCTCTGAGAAAGAAGCTGTTAAGGATGATATGCAGGCACGCTTTGCAGAGCTTAAGGTTGGTGACGTTGTTGAAGGTGTAATAACAGGTGTTATCGATTTTGGGGCCTTTGTAAACGTGGATGGTATTGAGGGTCTAATTCATATCTCTGAAATTTCTTGGGAGCGTGTAGAAGATCCACGTAAATATGTAAAAGTTGGTGAAACAGTAAAGGCGAAGATCATTGCTATTGATAAGGATCGCTTGAGTCTAAGTCTCAAGCAAATGACAGAAGATCCATGGCTGAAGGAAGTAAAGGCCTTCAAGAAAGGTGATATTGTAGAAGGTAAAATTACTCGCATTACACCGTTTGGCGCATTTGTGCAGCTTTCACCAGCAGTTGAAGCATTGGTGCATGTAAGTGAGATGAGCGATGATGATGAAGCTGTTGATCCTGAAAAGATCTTCCAACTGAATGAAAAGAAGCAATTTAAAGTATTAGATATTGATTCAGAAGCTCGTAAGATAGCTTTGAGTCTTAAAAGTGCATAGAAGCTATGTGTAAATAGGTCACCGCTGGGTATCCAGCAGAAAGGAGAGTCGAGATGGCAGCAACAATCGAGATCAGTGACACGATTACCGTCGGCTCTCTGGCCGAACAGTTGAAGATACCGGTTAGCCGTATCATTACTGAATTGATGAAATCAGGGATTATGGCTACGGTAAATGAGCGTATAGATTTTGACACAGCTCAAATCATTGTGGACGAGCTGGGGTTGGATATTACGTTAACGAAAAAAACTGAACCATTACCAGTGCCGCTGCGTCAAAAAAAGGTAGTTTCCGAGCATAGCGAGCCTCGTCCACCCGTAGTGGCTGTTATGGGCCATGTGGATCACGGTAAAACGAGCCTTCTTGATGCAATTCGTGGCTCAGAAACGGCAAAAGAAGAAGCAGGTGGTATTACGCAGCACATCTCATCTTATCAAGTAGAGCACAATAAGCGTGCAATTACGTTTCTTGATACTCCTGGTCATGAAGCATTTGCAGCGATTAGGGAGCACGGAGCATTACTTACAGATATCGTGGTGATAGTGGTTGCTGCTGATGATGGCGTGAAACCTCAGACAGTAGAAGCAATTCGTTTTGCCACTAAAGCAGGTGCTCGTATTATCGTAGCTATCAATAAAATGGATAAAGAGGATGCTAACCCTAATCAGGTAAAGCAGCAGCTGGCTGAACAAAATTTACTTGTTGAAGAATGGGGTGGCGATATTGTAGCAGTTGAAGTGTCTGCGAAAACAAAGCAGGGTATAGATCAGCTACTTGATATGATTTTGCTTGTAGCAGACGTAGAGGATCTCCGCGCCGATGTGGACGGGCCGGCAAGTGGTCTTATTATTGAAGCTCACGTACAACAAGGGCGTGGTCCTTTGGCGCGAGCATTGGTTGAGTCTGGTGTTTTGCGCAAAGGGCAGTATATTGTTGCTGGTGGAACATATGCAAAAATTCGCACGCTCGAAGATTCAAACGGTAGACCAATTCAAAAAGCTTCTCCTTCTACGCCAGTTACTATTACCGGCTTTAAATCATTGCCTGAATTTGGCGATGAGTTTAAGGTGGTGGATAGCGAAAAAACAGCTCGTAAATTAGCTGAACAGATTAGCACTGCTCGCCGAAATACTGCTGGCAGTCAAGATATAAGCGGTGGTGAGCTTATTCGTTTAATTAACCGAAGTAACACCTTGAAGGAATATAATATTATTCTCAAAGCTGATGTACAGGGTTCATTAACTTCGATATCTGACAGTCTAAAAGCGCTTGATACTGATGAAGTGGCAACTCGTATTGTGCGATCAGGTGCAGGGGTTATAAATGAAAGTGATGTGCATCTGGCGCATACGAGCAATGCAGTGATCTATGGTTTCCACGTGGACGCGCCTACTAATATTAGGCGATTGGCGGCTCGGGATAATGTACAGATTCGTTTGTACAAAGTGATTTATGAGCTTATAGATGATGTGCGCGAGGAGCTTAGTAAACTTTTGGAACCTGAAGTAGTTGAAACGGAAGTAGGTCGTTTGGTAGTTCGTGGTGTCTTTAAGGCTACTAAGACTGAAGTAATTTGCGGTGGCGAGGTGACAAAAGGTAAGTTGGTTGCCCCAGCGCTAGCACGAGTAATGCGCGATTCTAAGCAGATTGCAGAGGTTGAAGTTACAAATCTGAAGCGTGGTCCACAGGATGCGAAAGAAGTATTTGAGGGTGAAATGTGTGGTCTAAGCTTAGCTACAACAACTAAGTTAGATCTTCAGGAAGGAGACCGTTTAGAGGTATTTACACGAGAAACTGTTGCTCGAAGCTTACAATAAGGATACTATGATACTATGGCATTGAAATTAGATAATAATTTACTAGAAGAAGTTGGACTAGGTGCTTTACCTGCTGATGAAAAGAAAAAAATGCTAACTCACATATATGAAACGCTTGAAATGCGTGTCGGAGTGCGATTGGCTGAACAGATGACAGATCAGCAGTTAAATGAGTTTGAATCATTCATAAATGCGAATGATGAGGCAGGAGCGCTTCGTTGGCTTGAGACAACGTTTCCGTCATATAAAGAAGTGGTAGCTGATGAGTTCGAGAAGCTTAAAGAAGAGATACGTCAGGTTGCTCCTCAGATTGTTGCCGAGTCGCAGGCGGCAGCTTCAAATGCTGCACCCGCATCATCTGATCAGCAACCGCCACAAGCTCCTCCTGTTTAGGAGTTTATGCGATAGAGTATAGCTGGCTAAAAGTCGTGGCTAGCATTTAGCTCATACAAGACAAACCTTGTGATTTTTCTCATCGTACGGAACTCGGCTTTTTCTTATTTCAGTCTATTACCGTATCCCGCTAAAAAAGCTTGGGCTGTCATGTCACGCTTGCCAGCAGGTTTTAAGGTGAGAATTTCTAGACTATCTTTACCACAAGATACAAAAAGTTGCTTGTTTTCAACCCAAAATTTTCCACATGGTTCAATCTGTTTTTTGACCACTTTTGATGACGTGATTACAACATCTAAGCTATTAATGCTGGTGCGGCTTTTTGGCCATTCTATGAAAGCACGGATTTCACGTTCAATTTGCTCAGCTGGTTTTTTCCAATCAATGATGCCGTCTTGTTTTGTAAGCTTTCGAGAATAAGAAGGTTTACCTTTATAGAGTGAAGTGGTTTCTTGAGGTGCAGCCTGAATTTCGCCACGGAACCATAGTGGCAGCGTTTTCTTTAAGGTTTGGTCGCTTAGTTCAATAAGCGCTGCAGTCAGTGAAGGGGTGGTTTCATCGGGTTTAATATCATATGGGGTTTGAGCAAGTAACGGGCCTTCATCCATCGCCTCTACGAGTAGCATGAGACTTACGCCAGTTTGTTTTTGGCCACTGAGAATAGCAAAGGTAATGGGATCGGCGCCGCGCCATTGCGGCAATAAGGAGAAGTGGCTATTAACAATTCCTTTAGGGAAATAGTCTATAACTGTTTGTGAAACAATGATGCCAAAATCTATCAGTATACCAATTTGACTTTGAAATGGCTCGCTTGCTAGTAAATTATCAAGTTCTTGGCGAGTGTTTACGGAGTATACGCATCCACCAGGAAACGCGTCCACCATCTCTCTGACTGTTGATGGTTTCGTAACAACTGCTTCTATTTCGAAATTTTGCGCGAGCAATTGAAGGCTTTTGGCGGCAACTGGTCCGCTACCAAAGAATACTATTGTTGGCGATGTCTTTGTCATAGTCAAGTTGTATTAACTCACCGTTTTTATCTAGTTTGAAAAATGCGTCAGGATTATCTTTAATATGATCAATAAACACGATGCCGTTTGTGTGATCAATTTCGTGCTGGAAAATACGGGCTAAGAATCCTTCTGCAGTAACCCGAAACTCTCTCCCTTCGATATCGAGGGCTTTTACCTTCACTTTAGAGTAGCGAGGCACTTTGCCGTATATATCTTTAATACTGAGACAGCCTTCATAATCTTCAACAATATCACCTTCATATTTTGTGATAACTGGGTTAATAAAGGTGGTGAATGTACGGTCTTCTTTGTTGTTGAAATCGTTTCGCACTACAACTATACGCAACAATTTGTCTATCTGTACTGCAGCAAGTGCGACACCAACTTCGTGCGCTCTGCTTTGTTCCCATGAGATAGTGGCATCTTGCATGCCTTGAATAATTTTTTTGATCTCATCGGTGATAATGCCAACTTTTTTTGACCGCTGACGAAGATGCGGATTCGGTAACGTAATAATGTCGTCTTTTGTCATTAAGAATAAGTATACAGTAACAGGGGTAATTCTTACAAAAGATTCACTGGGTCGATATCGTAAGACCAATCATTTGGCAAGTGGTCGATAACTTTGAGTAATTCGCCACGGGCTTTGCTTTTTATAATGAGCTGCCAAACATACTTATTTTGGATTTTTTCATGAAATGCAGGTGCAGGACCATCTATGGTGATGTGCAAGGTAGATTTGCGCAACGCTTGGGCGAGTCTTTCGGCATTTGTTTGCGCTGTTTCGGCTTTAGCGCGCTTAATGGTTGCCTTGAGCAGGTAGCAGAAGGGCGGAAAGAGAAATGTTTTACGTTCCTGTAATTCTGCGCTATAAAATGTTTCCCAATCTCGCTTTGCGGCAGCTTGTATGGTTGGATTGTCGGGGTTGTACGTTTGAATAATTGCTTGGGTATCGGTGGCTTGACTGCTTCTACCGATGCGACCGATGACCTGATATAGCAATTGATAAGTGCGTTCTTGGGCAGTGAAATCGGGTACATACATGCTTGCATCGGCGTTAATAACACCTACCAGTCCAAGTTTTGGAAGGTCCAATCCTTTGGCAAGCATCTGTGTGCCAACGAGGATGTCTATTTTGCCAGTGCGAATTTCATCGTAAATCTCGTGAATACGCTCACCTTTTTTGTTGTCGGTATCAAAGCGTTCTACGCGCGCAGATGGGAAGAGTTTGCTTACCTCGGCAACAATAGACTTTGTGCCAATGCTCCTCAGTATAATATCTGCATGATTGCACTCTGGGCATGACGACATCATCGCTTGTGTAAATCCGCAGGTATGACATTGGAGTGTATGAGTATCGTGATGATAGGTAAGTGGCAGATCGCAGTGTGGGCACGCGGCTTGCCAGCCACAATTTTCGCATAACACAATTCGGGCGGTGCCACGGCGGTTTATAAAAAGAAGAACTTGTTGTTTATTGGCAAGGGTTTGCTCCATAGCGGTAAGTAGTGCCACAGAGAGGTGTGGACTTCGACTGAGCTGGGTTTTGTCTCGCATGTCTATGATTTTGGTTTTTGGTTGCCGAGCTGTACCATTTATTGCTTTTAGTTTTAAGATTGGGCGTTTACGGGCTGTTGCAAGGAAATAATCTGTTACTGATGGTGTGGCAGAACCTAGTATGACACGTGCATTGTGGATTTGGCCAAATTTACTTGCAACACGTGTAGCATGGTAGTGTGGTGTGTTTTCTTGCTTATAGGTGACTTCGTGTGACTCATCAACGACAATGAGTCCAATAGATGACAACGGACTAAAGAGTGCAGAACGTGGACCAATAACAATCAAAGGCATGGTGGCGGTAAGGATTTTCAGCCAAAGATCTCGTCTGGTCGCATCAGTGAGTTGAGAGTGTAGAATAATGAGCCGAGATTTGTCGAAAGATTGTTCAAAGGCGTGGAATAACTGGGAAGTAAGACTGATTTCGGGAGTAAGAATAATGCATGATCTGTTTTGTTGCAGTGATTGTTTTGCAAGCTCGATATAAAGACGTGTTTTGCCGCTACCGGTTTCGCCGTGAATCAAAAATGAACCGGAGCTACTTATAGCTTGTAGGGCTTTTCTTTGGTCGCTGGTGAGCGGTGGCAGCTTCACAGGGGCTACCGGCGAGTTTTCGAGGGCATTTTTTGGTTTTTTAATAGTCTTAGGAAATTTCGCTGGTAAAAATAGTTGCGCTAATATACCTAAGGGGGCTGGATAATACTCGCGCATCCATTTGAAAAGCTCCAGATTTTTGGGGGGTATAGGTGGAAGTTCTCTGTCAAGTATTGCCAGTTCCTTGGTTTCAAATGAAGGTTTTGTCGTCTCCTCTACAATAAATCCGTACACGTGGGTGTTTTGAAGCGGTACAATAACGAGGGTGCCAGGGTCTAATATCGTGCGAGAGCTGTACGTAAGTAAGTCTTTGCCATGGTATTTTGCTGTTGCAATTGCAACAAAATAATAGCGCATAACTTAATTATAAAAGAAACATAAAGTGTTTGCTTAAATATTGCTTAAATCTACTATTGAAAACTCCGCTAGTACGCGTTATACTAATTTACGTTGTTTGAATGACAATAAAAGCTTATGTTAGACGTATTTATTACATCTCGAGTTCGAAGAAAGATCGTTGTGATCTATGCAAAGTATCCAGACTTTAAGACGCATGTTCGTGGTCTGGCAAAACTTATTAAAGAGGATGCAGGTAATATTCAGCGCGAACTTAAACGCCTGGAGAAGGTAGGCTTTTTGATTTCCGAACGACAGGGTAACACTAAGATTTATTACACAAATAAGCAGTTTCTTATCTTCAAAGAGCTGCAAAGTATTGTGTTGAAGTCTCAAAAAACAAGCCAAAAAAAGCCGACTCAGCTGTAATAATTACAAACAATCAACACAATCACTACAATAGTGTTGCAAATTTCTCTCTGTTACAGTACAATGGCTACTGATGATACAAGTAACACGTAAAGATTCAAAAGAGTCATTAGAAAATTTGCTTCGCCGCTTTAATCGTAAGGTTCAGCAGGCAGGTATTTTGGCAGCTGTAAAGCAAAAGCAGTATTTTGAGAAGCCTATCAGCAAGCGTGAACGTCGTGAGCGCGCGATTATTCGCCAACAGCGTAAGGCTCAAAAACTAAAGAAGATTAAGCTCGGCCAGCGTTAAGAGAATGATACAAGACCGCATCACTCAAGACCTGAAGAAGGCCTTATTGGAAGGTGATAAAGCTACAGCCACTGTTTTACGGGGGCTAAAAAGTGCTATAGGCTATGCTGAAGTAGAACAGGGGTCTCGTGAGCAAGGTCTTTCAGATGATGAGGTCATTCGCGTACTACAAAAAGAGGCTAAAAAGCGTCAGGATAGTGCTGATTTGTATAAAAAAGCAGGCGACGAAGATCGGGCTGCTGCTGAGCTAAAGGAAAAAGAGGTTATTGAAAAATATCTACCGGAACAACTCTCTGAAGAGGAGGTTGTTCAGCAGGTGGATGCGGTTATTGCAGAGTTGGGTGTGACTGACCAAAAGGCTATGGGTCAGGTGATAGGAGATGTAAAGGCTCGGGTAGGCGCACGTGCTGACGGGGCTGTGATTGCACGGATAGTGAAGGAACGACTAGGTAAGTAATTTATGATCTTGTTTTTTGGCCCCCCTGGATCTGGTAAGAGTGTGCAAGGAGAGCTGCTGGTAAAGCGAAATGGGTGGCAATGGTTGTCTACTGGGCAGCTGTTTAGAGAATCTGCTAATCCTGAAGTGCTTAAGCGCTTGGCAACGGGTGAGCTTATTGATGACGAGCTGACTAATCAAGTGCTTGATGATGCGTTGCAAAAGATTGCAGATGATACAACTGTTATACTTGATGGGTATCCGCGTAACATTGAGCAGGCAAAATGGCTGTTGAAATACGTATCTGATCGACCTATGAGCATAGATTGTGTGGTCAGCTTTATCGTTTCAGAAGAGGAGCTTATTAGACGCCTAAGCGATCGTGGCCGTGCTGAAGATGTGCGGGAGGTTATTGAGAAAAGATTGGCAATCTATCATGAAAAAACTACACCAGTACTAGACTTTTTGCGGGATCGAGGGGTGGTGGTACAAAATATTGATGGCGAAGGTTCGGTAGAAGAGGTTCACGAAAGGATTCAAGAGGCAGTGCAGGCATGTCTGCAAAAGTAAAAACAGCTGCAGAATTAGATGCTATGCGCGAGGGTGGCAAAATTTTAGCCACCATCTTTGAGGACTTAAAAAAACGTATCGTTCCCGGCATGACTGGTCTTGAGGTGAATGACTGGGTAGAAAAAGAGATTTACGCAGCAGGTGCTCGTCCTACCTATAAAGATGCTAATATTGGCTTTCCGGGAGTTATTTGCATATCAGTGAATGATGCGGTGGTGCACGGTATTCCGACGGATCGCAAGTTTGAGCAAGGAGATATTGTAGGGTTTGATATGGTTATAACCTACAAAGGCATGAAAACTGATTCAGCATTTACAATCGTTGTGGGCGAAGAGCCAACTGGCGAAGTAAAACGGCTGCTTGATACGACAGAACGTAGTTTATATGCAGGTGTTGACAGTATTAAGCCCGGTAAACGCATTGGAGATATTTCGTCAGCGATTGAGAAGGTGTTGTTGCAAGGTTCGCTTGGTGTGGTGCGGGAGCTCGTAGGGCATGGTATAGGTCACGAGATGCATGAGGACCCTGAGGTGCCGAATTACGGTACACCTGGGAGCGGTATGGTGCTTGAACCAGGGTTGGCGTTAGCCATTGAGCCTATGGCCACGCTTGGCGATTATAGAGTGGTTATTGATCCGGATAGATGGACGATTCGAACGATGGATGGTTCAATGGCTGCTCACTTTGAGCACACAGTACTTATAACGGAAAACGGGGCAGAAATACTGACTAAGCTATAGAGAAGACTTGCCCTACCCGAAGCATAGGCGGTATACTTCGAGCATGCGTGATTCGGCCTCTCCATATTTTGTAGGCTTAGATATTGGCACGGCTTTTGTCCGTTGTGTTGTTGGTATTCTTGATCAGCAATCTGCAGCTCGTCCATCTATTATTGGGCACGGTATTGCGCCGAATTTGGGTATGCGCAAAGGATCAGTAGTCCATGTGGATGATGTTGCAGAGGCAATTGCTCACGCGGTAACGGAAGCCGAACGTATTTCTGGCAAACAGATAAAAAGTGCAACCATAAATGTGAACGGCACACATGTTTCTGGCTTAGATTCAAAAGGTGTTATTGCTATCAGTACCGCTAATCGTAAGATTACTCCTCAGGACAGAGCGCGGGTTGAAGAAGCGGCAACAATTTTACAGCTGCCTGCCAATAGGGAAATTATTCAGGCATTTACCAAGAGCTATTCTGTAGATGGCCAGCATAACATTAAGGATCCCGTTGATATGCAAGGTGTTCGGCTTGAGGTTGATATGCATTTAGTGACTGCAGCTACACCGAATCTCCACAGTCTTGATCTTGCGCTTGAAAAGGCAAGGATAACGCCAAATCATCACACAATTTCTGGATTAGCTGCGGCAGAAGCGGTGCTCAATCGTCAGCTCAAAGAGGCTGGCACGGTGGTTGTTGATATTGGTGCTGGCACGACGAATATAGTGGTTATGGAAGATGGAGAAATCCAGCATATAGCTGTTTTACCGATTGGTGGTATTAATGTCACAAACGATCTAGCTATAGGGTTGCAGACAGACTTGGATGTTGCTGAAGCAGTTAAGGTACGTTTAGGTAATTTTCTAAAGAAAAGTACTATCAAAATATCATCGGAAAAGGAAGATCACGTGTTTGAAACTGAGAAAATACGTATGATTATCGATGCGCGTGTAGAAGAACTGTTTGAGTACGTAGATAAAGAACTACAAAAAATTAACCGTTCTCGTAAACTCCCGGGAGGAGTGGTAATTGTTGGAGGAAGTGCTAAGCTGCCAGGCATTACTCAAATTGCCAAAGAAAAAATGGGATTAGCGGCCCGCATTGGTCAGCTAAGAGACGTCCAGGGGCTTGCTGATACTGTGAATGATTCATCTTTTTGTACAGCTACAGGGCTTATGATGTTGGATATGCTCCTCGGTGGAGAGGAGAAAGAGTCATTAGATTATTCAGTGAGCGAAAGTCCACTAAACATGATAAATGCCCTATGGCGGCGGTTTAAAAAATAGAGTTATTAATTTACTCACTATGTTTTTTTAAGAAAACTACCGTATAAATTTATTGAACTGGTAAGTGGTTGTAAGGTATACTTTGAGTATAAGGATATAGGAATATAAGGGGTAGTTAGACGTTATGCCACAAGTTGCACCAGCTATAGAAACATTTGCACAAATTAAGGTTGTGGGCGTAGGAGGTGCTGGTGGCGCCGCGGTGAACCGGATGGTTCAAGCAGGTGTAGAAGGCGTCGAATTCATTGCGATTAATACTGACGCCCAAGCACTGCACCACTCGATGGCAAAAACAAAGATTCACATTGGTAAAGATGCAACTCGAGGACTTGGCGCAGGTGCAGATCCTGCGGTGGGTCAAAAGGCTGCCGAAGAGTCTATTGATGAAATAAGGGCTGCACTTGAAGGTGCAGATATGGTGTTTATCACTATTGGCGCAGGCGGCGGCACAGGCAGTGGCGCTGGTCCGGTAGTTGCGCGTGTTGCAAAGGATCTGGGTATTTTAGTAGTAGGATTTGCTACAAAGCCATTTGCATTTGAAGGTGATAAGCGCCGTAGAAATGCTGAGCTTGCGATAGAAAAACTTCGAGAAGCAGTAGATACACTTATCGTTATTCCGAATGACCGCCTGCTTCAAACAATTGATAAACAGACTCCGCTGCTAGAGGCTTTCAAGGTCGCAGATGATGTTTTGAGGCAAGGTGTTCAAGGCATTTCTGATCTTATTACGGTACACGGGCTTATTAACCTAGACTTTGCTGACGTAAAGGCAGTGATGTCTAACGCTGGTTCTGCATTGATGGGTATTGGACGAGCAAGCGGTGAAGATCGTGCGATTACAGCTGCACAGCAAGCTATTGATTCACCGCTACTTGAGGTTTCTATCGATGGTGCACGCGGTATTCTCTTTAACGTTATAGGTGGCAATGATCTTTCTATGCATGAAATTAATATGGCAGCTGAAACTATTACAAGTGCTGCTGATCCTGATGCAAATATTATATTTGGTGCCACTATTAATCCTGAGCTTGAAGGAGAGATTATTGTTACTGTGGTAGCAACCGGTTTTGATGCATCATATTTTGCTGGCAGGACTCAGCGTCCAGCACAAGAGTCGGTTGCTGCTGAGCCGGCTCCGTTGGCGTCATCAGCATCTCCTACAGCATCTGAAATGTCTAACATAGATCTTTCACTAAATGATACGCAAACGCATACTGATATAACCAGCAATTTTACTGATGATGACAGCAACGTGCCTAATATGTGGACAATAGACGATACTGATAATTCTGAAGATTCATCCGATAAAGCTGACAAAAAAGAAGATGATGCAGACAAGCAATCAGTGTCAACTGAGAGCAACATATTTATTGGCGGTCAAGGCATTGATGACGAATTAGAGAAACCGTCTTTCTTAAGAAGGCTGACGCGACGCAAAAAAGATAGCGGCAATTCTGAAAATAAAGAGTAAACAGGCAAATAATGTACTAAATAGTACAGCACTATTGGCATTGCACAACACTATACTTGGGGGTATCATATAGGTAATATGCGCTATATATAAGGTAGTAGCGCTCGTACATTCAATAATAAGGAGGTTAAATAACGAATGAAGTGTAGCCAATGTCAGCAGGCTGACACAAAAGTTATTGAGTCTCGTGAAGTAACGGATGGACAAGCGATACGAAGGCGTAGAGAATGCTGTAAATGTGGTTTTCGCTTTACTACGTATGAGCGTATCGAGCGCCCGCAGCTGATAGTTATTAAAAACAGCGGTTCTCGAGAATTATTTAGTCGAGACAAGCTTCTAGCTGGCTTACATCGAGCGTGTGAAAAAACTACTGTTACCAGCTTGCAGCTGGAGCAAGTGGTGGCTCGGGTAGAGCAAGAACTCTATCAGTGTGGTGAACCTGAGGTTACATCACTGAAAATTGGCAATTTGGTCATGGATCAGCTTGCCAAACTCAATGAAGTTGCGTATGTAAGGTTTGCAAGTGTATATCGGAGGTTTACTGATATCGCTGGGTTCGAAAAAGAACTCTCGCAAATCAAACAACGCAAAATAAGTGAGCGCGTCAAAGTGTAGTACTGTCTTATGCAAAGCAGTTCTAAGGTTCCTTTGACGGCTCCCCCCGGTCTTTAATAGTGTGTTGTAAATATCGGTTTGTATTTTTTATAAACCACCGGTATAACTAAGACATACTGGAGCGTGAAGCTCGAGGGGAGCTTGCCTTAGCCGTTGGGGGGTAAGGAGAACTCTAACAAATACTAATTAACAAAATTAATAAAAAATCGTCCAAAATAGACGAAAAGTGAGGGTATTATGGGACAACAGACAGCAAGCCTTGGGGTTAGGCGGTTCTTTACTGACCCTAAGACAAAAGCATACGACAAGTTAAAGTGGGTGAAGCGAGATTCGCTCATTAAGAATCCAGCTACTGGAGAAGTTGTCTTTGAGCAAAAAGACGTAGAGTTTCCAGAAGGCTGGTCGCTTAATGCTATTAATATCGTTTCACAGAAGTACTTTGCAGGTACACCAGGCACACCAGAGCGTGAAGGGTCTTTAAAGACGCTTATAAATCGTGTAGTTGATACGATCACCCGTGCTGGTCAGCAAGAAGGATATTTCGTATCAGATGAAGAAGCTGAGACGTTTCGTGAAGAGCTAAAGTATATCCTTGCAACACAGCGTGCAGCCTTTAACTCTCCAGTTTGGTTTAATATAGGTGTACCGAGTCGCGCGCAGCAGGCAAGCGCATGTTTCATCCTAGGCGTAGAAGATACTATGAGTTCTATATTGAACTGGTACGTCGAAGAAGGGATGATTTTTAAGGGCGGTTCTGGTGCGGGTATTAACCTAAGCAATATCCGTTCTTCTGTAGAAGGTTTAAGTTCTAGCGGCGGTAAGGCATCTGGTCCAGTTAGCTTTATGCGCGGTGCTGATGCAAGTGCGGGCACTATCAAAAGTGGTGGTAAGACTCGTCGAGCAGCAAAGATGGTGATTCTGAACATTGATCACCCTGATATAGAGGAATTTATCTGGTGTAAGGCTCGAGAAGAGCAGAAAGCTCGTGTCTTGCAAGAAGCTGGCTTTGATATGAGCCTCAATGGACGTGACTCATTCAGTATTCAGTATCAGAATGCCAATAATTCTGTACGTGTCACTGATGAGTTTATGCAGGCAGTGGTGAACGATGGAGATTGGACACTAAAGGCTGTGACTACTGGCAAGCCAGTGAAGACAGTTAAAGCACGTGACCTGTTCCGCCAGATCGCTCAAGCGGCATGGGAATGTGCTGATCCAGGTATGCAGTTTGACACAACAATTAACCACTGGCACACTACACCAAACGCAGGTCGCATTAATGGTTCAAACCCGTGCAGCGAGTATATGCATCTTGATAATTCAGCATGTAATCTTGCGTCGATTAACCTACTGAAATACCTAAATGACGATAATACATTTGATATTGAGGCATTCAAGCACACGGTAGAAATTATCTTTACTGCGCAAGAAATTCTTGTTGGTTATTCGGAATATCCTACAAAGAATATTGAGAAGAATGCTCGTGCGTATCGAGAGCTTGGTATGGGATATGCAAATCTTGGTGCGCTTTTGATGGCACAAGGTTTGCCATATGATTCCGAGGAAGGTCGTGCGCAAGCTGCAGCTATTACAGCAATTATGACTGGTCATGCGTATACAACAAGTGCGAGAATTGCTCGAATTGTTGGACCATTTGCAGGCTTCCATAAGGATCGTGAAGGCATGCTTCGTGTGCTGCGTCTGCATCGTGAAGCGGTATCGAAGATTAATGCCGCGTATGTATCTGAAGATCTATTGAGTGCAGCCACAGCTGCTTGGGATGAAGCAGTAGAGCTCGGCGAACGCTATGGGGTGCGTAATTCTCAGGCAAGTGTACTAGCGCCTACTGGTACCATTGGTCTTATGATGGATTGCGATACCACTGGTATCGAACCTGACTTTAGTCTGGTAAAGCACAAGAGTTTGGTTGGTGGCGGTTCTATGGCTATTGTGAACCAGACTGTTCCGCGCGCGCTAAAGACTTTGGGCTACACCAAAGAACAAATAAACAAGATAGTGGATTACATTCACGATAACAGCACGCATGTAGGGGCGCCTGGACTGAAAGAAGAGCACTACAACGTGTTTGCTTGTGCTGTTGGTGAAAATGCAATCCATTACCTTGGTCATGTCAAAATGATGGCTGCGGTACAACCATTCCTTTCGGGTGCAATCTCTAAGACAGTGAACATGCCGGAAGAGGTAACAGTTGAAGAAGTTGAGCAGTTGCACATTGAAGCCTGGAAGCTTGGTCTTAAGGCGATTGCAATTTATCGAGATAACTGTAAGGTTTCTCAGCCGTTGTCTACAAAGAAGAAAAAGGATGAGACAGAAGAGGCTCCAAAGGCAACAGCTGCTACAAGCACTGTAGATGATAAGATTGTGGTTAAAGGGGCTGTGCGTCGTCCTTTGCCTCGAAAGCGCAAGAGTCAGACGTACAAGTTTCACATTGCTGATCTCAAAGGTTTCTTTACGGTGAGCGAGTACGAGGATGGTACACCAGGTGAGCTGTTTATAAACGTAGCAAAGCAAGGATCCACCTTGTCAGGCTTAATGGATTCGTTCGCTATCTCAGTAAGCCATGGTTTGCAGTATGGTGTGCCGCTAAAGAGCTATGTGAAGACGCTTATGGGCACCAGCTTCGCGCCATCGGGTATTACTGATGATAAGGATATCCGTACTGCGAGTTCGATTACGGATTACATCATGCGTCGTCTTGCACTCGATTATCTCTCGTTTGATGATCGTTTAGAGCTGGGGTTGGCTTCTATTGAAGACATGCCAGAGGATCAAACGAGTTTGCTGACAGACGATCAGTCAGTACCTAAAGGTGAAGCGGCTGAAGCCGTAGAGGATTCGCAAAGCAAGGAAACTGCTTCTTCATCAACAGCACCCGCAGCCGCAGAGGCAGCTCCTGCGAAGCAGCAAGCAGTAAAAAAGGATGACAATGCGCCACTTTGTTACAGCTGTGGTAACCAGACCCAGCGAGCTGGCAGCTGCTATGTCTGTACGAGTTGTGGCAGCACAACTGGCTGTTCATAAGCGTTTCCTCTGAAAAGGAGAAACAAATAAGGCTCGGTAAGCACCCGGGCCTTATTTGCTCTTGCTGAGCGCAAGATGGTATGATTTTAAGAATGAAACTGCTTATCTTTTACCGACCGAATAGTGAACATGCTCGAGCTGTTGAAACCTTTGTTCATGATTTTCAGCGACAGTATACTCCGAGTGCTAAGATAGAAGTGCTGGACATTGATACTCGTGATGGGGCTGCAATGGCGTCGTTATATGATGTATTGCAGTACCCGGCATTTTTAGTTACTACAAATGACGGGGCGTTTATACATGCCTGGGAAGGCAAAGAAATTCCACTTATGCAAGAAGTTGCAGGCTATTTGAGTAATTGATAGAATAAAGCTGGTAGGTTATAATTACTACAGTTACATGCGCTTTTACTTCGGTAAAATGAGCGGTTATCACCCGCGAAGCAGCAGGAAGAAATCGAGATATCGAGAGTAGAACCTGACGGGCAGCCCGTAATAGCGATCAAATAAGTGCTAAAAGAATCACTTCTTTTGGAAGTCAGATGGTACCGCCCTGACAAGGGGTTCTGACACTCAAAAGAGGTGATTTTTGTTTTAAAGGAGTAACTATGAAATACAAAGCAGGAACAAGGCGAAAGGCAATCGAGTACGAAAAAGATCTTGTGCAGTGGTGGAAGAAAAATAAAACGTTTGAGAAGTCGGTAGAAAATCGACCAAAATCAAATGCTTACGTATTTTATGATGGACCGCCGTTCATTACAGGGGTGCCGCATCATGGTACGCTACTAAGTTCCATTGTAAAGGATGTGATACCACGTTACTGGACAATGAAGGGTAAGCGTGTTGAACGTGTGTGGGGTTGGGATTGTCATGGTTTGCCGGCAGAAGTGTTTACTGAGAAAAAGCTTGGGATTACTGACCGCCGTGACATTGGTACGAAAGTAAGTTTGGAAGAGTATATTGTGACTTGCCGTGAGAATATGGTTCAGACTGGTAGTCTTTGGGAAGATACGATTGACCGTATCGGCCGCTGGGTAGATTTTAAGGGCGCCTACAAAACTATGGACAAAGAATATATGGAAAGTGTATGGTGGGCGTTTAAGCAACTATATGAGAAAGGCAAAATCTATGAAGGCGAGAAAGTACTTTTGTACTGTACTCGTGATGCGACCCCAATATCCAAGGCGGAAGTTGCAATGGATAATTCCTACCAGGATGTTACTGATCCGTCGGTGTTTGTGAAATTTAAACTCAAAGGCGAGGATAAGTTTTTGCTTGCGTGGACTACTACACCATGGACATTGCCAGCTAACACTGCGCTAGCTATCAATGAAAAAGAAGAATATGCAGAAGTACTGGTTGGCGGTGAGGTGTTAATTTTAGCTGCTGCACTGCTAGACAAGGTATTAACCGATGAAAAACATAATGCTTTGTTATATGAAATTGTACGTACTTTTAAGGGTAAAGAGCTGGTAGGTAAGTCATACGAGCCGCTGTTTGAAGATCGCGGTAAGAATGCTCATAAGATATGGCATTCACCGCATGTTACGCTTGAAGATGGCACTGGTATTGTTCATTTGGCGCCAGCATACGGTGAAGAGGATTATATCTTAGCCAAAGAGAAAGACTTTCCAGTAGTTTCAAACATTGATGATAGTGGCTTTTATACCGAAGGTGAATGGAAAGACCAATACGTGTGGGATGTTAATAAGCCGATTGCAAAAGCGCTTCATGAGCGCGGTGTAGTATGGAAAATCGAGTATATTCGTCATAGTTATCCGCATTGTCACCGTTGTGGTACCAAGTTAATGTACCGAGCGCATCCGAGCTGGTTTATGGATATTAATGGCCAGCGAGAGGAAATGCTTGAGCAAAACGGTAATATCAACTGGTTCCCAAGCCATATGAAAAATGGTCGTTTTGCGAAAAATATACAAGCTGCCCCAGATTGGAATTTGAGTCGGGATCGTTTTTGGGCGACACCTATACCTGTTTGGAAGGGTGTTGATAGGGATGGTAAAGAGCATATCAAGGTAGTAGGTAGCTACGCGGAACTCAAGGAATTAAGTGGTGTCGAGCTTGAAGACTACCATAGGCCGTGGATTGATGATGTAACTTTTACAATAGATGGTGTCGAATATAAACGCGTTGATAAGGTTTTGGACTGTTGGTTTGAGAGTGGTAGCATGCCGTTTGCTCAGTTCCATTATCCATTTGAAAACGTAGAAAAATTTGAAAATAATTTCCCTGGTGATTTTATTTCAGAGTACGTTGGTCAGGTACGTGCTTGGTTTTACTACATGCACGCGGTTAATGTAGGTCTGTGGGGTAAAAATGCGTTCAAGAATGTGATAGTTACTGGTACGCTCGCGGGCAATGATGGGCGCAAGATGAGTAAGAGCTATGGCAACTATACTGATCCAAATGAGCTGATGGATCAGTATTCTGCAGACGCGCTGCGTTTCTTGTTACTCTCCAGTCCAGTGCTTAATGCTGAAGATTTTTCGCTACAAGATAAAGATGTAGCCGATGTGTACCGCAAGCTCAATATGATCTGGAACATGTACGACTTCTTTACGATGTATGCTGAAGTTGATGGCTGGGAATGGGATGGTAAGCTTGAAGATCCTTCAAAACTCTGCAATAACGTACTTGATCAATGGATTATTAGCCGGGTTCATCAATTGATACATGAAGTTGAGAAATATATGGATGTATATGACATACCGAATGCCATGAAGCCGATCATTCCGTTTATTGAAGATGCTTCTAACTGGTATGTACGCCGTTCGCGTCGCCGTTTCTGGAAGAGCGGAGATGACAGCGATAAAAATGATGCATATAAGACGCTGCATTATGTGCTGGTGCGGCTTTCTCAGGTAATGGCGCCATTTACGCCGTTTTTGGCTGAAGAGCTGTATCAAAAGCTTACTGGCGGCGAGAGCGTGCATCTTCTCGATTGGCCTAAGGTAGGTCATATCAACGAATTAATTCTCGATCATATGGATCGTACTCGAAAGATCGTAGAGCAAGGGCTTGGTCAGCGAATGACTAAGAATGAGCACGAAGATATGGTCAAAGTTCGCCAGCCGCTTCAGTGCCTGACCTATACTGGCATGAAGCTTTCGGATGAGTTGGAGGCAATTATTGCCGAAGAAGTGAATGTGAAGGAAGTTCATCACTCGCCTACAGAAGGAGATGATTTTACGGTGGTAGTAGACAAGAAGATAACACCAGAATTACGGCGTGAAGGGCTGATGCGCGAAATTGTGCGTCATATTCAGAGTGCGCGCAAAAAAGCTGGGCTGAATGTAGATGATAGGATTGTATTTAGTTTTGTAACCGAAGACAAAGAGCAGCAGCAGGCATTTAAGGAGCATCAAGATACGATCGCCAGCGAAGTGCTTGGGAAGATTGATAGCGCGGCTAAGTCATTTGAGTACGAAGCCGAAGTAAGTATTGAGGGTAAAACAGCAAAAATTTGCTTGAGTAAGGTGAAATAATAGGAGTTAACACTTTACAGATAGCATGAAATTTGGTATTATCTCATGGTAACTAAATTCTCTGACAGGAAAGAAGATAGATGAAAAAAGCAGTAATTAACACCGGTGGCAAACAGTATCTCGTTTCTGAAGGCGAGACGTTAGCTGTTGAGCTATTAAAAACTGATGCAAAAACAGTAGATTTTGATGCGTTGCTTGTTATCGACGGCGACAAAGTGCAAGTAGGCGCACCAGTAGTAAAAGGTGCTAAGGTTTCTGCAGAAATTGTAAACGCAGATAAACTTGCCGATAAGGTAACAGCAATTCGCTATAAAGCGAAAAAGCGAGTTCGTAAAGTTCGCGGTCATCGTCAGCATCAAACTGAAATTAAAATCACTAAAATTGCCTAAATATTCATTCTGTATTTAGGCTAGTAACTATCGCCTGCAAAGGCGATAGTTTTTATTTGAAGGAGCGAGATATTAGGTGCCTGTGGATAAAATTCTTATGATTTTTTATAAAAAGTAAAAAATACAACGGTATTTATAGCATATATTATTGAGTGGATAAATAATTTTCTCTTATAAAATCACTAATGTAGGAATATTAACAACGAAAAAATGAGTATTTTGTTGTGATTTTTTGTAAATAAAATTTTTTAAAGATAACCCTTTACACTTCTTGAAAAACTCCATAAGCGAATTCATACTTATAAGGAGTTTGTTATACACAAATCAAACAAAAACCGGCAAAAAGCCAAAACCAATACAAACACATGACACAACAAACATATTTCAAACAGGTACTGTTTGGCCGCACCCAAAAATATATATGGACGTGTGTGTTTCTTGTTGTGTTGCTTCTTTTGAGCACATTTTTTAACAAACCGCAGACCGCAACAGCAGCAGCGAGTACAACAATGAACTTCCAAGCTCGCTTGTTGCAAAGTTCGGGCGCATTAGTACAAGATGGCAACTATCATGTGGAGTTCAAGCTGTATGCCTCTAGTGTAGGCGGTAGCGCATTGTGGACCGAGACATATACTTCATCAAATCGAGTACGGGTGGCAAATGGTTACCTTACGGTAAATCTCGGTTCGCTTACTCCATTTCCAGGTAACATCAACTGGGATCAAGAATTATGGCTGACAATGAATGTGGGTGGTAATGGCCCTACGGCTGTGTGGGACGGTGAAATGACTCCACGTCTCAAACTAACAGCAGTGCCACATGCTTTTACTGCTAGTAAATTACAACAAACAAATGGTGCTAACACGAGTACATTAGGTTTTGCGGCACAAACTGGTTCTCGCAGTATATTATTACCTGATGAAAGCGGTACGATCTGTTTGCAAGGCAGTAGCAACTGTGGTTTTGTGACAGGCTCTGCTTCAAGTTTCTTGCAAAACTCGGTTAGTCCACAAACTGCAGATTTTAATATCACAGGAAGCGGTGCAATAGGAACGAACCTGACGGTTGGTGGAAATGTAGTGCTTGGCGCATCCTCGGTACTAACACTTGGCGGCGACACTAATTTATATAGAAGCGCAGCAAATACTCTGAAAACAGATGATAGTTTAGTGGTTTCTGGTAATCTTGAAAGTAACGGAACAGTACTGTTTAAGAACTCGTCTAACTCCGCTACAGCATTTCAAATTCAAAATGCTAGCGGTAGTGTCTTATTTAATGCTAATACGCAGAACATGCGAATAGGTATTGGAACTGCTTCTGCACAAACGACACTACACCTATATGGTCAGGGTACAAATGGTGCAGGTACACGGATAGCATTTGGCGACTATGACGGCGGTAATCAAAATGTATTTATTGGCGAATACAGCGCTGGTGACAGTGATCAAATGCATATACAAGGAAGAGATGGCATAGTATTTACTACTGGAGCAAGCGCAAATAATGTCAATTTTGGTATTGATTACAATGGAGCAGCATACTTCCAGCCATCAGTTGACAATGCGTATGCATTCTTGATGGAGGGTGCGGATGAAGGTGAATATCTTCGTGTTGATTCTTTGAACAAGAATGTGTATCTTGGCAATACCTTATTGAGTATTGATACATATGAATCGGATGGCACCGGAGGCTATGTAATTAATAACGGCATTTCAAATGCTGGCAACGAGATGCCAAATAACAGCTTCGAGTCTGATATTACTAGTCTTGATGGTAGAAGTGGATATTATGGAAGTGCAAGTACCAGTGCAATTATAACGTCACCACTTGCACGTACAGGTGAAAGGTTGCTTCGGGTGAATGCTACTGGTTCTGGAGCAAGCGTCAATACAGAAAAGGCTTGGATTTTATCTCCTGGCGAAACGATATACTTCCGCGGCTGGGTACGGACTGCAAATGGAACGAATGGTGAGGGCGGGTTTTTTGCAACGTGTTATGACAAATATTGGAATACTCCTGAGTATTATCCAAGTGATTGGACAAATCCAGGCACCTCATGGGCGCCAAGGATGATTACTGTTACTGGAAGCAGTAGCTGTGTGTATGTATTCTTTACTGTTACTGTAAGAACGAACAGCACTACTGGTACTTGGTATTTTGACGATCTATATGTTTCGAGTGCTAACTCAGAGTATCTCCAAGTACAAAATGCTGACGGGCACATTCTGTTTGCTGCTGATACAGAGAATATGCAAGTTTCTGTATCTGGAGTGTTATCTGTAAAAGGTGTCAATAATCCTGCTCCGCCGACATTAACTCGCACGCCTGGCGGTTCGTTGGCGAATGGCGCAACTTATCGCTATGCAATTGCTGCTATTGCACCAAATGGTAAGGTGACTGGTGCTATGCTGTCAAGTCCTGAATCACTTACAACCAATGGAGCTAATAGGACGATGAACTTGTCATGGTCTGCTGTAACAGGTGCTACAGGCTATAGAATCTATCGATCCGTTGACGGTGGATCAACCTGGTACTTCAATGATGTGGCAAGTAATGTGACGAATATTGTTGATAATGGCACAAACTTTACCTGGACTAATGAAGATGATCTAAGCTGGTGGAACAGCACGGGTGGTATAGACTTAGGAGATGATAATTTACTGTATTTCAGTGGAGATAGCGAAGTATTCATGGGCTATAGCAGCCGCAATAAAACATTAGCAATCACTAACTGGGTTCCAGGGAGCGGGATATGGTTGCAGGCTGATCACCTCGGATTATCAAATGTAAATGGTGATAATGTTTTGTATATTGATGATATTGGACGAACATATTTCCAGAATGTAACCGACTCAACAACCGCGTTTCAGATACAGCGAAGTAATGGGGCTCGTGTGTTAACCGCAGATACAACAAACAGCAGAATTTTGATAGGTTCGGCAACAAATCCTACACTTGCAAGTGCACAATTAGTAGTAACTGTCGCAGAAATACAAACGACTTTGCGTGTTGGCAATGCAACAAGTGGTATCAGCTTTAATGACCCTGCAACTGGTGAAAGTGGCAAGCTGCGCTTATATGGCTCAGCACGTAATACTAAGAGAATTACTCTCACACCGGAATATGTTGGTGCGGTATTAGAGGGTACGGGTACGGGTTCTATGACCTCGGGTCATGACTTATTATCGAGACAAAACTACTATCGATGGACCTCATCTCAAGGGACACTTCAGTGTTACAGTGTGGTAGTATCGCTTCGCTTGCCTACAGATTGGGATGGTTGGGCTAATAATGCATTTAGCATTAACAGATGGTCAAGTAATACAGGTGACACATCTGGTTTGGTAACTGTTGTTGAAGCAGATGGTGGAACCACAGACATTAATAATGTCGATATCAATGCGTCATCGAACTCAACGTGGCAAACGTACAGTACTAACTTGACTTCTAATCAATATGCTGCAGATGACAAGATCACTGTATATGTACAAATGTGTGCGCGCAATAATGCTAACTTCCAGATAGGCGATATAACCCTAACATACCTCAGCAAGTTCTAAACATAGGGTGCCCGATTCAACTAAAGAAAATTTAGGACCTGTGGCTGAATAGAAAAGTGGTCCAATTGCGAATATATCTGCAGCTATTTTTAAGGTATAGACGTAGGGTTGCATACATAAATAAGATATAAAGAACATAGGTCTAGTCTACAATGAAGAGAAAATAATAAGGTGTGTGATGCGACTATAGAGTATACAAGCTTTGTATAAATAAAGTAGACATTTATATCGCGGGGGAGGAGTGCACAAATACGAATGCATATGTATTACAATACTAATCTTAAGAAGCTAGTATTATAATGCTACTTTTGCTTGATTTGTGGTTATGCTATTTGATGGTATTATTTAAAAGTAATAAGCATGAGTAACAAAAATGCCTAAAGTTATTGCAGTAAGTAATCAGAAGGGGGGAGTGGGAAAAACTACCACTACTATTAATCTTGCTGCTGCTTTGGCAAATAGCAAAGCGTCAGTGCTGCTAGTGGATCTAGATCCTCAAGGGAATGCTACAAGTGGGCTAGGGTGTGATAAGGCACTAAAGACTACAAGCTATCAGGTGCTACTTGGCACACAAACTTTAGCAGAAGGTGTGTTGGAAACACGTATTCCGGGACTGTATTTATTGCCAGCGAACCAGGATTTAGCTGGTGCTGAGGTTGAGCTTGTTGATGTGTCAAATAGAGAAGTGCGGCTAAAAGAAGCACTTTCTATGGCTACTTATGACTATATACTTATAGATTGTCCTCCAGCGCTTGGACTGCTGACGTTAAATGCGTTAGTGGCGGCACAGTACGTGCTTATACCAGTGCAGGCGGAGTATTATGCGCTTGAAGGTCTGGGGCAATTATTAAATACTATCCAGGTAGTAAAGCAGAATATTAATCATGGGCTTGATATTTTAGGCGTGGTGCTGACAATGTACGATAAGCGTACCACCCTGTCAGAACAGGTGGCAGCGGAGCTGAAGAATCATTTTGGCAATAAATTATTCAAAACAGTCATACCAAGAAATGTGCGTCTTGCCGAGGCGCCAAGTTTTGGTAAAACGATATTTGAACACGATAGATGGTCTAAAGGTTCACGTGCATATAAAAACTTGAGCAAGGAGATAATAAAACGTGTCGAGTAAAAAAACTACTGGACTAGGAAAGGGTTTCGCGGCGTTAATACCGGATAATTTTGATAAAAGCCTATTGATTGATGAAAGCGAGAAAGTTCTGTCGTTGAAGCTGGAAAATATACAGCCAAATAACGATCAGCCGCGCCAACACTTTGACGAAGAAGCGTTAGAGCAGCTAGCACAATCTATCAAGCAACATGGTGTAGTGCAGCCCATTGTGGTTACACCTTTAAAGAACGATACCTATATGATAGTTGCGGGCGAGCGCCGATGGCGGGCTGCAAAAAAAGCTGGTCTGACGAAAATTCCGGCTTTAATACGCACACACAAAGAACTTGAACAGCTGGAAATAGCTTTAATTGAAAATGTGCAGCGTGTTGATTTGTCACCGCTTGAGCAGGCTCGTTCAATTGAGCGCTTGCATCAGCAGTTTAATATGACATATGAGGCGGTGGCGAAACGACTCGGCAAGGCACCATCAACTATCAATAATATTGTACGGCTGCTGCAACTGCCAAAAGAGGCACGTGATGCGCTGTCTGCTGGCAAAATCAGCGAAGGTCATGCACGAGCAATTTTGGCGTTGAAGTCGTTTCCTGAGAAACAGCAGGAACTTTTGCGGGCGATTATTAAACAAGATTGGTCAGTACGGCAGGCAGAGCGTTTTGTGAATTCTGTAAAGGAGGGGATTCAGGAATCTAAAGCAGTACATGCCCGAGTAAAGACCGAAACACCTGCTACCAAAAAACTAAGTAAACGCCTAGGAACAACGGTACAAATTAAAAGAATGGCACGAGGTGGTCGACTGGAGATTAGATTCAAAAATGATGAAGACCTGCAACGTATTATCGATATGCTGCAGGGCTAATATTTAAAAGGCTTTAAAAACGTTTTGCATCATTGAGCGGAAAAACTCTTAGGACGAGTTTGCCGACTATACTGTTGACGTCGATTTGCCCAAATGTTCGTGAGTCTAGGGAATCGTCTCGGTTGTCTCCCAAGACATATACTTGGTCGCTGCCCACAACTTCATCAATTTTTCCTTCGCTGCGAGTTGTAAGATCTAGTCCGCTTCCGTAAGGAAGGGTTGTGTCAGGATCAAATCCATCAGGGTGTTCTTTATTGTAAATGGTTACTTTTCCGTTTTCGATAACTACCCTATCACCTGGAAGGCCGATAACACGTTTGATTAATTCTCTGGACCCGCCATTGCTTGGTATGGCAAGGTCGTTTTTTGCAAACACTATGATGTCGCCGCGATTAGGAATGTAAGGATTGCCAGTGATACGAGCCCAGGTTCGCGGTACTTTCCATATAATGAGTCGATCGTTATGGTGCAGAGTAGGCTGCATACTTGGTCCATCTACTTGATATGAGCGAAATACAAACAGCATTACTAATACTGCTACTACTAACGCGCCTACAATAATGCTGATTGTGGAAAGAAACGTCCAAGAGTTGTCAGGTTTTTTTGCAGGTGCGCTCTTAGGTGTTTCAACTGGACTGGTGGGAATTGTTTGTGGATCCATAAATAGTGTATGCTGAATTAGTATCGACTTTTTACTATATAGCATTTTCTGTGCTTATACCATGTTTACGCTAGCGGTTTAACGCGGTATACTAAAATCTGCGTATAAATATGTATAATTCTGAAAACAACACCCCTAATAAAAGATACGCTCCTAGGGCCATAGACGGCTTTCTTAGTACACCGACTCATAATCTCAGAACAAGAGCGTCTCGCGATAATGTTCGTATCAACCCGGCACGAAAACCGGTTATTAGTGATAGGCTGCGATCTGATATACGTCCACGTTCGTATAGATATGTAAATGATGATTTGGCTAGTAGTTTGGCTATTGAAAAACCTAAACTTAATAATTCTGAAACACGTACACAGACAGCTGCTGACCACTCTGTATCAAAACCATCAAAGCCGACACAGCGTGCTGCCAGCAAGGCGCAAGAAAAAGGGCGTTTTCTGCGCAGACGAAGGGCAGAAAAAACTCGCCAAGGGTGGCGTAAATGGATATTAAGGGGTAGTATTGCAACTTTTGTAGTGGTGCTGGTGCTCACTGGTCTTTTAGTTGCGAAAGGATATTTAAAACTCAATCAAATACTAAAAGGCGGTGGTGCTGCAGCAGCGCTGGATGCTAATGTAGACCCTACAAAATTGCGTGGAGAGGGTGATGGTCGGGTAAATATTCTGTTGCTGGGACGTGGTGGTGAAGGTCATGACGGTGCCGATCTTACTGACACGATCTTGATTGCAAGCATTGATCCAGTAAATAAAAAATCCGCACTTGTGAGCGTGCCGCGAGATTTGTGGGTAGATGCAAGTACCGGTGATTCAAAAATTAACGCAGTCTTTGCAGGAGCAAAAAACAAAGCGTTGAATCGGGGAGCCAATAAAGAGGCTGCTGAAAAGGCTGGTATTGATGCGATTGAAAAAACTGTAGAGAATATCCTGGGCATCAAGATGCATTATTATGCAATGATCGACTTTAAGGGCTTTGAAAAGGCTGTTGATACGCTTGGCGGCGTAAAGATTAATGTGCCGGAGGATTTAAGAGATCCAACTATGGCATGGGAGAATAACTGGAATCCGGTGCTTGCTCGAAAAGGTGTTCAAGAAATGAACGGTAAACAGGCGCTTATGTATGTGCGTTCTCGCCACGGAAGTGCCCGAGGAGACTTCGATCGTGCTGAGCGTCAACGTCTTTTTATGATGGCGCTTAAAAATGAGATCTTATCGAGCGGCACCTATAGTAATCCTGTAAAAATTTCAAAACTTATGGATGATTTTGGTGATCATGCCAAAACTGATTTTAGTATGGGTGACTTGATGCGGCTTTATACCATCACAAAAGGTATAGGAGACAATATAGAGTCTATAGGATTAGCTGATCCGCCACATGATTACCTTGTGACAGGAAATTATGCCGGTCAGTCGGTAGTGGTACCAAGGGCAGGAACCTTTGACTACAGTGAGATTCGCGCCTATATTCGCCAGAAACTGCCTGATGGTTATATTGTGAAGGAAAAAGCACCAATTGTGGTATTGAATGGTACGACAACCGAAGGTATGGCTACTCAAGAAGCTGAGGAGCTAAAAACCTACAGCTATAACATAAAGAAAGTAGACAATGCTCCAACACCGGACTACGACAAGACGGTTATTGTTGACTTGGGCGGCAGATACAAGTACACCAAGAACTATCTAGAGAAACGATATAACGTAAAAGTCACACGAACCTTACCACAAGGGTTGTCTATTCCCGAGCAGGAGCGCAAAGGTTTTGTTATAATTATAGGTAGAAATGAAGCCGTTAATCGCTAAAGTACGGCCTGTCAGTGGTTTTTCCTGGGCGGCCCACATTGCTTTACTCAGCTTGTTACCAATCGTTGTATTTGTGTTGGTAAGGATTGATTTTACCGTACTTGCTGCTTTGGTAATTGTTATGAGCAAGTGGCGTATGTTTGCGGTAAAGCCTCGTTTTTGGCCCGCGAATATACGAGCTAATTCTGTAGACATTCTGGTTGGATTGGCAACCTTGGTGTTTATGACCGAGACATCAAGTCAGATGTGGCAGCTGGGTTGGACGTTTCTGTATATTTTGTGGCTGACTGTTATAAAACCGTCCTCAAAAGTGCCAATGGTAGCTATTCAGGCGCTCATAGGGCTTTTGTGGGGGCTAGGTGCGCTGTTTTTGATAGGTGATGATGGTCCTGCGATATATTTAGTGGCGGCTACAGGACTTATTTGTTATTTGGCGGCACATCATTTCTTTGATGCATTTGAAGAGGCTTATACACGGCTCCTTTCATATACTTGGGCATTTTTCGGTTCGGCTTTAGTCTGGGTGCTTTCACATTGGCTTGTGTATTATCCTGCGACTGGTGTTATATCTCAACCAATGCTGCTGTTGTTGACGATAGGGTATGGTCTTGCGGCAATTTACTACTTAGATCATACTGATCGGCTGTCTAAAACATTACGCAATCAGTTCATATTTATCATGATTGGTATTACGGCGATCATTCTCATCTTTTCAGATTGGGGTGATAAAATTATATAGAACATTCCATATAGATAAGAGAGGAGGGCTCGTATGGAAGGATCTAGTACGCACAATAATCAGGTTGACCAAGATCACACTACACACACCGTGCGTTTAGATAAAGGTCCTTCTATACCTACAGATGTCGAGCCCGGACCGCAACGAGTAAAGGTGCTCCAGGCGATTTTTCTTGTTTTGATAGCAGGTATAGTGGGATTCGGGGGTGGATGGCTTGGTGGTGCGAGTCGAAATACACAGATTGCTGAAACACAGACTCAGCGAGTAGTTTTAGATGAACAAAGTAAGTTGATTACTGCTATTGCGAGAGAAGTGGGCGAGAGTGTTGTCTCCATTAATGTAACGCAGTCAACGACAGGATTTGGGTTTTTCGGACCTCAAAACATACAACAGCAGAGTGCAGGTACAGGAGTAATCTTATCTGAAGATGGTTTGGTTATTACCAACCGTCACGTGGTGCCAGAAGGTACTACTCGGGTAAGCATAGTGCTATCAGATGGCACAGAGCTTGATGATGTAGAAGTGGTTGGAAGAGCGGGGCGTAATTTGGATATAGCGTTTTTACAAATTAAAGATAAGCAAGGCAAGAAGTTGGTGCCGGCAAAATTAGGAAAATCGAGTGAAATGCAGGTTGGCGATTCGGTGGTTGCGATTGGTAATGCGTTGGGTCAATTCCAAAACACGGTAACAACCGGTATCATTTCAGGTTTTGGCCGTAATGTTGAAGCAAGTGATGAGCGTGGTAGTGGGTCGGAAAGTTTAACAGATCTATTCCAGACTGATGCAGCGATTAATCAAGGTAATTCTGGTGGTCCACTGGTTAATTTGAAAGGTGAAGTTATTGGTATAAACACGGCAGTTGCTGGTAATGCAGAAAATATCGGATTTGCTATTCCGATAGACAACATTAGTGGTCTTATACGCAATGTATCAAAGAACGGTAAGCTCGAACGACCATATCTTGGCGTAGTGTATGTATCGCTTACCGATACTATCGCTAAGGAGTTTAACCTTTCGGTTAAACGTGGTGCGTATATTCCTAAATCAGATGATTACGGGCGAGATACTGTAGTAAATGATGGTCCTGCAGACAAGGCTGGTATACGCGAAGGCGACGTAATTACAAAGGTTGACGGTAAGGATGTTAATGAAAGAAATAGTTTGGGGTCGCTGCTGGGTCAGTACGAACCGGGCGATAAGGTAACGCTTACAGTAAATAGGGATGGTAAAAACCAGTCTATTACGGTGACGCTTGGTACTATGCCAGACTCAAATAGTCGCTAAATTCTTTTGAACTGCTGAATTAATAAAGAAGTTTTTTCAATACGATAGCCGCTTGCTTGAGCAAGTTGCTGTATTGCTGAATATTGGGTTTTAAGTGACTCAGTAAGAATGTAGTGAGGTTTTATTGGATGGTCGTGGATTTGCTGAAAGAAAGCTTTATAGTGATTGAGTCCGTCGGGTCCGGAAAATAAAGCTTCCTTGGGCTCCTGAGTAATTTCTGGACTCGTTATTAAATTGTCGGGTACATAGGGTAGATTTGCAATTATGACTGCATCGGTAAGTTGTTCGGCTGAAAGGGGTTCAAGTAGATTGCCGGATACAAATTGTATAGTTACTTTATGCGTTGCAGCATTTTTTTGAGCAATAACTAAAGCAGTTGAACTAATATCAGTAGCAATTACTTGGCAGTCGGGTAATTCTAGTTTTGTGGTAACTGCCAATGCTCCTGATCCTGTACCGATATCGATTACTTTTTTCGGTCGCAGTTCCTTTAAGAGTTCAATAAAATTTTCTGATTCAGGGCGGGGTATCAGTACGTTTGGGTTTACTTTAAAAAATCTTCCATAAAACCAAGCTCGTTCGCGGATGTATGCAAGTGGTTCGCGACTGATGCGCCGAGCGATAAGTTTGTCTAAAGTTTGTATAACTTTTTGGTCTAATTCATGTTCCGGGTGAGCAACGACCCAAGCCCGATCCTTTTGAATGGTATCTTCAAGCAGTACTAAACAGTCGCGCCGCGGTGAATCTACTCCTGCGTCTCGGAGTTTTACCATAGCAGGTATCAGCCATTGAGCGATTGTCATAATTTATCTTGGTTGATGAGTTCGCGCTCGTAAGCCTGTAGTCTTTCAATGATGTCGTCAATTTCACCGTTTAGTGCAGCAGTGATGTTGCTGCGGGAATAGCCAATGCGGTGATCGGTGATGCGATCTTGCGGGAAATTATAGGTGCGAATTTTTTCAGAGCGATCGCCAGAACCAATAAGTTTTCTGCGTGCTTCTGAGAGTTGTTTTTGTTCTTCTTCAATCTTGGCTTGTAGTAGGCGAGAACGTAAAATACTCATCGCCTTTTCCTTGTTTTTTATCTGAGACTTTTCATCCTGGTTGGTTACAACCATACCGGTAGGTAAGTGAGTAATACGTACAGCAGAGTCGGTTGTATTCACACTTTGACCACCATGACCACCGCTTCTAAACACATCTATACGCAGATCATTTGGATTTATTTCAATATCAGTTTCTTCAGCTTCGGGCAGTACCGCAACAGTTACAGTAGAGGTATGTACGCGACCTTGTGATTCAGTGACGGGTACACGTTGTACTCGGTGTACGCCGGCCTCGAACTTCATTTGTCGGTACACATCCTCACCTCGAACACTAAAAATAACTTCCTTATAGCCGCCTGCATCACTTGGTGATTCGTTAATAATTTCAACTTTGTAATTATGAGATTCTGCCCAACGAGCGTACATACGATACAGTTCGCCGGCAAATAAACTGGCTTCATCGCCGCCGGCAGCTGCACGAATTTCAACAATCACATCACGCTCGTCGTTCGGATCTTTTGGTGTAAGCGCTTCGTCTAATGCTTCGGAAACCTGCTCAAGTTTTGTAGAAAGCTCTTCGTATTCTTGTGAGGCGAGTTCTGCGAGCTCGCTATCTCCATCCATGAGTTTTTGCGCGTCTTCAAGCTGCTTTTGTAAATTCTGCTGCTCGTCGTATAAGTGAATAATTTGCTCCAATTTACTCTGGCGCTTGGCGATTTTGGGATATTCTGGACCACTGAAAATAGCAGGATCCCTTAGCTTGTCCTGGATTTCTTGTAGCTCATTGCGTAAGACCTGTATTTTTTCTTCCATAATGCTTTACCTTTTAGCATAACAAAAACCGCTAACTTTTAGATAAAAGTCAGCGGTTATGAAATTATGTAGCTATTTTTCAGCTTGCTTGGCTGCGGCTTTTTCAGTTTTAGCTTCTTTGCGAGCAGCTTGTTTTTTAGCTGCAGCGACGCGCTTTTCTTTTGCTGCTTGGGCAGCTTTAGCGCGAGCCTTAAATTTATCAACACGTCCTTCAATGTCGACAATACGCTCTTCACCAGTAAAGAATGGGTGGGAGCTGCTTGAAATATGAACTTTTACTAATGGATATTCAACACCATCAATCTTGATAGTTTCATCAGTCGCTACGGTTGAGCGAGTAATATAAGTCTGGTTGTTGTTCAAATCCTGAAATACAACCGGGCGATAATTTTGTGGGTGTATATCTTTCTTCATACCTTCTCCGACTCGCTTAATGTCATGGCTGGTTAGCAAGGGGAGTCACTTCTTGCAGCCAGTTATTCCAAGACAATTACTTTTTTATACAATCAAAGCTTAATTATACGCTAACAGTGGTAAATAAGCAAGATTGTATTTATTGCTTTTATGTATGACCTCTGTTATAATAATGTGGTCAATAATAATTAAGCAGGTTGGGAGTGGTTCTCCTTGTAGGTATCCATGTAGGACCTATGAGGCACCCAATCGACGGTCAAGAACCAAAGAAAGGACATATATACTATATGGCTACAGTTGACGTAGATATTAAAAAACTACTTGAAGCAGGTGTGCACTTTGGGCACAAAACAAGCCGTTGGCACCCTAAAATGGCTCCATATATTCATAGTAAGCGAAATGGTAGCCATATTATCGATCTTACAAAAACCGTAGAAGAGCTAGATAAAGCTTTAAGCTTTGTTGCTGATACGGTTGCACAAGGTAAACAAATACTTTTTGTAGGCACGAAGCGCCAGGCACAAAGTATTGTAAAAGAGGCTGCAGAGTCAGTTAATATGCCATATGTTACTGAGCGATGGCTCGGTGGCATGCTAACGAACTGGAATACTATCAGTCGACAGATCAAGGTTCTAAAAGACCTTGAGGCCAAGATGGAGTCAGGTGAGTTGGCAAACCGATACAGCAAGCTTGAAGTGCAGCGTTATCAGGAAGAAATTGACCAAATGAACGAGATTTATGGCGGTATTAAGAATATGCCGGCTCGTCCAGGTGCAATTTTTGTGGTAGATGTTGTTCATGAGGCAAATGCAGTACGTGAGGCGAACAAGCTGAATATTCCGCTTGTTGCGATCGTTGATACGAATGCTGATCCAACAAATGTTCAATACCCAATTCCGGCAAACGATGATGCTATCAAGGGCATTCAGTTGATTACAAATTATGTAAAGCAGGCTGTAGAGCAGGGTAAGGCAAAAGCTAAAACTGCCAACAAGGCCGATAAAGACGAGGAGGGTAAAAAGTAAATGGCAGATATAACTATTGAGGAAATTAAGCGCCTGCGTGAGCTAACTGGTGTCGGTATGACCGACGCGAAAAAGGCTTTGGTGGAAGCTGAAGGTGATTTCGATAAAGCATTGAGCGAAATGCGCAAGAAAGGCCTTACCAAGGCTGAGAAAAAAGGTGAGCGTGAAGCGCGTGAAGGCGTGGTTGAAGCATACGTACATAGCGGTCGCATTGGTGTGATTGTAGAAGTAAACTGCGAAACTGATTTTGTGACTCGTACCGATGCTTTTAAAGAATTTGCGCATAACATTGCGATGCACATTGCTGCTGCAGCGCCAGAATATGTAAGTATTGACGACGTGCCGATAGAGGTGCGTGAAGCTGCGAAAGCTGAGTTTATGGAAAAGGCGAAAAATGAAGGCAAGCCGGAAAACATGCTGGAGCAAATTGTAGAAGGCATGCTGAAAAAGCACTTTGCCGAAAAGTGTCTGCTTGAGCAGCCCTACATTAAGAATCCTGACCAAAAAATTGGCGATTATGTGAAAGAAAATATCGCTAAAATTGGTGAGAATTTAGTAATTCGCCGCTTTAGCCGCATGGTACTTGGAGAAGTAGCGTAAAAATTGGGGTTGGTGATGGCTGACAGTGTAGCAGCCAAAATTGAGGTTAGGACTTTAACCCAGTACGAGCCTGAAGTGGCTGCAGAGCTTGGTAGGCTCATGTTGGATTTGAACGATAAGGCTTCAGGAGGGCCAATTCCAGAAGAGCGTTTGCGGGCTATTATTGAGTCTCCTAACCACGATCAGTTTGTTGCTGAGCTCGGTGGTCGTATTGTCGGTGCTGCTGTATTAAGTCATATTTACGACACACTAGGTGATAAAGCGTATCTTGAAAATTTTGTTACAAGCCGTGAAGTGAGAGGAAAAGGTGTGGGGGATAGACTATGGTTTGCCATGAAAGAATGGTGTATGGATAGAGATATTATGGTTATGGACTTTATGTCAGGCTATACGAGTCAGGAGGCGCACAGGTTCTACCATGCTCATGGTGCGACAGTTCGTGATATCATACCGTTTAGGGTTACTTTTACAAAGGATGAATAAATAATATATAGTTAAAATATGAATCCGAATCAAATTGTAGACGAAGCAAAAAAGAAGTTTGATAACGCCGTAGCGCATTTCAAGGAAGAGCTCAAAAAGATCCGCACTGGTCGAGCTCATCCAAGTATGCTTGACGGGGTAAAAGTAGAGGCATATGGTACTGAAATGCCGCTTAATCAGGTAGCAACTATAGTTGCTCCTGAGGCGCAACTACTGCAAATTACACCGTTTGATCCGAATAATTTACAGGCTATTACTACAGCCATACGTAACCACCCAAGTCTGGGGCTTAATCCTGCAGATGACGGGCGAGTGGTGCGTGTGCCAATTCCGCCGTTGACTGAGGAGCGCCGCCGCGAAATTGTTAAGCAGCTTGGCGGCAAGGTAGAAGAAACTAATATCGCGCTGCGTAATGCGCGCCGTGACGCGTTTGATGCTATTGCTGCTGCAAAGAAAGATAAGCTAATCGGCGAGGACGATGCGAAGCGCCTTGAGAAACAAGTTGATGAGGTTATGAGTGCAGTTCGAGCCGATATCGATGCGATTGCCAAAGCCAAAGAGACCGAGATAATGACTGTTTAGTAGAGGCTGTTGGCGCTATATATTTTTATGCAGGAAACATTTGGAATATATAGGGAACGTATTAATGACGCATTGCAGCAGTTCTTTTTAGAATTGCCAAAACAGCTTGATATAGATGTATCAAGCGAAACGCGAAATGCATTACAAAAAATAGAAGAATACAGCCTGCGGCCCGGTAAGCGTATCCGTGGAGCGCTGGCGTGCTTTGCGTATGATTATGCGTCTGGTCAAAATCAGGGTAAAACCGGTTTGCAAGCGGCGGTTGCATTAGAATTAGTGCAAAATTATCTGCTTATTGTTGATGATGTGATGGACCGGTCGACGATGCGTCGCGGCAAACCGACGATTCATAAGTTGTATTTGGCAGAGCAAAATCAACAGCCAAAAGATGTTCATTTGGCTAATATGCTGGCGATAAACGTTGGGCTGCTGACACAGCACCTGGTGAATATAGTGCTAACGCAACTTGATGAAAATCCAGCATATATACGCGAAGCAATGCTACTGCTGCATAAAAATATCTTGGCGACTGGTTTTGGACAGATTGAGGATGCGACACAACATAAAGGTACAGTGGTGTCGGAAGAAGATGTGCTTCGCAAATACACACTGAAAAGCGGCTACTATACTTTTGTGTGTCCGCTGCAACTTGGGGTAGTGTTGGCTGGAAAATCTAGTCCAGAGTTACTGAAAGAAATCACAAATTTTGGGTTAGCGGCTGGTATAGCATTTCAGCTCAAAGATGATCTTTTGGGCGTATTTTCGTCATCTGCTACAACTGGTAAACCAAATACTGATGATATCGAGGAGGGTAAATATACGCTGCTCGTGCAGCATGCGCTCACTCATGCATCGGCAGACCAAAGGAAGGTGCTTTTAGGGTTGCTCGGCAAGCAGGATATATCCGAGCAAGAGCTTACGACAGTGCAGCAGGTTTTAAAGTCGTCGGGTGCGAAACAGTATACCGAAGCAAAAATTAGAGAATATGCTCATGAGGCAAAATCGCTTATTGCTGCTAGTACATTTTGGGATGAGTCGGCAAAGGCTGTATTAACCGATATCATTAATTATGTAGTTGAACGGGAGCGATAATGGAAACTGTGCCACGTCACATTGGCATTATTATGGACGGCAACCGTCGTTGGGCTGAAAAACAAGGTCTGCCAAGTAAGCAAGGGCATACAGAAGGTCTAGAGGCACTAAGAGTAGTTGTAAAGACGGCGTTTGAGTTAGGTGTAGCGTATGTTAGTGTGTACGCATTTTCTACAGAAAATTGGCGACGTGCTGAAGAGGAAAAAGGGCATCTCATGATGCTTTTGGTGCGAGGTGTCGATAAGTATCTGCAGGATTTTGACAGAGCCGGAATAAGAATTATATTTGTAGGTCAGCGTGATAGATTAGACAAAAAGGTAATACAGGCAATTGAACGAGCTGAAGAAAGTACTAAACATAATAACAAAGGTAACTTGGTAATTTGTTTTAATTATGGTGGTCAGCAGGAAATTGTTGATGCGGTTAAAAAGATCGTTGCAAGCGGTGTGTCTTCAGAAGCAGTTACTATCGATACCATACAGGCACATTTATATGCCCCTGAAGTGCCGCCGCTTGATCTTGTAATCCGAACTTCTGGTGAACAGCGGCTTAGTAATTTTATGCTTTGGCGTGCGGCATATAGTGAATTGTATTTTGTTGATAAGTTATGGCCGGATTTTACACCGCTTGATTTGCAGAATGCATTAAAAGCTTATGCAGTACGAAAACGGCGATTTGGGAAATAATTACTAGGGGTAAAGAAGGAATTTTTGTATACTAGAGGGGTATGTGGTTACTAATATTGGGACTGGTTTTATTTATCGGATTAGTGCTAGTGCATGAGTGGGGGCATTATATCGTTGCCCGCCGAAATGGAGTAGAAGTTGAGGAGTTTGGTCTCTTTTTTCCGCCGCGAGCTAAAGTGTTGGCAAAGCGAAACGGCACAGAATACACCTTGAACTGGCTGCCACTTGGCGGCTTTGTAAAGCTTAAAGGTGAAAACGATGCTGATACACGGCCAGGGACGTTTGGTGCGGCTACTACCTGGGTAAAAGCAAAGATCATGCTTGCTGGTGTGGCGATGAACTTAGTAACTGCATTTGTGCTTTTGACGCTTTTGGCAGCAATTGGTATGCCAAAGCTTATAGATAATCAATTTACCGTTGCAAGCGATACAAAGATTATTAAACAAGATGTTGTTGCTGGGCATGTGTCTGAAAAGTCGCCTGCTGAAAAGGCGGGACTTGTGCGCGGGGATGTGCTTAAATCCATCGGCAAATCTGGACAGGCGTCATCAGATGTTATTACATCTCCAGATGATTTGCCAAAGATTACAAAGAAATATGCAGGTGAAAAAGTCGACATTACCTATGTTCGTGCAGGTCAAAAAAAGACAACGACTGCAATGCTATTGACGCAAAAAGAAGTAGACAAGTCTCGAAACAGTAATCAGCCAAAAGGGTACTTAGGTATTTCACCGACAGAATATACGGTACAGCGTTCTACATGGTCCGCTCCGATAGTGGCTGCAGGACTTATAAAACAATTAACACTGTTGACCTTCCAGGGGCTCGGTACCGTAATTAGTAGCCTTTTCCATGGAGATGCGCAAAAAGCGAGTGAACAGGTATCAGGGCCTATAGGTATATTCGTGGTTATGCGCGATGGCAGTATTTTTGGGATAGAATTTTTGCTTTTGATTATTGCTGTTATTTCGTTGAGTTTGGCAATCATGAACGCGCTGCCAATCCCAGCATTAGATGGAGGAAGGCTGTTTGTGCTTTTGGCTTCACGTGCACTAAAACGACCGCTTACTAAAGAAGTTGAAGAGTGGATACATGGTGTTGGGTTCCTATTTTTGATAGGTTTAATAGTTTTAATTTCAATAGTTGATGTCAACAGATTCTTCTAATAATACACCTAGTAGTACACCAAATCGTCAGTTGGCTCAGCGGTTTATCGCCACAGTACAGACAATGCTTATTGGGCTGATTCTGTATATCTTGCCGCAAATTACCACTAGTTTTTTGTTGGTACTTGGTATAGTGCTCAGTGGCATGACGCAGGCTCAGGCGGCAGAATGGGTGGATACTAGCCTTGTTCGGCTTATCTATTCAGGAATTAATGATATAGTGCTGATTGCTTTATTGGTATTTTTTATGCGCCTGCTGCGTGAGACATGGAAAAGTATTGCGGTAAAAATGCCGAAAGTCAAAGACATAGGGTATGTTTTTGCCGGATTTTTGGTTTATATCGCTATCTACATGGTTATTGCAGTTATTATCTATCAGTTTTCGCCGGATCTGTTTAAACAGCAGCAAGAGATTGGATTTGATACAAAAAGCACTGGTGGTGAACGGCTTTATGCGTTCATTGGACTTGTGGTGTTGCCGCCGATTGTTGAAGAAATACTATTTCGCGGATTCCTTTATACGCGATTAAAGAGAATATTTTCGGTTAAAACGGCTGCGGTAGTAGTAAGTTTATTATTTGCCATTGCTCATCTTCAAATAGGCTTTGGTAATGGACTGCTTTGGATAGCGGCGCTCGATACATTTATACTTTCACTGGTGCTTGTATGGCTGCGGGAAAAAACCGGGAATATTTGGTCTGGTACAGGTGTGCACGCATTGAAAAATCTTGTGGCCTTTCTGATTTTATTCAATGTAGTACAATAGGAGTAATGAACCGTATGGTCATTGTATTTTTTGATGCCGGCTTGCCGGTATTCTGTTTAGCATAAAGTGTTAACAGGACCATAAATAGGTATACAGGGAATCGTAATGAGGCTATCACAGCTTTTTACCAAAACAAGTAAAACGGCGCCGTCTGATGAAGTGGCAAAAAATGCGCAGCTTCTCATTCGGGCAGGCTATGTAGATAAAGTGATGGCCGGCGTATACGCGTATACGCCGCTTGGGTATAGAGTGCTCGAGAATATCAAGCAAATCGTTCGTGAAGAGATGAATGCAATAGGTGGGCAAGAACTTATTATGAGCACCTTACAAAAGCGAGAAACATGGGAAGAAACCGGACGATGGGACGATGAAGTGGTTGATATATGGTTTAAGTCAAAACTTAAGGACGGAACAGAAGTAGGATTTGGGTGGTCTCACGAAGAAGCCGTTATCGAAATGGTGAAAAAGTACCTTGACAGTTATAAGGATCTGCCGATCAACGTATATCAATTCCAGACAAAGCTGCGAAATGAACTCCGGGCCAAAAGCGGTATTATGCGTGGGCGCGAATTCATCATGAAAGATATGTATTCATGTAGCATAGACGCTAAGCAGCATGAGGCATTCTATAATGCCACCATCGATGCCTATAACCGGATATATGATCGTTTAGGTATTGGAGAGGACACATATATTACATTTGCAAGCGGAGGTGCGTTTACACAGTTTAGTCATGAGTTTCAAACAATCTGTGAAGCGGGCGAAGACGTCATTTACCTGCATCGCGGAAAAAATATCGCCGTAAATGAAGAAGTCTTAGACGATGAAAACCTTAAAAAACTTGGTATTAAGCGAGAAGAGCTAGAAAAAGTAAAAAGTGCGGAAGTAGGGAACATCTTTAACTTCGGTACACAAAAGAGTGAGCAAACAAACTTTACCTTTACAAATGAGCGAGGCGAAAGCCAGTATGTTCACCTCGGTTCTTACGGAATAGGAATTACGAGAGTGATGGGCGTAATAGTAGAAAAATTTGCTGATGAAAGGGGTATAGTTTGGCCAGAAGCAGTTGCGCCTGCAAAAGTATATTTGGCACTTTTGGGCGATGTATCTGAAGCTGTAAAAACTGCTGATGAATTGTACAGCACCTTGACTCAAAATGGCATTGCGGTATTATATGACGACCGTGATATGCGTCCTGGAGAAAAATTCGCTGATGCGGATTTGCTCGGTATACCCTATCGGGTGGTCGTCAGCCCTAAGACAATAGAACAGGGCAAAATCGAACTAAAGCGACGCACGGAAACAGAAGCAACGTTACTAACAAACGAGGAATTATTAAAGGCACTCGTGTAAAAAATCAGATAATCAGCAATATAGATTTTAAGATTATTCATAGCTAAATAGGAGGATGTAAAATGATTAGTAAACCTTTTCGACTAACAGAAGCAGGAGTAGAGGAGTTAAAGAAAGAACTTGAAGACTTAATTGCTGCGCGTGGTGCTATTGCGGAGCGTATTAAGACTGCTCGTGAATTTGGTGATTTGAGTGAAAATGCTGAATACCAAAGCGCTCGTCAGGAGCAAGAGAAAAACGAAAACCGTATTGCAGAGCTTGAGCATATTTTGGCTAATGTAGAAATTATCAAGACGCCAAAAAGTGACAGCAAAGTACAGCTTGGTTCTACAGTAAAACTGAAGAGTAAAGATGGTAAAACCAAAGAATTTCAGGTAGTAGGAACTGTTGAAGCTGATCCATTGGCTGGAAAAATTTCCGATGAATCACCAATCGGCCAGGCATTGATTGGCAAGAAAGAAGGCGAGGAAGTTGAAATTAAAACTCCAGCTGAAACTACTACATACACCATTGTTGAGATTGGCTAGGATACCGGTAGAAACTTCGGTATAATGTCTCCAGTATGGCAACACTGAAAGAACTGCGTGATGAACGTTTACGGAAACTGGAAGAGTTAAAGAAGCTCGGTATTGATCCGTATCCAGCTACTGCACATCGCACACATACTGCACAAAAAATCGTATCATCGTTTGATGAACTTGAAGGTCAAGAGGTGACGACAATAGGTCGAGTTACCTCTATTCGAAAGTTCGGTAAAATTGCCTTCATTGTTATTAAAGATCACAGCGGTCAGGTGCAATTGTTTTGGCGAGCTGGTGTTATTACTGAGGCAAATCGTGCCAATAGCGAATTGCTTATAGACGACATTTCGTTACTAGATTCAGGTGATTTTGTAGAGGCGACCGGCAAGGTGATAAAAACCCAGACCGGTGAAATTTCGGTAGAAATTGCACGACTGAGGTTGCTGACAAAATCGCTCCGGCCACTACCAAATAAATACGATGGGTTTACTAACAAAGAAGAGCGTTTGCGTCGTCGTTATGTAGACATGAATGTAAATGAAAACGTACGCCAACGCTTTATCCGTCGTAGTAAATTTTGGCAAGCGACGAGGCGTTTTCTTGACCAAAATGGATTTATTGAGATCAATACTCCTGTACTCGAGCATACGACAGGCGGTGCAGATGCGAAGCCATTTGTGACACATATGGATGCACTTGATCAGGACTTTTACCTTCGGATTAGTCATGAGCTACCTTTGAAGCGTTTGTTGGGTGGCGGTTTTGAACGAGTGTATGATATTGGTCCGCGTTTCCGGAACGAAAACTACAGTGATGAGCATTTGCCGGAGCATGTGGCAATGGAGTGGTACTGGGCGTATGCTGATTGGCGCGACGGTATGAAATTTATGACAGACATGTACCGCTATGTCCTAGAAAATACCTTTGGTACTCTGAAATTTAAACTTGGTGATTTTGAGGTAGACCTCAGCCAAGAATGGGAGGAGTGGGACTATGCGGAAGTTATTAAAGATCGCTATAATATTGATCCCCTTAATTGTACGCTTGATGAAGTTAAGAAGGCGTTGGCGGACAACAATCTCGAGGTAGAACAGACTGAAAATAAAGCACGTGGTATAGATAAACTTTGGAAGCATATTCGCAAAGATGTGGCTGGTCCAGTGTGGCTTGTTAATACGCCGCTCTTTATTAGTCCACTGGCCAAGAAAAATACTGATCGACCTGATACCGTGCAACGATTTCAAGCGATTATAGCAGGGTCTGAGTTAGGTAACGGGTTTAGCGAGTTGAATGATCCGCTTGATCAGCTTAATCGGTTTATTGAACAGCAGCGAATGCGCGATGCAGGCGATAAAGAAGCGATGATGCTTGATATTGATTTTATAGAAATGCTGGAGTATGGCATGCCGCCAGCTTGCGGATGGGGCTGGAGTGAACGTGTATTTTGGGTGTTTGAAGGCGTGACTGCGCGTGAAGGTGTGCCATTCCCGCAACTTCGCAGCGAAATCGATGAAGTCACCAAGACAATTTATCCGGAACTATATAAATAAACTAAATTTCATTAAAACGGACATTTTATGTATAAAAAAAGACCCGCATTTTGCGAGTCTTTTTCTTTGACTGTTTTTGCTAAGCTTTCTTAGCTCTAGATTTCTTAGTAAGGTATGTCTCGCGGATTTGGAAGATAAACCAACCACCAATTACAAAGCCAATCAATGAGCCTATAAGGCCGCCAAATCCACCACCATAGCCGTAGCTATCAGCAAACACACCAACAACCCCGGCAGCCAGGTGAAGGAGGAGAGCATAAAAGAGTAAATTCCATCCAGCTTTTTTGCGTGCTTTGAGTGGGGCGTATGCCAAGATGTAAAGCAGTGCTGTAGCTAGTAAGATTGCCAACGATATCCAGAGCGCTACTGACCAGCGGTTGGTTGATACAGCGTCTACGCCGAATGTTTCACTCCATCGGTTGACAACATCAGCAACATGGTTAACTTTACTTGCCCAATACCAGAGGTTGTATGCGGCCCATAGATTGAATAAGCCGCCAAGCAGCGATAAATATGGAATAAACTGCACCAAAAAATCTTTTCCTCCTTTTGGTAAAGCGGGTGCACTCTTTACAAACAGGTCGTTTAATTTTATTTCGAGCTGCTCGAGTTGTTTAGTCATGTCCTTTCTCCTAATTAGTTGCTTATTGACATAAGCGTAATTTGTTGCGTGTACTTTTTCAAGTATTTTTCCTATATTTATGAAACTTATGCTATAGTGGCGGTATGGCAAAGAAATCAACGAAAACTACGAAGACTGCTAAAAACAAAAAAACAACTGTATCTGCTGCAGTAAAAACCAAAAAAACAGCTACCAAAAAACCTCAGGTGACATCAAGCAGGCGCACTGCTAAAAAGCCAGCCAAGAAGCTTACGGCAGTGGCATTGAACAAGTGGCACAAATGGTTAGCGGTATTGCTTGCAGCTCAAGGCGTGGCGATTATTTTACTAAGCACCGCTAAATCAATACCAGTAACAACAAGTTTTCTGACAAAAGATAACTTGGCAAGCACAACCGATACAACAGTACTTGCCCAGGCCGTGCGGCATTTGTTTGATGTAAATCTAGTATGTGTTGTTGCAGGCTTCTTGTTTATTGCAGCACTTGTACACATTATCGTAGCTACGGTTTACCGCAACCGATATGAGAAAGAGCTTGAAGCACGGGTAAGTCGTATGCGATGGGCAGGTGGTGGCATAATAGCAGGTCTTGTAACAACTACCCTGGCGTTACTCGTAGGCGTGTATGATATCTCAGCGCTAGCATTGTTGTTTGGACTTGTATTAATAGCGGCGCTTGCTGGTTTGGCGGTTGAAGTATACGCTCAAGGTCCCAATCGACGACGACTTGCATATACCATCTTGACGGTGAGCGCTGTACTGCCATGGGTAGTACTAGGTGTATATCTTGCTGGTGCTTATGTGTATGGCAGCGGTAATACACCGGTATATGTATACGGTGCCGTAGGTAGCATGTTCGTATTGTTCCTGGCAGCTTGTATGCTGTTTATATTGCAGAATCGACAAAAAGGGAAGTGGTCAGATTATCTTTTTACAGAACGTGCGTTTATGGCATTAGGTTTTGTGGCAATGACAGCGTTAGCATGGCAAGTATACGCAGGAGCACTTGCGCCATAGTAGTGTATGGCAACAGTTATTTTTGATTTTGACGGTACAATTGCCGATAGCTACGAATATGTCCTTGGGTTTTTGCGTCGTGAGGCAAAACGCAAGCAGCTTGTAGATGAACACGAGAAGGTAGAGCTACGAGGTCATTCAATGATATCTATAGCTCGAAGACTTGGTATGCCGTGGTGGCGTATGCCGTTTTTGTTCTTAAAAGGCAGGAAAGAAATGGCGCAATACATTGATCAAATACCTATTTTTAAAGAAATGGACGATCTTTTACGAGCACTGTACGCAAATGGTAATCAACTGTTTATTATCAGCTCAAACAGCGATATTAACATCAATCATTTTTTGGATCGATACAACCTTAAACAATACATTACAAAAGTGTATGGCGGTGCGGGGGTTTTTGGGAAAACACCACTGCTGAAGCGTGCGATAAAGGAGTATAATATTGAGACTGAACGGTGTTGGTATATAGGTGATGAGGTACGCGATATAAAAGCTGCAAGAAGGGCCGGTATACAAGCAATTGCAGTTACATGGGGCTACAATAATGCCGAGATACTATACAAGCAAAAACCAACCAAAGTAGCGTTTACGCCAGAGGATATACGAAAGGTTTTAAGTGTTAATTAGTATATGGAAGAAGTAACAATTGAGAAATTGGTGCATGGTGGTCAGGGACTTGGTACGCTTTCAAGTGGCAAAAAGGTCTTTGTGTGGAATGCGCTTCCGGGTGAAGTTGTAAAAGTGCGGTTTATGAAGAAAAAGAAAAGTTATGCTGAAGGTATTGCAGAGGAGATTATTGCGCCATCTGTAGAGCGAATTGAGCCAGCAGAGGAAAACTATTTAGCTACCAGTCCATGGCAAATAATGACGTTTGATGCAGAAAATGCATATAAGAAAGAAATTGTCACAGAACTATTTGCGCATGAAAAAATCAAACTGCCCAAGTATAGTGATGTTGTGCATGATGGTAGACAGTGGCATTATCGCAACAAAATGGAATATTCGTTTTGGGGTGATGATGATGGGTTGCATCTGGCACTTTATCGTCGAGGAACTCACGGTAAACAAATTGTTACTGGTAGCAAACTTGCGCTTCCTGCAATTGATACGGCAGCACGTGCAATGCTTGCTGAACTACAAAAGCTAAAAGTTCGGGCAGGGGACCTAAAAACAATTATCATACGTTGTACACAAACAGGTGAAGCTGCGGCCAGTCTTTTTGTGAAGCCGGAGACATTCCCAGAGGTGTGTATACCACGGGAGCTCAAGGGCTTGCGTGTCTATCATTCAGATCCGAAAAGTCCAGCTTCGGTGCCAACAAAACTTTTGTACGAACTAGGTGACGTATTACTGTATGATACGCTATTGAATAAAAAATTTGTCTACGACGTTGATTCGTTTTTTCAGGTAAATATCCCAGTGTTTGAGAAAGCGCTTGTGCGAATAAAAGCGCAGATTACCAATCAGCCGATCACAGATATGTATGCTGGTACGGGAAGTATCGGGCTGAGTGTAGCTGAAAATAGTGTAGATCTTGTTGAGCTTGATCCAGCGTCTGCAAGGATGGCAAGTGAAAATGCGCGTGCGAGTGAGCTTGATGCCACAGTTATCGAAGCGTCCACGGAAAAAGTGCTAAATTATATTACTAGTGATAAATTAGTGATTTTCGATCCGCCGCGTGCAGGTTTGCATAAAAAAGTAGTTGAAAGAGTGCTCGAAGTGTTGCCGCCCAAAGTGATTTATTTGAGTTGCAATCCTGCAACACAGGCACGAGATCTTGCGAAGCTTCAAGAGCAATATACGGTGAGTCATTTTGAGATTTTTAATTTTTTCCCACGAACTCCACATATTGAAACATTAGCTGTATTGCATCGTAAGTAGTAGGTATAATGAAAAGTAATGGCTAGTAATTACTGGAAAGAGCGGAGTCTGCCGTATCAGCCGGGGCAGAAAGCCGCGTACAAAATTTCGCGCTCGAAAATTGAGCTATTTATGCAGTGTCCGCGTTGCTTTTGGCTTGATGTACGGCTGAAAATCAAGCGGCCCGACAGTCCGCCATTTAATATAAATAAAGCGATCGATGAATTACTGAAAAAAGAGTTTGATGTATATCGAAAAAAGGGTGAGCCGCATCCCATTATGATACAGCACGAAGTGTCAGCGATTCCGTTTGCACACGAAAATTTGGATGATTGGCGGCATAATTTTACCGGTGTTGCTTATGTGCATGAACCAACTAATTTGCATATTTTTGGTGCTGTTGATGATATTTGGGTGAATGACGACGGGGAATTGATAGTGGTTGACTACAAAGCGACTGCAAAGGAAAGAGAAGTTAGTATTGATTCAGAGTGGCAGGTAAGCTACAAGCGTCAGATGGAGATCTATCAGTGGTTGTTGCGTCAAAATGGTTTTAAGGTCAGCAACACCGGCTATTTTGTGTACACCAATGGACGGTTTGATTTGGATGGTTTTAATGATCGGTTAGAATTCCGCACCAAAGTTATTCCGTATACCGGAACCGATACTTGGGTAGAATCAACTATTAAAAAAATGAAAGCGTGCATGGACTCTGAAGACATGCCGCCAGTTGGGGATGATCTTATGGGTGGTCCATGCCAATTCTGCACCTATGCTAGAAGTCGTACCGAGCTTACTCTGAAACATCTGCAAAATAAAAAGTAAATAGCTATAATAAAGTTATTATGTTAGACATTCAGTTTATTCGAGAAAACCCAGAACTTGTCCAAGAAAAAGCAAAACAAAAAGGGTACGATGTAGATATTTCTAAAGTTTTAGAAGCTGATAAAAATCGTCGTGAACTATTAGGACGTGTAGAGGAATTACGCCAGAAGCGTAATGAAAATGCGGCTAAAATGAAAGGCGGCAAGCCGGATCAGGTGTTGATTGATGAAGGCAAGCAAATAAAGATTGAATTAGCGGAAAAAGAAGCATATTTAGAAACAATTCAAAAGGAATATAGAGAGCTGCTTGAAGAAATTCCCAACATTATTCCTGATGATACGCCGCTGGGCGGAGAAGAAAGTAATGTCTCTGAATTTCGTTGGGGTGAGACACAAAAAGACTTCGAGCCGGTTGACCATCTTACGTGGGGCGAACAACGAAACGTTATTGATTTCGAGCGTGGTGCGAAAGTGGCAGGCAGTAAATTCTACTTCCTCAAAGATAGGCTGGTAGATATGGAGCTTGCATTGTTTCAATTTGGCCTACAGACTGCTCGGAAATATGGTTTTACACCAATTACGGTGCCGCATATGGTGAATAGCCGCACTGCAGCAGGCACCGGCTACTTGCCTCGGGGTGGAGAGCGTGATATCTACAAAATCGAAAACGAGGACCTCAACCTTATTGCTACAGCCGAAATTCCAATTACCGGGTATCATGCTGATGAAATTATTGACGCCAAGGATTTGCCGCTACTATACGTAGGGCTAAGTCCAGCATATCGCTTAGAAGCAGGTGCGTACGGTAAGTTCAGTAAAGGCCTGTATCGGGTACATCAGTTTAACAAACTGGAACTGTATGTATTTTGCAAACCCGAAGATAGTGAACATTGGCACCAGGAGCTGGTAAAGCTCGAAGAGGAGCTTTGTCAGCAGCTTAGTATTCCGTATCAGCGTGTGCGTATTGCTGCCGGTGATCTTGGTGCGCCGGCGTATAAAAAATATGATATTGAATACTGGAGTCCAGTTGATAAGTCATATCGTGAGTTAATGAGCTGCTCAAACATTACTGATTTCCAGGCTCGTCGGCTGAATATTCGTTATCGCACTGAAGATGGAACTATAGATTTTGTGCATACCCTAAACGGTACGGCTGCCGCATATAGTCGCATGGCAATTGCGATTATCGAAAATCACCAAACGCCTGAAGGCGAAGTGATTATTCCTGAAGTGCTCCGGCCGTATATGGGGAATATAGAAAAATTATAAGGAGATACAAATGATTGAAAGACTTGAAATAAGCTCACAGCATACTACATTAACACCAGAGTTGAAGAAATACGTTGCTAAAAAAATCGGCAAGCTGGATAGGTATGTTTCTCGTCATGCACGCAAAAGTATTCATGCTGAAGTGAAACTCAAGGAGTCAAAGGCAAAAGACAAACAGCAATGTACCTGTACAGTAGTGCTCCATTTGCCAAAAGAAAGTTTAGAAGCTAGCGAAACGACCATTAATATGTTTGCTGCGATAGATATCGTGGAGACAAAGCTAAAAGGCCAGCTGAAAAAATATAAGGATGCGCACTCCCACAATAGGCTGCGTCGACGTCTTTTCGCGCGTTTTCGTGGCTGATTTGTAAAACATGTTGTAAAAGTAATTTTTTATTCGCGCTGAGCGGACAGAAGCGTTACAATAGAGAATAAAGCATACAACTATTTGAAGTAGGGAGTTTAATAAAAGTGCATACTGTTTTAAAGAAAATTCTTGGTGATCCTCAGGCAAAAACTGTTAAGCGGCTCAAAAAGCGTGTAAAGGCGATTAATGCATTAGAAGATAAATATAAAAAAATGTCTGATGAAAAACTTCAGCAGCAAACTGAAGTTTTGAAAAAGCGGCTTAAAAAAGAGTCACTTGATGCGATTTTGCCTGATGCGTTTGCGGTGGTTCGTGAAGCTGCTGATCGTGTGCTTGGCATGCGACATTTCGATGTGCAGCTAATTGGCGGTATGGTATTGCACGAGGGTAATGTTGCCGAAATGAAAACCGGTGAAGGTAAGACGTTGGTGGCAACTGCGCCAGTATATCTCAATGCACTGACTGGCAAGGGTGTGCATGTAGTGACTGTGAATGATTACTTAGCACAGCGTGATGCTGGTTGGATGGGGCAAGTGTATCATTTTTTGGGGCTCAGTGTAGGTGTAATTATTGCAGATCAATCATTTATTTATGACCCAAGTTTTACAAGCGAAAACCATGACGATGAACGCTTGAAACATCTTAAGCCATGCACTCGTCAGGAGGCATATGCTGCTGATGTGACGTACGGCACCAATAATGAGTTTGGTTTTGATTATCTGCGCGACAACATGGTTCGTGAGGTCGATCAGCTGCGCCAGCGGGATCTGCACTTTGCAATTGTTGACGAGGTAGACTCTATATTGATCGACGAAGCTCGTACGCCGCTCATTATTTCAGCGCCAAGCGTGACAAGCGGTAGTGCATATGTGCAGTTTGCTAAAGTTGTTCGTCAGTTGAAACGTGACAAAGATTATGAGGTAGACGAAAAGCGTAAAACTGTTATTTTGACTGACGAAGGTGTAGAAAAGGTTCAAAAAATCCTTGGTATTGAAAGCCTGTATGCAACACAAAATATACGGACTATCTACCACTTAGAGCAGGCGTTACGCGCACAAGCTTTATTTAAACGTGACAAAGACTACGTAGTTACAAACGATGGCCAAATTGTCATTGTTGATGAGTTTACTGGTCGTTTGCTGCCGGGTCGCAGGTACAACGAAGGTCTACACCAGGCAATTGAGGCGAAAGAAGGGGTCGAAGTTCAACAAGAATCTATGACACTGGCGACGATCTCGTTCCAGAACTATTTCCGTCTGTATGAGAAGCTTGCTGGTATGACCGGTACCGCAATGACTGAGGCCGAGGAGTTCCATCAAATCTACAAGTTAGATGTCGTGGAAATTCCGCCGAATCGCCCAGTCATTCGAGAAGATCGTAGCGATCGTATTTACAAGACAGAAGCAGGCAAGTTCAAGGCTATCGTTCAGGAAGTAAAGATGCTGCATACCAAAGGTCAGCCGGTGCTGATCGGTACGGTGTCTATCGAAAAGAATGAATTGCTTTCTAAAATGCTTACTAAAGAAGGCATACCACATCAGCTTTTAAATGCGAAGAATAATGAGCGAGAAGCCGCAATTATCGCAAAGGCTGGTGAGAAAGGTGCTGTAACACTTGCTACCAACATTGCTGGTCGTGGTACCGACATCGTGCTGGGTGAAGGCGTCAAAGAGCTTGGTGGCTTATTTGTCATTGGTTCGGAACGGCATGAATCACGACGTATTGATAATCAGCTGCGTGGTCGTGCCGGACGACAAGGCGATCCGGGTGTAACCCAGTTCTTTGTAAGTACTGAAGACGATTTGATGCGTATTTTTGGCGGCGAGCGTATCGCAGGGCTTATGAGCCGACTGAAAGTTGCTGAAGATATGCCAATTGAAAACCGCATGATTTCTCGCAGCCTGGAAGGTGCACAGAAAAAGGTAGAAGGTTTTCATTTTGATCAGCGAAAAAACGTGGTGAAGTACGACGATGTGATGAACCGGCACCGTAAAGCTACTTATGCGATTCGTCGTGATATTTTACATAAAACAGACGTATCAAAGCGCATTAAGGTATTTATCGAAGAAGAAGTGAGGGCTATGCTATCTTCTTCACTTGCAACAACCGATCAATTTGAAGATGTTATTAAGAGTGTATTTCCGTTTGACGAGCCAACACTAGATCGTATTTTTGACTCCGAAGCAGATAAGGTGCAAGAGGTTCTCGTAATTGCGGCGAATGAGTTGTATGAAGCTCGAGAAGCGGCATTTACGCCGGAAATAATGCGCAAAGTAGAACGCGATGTATACTTGCAGGTGCTTGATAATCTTTGGATGCAACACCTTGAGAACATGGAGCATCTGCGTGAAGGTATTCACTGGATGAGCGTGGGGCAGCGTGATCCACTGGTTGAGTATCGTAAGCAGGGTCAAATTCTATTTGATGAAATGCAAGCAAATTTGCGGCATGAAGTACTTCGTATTCTCTTCCATGCAGAGCCAGTGAGTGAAGATCAGCTTGATCGTCCGACTGAAACTGAGCTGACGCGTGCTGCGCGCAGGTCTGTTGCCAATGCTGATCAGATTACTGAAGGTAGTTCAGTTTCAGATGAGGACTTCAGGCCAAAATCTAATACTGCTGCTACTAAAAAAACTACTAACAAAAAGAAAGCGCGTAAGGCGGAGCGTCAGCGTAAAGCAAAGGCACGGCGACGTCGCTAATATAAAAAGCATATAATGTGTTGCCAGAAACAAAAGAGATAGGATAGAACTTCGTGAAGCATACGGTTAGTGAGTTACAATTGTCAAATGGCGCAAAAGGACTGCTAGTACACATACCTGACGCCAGTGTCATGACGTTTGAAATAAACTTTCGGGCAGGTGAGTACCTAGTAGAACCCGAAAAATGGGAAGCGCCGCATCTCATGGAACACGTGTTACTTGGTGCTAACAAACAATATCCAAAAGCGCGTGTATTTCAGGCAGAATTTGAAAAAAATGGTGCGTACAATAATGCATCAACAAGCGCGTACGATATTATCTACGAAGCTGAATGTGCAGATTTTGAATGGGAGCGAATTTTAGATCTTACGCTGACTGCTATTACGCAGCCGCTCTTTTTGGAAGAAGAGTTTCAAGCTGAAGTAGGGAACGTGCGCGAAGAGTTGGCATCGCGTTCGAATAATCATTTTCGTCATCTAAGTTTGGCGCTGCGCCAAACATATGGCTTTGCGGCAAAGACTGATCAAGAGCGCCTTGAGCTCATGGATAATGTGCAGTTGAAAGATATTCAGGCACACTACAAGCGCACCCATACAACTTCTAATATGCGGTTTGTTATTGGTGGCAATATTACTCCGGGCAGACGGCGCCAGATTGAGTATATGTTTGAAAATATTGAACTGCCACAAGGCCGCAGTCGATTTGTGCTACCAAAAGAAAAGCCAAAACACCTCACACATCCGCTATATATTCATAATGCCAGTGTTAAGAATGTATATTTCTATTTAGACACCTTTATGAACCGCCGATTGAGCGAAGCGGAAGTCGATGCGCTCAGTCTTGCGAATACGCTGTTGGTTGAAACGCTGTACTCAAAGATTCTCGGTACTGCTCGTGAACACGGATTAGTATATGGCATGAGCTCAGGCTTCGGACAAGCACGGCTGAATAGCGGCTGGTGGATTGGTGCGCAGGTAATGCCAAAAAATGTATCAAAACTGTTTGAAATTATTGTGCGTGAACTGAGTAATGTATTTGAAGGAAAATTGGATCAGGCAGATATTGTGGCCGCGCAGCAGTATTCATTGGGGCGATTCCAGCGCAGTGCGCAGACCGTAGGAGGTACTGCGAGTGGTTATAGCGGTCGGTATTTCTTTGATGACGGAATAGAAGATTATTATAAAGTGCCTCAACGAATTAAAAATGTAACGAAAGAATCCATTGTAGAGATTATGCGTAGCATGTTTGCTGAAAATATCTGGGGGCTTGGTGTGCTTGGCTCATGTGGCGAAGAATTTGCCGAAAATATGCAAAATCAAGTAGCGGTACTTTGGCCAGAAGGCACAAAACGGTAAGCTAATATACATGGATGATATACTGCAAAAACTCAAACAGCTTGAGCAAAGTATTGCTGACGCGTGGGAAAAACTTAAAATAGCTGCTCTTTTAAAAGAACAGCAAGAATATGCGCAGCAAATGGAGCGGCCTGATTTTTGGGCTGATTCTGCTAGGGCGCAGACAATTAGTAAAAAGCACGCACAGCTAGCAAGTCGAACCGAACCGTGGGCAACCTTAAAACAAGGAGTAAACGATTTATTGGAGTTAGCCGAAACAAGAGATGAGAGTCTTGCTGCAGATATCACTGCACAAACTGTAGAGTTGGAGCGACAATTCAGCCGGCTGAAAGAAGAATTGAAGTTTACTGGTCCTTACGATAATTATGATGCGATTATATCAATTCACGCTGGTGCAGGTGGTACTGATGCACAAGATTGGGCGCAAATGCTGATGCGTATGTATATTCGGTGGGCGGAAAAGCACGGGTACGATGTGCAGGTAATTGAAGAGTCAACCGGTGATGAAGCGGGTATAAAAAGCGCTACACTAGAAATTTCCGGAAAGCTTGTATATGGAAAATTACGATCAGAACATGGCGTGCACCGTCTGGTACGACTCAGTCCGTTTAATGCGGATAATCTTCGTCAAACAAGCTTTGCAAAAGTCGAAGTTTTGCCAAAAATCGAGCAAGATAGCGAAGTAGTTATTGAAGAAAAAGATCTTAAGATTGATGTATTTCGGGCTGGTGGTCATGGCGGCCAGAGTGTTAATACGACTGATTCAGCAGTGCGTATTACCCATATCCCTACTGGTATTACTGTTGCAATACAGAATGAGCGTAGTCAGCTGCAAAACAAAGAAACAGCTATGACGATCTTGCGTTCACGGCTCGCACAAATGCAGCTCGAACAACATAAAGATAAAATTAGTGAGCTTAAAGGCCCAAATCAGTCAGCTGAATGGGGCAATCAAATTCGTTCATATGTGCTTCATCCCTACAAAATGGTGAAAGATCTTCGTACGAAGTATGAAACTTCTGATCCTGATGATGTGCTTGACGGCAATATAGATGGATTTATTGATAGTTACCTGGATATGTCGCTCAGTTCCTAGGGCTTAAACAGTTATTGCTCTTATGTTACAATAGATAGAGTAATGATTTTGTTGGATAGGGTAACAAAGATTTATGGGAAGAGTTCCACGCCAGCGCTTGATCGGGTTAGCTTGCATGTTGAGCCGAAAGAGTTTGTGATTGTCGTGGGGCAGAGTGGTGCTGGTAAATCGACGCTACTGAAGTTGCTGACTCGTGAAGAACGTCAAACCAACGGTAAGATTATTATCGGTGGCATTGATTACGATAAATTAAAAGACAAAAATATTCCGCTGCTTCGCCGAAAAATTGGGGTAGTGTTCCAGGATTTTAAATTGCTTCCGAACCGTACCGTATTTGAAAATGTGGCTTTTGCGCTTGAAATTGTTGGTATGAGCAGTCATGAAATCAAACATACTGTACCGAAAGTGCTCGACATTGTTAACCTAAAGGGCAAAGAGAACAGTATGCCTCGTGAGCTATCAGGTGGTGAGCGTCAGCGTGTGGCAATCGCACGTGCCATTGTGCGTCAGCCGAAGATCCTGATTGCTGATGAGCCAACTGGTAACCTTGATCCGAAGCATGCTTGGGATGTTATTGCAGTGCTTGAAAAAATTAACCGATTCGGCACCACAGTACTTCTCACGACACACAACCAAGAAATTGTTAATAAACTAAAACGAAGGGTAGTAACTATCCAGCGCGGTAAAATTGTAAGTGACCGGGCACACGCAAGTTACAAACTATAACGTACACAAACAGTTATGTATAGAAAGTGGATCACATTTTGGCGGATTGTTCGAACGGGGGTAATTAACTTCTTTCGAAATGCATCTCTAGCGATTGCCGCAATGGCGGTGATGGTGGTGACGCTTAGTATTATTTTGCTGTCGTTAGTGGTCAATACTACGTTGTCAGGTACGATTAAGCAGATTACCGACAAGATTGACGTTTCAGTATATCTGAAAGACGAGGTAACTGCCAATGAACGGCGTGAGTTTATCCAGAAGCTCGAAACACTACCGAATGTTGCCTCTACAAAATACCTTTCCAAAGAAGAGGCTCTTGAAGCGTACCGACAGGAGAATATCAATAACCCTGATCTATTAACGGCCATTAATCAAACCGATAACCCTTTGCCGGCGACAATCCGTATCAAGCCGAAAGACCTTGATCGGGTGCAGGAAATTCAAACATTCCTAAACCAAGAAGAAAACAAGGTATTACAAGCTGAGGAGCCATCATATTCAGGTGATCGTAAGGAAGCAATTGACAAAATCAGTCATGCTGCGAATGTACTGCAGCGTGTCGGCATTGCGGGCATTATATTGTTTGCAGTTATTTCGGTGCTGATTATTTTCAACACCATTCAGATGGCGATATTTAATAGGCGAGATGAAATATCAATTATGCGATTATTAGGTGCGAATACTTGGTATATTCGTGGTCCATTTGTCGTTGAAACTATCATGTACGGTATCATTTCTGGATTAATTTCAATCCTGCTTATTAAATCGCTCTTTATTGCGTCGTCAGGTCCGCTTGAAGCAAGCAGTCTTGGTCTTCTTGATATTACGTATGCACAACGGTATTTTAATGATCATTTCTGGATCTTATTGTTCGCACAGATTGGTATTGGTGTAATCATTGGCGCTGGTTCATCGATTATTGCAACTCGTCGATACCTGAAGTTTAAGGCTCCAAAGAAATAAATAAAACTTACCCCTTGGTAGGGGTTTACAAATAGCCATAAGCAGTGTATACTGTAGCGTAAGCATAATAAAAACAAAAACTATGCTCAAAACAAATAGAATCAAAATCAGCAAAGCCTCTATTAAACGCGGAAGTTACCAAGCGCTTTTGTTGGTTTTGACTTTTTCTTTTTTGATAGGTTCATTTGGTGCAACTCGCGTTATCCACGCGCAAAGTTTACAAGAGCAGATCGCTGCCTTGCAGCAGGAAAACCGAAATAACCGTGCTGCAGTAAGAGAGTTAATTGCTGAAGCCACAAGTTATCAACATGCGATCGAGCAGCTGCAAGCGCAAATTGACCAGTTACAGGGTCAGATCAATCAGAATGAATCGCAAAAAAAAGAGCTTGAAAAACAAATCGAGGAGCACGAAAGGGAGCTCAATAAGCAGCGAAAAGTACTTGGCGAAAACATAAAGGCGATGTATGTCAGTGGCGAAATGTCTACTATCGAGATGCTTGCCACGAGTAAAGATTTAAGTGAATTTGTAGATAAAGAGACGTATCGCAATGCTGTTCAGCGAAAAATTCAGGAAACAATGGCTAAAATTACCAAATTGCAAAATGAGCTGAACGAAAAGAAGAAGCAAATTGAAGTACTGCTTGATTCACTGCAGAAGCAACGATCTGTACTAGATGCTAGTCGGGCAGAGCAGGCGAATCTGCTTGCCATGAACCGTCAGCAGCAAGAAGAGTTCAACAATCGTACAAAAGCTAATCAGGCGAAAATTGATGAGTTAAATCGCCGTATCGCCGCACAGCGATATGCAAACGGTATTGTACCTGACGGCGGTATGTACTTCATCCGTGTTCCTGGTCCTGTAAATAAATTCAATCCGGATGATTATCCATACAAAAACGCTGGTTTCAGCATGCAGCTTGGTCCATGCTCATTCTACGATGCCTATCCAGACTCACCTGATGGATGGGGATATTGTACTCGTCAATGTGTTTCATATGCAGCATGGGCTATTGGTGCCTCAGGACGACCTATCCCAATGTATTGGGGTAATGCTAAGGATTGGGTAAGAAATGCGCCAGCAGCCTGGGTGCACCGTACGCCGCAGGTTGGTGATGTAGCGATTAGCACTGATGGTCCTTGGGGACACGCTATGTACGTAGAGGCTATAGATGGCAACCGAATCTATGTATCTCAGTATAATGCGCAGCTTCGTGGTGAATTCTCATACCAGTGGCGCGTGTGGCGATAAATGCATAATTTTTCAAAACGTCTTGTAGCAACTTGCCCATAGAAAAGTTATACTAGATTGGGTAATGGGAAGTTTTGTGGGGGATTATGCAAGACAAACAACAGTTGAATAAAACCATATCAAAACCTAAAAGCATATTGCGTCCAGTCGGTAATATTGTAATTTTGTTGCTGGTATTTTGCCTGGGTGTCGGTGTTGGTAATGGGTCAGTGAATTTTACTGCACCAGTTGGGTCTAATAAGGATTTGCCAAAACATCTGAGCTACATTGATACTGATCGGGTGTACAATTTGCTTCGGGCAAACTTTGACGGCAAGTTGGATGTACGTAAGCTCGAAGATGGCTTGCGTAAAGGCTTGGTACAAGCTGCCGGCGATCCATATACTGAGTATTTTAATGCTGAAGAGGCAAAGGAGTTCAACGAACAACTATCGGGTACTTTTAGTGGTATTGGCGCACAACTTGGTAAAAACGAAAAAAATAACATCACTGTTGTTGCTCCAATCGCGGGATATCCTGCAGAAAAAGCCGGTCTACGTGCGAAAGATGTCATTGTAACCATTGACGATAAAAGCACGGCAGATATGTCAATTGAAGAGGCAGTCAGTAAGATCCGGGGGCCGAAAGGCACTAAAGTAAAGCTTGAGATTATTCGCGGCGAACAAGAGCGCAAAGAGTTCGTTATTACTCGTGAAGATATATCTATTCCAAGCGTAAAGCACGAGATTTTAGAAGGTAACATTGGCTATATCCAAATCACTCAGTTCTGGGAGGATACCGCAAGTTTAGTTTCGGAAGCGGCTCGTGAGTTTAAACAAGCTGGAATAAAGCAGGTTATTCTGGATATGCGGAGTAATCCGGGCGGGTCACTTGAAGCAGCAGTGGATGTGGCGAGTATCTGGCTGCCAAGCGGCACTACAATACTGCAAGAAAAGCGTGACGGTAAGACGACCGAAACCTATGTTGCTTCAGGTACTCCCCACCTCCTTGGTGTAAAGACAGTGGTATTGATTGATGAAGGTAGTGCGAGTGCAAGTGAAATTGTGGCAGGAGCGCTCAAGGACAATAAGGCTGCCACGCTCATAGGGATGAAAAGCTATGGAAAAGGCAGTGTTCAGAAGATTATTCCATTAAAGAATGGCGCTGAGCTGAAGGTGACAGTAGCAAAGTGGCATCGGCCAAATGGTGAAAATATTGATAAGAAGGGCATTAAGCCTGATCAAGAGGTGGAGATGACCAGTGAGGACTATGAAAAAGGTATAGATCACCAGAAAGATGTTGCAATACAGTTTTTGCAAAAATAAGTCATAATCACCTTGCCTGAATAGGGGGAGTAGGGTAGTATAGAGAGCAGGATTTGTGGGAGAGATTTGAGGTGGCTGATAGAGCGACAAAGTATATCTTTGTAACTGGTGGTGTGCTTTCTGGACTCGGAAAGGGTATCACCGCCGCCTCTATCGGCAACATACTCAAGGCACGCGGGCTGAAAGTTAATCTCCAAAAATGTGACCCGTATCTAAATGTGGATGCTGGTACGCTGAACCCGCGTGAACACGGCGAATGTTTTGTCACGAAGGATGGCGCCGAGACCGATTTAGATCTAGGTCACTATGAGCGTTTTTTGGATCAAGAATTGACACAACCTAGCTCACTGATGAGTGGTCGTGTGTTGACCAAAGTTATCAACGATGAGCGTAATGGTCGACACCAGGGCGAGACTATTCAGATTATTCCGCATGTTACTGGAGCAATCCAGGATGCTATTCAGGAAGCCGGCAAAGGCTACGATGTGCACATTGTTGAAATCGGCGGTACTGTAGGCGACTATGAATCGCTAGCTTTCATAGAAGCGATTCGTGAGCTGGCGATGCGTGTAGGGCGCGAAAATTGTGTATATGTACATGTAGTGTATCTACCGTATTTAAGTGTCAGCCAAGAAATCAAGACAAAACCTGCGCAAAATTCAGTGCGCGATCTTAGGGGTCTTGGTATTACTCCGGATATTTTGGTGGCGCGCAGCGAGCGACCAGCGCCCGAAGCTGTTATTAAAAAACTGAGTCTGTTTTGTGGTGTAGACGAAAACGCTGTCGCGCTTTTGCCGAATGCAAAAACCATATATGAAGTACCGCTTACTTTAGTCAAGGCAGGGGCTGACGAGGCAATTTGCCGTAAACTTGGCATAGATGTGCCAGTTGCAGACATGACCGAGTGGCGTGCTTTAGTTGATCGCGCAATTGCAAAACGCAGCAAGAAAGTTACGGTAGGTGTGGTGGCAAAGTATATGGATAATGCCGACACCTATATGTCTGTCTTTGAGGCTTTGCGCCATGCGGCGTGGTGGCATGATACTAACATAGATATAAAGTGGATCAATGCTGAAGCGCTTGAGACAACTGGTAGCACAGCGGAGTTTGAGTCTGTAGACGGTATTTTGGTACCAGGCGGTTTTGGCAACCGGGGTGTAGAGGGCAAGATTCTGGCAGCTACCTATGCCTTGCAGTATAAAAAGCCGTATCTAGGGCTTTGCTTAGGTATGCAGGTGATGATTATTGCTGCAGCACGGGCAAACGGGCTTCAGGATGCTCAATCAACCGAATTTGACCCAGATACTGCTAATCCGGTGGTGCACACTATGGCTGACCAAAAAGGCAAAGAAAATACAGGGGGCACTATGCGTCTTGGTGACTACCCATGCAATATTGTCGCAAACAGTCGTGTAGCGTCGCTGTATGGTGGCTTGGAGATTGTAGAACGTCATAGACACCGCTATGAAGCCAATAATGCATACCGTGAACAATATGAATCGTGGGGCATAAAGGCGGTAGGGCTGTCTCCTGATGGTCAATTAGTAGAGATCATAGAAGGCGTGGACCATCCGTTCTTGGTTGCAAGCCAGTTCCATCCGGAATTTAAATCGCGACCAAATCGTCCGCACCCGTTATTTAGCGGTTTTATTGCCGCACTAGTTGCAAAATAAGATAAAATCAGGCAAAGTATAAGCAGTATGGATACATCACAAGGTAACAATAAGCGAATACTATTGGTAGAAGACGACGATTCGTTGGCAAATGTATATACAATGCGCCTTGAGGCAGAAGGCTTTGAGATCCGGCGTGTTGCAAATGGCGAAGATGCGTTAGCAGCAGCACAGGAATATAAACCCGACCTTATTATCTTGGATGTTATGATGCCGAAGGTAAGCGGGTTTGATGTATTAGACATCTTGCGCAATACACCGCAGACAGCTAATGTAAAGATCATTATGCTCACTGCACTGAGTCAGGATAGCGATCGCCAGCGTGCTGAGCAGCTTGGCGCAGACGACTATCTAGTAAAGTCTCAAGTAGTAATTGCAGACGTCGTAGATCGTATCAAGCAACAGCTTGGCATGGCATAGGGTGCTACAGGTAGTATTTTGGCAACTAAAAACCTCTCCTATATAGGAGAGGTTTTTAGTTTTACCGATTAGATTATTCTACAACAACTTCAGTGCGTGGTACTGAACGACCAGAAAAGGTTTTAACTTTTCGTGATTTAAACTGTACAATACCGTCTTTTGCAGCATGAATAGTGAAGTTGCGACTTAAGTACGTACCAGCACCTGCGCGTTTCGTCATGCCTACCTGACGTACAATGACTTGACCTGCTTTTACTTTTTGGCCGCCAAATAGCTTTACGCCAAGTCGCTGACCTGGGCTGTCGTGTACGTTTTTGGCGGTACCGCCTGCTTTAATCTTTGACATAGCTTATTATTTCCTTGTAATTACTAATAGTTCACGAGCTACGACCTGGTTTGGTCGGTAGTAAAGTAGCTCCTCGTCACGAACGTGTGCAAAACTCACTCGATTATAGCCCAATTCCTCGAGAGAGTCAAGGAGTTTTAAGTGTTCAAAGGTACCGTTTGGACGATGCCAGGCGGGTAGGGCGATACAAAGGCGCGTACCGCTTTCTATTTGCCCAGCGATATTCTTCAAAAACCCTTTCATAATTTGGTTACAGGTGTTCGTAACTTCACGCAATTTTTCTTCGCTTGGAAATGCACTGAACGGCTGTCCAAGGTATCCTTCGCATGCAATAAGATCAATCGGTTTACTCCATATATGATTTGTAGCGTCGCCAACTTCAATCAGCATGTTAAAATCGTCGGTTTTATGAGTATCTCGTAACCATGCAATATTGGCTTTGGTGAATTCAGTCATTCGTGGTTCTATGTCAGAACCGTACAAATCATATCCCATAAGCGCCGCTTCCTGAAGTAAGACGCCAGTTCCGCAAAATGGATCCAAAAGCCGCCCGATATGAGCAGGTTTTTCGCGGTTTATGACAGTATTTTTAGGTGTAATTTGTTTGCTCGCAAGGTTAATGATGATTTGGGCGAGCTTAGGAGGTAGCATGCCTACGCGCGCATCACGCTTGGGACGGTTTCGATCACGTTTGGTATAGGCCTCAATATCCTGCTCGGCAACAGTGCGTCCAATGATGGTTTTATTACCGGCTTGCACCAGTACAATTTCCAGTCCTCGCGGACCAGTTAAATGATTGTGCAGTACTTGTGCAGAGGAAAGGACGGGTTCTTTATTTGGTGTAACACGCACTGATTGGTTGGTTTTGGCGCGGATAGCTTTTTTAAGCCTCAGTGCAGTGGCTTCAATGTCTTTAACATTGACTTTCAGTCCAAATACGCTTAACCCAAATTGGATTTTTCCTTCAGCAAGCGAAGTGGCTATAGCAGGAATTTGTTTCAGTAAAGTTTTTTCAATACGGTGCCAATCAGTAGTAGTTATTTCTCCGATACTGTCTGCAAGCTTTATGCTACCGCCTAGGCGTGAAAAATGTATTTTATCCGCAGGTAATGTACTTGCCGCAACTGTTTCGTTGACCGGTATGATATTTTCAGCACCGTACAAACTTTCAAGCTCAGCAAGCCCCAAAGCAGGTTGACGGCCAAGAAACAGTAGGCTTTTTGTATCATTCATTACCATCAGTATACCGTGTTGTGCGGTATAATGGGGCAATATGAGTCAAAATTCTTTCTTGATGCGTCGCTGGAAGCTGCTGTTGAACATCGCAACTATTGTGGCACTAACGCTGTTTTTGTTTGTAATTCGAGAGCAGATTGTAGAAACGTTTGAAAATATTAACAAAATTCACTGGTGGGTACTGCTGCTGATTGTACTGTTGCAGTTATGGAATTATGATGCGCAGACGCGGTTATATGTTTCGCTGTTTAAGATAGTTGGCAATAAATTTAAATACAAACCGATGTTTATTGCGTCGCTGGAGCTGAATTTTATCAATAATATTTTTCCAAGTGGTGGTGTGTCAGGTATTTCGTATTTTGGGGCGCGACTTCGTTCGAAAAATGTTACTGCCGGTAAGGCTACCTTGGTGCAGATGATGAAACTACTCATGCTATACATCTCATTCGAGGTACTGTTAGTGCTTGGTATATTTCTGCTCGCAGTTGAAGGGAAGATGAACGACTTGGTATTGGTTGCCGCAGTGACAATTTCAACGTCACTGATTATCGGTACGATACTGTTTGCGTACGTGCTAGGCAGCAAACAACGAGTTGAGCAGTTTTTTAGGTTAATACGGCGAATTACTAATAAAGTGGTACGGAAAGTGACCTTCAACCCACGTCGTCCGACAATTGAGATGGATCAGGTGCATTTCTTACTGCTTGAGCTGCATACAAACTTCAAAACAATTCGTTCTCAAATTGGTAGGCTAAAGATGCCTTTGGTGCATGCATTGTTTGCTAACCTTTCAGAAATTTTGTGTATTTATGTCATTTATATCGCTTTTGGGGAATGGGTGAATTTCGGAGCCATTATCATTGCATATTCAGTTGCTAACTTTGCAGGACTTATCTCGGTGCTACCTGCTGGTGTAGGTATTTATGAAGCGCTTATGACTACTGTATTAGTAGCAGCTGGTATACCAGTGGCGCTTAGCTTGCCCGTAACTATTATGTACCGGGTGCTGACCGCAGCTGTACAGTTGCCTCCAGGTTATTACTACTACCATCAGGCGATAAATAGTAAGGGTAGGAAATTGGTTCCGCACAATGATTAACGAACCACTTGTTTTGGGTGTTAGTGAGTTTGTTGCCTATGCTAATCAGACTCTAGAGTATGCCTATCCAAGCGTCATAATCGAGGGTGAGTTAGCCAATTTTCGGATCAGTAAAAACAAGTGGGTATATTTCGACCTGAAAGACGAAGAAGCGAGCTTACGGTTTTTTGGTACAGTATATATGCTGCGTGGTCCGCTGGAAGACGGTATGTTGCTTCGAGTCCGCGGCACACCGCGGCTGCACCCTCAGTATGGATTTAGTATTACTATTCAGCAGATTGAACTGGTTGGTGAAGGTACTATTAAACAAGCTGCAAAATTACTGCAGGAAAAACTGGCGCGCGAAGGGCTGTTTGATGCAAGCAGGAAGCGCACGTTGCCATATCCACCGAAGCATATTGGACTTATTACCTCTACAGAGTCTGCAGCGTATGCAGATTTTATAAAGATTATCAAAGCACGGTGGTGCAGCATAACTATTCAGGTTGCGGATGTACAAGTGCAGGGTATGGATGCGCCGCAGCAGCTCGTGCAGGCGATTAACGATTTTAATCAGCACGCGGACCCGCCGGAGGTGTTGGTAATGATACGCGGTGGCGGCAGTCCAGAAGATTTGCAGGCATTTAGTGATGAACAGGTAGTGCGTGCCGTGGCGGCGAGTCGTATCCCAATGCTGGTGGCAATCGGCCATGAAATAGATGTTAGTTTGGCTGAGCTAGCTGCTGATCAGCGAGCGAGCACACCAAGCAATGCTGCAGAGTTGCTGGTGCCGGATAAGGCGCATATACAAACCACACTTCGCACTACTCAGCAGCATATGGTCCAGATGCTTCATGCGATCGTTGAGCGGCATACCCAACAAATTGTTCAAAAACGCAAAGACCTGGAGCAATCAATAGAAAGTATTTTACAGCGAGCACATTTTTCGTTAACAAAAAACTATGAGTTGCTGCGAGCTTTTGATCCAAGCCAAGCACTGAGAAGAGGATATGCGCTTATTCGAAAAGATAATGAGATTGTCCGAAGTGGAGCAGGGCTTAACGCAGGTGATATAGTAGATATACAGATGAGTGATGCGCAGATAACTGCCGAGGTGAAACAAGTAAACAAGAGGAAACGTTCATGACGAAAAAACAGGATTATCAAGCGTTGCAAACTCGGCTCGAAGAGGTTTTAGCTGCACTGCAATCACCGGATATTAGTATAGATAAAGCCATCGAGTTGTATAAAGAAGGTACAGAGCTTGTAAATGCACTACAGAAGTATCTGGAAGACGCAAAGGTTACTATTACAAAACTAAGCACTTCAAAAGAGTAGTCTATGGATGTATGGTTTCTAGTGCTGCTTGTAGTAGTGCTTCTTTTTGGTTTTGTGGTGATTTTCGGCGCGCCGTATGTGCCAACATTAAAGCCGCAGATAGAAATCGCACTTGATATGCTCGATCTTAAACCAGGTCAGACTTTGGTTGAGGTGGGTTCGGGTGACGGTAGAGTGTTGTTGGCGGCTGCTAAGCGCGGTTTGTGTGTAGTAGGTTATGAGCTGAATCCTATATTGGTACTCGTTTCTTTATGGCGTACCCGAAGCATGCGCGGGCGAGTAAAAGTAGTCTGGGGAAATGCATTAACAAAATCATGGCCGCCAGCTGATGGGTTATATATATTCGGTGTTGCCGGTATCATGCCGAAGGTGTATAAAAAGATTGTTCAATCTAATGAAAAACCTGTCAAGGTAGCAAGCTTTAGTTTTGAAATACCCGGACAGAGGCCAGTGGCAGTAAAAAAGGGCGTGTACCTATATACAGTAAGGCCCAATAAGAAATAACTTGCAAACATCGTAGCTGTTTATTACCATAAACGTAATGCAACCAAACAATCAAAATCCGTATTATCCACCTCGGGAGCCGGTGAGTCAGCCAGGGTCTCAGCCGCCAGCTACAGTCCAGCCACAGCCATACCCGATGGCAAGTGAACTACCGAAACATGGACGGCCATGGGGATGGATCATTACCACAGTTTCATTGGTACTTGCGCTGATCGGGGTGACTGTTTTTGGTGTTTGGGCTTTTAGTGGGCGCCAGGATTATAAAAACAATGCAGATAAAAAGGTTGCTGCAGCGGCAGAGGTTGCCAAGAAACAGCAAATTGATGTTGACAACAAGCGGTTTGCGGAGGAGTTAAAGAATCCACTCAAGACATACACTGGTCCGGACGCATACGGCAGTGTATCGATACAGTATCCAAAAACTTGGAGCGGTTATGTCACAGTTTCATCTTCCACGAGTGGGGCATTGGTAGACGGTGTTTTTCATCCAGATATAATACCTGGCTTTACGTCTTCAAACGGCAGGCCGGCTCTTGCACTGCGTCTGCAAATTATCAACCAGGATTACAGTAGTGTGATAAATAAATATACCAGCTCTGTACAACGAGGTGTACTTACAGCTACGCCGTATGCTTTGCCTAAGATGCCTGAGCAGGTAGGTACTAAATTTACGGGTCAGCTTGCTGAAAATCTAACCGGTACAGAGGTAGTTATACCGTTGCGAGACAAAACGCTGGTTCTTGGAACAGATACAGATCAGTACTTAGCAGACTTCAATACATACATATTGCCTAATGTAACCTTTGTACCATAGCGCACCAAAGTGTATACTGACTTATAAAGAGATGTAAGTCAGTGGGGGTATACATTGGCGCAATCACCAGTAGACGAAGTGCTGGAAACGGATAATTCACAAACGCTCTTGCTACGATCTATAGCCGAGCAGCTGAAAATGCCGCTTATGTACATTGCTCGCCAGGCGGAGCTGGCCCAAAAGTGCGCTAATGATCCCATACAGAACTTTAAATTTATGCAGACGCACGCTGATATGGCGTTGCAGCTGGTAGACAGCTATTTGCTGAGCCTTGATTTAAAAGCGCGGCAGATGTCGCTTGAGTTGGAGCCAGTGCCGCTGTCAGCTGTTTTATATGACGTAGCGCATGAGCTGACGCCGCTTGCGAAACAGCGGAATACCGATATTGAACTAGTGCTCGCCGGCAAATACGGGCAAGTAATGGCTCATCCAGATGGCCTCAGAGCGGCACTCTATGGGCTTGGGTTTGTATTGTCAGAGGTGGTGCATCCTAAAAAGTTCCGTAATACCTTGCGTATCGCGGCACATCGCACTCGCGGTGGTATTGTTGCTGGTGTGTATATGGACGACATAGGGGAACTCTTGCGTACTAATAAATTTGAGCAAACTACGTTTGTGCGGCAGCCATTTACAAACCTAACCGCCAGCAGCGGGGCCGGTATATTCATAGCTGAAACCATTTTTTCTGCAATGCAGTCACGGCTTCGAGCTGGCCGTTTCCAAAAACAGCAAGGGCTTGCAGCTACCTTGCAGCCGAGTCGTCAGTTGGAATTAGTGTAGATTATGCATATTCTACTTATCGAACCAGATACTATACTCGCGCAACTCTACATAGAGGCACTCGAGCGTGTAGGACATAAAGTAAGCTATGTGCGAACAGCTGAAGCTGCAATACATACTGCTGATCGCAGGCGTCCTGATGTGGTAGTACTAGAAATACAACTGGCTGGTCATAGCGGTGTGGCGTTTTTGCAGGAATTCCGTTCGTATGCTGACTGGCTTGATATACCAGTCATACTGCATACCGTGGTGCCGCCTATTCCGTTGCAGCGTTTCCAGTATTCGTTAAAAGAAATGGGTATCGTGCAGCAGCTTTACAAGCCCCAAACATCGCTAAAGCAGCTTGTAGCAGCAGTGAATAGATGTGTGTCAATTCAGCTATGAAACGAATCGTTACAAAGGGAATTATCCTGGCGCGTACTAATTACGGCGAGGCCGACCGGATTATTACGGTGCTTACTCCAGACCAGGGTAAACTGCGCCTCATAGCGAAAGGAGTGCGCAAACCCAAAAGCAAGCTTGCGGGCGGTATAGAACTATTCAGTGTGAGCGACATTACCTTTATGCCTGGCAGAAAAGAAATCGGAACCTTAGTTTCTGCACGACTACATACACACTATGGTGATATTGTGAAAGACATTGACCGCACCATGCTTGGGTATGAGCTCATAAAGCAATTAAATAAAACAACCGAAGATGAACCGGAACAGGCATATTTCAACTTGCTAGAAAACGCTTTTATTGCACTCAATACCGAGCATATACACCGTGGACTTATAGAACTTTGGTTTGTTGCGCAGTTACTCAAGCTTGGCGGTCACATGCCGAATTTGCAAACCGACACAACTGGCAATAAATTGGCCGCAGATCAAATGTATAATTTTAGTTTCGATGATATGGCATTTGTACGAGCAAATAGCAGCGGGCGTTATGGTGCTGCGGCGATTAAGGTGTTGCGCCTATTATTCAGTAACAATTCACCACAGGCACTACAACAGGTGCAAGGTATAGAGCAGGTGCTAAAACAGATCGAATCGTTAATAAACACTATACAAAAAACATATATTGTGTTATAATATAAGTATGAGTACAGAAAATTTGAAAAAGGCCGATACCGAAGAGCGTTTACCCCACGAAAGTGCGCCGGATTTTAATTTTTTCAATAACGTAGAGTTCGAGTTGTTTCATACACCAAGGTTACGTATGACTGTAGGGAAGCCAATACCGGATGAAGTAGTGCGAATTTATGATCAGGAAAAAGACCAGACAACTATAGCTGTTGTTTCTTCGCAGGCGCGTTCTGAGGTTACAACGCCTCCTCCTTCGCCAATTGAAGCAGCACGAACAGGAGTTTTTGGCGCATATATAGTACGTGCAGCAAATGACGTATACAAAAGCGGACGTTTGTTTCATCCATAACAAATTTGGCGCCACCGATATAACACCTGTATAATGCAGGGTAATTATGAGCAACGTAAAACTGGACGACATTGTTAGCTTATGCAAGCGCCGTGGCTTTATTTTTCAGGGCAGTGAAATTTACGGCGGTTTGAGTGGTACCTGGGATTATGGTCCACTCGGTGTGCTACTAAAACGCAATATCATGAATGCGTGGTGGGATTTTTTTGTCACTCAGCGTGATGACATGTATGCGGTTGATGCTGCAATTTTGATGAACCAGAAAGTCTGGCAGGCGAGTGGTCATGTCGATACATTTGTTGATCCGCTATGTGAAGATACGGTGAACCACCGTCGATATCGCACTGATCATGTTCTCAAGGACAACGGCATTGATCCAGAGGGTATGACTATGGAGCAAATGGATGCCGTTATTGCTGAGCGCAATATTAAGAGCCCTGACGGTAATCCGCTGAGCAAGTCACGCACCTTTAACATGATGTTTAAGACTCATGTTGGTGCAACAACTGATGAAAGTTCAGTAAGCTATCTGCGTCCAGAAACTGCACAAGGTATATTTACCAATTTCAAAAATGTTGTAGATACGTTGTATCCAGATTTGCCATTTGGTATCGCGCAAATGGGTAAAGCATTTCGTAATGAAATCAGCCCGCGTGATTTTGTATTTCGAAGCCGCGAGTTTGAGCAGATGGAAATCGAGTATTTTGTGCATCCAGACAAATGGCAAGAGTCATTCGAGGCGCTGCTTGCGGATATTTATAAGTTCTTAGACAGTATGGGACTGCCAAGAGAATTGTTGCATGAGCTTGAGGTGCCTGAGACAGATCGTGCTCATTACAGTAAGCGTACTATTGATATTGAGTTTGATTACCCAATCGGCCGTGAAGAGCTACTGGGTTTGGCATATCGCACTGATTTTGACCTTGGCAATATCGCTCGTGAATCAGGTAAAAACGTAGAGTATACCGTAAAGGGTACCAACGAGCGATTTATTCCGCACGTGATTGAGCCAAGTTTTGGTGTCGAACGATTGTTTATGGCAGTGTTGAGCGCTGCATACCGTGAAGACGAAGTAAATGGCGAAAAGCGTGTGTATTTGCAATTGCCAGCACACCTGGCGCCAGTAAAATACGCCGTATCACCGCTCCTGAAGAACAAACCAGAATTAGTCGAAAAAGCCCGTGAAGTATACACCACGCTCAAGGAAAAACACGGTAATGTGATGTGGGATGACAACGGCAACATTGGTAAGCGCTATCGCCGTCAAGATGAAATCGGTACACCATACTGCATAACCATCGACTTCCAAACGCTCGAAGATAATACCGTAACCGTCCGCGACCGCGACACCACCGAACAACAACGCGTTCAAATTGAAGAGCTCATTACACGGCAATAAAAACCGTAAATTTACCTGGTTCTTTTGTTGCAACCTGCTATTATGAAAGCATGAGCGAGATAGAGCAGTTTGTTCGGCGATATATTGCGGATGTGATTCATCTGTCTTTGGCGACCTGTGTAAACAATAAGCCGTGGGTGTGCGAGCTGCACTATGCGTATGACGACGATCTTAATTTCTATTTCTTTTCTTTGCCAACTACGCGGCATTGTCAGGAAATCGAGCAAAATGCATCGGTCAGCGGTACTATCGTAATGTCGCATGAGCTGGATGACAAACCTCAGGGCGTATATTTTGAGGGTAGGGCAGAAAAACTCAAAGATACGCATGCAGTAGAAAACGCGCTGCAAATCTACGGCGAGCGCTTTAACGATCGCGCAGCATTTGCCAAAGCAGAACTCGCAAAAGAAGACGGCTGGCGGTTTTACAAAGTCACCGTTTCAGATTTCTACGTGTTTGATGTTCGTGGCGAGCTCATGCCACCGGGTAAACATCATCTGTCGAGAAGTGCAGTGTAGTTTATTGATAATGCTTATGGTATTATGGCCATAAGATGGCCAGTCTGACACATTACTTACAAGAAAAGAGAAATATCAGTGTTTGGAACTTATACTTGCCAATTGCCGTCGTTTTTACCATTTTCAATTTATCTTTTTCTAAGGGCTGGTCAATGTTTGTGCTCGTGCCATTTTGCATATTTTTTGCGCCCGTATTCTTTGCGCTGCATTTTCTTGTGTATATCGTTGCCTTAACCTGCAGTTTCGCTTGTCGCTTTCGTTACTAGCTATATTTAATAGTCTACTGTTGCTGCTCATATTTTTACTAATTCCCGGAGTGGACGATAGTGAAACAGTACATTACTTTTTGGTTATAGGCATCAGTAGGGATTCATCATTAAGTGCTATTTTTAGCTCGTTGCTTGCTGGTAGCGTGGTGGTTTGGATAGTGAGTTGTGTGTTTATGCTGGTGTTTTCCGCGTCGTGTTATCTTGAGTATAGGCGCAAAAGGCAAAAGCCAGAGGCAGAGGTTACACCTATTGCGGTGCCACAGCAGTCATATCCTGAACAAACAGAGCCGGTAAACGAAACGACTACGAAAGATATATAAATTTTTATTAAACAGTAAGCTTTTGGTAGTTTATTTTTGCATATGAATAAAGAAAAAGGAGTAGGCAATGAATACACAAAAGTCAGAACGTAGAGTAATCAAGCATGAGCTTACCAAAAAATATATCACCGTTGTTTCAATGCCAATTTTGACGGGAATTCTAGTGCTGCTATTTTGGCGTTATGTACTATACGAAAACGGTATATTTTTCAGCGAAAAGGCCGAAAACCCGATACTATTTATGATTATCCCGGTGGTAGCGTTTATTTACGTTATTTTTGCCAGTATTGCAGTTAATTCAGTATTTGATAAATACAAAACCATTATGCGCAGCGTGGTAAAAACTGATACCGAAACATTTTTACTCCACCGAGATCAGCGTTTACCAGGGCTGTTACATGTGTTGGTAGGTGCACCGTCCGTCATTCTCATTTCACTTACCACACTGTATAACTATAAAGATCTTTACATTGGTGGTGTAGCGGTGTTTGCAGTGGCGTATGTCGTGGCACAGACGTGGTTTATCATAACCGAGCTTGATAATTTCCATACCCGTAGGCATTTCAAGGCTAAAACACCGCAGCATTGGCACGAAACTGATACCAAAGAATTTTTCAAAGCCAAAGCAAAAGCATAAGTCATAGAGTAGCATTCAAAAGAGAATTAGCGTTGTGACTCGCTGAACTAGCGGTCCCGCGTCCCTTGAAACGTATATACAGTGTAGGTTATTTGCAAATACATTCTATCTATAAGAAGTACTGTAAAAGTTGCGCAAGATCTGAAATACTGTAAATTAAGTTTTTATTAAATTATTTCAAGGGATCGGGATTTTTATATGGAAAAGCCACCTGCCGATAATTTCTTTAACGAAGCAATGTATGAAAGTATAGGTGCGGTTCCGATTGAGCGGTATACCAAGGACTTACTGGATGTTATCCAAAAAGAGATCCACGAAGGAAAGACGTTTATAGATGAGGGCAATGGCTGTTACGTAGCGTACGGTTCGATAGGTGGCAAAAATGCTCGTCTTATTACTCAAGTTACTTTATTGAGATCTCCAGCTATGGAGGTTGATGGCTGTGCGGTTATGATAATTAGCGTTGACAAGCAAACACCAGAGGACGTACGGCAGTACGTGCTTGATCAGGTGTCTTCTGTGGACGCTGACTATAAAGACGTCTCTAATACAGTAGCAGAGAATCCTGATGCGTTAGTATATACTCAATCCAATTACGAATTTCGCATTTTTAATGAAGTGGGCAATCTGCAAGCGGGAGCAATGTACGAAAGTTTTATAAAGGTTGTGCGCGAGACAAAGCAATGCGAAAGAATACTTGATAGGTTCATTATTACTCCCGAAGGACTGCGTGCGTACGACGGTAGTGGTGATATGCTTGATAATGTACGTTCGGTATCAAACGACGCAAATTTGTATACCCGTACCGCACGTCAGATAACACACATGAGTCCAGTTGATGTTGACATGATCAACGACGCGTTAAATGCCATTGGAATGCCAAAAATAAATACTTAATATAGCTTTACATATAGTTGTTACTGTTTATGGCTATACAAAGTGGTTGTGTAGTGGTACTATGGGGTCACTATGAAACGCCTGAGCGGGTGCGAGTACGTTGAACTGCCAAGACGTCATGTATTCGAGGCGGGCATACAAAAATGTACCTGGCCGAAAGGTTTAAATGGGTTGGAGGTCGAACCGGACGACGATTGTCTTGCATTAGGTGGACTGGTTCGGATTGGCGTGACAGTGGCGAGTTTCAAGGAGGTAATAGAGAGCCAAGTTACTAAGCTGGATAGTGCAGAACGGATAGAAATCAAAGGACAGTCAAGGCGCGCAGAAGTTGCAGTTGGGTTAGCGCTGACAGATACTGATACAGGTACACAGGTAGCATACGATATCAATATGAGTATAAAAGGTGTCACAGGACACATGTTTGAGCCAATTGTTTATCGCTTTTTACAATCTACGGCTCCAGAATTTATAGCCCAGTATAAAAATAACGTTGTAGCCTACCATCAATCAGTGGCTAACGCTGTATCTTAGATGTCCCAAGTTGGGTTGTGTTGATTGCAGGATAATAATTATGGCGTTGATTTAATAAATATTTTATAATTTGTGAAAATTTGTAAGTGGAGTTGTTATGGAGCGCGGAAGCGAGCTTCCTGATATTGATATACCAAGATTCGACGATGAAAAAATTGCAGATCAGGTGATTTGGTCGCTAGTGGATTATATTTGGGAAGATGATTGGCGAGAGAATAGTTTTGTGGGTAATAATTTGACCATAATGCGTCGAGGAAGTGACGAAGAAGGTAAGATTGATGTCAGACTCGAGGCGTATACTGAACTTTTTGACGAGGAAGATGATGAATATCTTGATGGTAGTGATGAAGGCGAGAGTCATAGTCAGCAGCGTTGTATTTTATCAACCGCGGAAATCTCTATACGCCGTCATGTTACAGATGAGCGGAGAGATATGATGATACAACGTGCTTTAAGCGAGGTAGAAGAAGATGAAGAAGATGAAGAAGATGAATTAAGTATCGAGGATTATGATTATGATGATGAAGAAAAAGTTGTTGCTCAAATAGAACAGTTTTATATGTTTGACACTGATGGTTGTATGGAAAAAAGTGTTGCACAACGATTGGCCGATATTAAAGGGAATGCGATTTGGCATTCAGAGTCTGCAAGCGATCTGCTGTATGAAAGCTCTGAAGACCCTGATACTGGAACCGTAATACTCTCTTCTATAAGTCCAATATATTTGGATAAATTTGATTTACATGCTTTAGAATCTGGGTTGCTTGTGTTTAATGCGCCAAAAGATATACTGCAGGCTTTGCGGAAAATTCGCCAAAGGCCAGTCAACTAAGTGCAGTATTAGATTGGTCTATATAGGCTGTGAGTTGGTAAAGGCAATGCTTGCAGGTACATAATGTTGTCGTATAATTTGATGCAATGACCGCTGTAAGAGCAGAGCTGAATTGTATTGATATTATTCGTCCGTTTGTCGAAAGGCTAGAGGAAAACCCAGAGTTACCACCAGTACAGCTGATGGGCGGGATCGGTTCGGCGGCATTAAAACACAAAGATACAGTGATCTTGCCAGGTGAACAACGTATCGTAACTTCGCGATCATTTACGCAAGAAAATCCCGACCTGAGCCGTTATAGGCAAAACAATACATTGCGGGATGTGGATGCTTTAGTGCTTAGTGATGATGAGGCGAAAGTACAGGCTGTTGAAAGGCTTGCGGAAGAGGCTATAGGTGATCAGTTGGACATATCAATTTTTCGTTTGATCAGCAGTGAACAGCTCGATAGACAACGTACAGCGCCTTTTGGTTTCCAGGCACTAAAAACGTTTGTATCAGATCGGTATGTATATAAAGACGGTCGCATGGATAAGGCCTTGTTCCCATTTGCGGTACCTATAGATCCGGCAGTTATGGATAGTTGGAATCTGGAAGTTGATGGCCAAGAATTTCCAGTCGTCAATCCGGCCACGTCTGTGCTTAATTATTTAACACGATCTATTTCTGGGTTACGTCCCAAAGATCACGAAAAGGTGCAAAAAATCGCTGGGCTTGTATTTCGCAAAGCGCCCGAATTAGCAGACTGGGCGGTTGATGGTCCGGGTAAATCTCATATAGAATTTGCGAGTATTTTGCAAACTTTACGGCATGGTGCTGCTTCTGTCCGCAGCAAACCAGCGCTGCGCGTTGGAGAAGTTTTAGAAATACCAACTCAGTCAATTCGTGATTTGTATAATCATGAGGCATTTCTGTTACGCGATGCCGACAGCCGCGTTCAGCGAAAAGCAATATCGATAGCTTTGCTCAAATCCCGTGGGCTAGGATGGGGCGAGTCAAAGGAAGGCTTAGTGCGTGTATTCCAGAAGTTTGTAGAAGGGCGACTTGGAACAATCATTAAAAATAAATGATAATGCAGATCTGGTTAAACAATGCGTAGCAGATAGTATAATGAAAATAAGATGAAGACTGCTATATTGCTGCATGGTAGACCAAACAAGCAGGAGTATTTTCGCCAAGATACTCCAAGCATGTCTAACTCGCACTGGTTTTCGTGGTTGCAAAAGCAGTTGCTGATAAACGGTATTTTTGCACAAACACCTGAAATATTGGAGCCATACAACCCAAAATATGAAAACTGGGTAAAAGAATTAGAGCGCTATGAGCTGACGCCAGAAACCATTTTAGTAGGACATAGCTGTGGTGGCGGTGTGTTAGTGCGGTGGCTCAGCGAAAACAAAGATGTGCGTGTTGGAAAAGTAGTGCTTGTGGCGCCGTGGATTGATGTAGAAAAAGATGATTGGCCACTGTTTGATTTCACGATAGATCCTGATATCGCAAAGCGCACTGCAGGACTGACAATATTTCATTCTACAGATGATGCTCCAGAGATAGCTAGCTCCGTAAAAGAAATTCGAAAAACTGTTAAGCATATAAAATACCGCGAATTTGAAGGATATGGTCACTTTACCTATGGCAGTTTGAGGTCTGAAAAATTCCCCGAGCTGTTGCAGGAAATCCTGCATTAAATTTCGTACAACGCATACGTTCGTGGATGGACCCACTGAAAATACACCAATCTACTGATGGTGAACGATATTGGTAGTAACGGTTCGATCTTGTCTCGGTATGACATAATCAGCGTATCAGTCAGTATTTGGTTCGGCTTAGTCTGTGCTAGCGTAACATGAGGCCGAAAAGGGCGGTTATTTGCAGGCGTGGTTAGCAACAAGTCAAGCAGCTGTTCGCGCAGTGTGTGTAGCTTGCTGCCTTGCGCAGCAATGTACAGCACGTGCTTATTAAAGCAATCTATATCAGTGAGCGTAACTTGTATCGGCAGAATGGTCTCAGCGGCCTTTCTCACTTGGGGTATGAGCATGTCAAGCGGGATAGTTTGCAGCAATTTAGGTTCGAGCAGGGTGATATGCGGCGCAAGCGGAGTCAGTATTTTGTGCGGCATGAAAAGCTCCTGCTGGGTTATGGCAATGGTTTGGCTTAGGTCTTTCGGTAATGTAATGCCGATAAAATAACGTTGCTCCATGCTATATGGTTATACAGGTTTTTCGTATTTTCGGTGTAAGAAAAATTACCACGCTTACTATCTTTGATTTAAATATTGACATTAGGTAAATAATATAGTACAATTAAAGTAGTATACTACTAAAACAAAAAGGTATAAAAATGCAATATCAACAAAAAGAATTATTTCTACCGCCGGTAGATGTGACGGCACATCCAGAAGCTGAGAAGCAGCAAAAAATTGCCGATCATCAGGCGTGGATAGAAGCTGAGCGTGAACGTCGAGCCGCTGAGGAGCGCCTAAATAAACAGCTTAGAATAGGTGAGTACTTAGGTGAACAAGCAGTAGCCGATGTAATTGAATTTCCGATACAGCAGATGACTGCAAAGCAGGTTACCCAAAAGAAAGCGGCATAATACTCGAGGCCAGCCTAAGCGGCAACTATGCTCTGGTATTATGATAGATGCATACCGGAGAACTCAAATGAATAAGTATTACTGTCCGACAGGCTCTTTAGAGAAGCCTGTTCCAGAACAGTTGTTGAAGTTAGCAAGTATCGGGATTTGTCTTGCAAAAACTCAGGGTAAGCTGTATGAAAGCCGTCAAAAGAAAAATGCGCATGTATTTTTGGCGCGTGAAATTGAAACGCCGGAAGTGCATAGCGAGGAAGAGTATCGGTGCACAACACATAAATTTATTGGCAGAGTTGCACGTATTGGATATAAGCATTGGAGAATGTGTATTGCCGAGCTATATTGGGTAAGTACAAAAGATAGTGAGGATGGGCATAGGGCAGTGTATACGTTTGAATGGACAAATAATGCAGTGTTAGTTGCGTCAAAGAAAATGAATACAAAAAGAGAGGAACATGAAAGCGTGCTACCAGAGGGGGTGGATGAACTGTTATTTGAAGCGAGTTTTGTACATGCGATGAATGAATTTGAAACTGTTTCAAAAGCGGACTGCGATCAATTAATCGTCGAAATGCATGCATTTAGTAGATTGTCTAATGCTCTGCAACGATAACGCGAATTTTACAGCAGTATTTTGTGAGTTTTTGGCGTAGAATAAAATGCGAAAGTTATGAAAATCTAAAAACAAACACTGCAACACGCAGTTCATTGAAAGGTTTTATGAGCGATACAGATACTACCAAGGACGATATTTTAGCATTTGCCAACGCACAGGATAACTATGAGGAAACCGACATTTTCGCGTGGGCGAATAATCTGGTGCAGTATGTTGATGAGCTGAAGATACGGCTGTATTTCTTTAATAAAAACTATGTGGTGTATAAAACAAAGCTGGGCGGTGCAGTAGCCAAGCAACTGCGCCCACTGTTTATTGACGAGGTGCTGGAATTTATTTTAGGCGGCGCTGAAAAAGGCTTGGTGGTTCGCGGTTTTGAAGAAGCAGAGCAAGAGGATAATGTTTTGCAGCGTACCCGAGTGAAGAATGTCGATAAGCTTGTGGAAGTGCTGAATTGGCTGAAAACTCAAAAACACGTTATTGAAGAGTTCAAAGAGGAAGAGCATGATCTCAAGCGCATGAAGGGCGTGATTGCCGAGTGTACACACCCTGAAATGGACGATTTTTGTCTCATTAAACATTTGCCGACAAATCAGATTATGAAAGGGCATACCGCCTGGATATTGCAAGACAATGTGTTTCGGCCGTTTGATCAGTTGTCGGCGCTGAAAATTCCAGGCGAAAATCAACTACTGGTGGTAAAACAGGATTTGTTTGTGTTTAATCAGGCGAAATTAAAGAGTTTATTTGGCTATGATGCGAAGGCTGCCAGTATCGCAGCTAAAAAAGTGGCTGAAATTGAAGCGAACTTCAAGCTGAGTTTTGCTGAAGGGGCGAGTTTGCAGTCGCTGATAAAAGGCAAGCCGGCCGCGATAAAGAAGCTGCAGAAAATTGAGCCAAGTCTCATAAAGCAGGAAGATCTTATTAATCATGCTGACGAGATGGGGTTGGAGCTGATGACCGATGAAGAAGGGGCGATCATTATCATGGACGATAAAGATGTTACTAAGTTTGTAAATCTCTTAAACGATGACTATATTGAGTCACCGATGACTGGTCAGCGGTATGAAATTATCAAAAAGCGCCCACTGAAAATCGACGAAGAAGCCGCCCTGCTGCGCGAAGTGTCCTAGCTTGAATTGTATATAGACAAGTGTGCTGCCTTATATCTTTGTAGTGTGGTACATATTGCTATGTGTATCTGTAAAAAACTGAAAATAAAATTAAGAATTATTTTAAAAACTACTTTACATCCTACCCATTTTAGTTATTATTAGGTCAAAATGACAGAACGATATGTTGGGCCACTAGACTTAATGCGGATGGTGCATGAGGATGCTCAGGAGCTTGACCAGATGGCTGCTGAGCAAGGTATTGTATCGGTTGAAGAATTTAGTGAGTCTATTCAAAAATTAGATAATAACCATCCGCTGTTGGGTGAAGAAGTGGTGATATATGGCGACCCGCTAACACTGAGCATGAACGAAGAAGGGGAATATATCCCTTTGGCGTATGCTCAACATTTGGGAGCTTTTTGTGCTGATGCGGCGAGAGGTACCAAAGGTATTTATGGTGGATTTACTGTAGTGCCGGTATATTATCCTGCTACAGATGAAACAGTGCAGCGAGTAGTGCATATGCTAGTTACGGATACAGTGCAATATATGGAAGGGTATTCTCAGTATCATCAAATAAAGATGCATTCGTATTTTGAACTTTCTGACAGTGAGATAGTTCCGGTGCTCCCCATAAATATGCACAGTTTACAGGAATTAAATGATGATGAGGTTATACGCGCATTTGAGGACATTCTTCAAGAAAAAGAGAAAAGTACGCTAGAGATTGTTCGCGCTCTGGGGGCAGTTGCTAATGCCGCTTTTATGAACGAGGAAGAGCAATTTGAACGAAACCTTCAAAGGGTAAGCTACCTTAATTCATTAAATATGCTACAAGATGTTTTAGTGGCAGCTCGAGACTTTGTCTTATTGGATGGTGATACTCTTTGGAGTGGCGATATGGTATTTAGCGCCACTCGTCCTCTTGCTATTGGTCCCATGATTTTTGATATTGGTCCTGGGTATATGAGGATGAGCAACGGAGATATATTGCCTGGAGGTCCGCCCGAGCTATATGCGCGATCAATAGAAAGCATGAAAAAGGTAGTTATGATGCCGATAAAAAACGTTATCGGTGTAGTGCAATAATTATTTATTAGTATCAGCAGGTGCTTAGGTGTTTGTGATAGCAAAGAATATATACATTTAGTATAAATCCAAGCATGGGCATTTTTATAGAAAGCTTTGTTGTGCTACATTGATTAAAAATAAGAAAATGATGAGTCTTGCAATATCAACTAGCGCTGTCATTGTGTAAGTAATGTCTGAAAAGTTACCACAAGAACTGATACAAGGTGGTGGGGAAATACAAGCAAAGCGTGGCTCGCTTTTGGCTGCTGCGTTGAGTATTGAATACGGTCCATGCAGCGTTGCTGCTGCAGAACTGGCTCGTCAAGCTCAGGCTGTTAGTGAATTGCAATTTGAAGGTATAACACAATCTCAGGGTATGAAGCCTGTGGTGACCAAGTCACAACACCCAGTTAGAAGGCATGTATCTGAGCGTGTGTTAGGATGTATTACACCAGTAGATGAATATGATAGCTATAAAAATGAAAAATATTTAAAAGAACTACCCTTTTCGATAGTATGTGAATCTAGTAAACAATCGAGGCTTTTTGGGTTACGGAGATTAAAACGAAAAGATGTTCATGGTGACAACCAGAAAAGTATTTGGTTAGGCTATCGTATAGCAAAAGGAAGGGTGTTATTGCCAATTGCGACGTTTGAGCTTCGTGAAAACCCTCATTGTAGCTATGTGCAATTAGGGCCAGAGATTAATGATGATACGGTGTTTGCTGTTCAGAGCGATGAGCAAACTGAGCGATTAGCACTTATTGAAGATCTAAGAAAACTTGTTGTAGATGGTTGGAAGGATGAGCCTGAGTATACAAAACGAGTAAAAAATTTTGTAAAGTCAGAATGTGTTCGCAATGCTGAGTATATTTCGTTGGCGCTTGGTGATCAAATAGGACGCGAGCTGAGTGATAAGCTTAATGAGCATGGTGAGGTAAAAAGTGCATTTCTTATAGACGCTGATGGAAGCACCACTATTTATGAACAGTCCAAAAGCGTTATAATCCATGGACTGTATGAATCAGATGAAAGTATGATTAAAGCAGTGCAAGCAGGTGAGGATGCGCCAATTATACTAGGTGTGTTTACCCGTGGAAATGTAGGATTTTCTATAGCAGAGTTTTGGCCGTCAACGGGAGAATCTAGGTTTGTTGGAGCTCATGCATTAGACGCACAAGACAAGTACCGCAGCATGATGGCAATTGTAGAGCTTCTAGATGAGTTAGATGAGTTAGATGAGTCACCATATCTCAAATACAGAGAATTCGATAAAGCCTCAAGATATCTTTATGAGACTTTTAAAATTAACGAAAAGATACGTCAGAGATTGTCTCCGGAATGCAAACAACAAGAAGACCTAGCCCGAGCTATAGGCAATAAGGCTGTGGGTATATGCTTTGAAGGAAGAGTTGAAGATGTTGATATGATTACTACTTGCGGAAGTGTCAGTGGTTATGTGAAGGTTAACTTAGTTAATGATTGCGTTGAAGCACGTGTGGTTGCTAAACCTGATGCTTTGCGCGGTATACAGCCATCAGAAATTGCTAGCTTTGTGTATGATCCTACAGCACCTCTTGGTGAATCTTTGCCAAAGGGCCATGATGCTAATGAATTTAGTAGATTGATTAATAGTTTTAATAAACCTAAAGCAGGTGAGTAAGGTTATTTTGCTACTTTAGCTTCCTCAAGAGTTTATGCAGAGCTGATACGGACAATAGACTTATACTGTTTAGGTGTATTGCTGAGAGAGGCGGCTATTTTTAAAAGATGATGTTATGATGGGTTCATGAGAAGCCGATTTAGAAGGAAACGTCCGGTAGTGTACGCGTTTATAGACAGTCAAAACCTGAATCTCGGGGTGCAAAAAGCCGGTTGGAAGATGGATTGGCGCAAGTTCCGTGTATTTCTGGAAAAGAAATACAACGTCAAAAAAGCTTATATGTTTATCGGCTACATGCCTGAGCATGTCGCACTGTATGAGCAAATGCATGACAGTGGCTACGCAGTGGTGCTGAAGCCGACTGTGGATATGAATATTGTCGAAGGTCAGGATAAAGCCGAAAAAGATAAACAGCCAACCAAAGGCAACGTTGATGCAGATCTGGTGTTATATGCCATGAAAGAAATGCCGAATTATGGCAAAGCAATTATTGTATCAGGTGATGGTGATTTCTTTGGTTTGATTGAATATTTAGAGCAAAAGAAAAAGCTGTTTCATATTATGACCCCAAATTGGCAGTACTCGACGCTGTTAAAGCCGTTTGAAAAATACATCATTCGCTTAGATCAACTCAAAAAAGAGCTGAGTTATCACGATCGTAAAAAACATAGACATCACAAGTAAACACAACCCCTTTTATGTCCAAGGGGTTGTGTTTATGTTATTTTGATTTCTGATTTATAGCACTGGCACGAGTTCTTTGAAGGTTACTTCTGTGTCATTGTTGTTGAATGATTTGTCAATGTCGACATCTACACTTTTATCAATATCGAGACTGTTATTAGTGGTGCTGTTGTCGTTGTGTGAGTCGTTGTTGGTAACAGTTGTATCTACAGAAGTGTTGTTATTAGATTTGATTTGCGTTAGATCGCCCTTTACTTCATTGTATGAACCCTGATTGAAGCTGTGGGTGTAGTTGGTAGTATTAGTAATATTTTTGGTGTTGATGTTTTTGATGTGTTTTATGGTTTCATGCTTGTTGATAGTCTTGTAATTGTTGCTTACGCGGCTTTTTGGCGCTTGGGCTTTTTTAGGTACTGATTTCTTTGCGGTGCTGTCGGCTGATCGTGTTGTGGCGGCAGTTTCAGATGTGGTTTGCTGTGGTGGTTCGGTGCAGCTTACTGTCGTGCCGGCAAGCGGTTCTTCTATAAATTGGGCAGGGGTAACGGTCGCAACTGCTGGTTGGGTTGTTTGTTGGGTTTTGAGCGCCTGGGCTACCTGGCTTTGTATTAAATTAGTAACAAATATAGCTGAAAAAATAATGGCACCAGATATAAGTATGACGACGCCAATTAATATGCCTAGCAGCTGTTTTTGCTGCAGAATGATTCCTGTACTCCTGTCCTCACTCATAGTAAACTCCTTCGAAATTACGTTGTAATGTAAAATCAGCCTCCGGAGTCTATCCGAACAGTAGCAAACGAAACTACGGTATTGCTGTAATTTTTATTACACTTTTTCTTAAATATTTGTTAAATCCTACCGCATTAAGGCATACTAAGAATAAGCATAAGCTAAACGGGAGACAAAGGGGTCATGGAGGTCCAAATTAATCTGCTGGCAGTAGCCTTAGCTACCGTGGCAGGTATGGTGGTCAGTGCAGTTTGGTATTCGGAGCGAGTGTTTGGCGAAGCATGGTGCAAACTTACCAAGTTAAAAGGCAAGGCCCTAAAGATAGAGTCTACTGAAGGTGTCGTTATTATTTTTATTACTTCACTGATAACTGCCTACGTTTTGGCACATCTGACCTATTTGGCGCATGCGTTTTTTGGTAATTCATATCTGAAAGATGCATATGTTACTGCGTTTTGGATTTGGTTTGGCATAGTGGGTGTGCGTATTATTGCGCACGATACGTTTCAGCGACGACCAGTGAAGCTGACTGCAATTAATGCGGGACACGAGCTTGTAACGCTCCTTGTGATGGCGATTATTATCGGTTCTATGGGTCTGGGCTAAGCTTAGGCTAGTCGAAACCTGCCAGTGTAGTGTATAGTGCCTTATTACTATGGCAGGTGAGCGGGATCCGTTTTTGGCTGTAAATGGTGGTGATCCAGCATACGCCGAGTTTCGACAAAGACGTGCTGAGCAATATGCAACGAAAGGTCTTTCATTAGAACTTGGCATATTGGCGGGGATGGTAGAGGACTGCATGGATTTGTTAGTTGACCAATCGCAGACTAAGAAAAGCCATGATGGTTATTTGGTGCGGTCGGCTGAATCTATACTGGCTAAAGAACACACTTATGAAATATTTCGGTTCGAAATTGAGGAGTTAGTAGAAGCAAAAGAGCAATATCGTAAGGGCGTATACTATTGAGCATACGAGCAGCGACAGATCATCTGCTTGGCTATTTAGTAAGTTCATGACCATTGCGGAGCACGCGGCAGGTGTATTTGCTGGACATGTGGTCATAGAGTATAGAGACAGTAATAAGCTGGATGTTGTTATTCCAGATTGTGCGGTAACGCGTCTTGAAGTAGAGGATATGTTTGATGAATTAAATGAATGGTATGACGACTGGTCTCGTGAGTTAGGGTAAAATAATAATATTGACAAAACATAAACATTTTGCTACAATAATATTGTTTTAATACAAAACAAAAAAACTATGCAAAAACAAACAACTGAAAAAACCACAAAGATATTTAATAAAGATTTAAAGTATAAAATCGGTGCAGTTGCTATAGCGATAGCAACTAATCTTGTGTTATTTAATCACCAACACGACACGAAAGTGCAAACGCAGAAAATTTCCCGTAAAGAACTGAAACAGCTCTTTGACCACGAGAAGGAAACACTACATATGCCGCATAATTACGGTGCGCGGGGTAGGTATACGGTTATTCTTGGTAATGAATAGTGTTAAAGGCGCCAAGAATCTTGGCCTGTGCTTGCTAGTACTAGTGGATAAATGGTGTTGTTAGGCCTACTAGCGACACTACATATTGTGGATAAATACAAAACAGGGTAAATCTGTGGATAAGTGCCGCATTTCGCGGCGCTTTTTTGCATAATTGGACTTGCAAGTGGGTAGCAGTGGGTAGTAATATCAAGTCAGTGGGTAGCAGTGGGTAACCACTACACAAACAAAAACCACAGCAATTTAACCAAAACGATATGGCCACGGTAGATTACTTCCAGCGAAAGCTCGATGACAAACGACGGTTAACCATACCGGCCGAGCTTCGAGATGAGTTCGCGAGCGGGGTAGTTATAACCCGGGGCTTTCGGTCTTATCTACACCTATACCCAAAATCGGTATGGGACGAAGAGGTCGAGCCGTTGCTCCAGGGGAATATCCTGGATGAAAAAACAGCAGACCTTAACGTACAGTTTCGGATGGGCAAGACTGAAGCAGCTATCGATGAGAAGCAGGGTCGGGTAACGATCGAACAGCATCTGCTCGACTATGCGGGTATCGATAAGGAAGTAATGGCCGTACGGGTCGGAAAGTATTGGCGGCTTATGGCGAGTACGTAGTTTTGGTTAGAGAAAAGAGCACCTTAACAATCCGGCACGAAAAGCACCATACGAGGTCAGCTAATCGGCAGTCAACAGTGGGCTTGAAGGCAAACCACCTCAAAAAACCTTTGTACCTTACTCAAGAAAACACCTCCCAAAACTCCACCTCACACATAAGTCTCTCAAACTCAGTTATACGTAAAGTAAGAAGTTACGTGATTTTTTCAAAATCACATTCAGATATAGGCTTATATATCTAAATCGGCTTCTTTGCATACATACGTATAACCTCAACAAAAACAAAAACCTACAACAAAAACAAAAAGTTGGCTGCTGATTAGGTGTCCTTGTAATAACAAAAACAAACACCACCAAAAACCAAAACAAAAAACATATGGCGTCTGCTATAAAAAGGCAGTCGTCCCAAAGTGCAGATATGCATGGAGGAACCAAAATAAAAAATAACCAACATATACCAGTTTTACTGGAGCCGGTCCTAGAGTATCTTACGCCAAAACAGGGTGAGTCGTACCTTGATTTGACAGCTGGATACGGGGGACATGCGGCTGAAATATTGAAGCTGACAGGTGCATATGAGGGCGCGGTCTTGGTAGATCGTGACCAAATGGCGATTGATGCACTTGAGGCGAAGTTTGCAGGGCAGGGCGTAGAAATCTTAAAGGAAGATTTCTTAACCGCGAGCCAAAGACTGCAAGCTGAAAATAGGCGGTTTGATATTATTTTGGTCGATCTCGGCATATCTTCACCGCACATTGACAACGCGAGTAGGGGATTTGCGTTTATGAAGTCTGGCCCCCTTGATATGCGGATGGATCAGACTCAGTCGCTCACCGCTGACGTTATTGTGAATACGTATAGCGCAGGCGAGCTGGCGGAAATCCTTGCAGCATATAGCGAGGAGCCACGCGCAAAGCGAATTGCTGAGCTGATTGTGAAGCATCGGCCGCTTCATACGACCACCGATCTCGCAGCGGTTGTAGCCAAAGCCTATCCTGGGTATTCAAAAACACATCCGGCAACACGTACGTTTCAGGCACTGCGTATTGCGGTAAATGATGAGCTGGATCTGTTGAAACGCAGCCTGCCAATATGGTTTGAACTGCTTGCACCAGGAGGTAGGCTGGCAGTTATCAGTTTCCATAGTCTGGAAGACCGTATCGTGAAAAATGCGTTCAGAGAGGCTGCCGGAGACCGATATGACAGTGACTTGCGGCTGCTCACTAAGCGACCGATAACCGCAAGTCATGATGAGTTAGTTTTTAATCCGCGAGCACGTAGTGCAAAACTACGAGCCGTAGCAAAAATAAAAACAAAAGAAAGGGAAGCGCATGCCAATTCAGGTTAAAAGCACCTCCCGCGCCTACAAGGTGAAAGTGAGGGTATTACACCCGAGCGAACGCGCCTAGTAGGAAAGCAAGCCTTACGGGCGTTCACTACGAGAGCGCCCGTAGGCTCAAAAACTAGAAACAAATATAAACATAAAAACAAAAGAGAAAAAGCTATGACATATTCAAGTTCAATGGCAATGAGCCGACAACGGTATGCAGTCCGCAACCAGAACTCGGTTTCATTTCGCTCCACTGATAGGCGTTTAGGGCCTATTACCAACACAGTAGCGCTCATTATTTTAGCTTGTTTGCTGGGGCTGCTGTATCTAACGCAGGTGACAAAGACTAATGCGTTTGGGTATAGTATTGATAGACTAGAGCAACAGCAAACTCAGCTGAAGATTGAGCACGATAATCTGGAAGTTGCATCTGCACGATTGCAGTCACTCGATCGTGTACAAAACAGTGCGCCTGCGCAAAATCTTGTTTCTGTCGCACCATCAGCAGTTGTACAAAATTAAAGAAGGGACTATCTTCTTGCAGTAATGAAGCCTTTCTCGGTTCAGTCAGTATCAGTTAGGCGCATACATGTATGGTATGCGCTGATTGTGCTTGTTTTTGCAGTATTTGTCGTCAGGCTTTTTTATCTGCAGATCATTCGACACGATCATTACAAAGCGGCAGCACAGAGTGATCAGTATAAAGAGTATGAAATTCCGGCTTCTCGAGGTGTTATCAAAGCGCATGATGGTGAGCGCGTGATTCCGATTGTGCTGAACCAAGAGCTTTTTACGGTATATGTTGATCCGCAGCTTATAAAAGATAAAGCAAAGGCCGCAGATGCGCTGGTAAAGACGCTTGGCGGCGACAAGGCAGCGTATGAGGCTGCAATGCAGCAGGACAGTCGTTATGAAGTTGTTGCTAAAAAAGTTACTCGTGAACAAAAAGAAGCCTTGCTTAATCACAAGCTTCCAGGTATCGGGGCGCAGTCGCAAGAATACCGCACCTATCCGCAGGGGAGTTTGGCGGCACAGGTACTAGGGTTTGTTGATGATTCGGGCACGGGGCGGTACGGTATTGAGCAAGCGCTCAATAAAAAACTTGCAGGCAAGCCTGGCGAACTTAAGGCGGTAACTGATATTAACGGTGTGCCGCTCGCTGCAAGTGAAGACAATATCCGAAGGCCTGCAATACCCGGAAAAGATGTGATATTGACGATAGATATTGGTATGCAAAAACAGGCTGAGCAACTGCTGAAGCAGGGCCTTGAGCGTGCGCGCTCAGACTCTGGTAGTGTCGTGATTTTAGATGCGAAGAATGGCGCAGTGAAAGCGATGGCGAACTATCCAACGTATGATCCAGCTGCGTATCAGCAAGTAGAAAATGCAGATCTGTTTGTGAATAATGCGGTGGCTGGTGCTTTAGAAGTTGGTTCGGTAATGAAGCCTATAACTGCAGCGGCAGCGCTGGATATGAAGGTTGTTCGACCTGATTCGACATTTTATGATGCACGACAAATAAAAATAGATGATGCAACAGTGCGAAATATTGAAGAGGACGGTGGAGCGGGGACAAAAAGTATAGCTGATATTCTTAATCTTTCGTTAAATACCGGAGCAACGTGGCTGTTAATGCAGATGGGCGGCGGTGAATTGAACCGTCAGGGTCGCGAAGCATGGTACAACTATATGACGAATCATTTTCGGTTTGGCAAGGAAACAGGTATAGAGCAAGGGTATGAATCTCCAGGTACAGTGCCGAGTCCTACTGAAGGATACGGTCTGAATATTACCTATGCGAATACTTCATTTGGTCAGGCTATGACAGCTACTATGTTGCAAATGGCCGCTGCGTATGCTGCGGTGTTAAACGGCGGTACGTATTATCAGCCACATCTAGTAGAAGCGACCATTAGCAGTGACGGGACTCGGGAAGATACTAAGCCGAAGGTGCTTGCGAAAAATGTGGTTTCACCCGAGGTGTCCAAGCAAATACAGGGAATGTTGGAGTATGTAGTAGATAAGCACCACTTTGCACGTCAATTTAGTGATGCGTATAGTGTGGGCGGCAAAACGGGAACTGCGCAGATTGCGAGTCCTTCAGGCGGTTACTTAGAAAACGAATATAACGGTACCTATGTCGGGTTTGTTGGCGGAGACAGTGCAGAGTACATTATTGCCGTACTGGTAAACAAGCCAAAAATTCCAGGATATGCTGGATCTCGAGCAGCGCAGCCGCTGTTTGGTGATATCGCTCATATGCTGATAGATAACTTTAATGTAACAACAAAAACGAGGTAATGCAGTATAATAAAGGACAAGCTTAATCATGAACGACACACTATTCTTTTCAGTCGAATCTGCAACACTCATACACATTCTGCTTTTGGGCACCCTTGGATTTTTGTTGAGTATGCTCATTACACCACTGTATACCACTTGCGCGTATAAGTGGGAATGGTGGAAGAAACCACGCAAGACTGCAACGACAGGGGAAACAGCGAAGGTATTTAATAAGCTACATGCTGCAAAGCATCAGCGTCATATTCCAACCATGGCTGGCGCGATTTTTGTAGTGTCAGTTGCAATTGTAACGCTTTTGTTTAATCTTGACCGCACCGAAACATGGCTACCGCTTGCGGCGTTTGTAGGAGCGGCTGCAGTCGGACTAATTGACGATATGATTAATATCCGCGGCAGCGGAGCAGGGGTGGCTGGTATACCGCCGAAGATTAAATTGCTGCTGATTACGCTTATTGCTTTGATTGGTGGATGGTTCTTTTATTACAAGCTTGAGGTGAGCAGTATATCGATACCCCTAACGGGTATTGATTGGCATATTGGCTGGTTCATTATTCCACTTTTTGTGTTAGTGGTAGTGGCTACGGCAAATGCAGTTAATATTAGTGATGGTTTGGATGGTTTGGCTGGCGGATTAGCTACGTCAGCGTTTGCAGTTTACGCAATTATTGCGTTGGTTGAAGGCCGCTTTGGTATTGCAGGTTTTTGTATGACCATTCTTGGCGCACTACTCAGCTACACATGGTTTAACATTTTCCCAGCTCGTTTCTTTATGGGTGATGTTGGTTCATTTAGTCTGGGCACTGCGCTGGGTGTAGTTGCAATGCTTACAGACACTGTGTTGTTGTTGCCGCTTATTGGTATTGTGTTTGTTGCAGAGGCAGGATCTACACTTCTTCAGGTTGCTTCAAAGAAACTTCGTGGCGGCAAGAAGATATTTCGTATTGCGCCGATTCATCATCATTTTGAAGCTATTGGGTGGCCGGAAACTAAAGTCACGATGCGTTTCTGGATCATTGGTCAGGTTGCAGGTGTATTGGGCCTTATAGCGTTCCTGCTTGGGCTCGGGAGTATGGGCTAGTTATGCGGGCGCTCGAACAACGGCGGGCGCAAACCGCACGACCATCTCGAAGTAGCGTCGCGCTTGTGCGGCGTCATAAGCCTGATTATGTATTGCTTGTTCTGACACTTATACTGCTCGCTGTGGGACTAATTGTGGTTTATTCTATTAGTCCTGCGTTGGCGGTGGAGAAGGGAGTGAATGGTGGGCAATATGTCACCAGACAGTTGATAGGTATTGGTCTTGGTTTGGGGCTTTTTGCGGTAGCATCGCGTATTCCGATACATGTGTGGCGCCGTGTGCTAACGCCAATGTTGGTAGTGGCGTGTCTTGCAACACTTTTAACGTTGCTGCTTCCTGTAAACGAAGAATATCCTGCGCATCGTTGGATACGGTTTGGCGGTTTTTCTTTCCAGTCGGTAGAGCTTTTGAAGTTTACTTTGATAGTATGGCTTGCCAATTTTTTGGTGTATCGTATAGAGAAAAATTTGTTGGATAGTTTTCAGAAAACCTGGCGGCCGCTTTTGCTAGTGCTTGCTGCAATTGGTATTGTGGTTGCTGGTTTACAGAGCGACTTAGGTTCTGCGGCAGTGATTGCCGCCATCATGGTAGCAATGGTGTTTGTTTCTGGTGTGCCGTTGAAACGTGTACTGATGGTGGGTGGTATTGTGCTGATAGGCGTGGTATTGTTTATAGCTACGAGCGACTATCGTCGGGATCGTTTAGCGACATTTATGAATCCAGAAGCCAATTGTTTGTCTACAGGTTATCAGGCATGCCAGGCGCTTATTGCGGTTGGTTCAGGTGGTATGGCGGGACTTGGTTTAGGCAATAGTGTGCAGGCATATGGTTATTTGCCAGAAGCTGAAAACGACTCAATTTTTGCTATCTATGCCGAGAAATTTGGCTTTATTGGTGTGACGGTGCTGCTTGGTCTCTTTATAGCGCTGTTCTCTAGGATAAAACAGACTGCAGATCGTGCGCCAGATGAGTTTAGCAGATTAGTAGTGGTCGGTATATTGGTATGGCTGAGTACGCAGGCTATTATTAATATAGGTGCCATGATTGGGCTGTTGCCTTTGAAGGGTATTACATTGCCGCTTATTAGCTATGGCGGCAGTAGTGTATTGATGGTATTGGCAGTGCTAGGTGTCGTGTTTCATGTTTCACGATATACTACATCACAGACAGCACGAAACGGATATATAAACAGAGGAGATAGTTATGACAATAGTCGTAACGGGCGGCGGTTCAGGGGGGCATATAACCCCGCTTTTGGCAGTCGCCGCTGAACTGAAGAAACAGCAAAAATCAGTGCGAATTGTATATATCGGACAGCGTGGAGATGCTTTTGCTGATATTGTGTCTGAGAACGAAAATATTGACCAGACTCGTCTGATTTTTGCGGGAAAATTCAGGCGCTATCACGGAGAAGGGTGGAAGCAGTTGCTCGATATTAAAACGGTGTTTCTTAATCTGCGCGATGTCTTGTATATCGTTTTGGGATGTTTGCAAAGCGTGTGGCTGATAGCATGTTTGCGTCCGGCGGTTGTGTTTATAAAAGGCGGGTTTATAGGCGTGCCAGTGGGACTTGCGGCTGCGTTGTGGCGTCGGCCGTATGTAACGCATGACTCAGATGCTATAGCTGGTTTAGCGAACAGAATAATTGCTCGCTGGGCACGGGTGCATGCAGTTGCATTGCCGGCTGAACTGTATATGTATCCGCCTGAAAAAACAGTGACTGTTGGTGTGCCGATTGCGAGTGAGTTCAGCCGAGTAGACAAGAAAAAACAGACTGCTTTTAAAAAAGCAATTGGCTTAGAAGCAAATGAGCAACTGCTTTTTGTAACAGGCGGTGGTTTGGGTGCAAAGGTAATAAACGATGCAATGATTGTTATTGCGAATGATTTGCTGAAAAATTACCCTTCATTACGTATTATTCACACCGCAGGTCATAAGCATAAAGAAGCGGTAGCAAAAGCGTATACTCGTAAGCTTTCATCAAAAGATCTAAAGCGCGTGACCGTTGCTGATTACTTAGAAGATATATATCAGTACACTGGCGCTGCTGATGTAGTTGTGGCGCGTGCTGGTGCAACTAATATGGCAGAGCTGGCGGCCCAGGGTAAGGCTTGTGTGATTATTCCGAATCCAGTACTTGCTGGCGGACATCAGCTCAAAAATGCTGAAGCGTTTGCTGAAGCGCAGGCTGTAAAGATGATTTATCAAGCTGAATTGGAAGCCAATAGCGATGTTCTGTATGAATCGGTGGCGCAGCTACTGTCATCACCAAAATTACGCACTCAATTGTCTCAAAAGCTACATGTGTTTGCTCATGCTGATGCGGCACACAAACTTGCGATGATATTATTAAAACAAGCAAAATAATCTTTTTATGTTCAAAAAACGTACTCAACGCAAACCTACTACCCGCAGCCGTGTACCGCTAGACCGTACGGTGTCGAACAAGGTTTTTTCATATTATAGTGTTCGCCGTCCGGTAGAGGTGTATGATAATGAAGTTTCATCGGCGCGTCGGGCGCGTAATCAAGAAGCTGCTAAAAATAGCCGATACATTGGAGTAAAGCGCTTCGTGGCTTTGGCGGTGTTTATCGTGCTGGCGGGTGTGGTGGTATACAACATGAGACTGACTCCTAATCACATGCATATAGTAATGAGAGGTACACCCGAGCAGCGTTTGCATATGCAACATGATGATGTGTATAGGCGTGCGGCGGCTGATTTTTTAAAGCAAAAGCTGAGCAATCAGACAAAGCTGACGTTTAATGTAAAAGATCTAAATACAGCAATGACCGAGCGTTTTCCTGAAGTAAAAAATGTAAATGCCTATGTGCCTATCTTTGGCACTGGGGCAACAGTATATATTGAGCCATCATCAGCTGCATTGGTGGTGCTTACGAAAGACAATAAATCCTACGTGGTTGATAGTAGCGGCCGTGTTATTTCTACTAATACAGATAAAGTACCGGCAAGTCTTCCGCGGGTAACCGATGAAGCTATGCTTTCACCCGATATAGGCGCACAAATATTGCCAAGCAGTGACGTGAAGGCTATTTATACGATTATGTATCAGCTCCGCAAAAAAGGTATTGAAATTGAATCTATGCATTTACCTGTGGCGGCTCAACGGCTAGAGATAAAAGTGCAGGGGAAGCCATATGTAGTGAAGTTTACATTGCATGACAAAGTACTACAGCAGGTGGGGGCATACCTGGCTGTAAAACGGAAGCTAGAAGGGGAAGGTATTACACCCAGTGAATATATAGATGTTCGGGTGGCTGACCGTGTGTATTATAAATAGGTGAAAGCGGGCGGTGCGTGCGAGGTTAGTCCCCCTACGACACTACCCTTTATGTTCGCATTTTGTTCAATAATACACATACACGGAAATACGACAAAAAACTATATAAATAAACAAAGCAAGGGAAAAGTCAAAATTTTTACATTTTTGACAGGAAACAGGGGATTTGCAAATTTTTAATATAAAAATATGAAAAAGTCAAAAAAGCAAACATTTCACGACAATGCTGTGGAAAAGTCAAATACGTAGCGTCATGATTTACATTGAAACGCTAGATGCTGTGGATAAGGTGCCATATGTCACACAAGTCTTACAAGGGGCTATTTAGAGGGTGTATGAGATTTACTGGAGTCTACTATAATACATTAAGTATTTTTTGAGCGAATATACTTATGCAGCTGCATAATAGCCGAAAGTCCCCTGTTTTAGGGGGTATAGAGTCTATCGTCCTAAATACATAATCTATATGTCGCAAAATATACATTGTGCGACATTATGTCTATAGCTCTCATAACCACTCTGCTTCATGCTTTGGCGAGCCGATTTTTGTATTTCAAAGTGGATTTTTTGTTTTTTGGATTTACCCCACTGCTCGGGTTAGTATGTAGCTTGGCAAAATCCCCAAGTATGTAGCTAGCCTTTTTGGTATTTTTGTACTTTTCTATATGGCGTACGTATGTTCGCTATTTGTTTGCATTTGTTATGACGATCTCTATCTTATACTATCTTATACTAATGTTCGTATTTTGTTCGTGTTGGCTTCGTAAATAGAAAAGCCCTATCTTTTGTAAGATAGGGCGAAGATTTTAGAAGATTTTAACTAAGCTTCAGGTTTATTCAGCTGAGTCAGCTAATGTGTAAGTAGCTTTTGCAACGCGTTTGAACTGTGGCTTGCCCTGAAGGTTTAGAAGAATTGTAGTTTCTTTAACGTAACGGCTCTTAAGTACACGTTTCACAATTTCATCGCGATGTAGCGCTTTGCCTTCTTCACGGAGGATATCGGCAATGATATCAGCAACAGTTCCCTTCTTATAGCCCCACTCTTTCAAAGCGTAAATACCGCGACCAACGAGTACAAAACGACTGTCTTTTATAAGCTCGTTGTGAATTGCCTGAGTAGTTACATCTTTTCGTTTGAAGTCAGAGTTCTTAATAGCTTCGGCAATCTCATTGAAGTGCATGTGTTTGCCGTTTTCTTTTAGGATCACATAAATCTTATCGCGGATGTTCTTTGGATTTACCATTGGCCACTTGATAAGACCCCACTGGCCATTAAGGGTGGCGAGCTTCTTCGAGATAGAGGCTAGTGCTTCTACCTGTTTTGCGTCAGTAATGTTTGCAGCTTTAGCGATGTCTTCTATTGGCTTTGGTTCACCAATTTCTTTAATGGTTTTAACAATCTTTTCAATGGTTGCCTTGAGTGACTTTTCGTCATTAACCTTCTTGATGCTGACGGCTTGGTAATAATCATCAGTTTCATTAATAACTACCAGGCTTGGACTCAATGTAGCCAAGAAAGCAATGCGAGACTGATCAGTCTTTGAGTTTTCTGCTGTAAGGGCTTTAGAGATGTTTGTAATGCGGGCAGCAGTACCATTTTTCTGCAGATAATCAGTAAAGCGCTGTTCAACTTCGGTGAGGTGGGGCAACTCCCCTGCTTCGGCACTGGCTTTGAGGCGAGTTACCACAGATTTCTCGAGTTGGCGTACACGTTCGCGGGTAATGCCTAAAAGTTCCCCGATTTGCTCTAGGGTTTCTTTGCGATCAAATAGGCCAAAACGACGTGAAACAATTTCACGCTCGCGCTCACGGTCAATTGTCTCAAGGATTGCTTGTGCAAATTCTTCTGTATTGAGGGTTGTCACCTCTGTTTCGCCTTTGGCCATACCTATTATTCTCCGTTACCTTCGTTAACCAACTATAACTTTACTTAATTATAAAACTATAGTTACAAAAAGTCAACACTATTATCAAATATTTATAAAATAATGTGCGAGATTAAGAAATTAAGTTGTTAATAAGTATATTGTAGCATATTTGTGACGCTTTTGCTTATTATGTGTTGTAGAAAGTCCACTAGGCAATATGTTGCAATCTGTACAAATTGTGGATAAGTAATTTAATATTTTGCAGAATTTGGGAGCAAGGTTATCTCGGACGGAGGAATCTCAATATATGGTCGCGGATAGCGAGTGGCGAGTGTTTGTATGATCGAAGTGTCTGAGTCGACGATAGCGGTATATACAAGACTATCTACAGCACGTTCTTTCGGTATGTGGCCGGCCTGAATAGCGCGGCGCTTATCCATAATGCAGTTAATCGTTTCCAGCTCATCCCTGTCAAATGAGGTTACGAGGTCGTTTACGCAAGCGTCGAGCGGTTTGTCAGGATGTAGAATCGTGGCTGCGATGTGTTGCCCAACAAGCTGTCTTTTTTCCCTGTCAGCAGTAAAAAACAGCGCTTCCATGTGATGCTGCAATCCTTGTTTTGGCAGCTCAAAGATTGCGAGGGCATGCCCTAAGCGTGAATCTGAGCTTTCTACCCATGAAGTTAGCGAAGCGTTTGGAGTAGTTTTTGTTTCGGTGAGTGGTGCGAGCAGTGCGTGCAGTTGAGCGACTCGCACAATATCCTGTGCTAATTTCAAGCGCGATTCTCCTCGTATACGGGGAAGCTCGTGGTCGACGACTTCTTTGAGTTTTTCAACTGCCATTTATCCCGAAGATATATTGAATATTTACCGAAGTCAATATTAAAATTTCCTTAAATCTCTCAGTGTATCACTGTAAAATTCTACAGAAATTGAAAAAACCTCGCGCAATACCGCAGATAGACATAGAATCTGTCTAAAATGCACGCATTGCGCGAGGTTGTTCCTGTCAGTGGTGTGATGTTAAGTCTCGAGGTAGCCTTCTACTTGGTCATGCTGATGGTACTAGCTGCTGATCTGGATGTCGCCATGAATAGTGGCCTTGCGACGAACCTTAGCATTACTAAAGACTTGGGCTCAGAAGCAGACCCACTTCTTACCGTAGACCCGCGCCTTACCGCCGACCCTCGCCTCATCGAAGACCTGCGCCTCATCGCAGACCTGCGCCTCACCGTAGACCCGCGCCTTACCGTAGACCCGCGCCTCACCGTAGACCTGCGCCTTACCGAAGACCAGCGCCTCACCGTCGATTACAGCTTTGCCAAAGACTCTGGCGTTGCCAAAGACTCTGGCATTTGGACCAACGTATGCAGTAGGAGCGACATCTGCGGTGTCGGCGACCAAGCCGCCTCCATTAGGGTGACGCCTCCATCCGATGTCTTTGATGGCTTCCGTCTGAGTAGACATATCATCTCCCAGGTTGTGAAAGTACAGGAACTAACGTCTATCTGTTATATCTTTAAATATTAAATTTGTCAATAAGTGGATGGTTGTGTAGCAAAATCTTAACCCCTTCACAGTTTGATCTTATCTTTACATATTCATATTTTTATATTGATAAAATTTTAAAAATTTGCTATAATATAAAGTCATTCTCGTACATTTCCAACAAAAGGTAGGTGATTTGCTTTGAAACATGGATGGGTGCTTGCTATCAATAAGAAGCCTCGTATACACCAGGATGGTATAGTGCATCCTACTGCCATGGTCCTGAAAGGTGCCTGGATCTGTGCAGGTGCCGAAATCGGCGAATACGCCACAATTTATGAAAGAGTCATAATCGGCAGAGGTGCCCGGATCGGCTCGGGTGTCGTGGTCGGCTCAAATGCCAGAATTGGCGAACGGGTCAGGATCGGCGAAGGCGTCACCATTCCTGACGGAGCGAACATTCCCCCGGGTGTGACCATCACCTCCAAGAAAGATATCCGCAGAAAGTGGCTTCCCCTTCCTTATTCAGAGTCCTGGAGGCTCGTGTCTCGCAAGGGTACTGATTTGGTGACTTCATAGTACGAGAATACCCCCGCAATCTTTTTGGTTGTATGTGCACTAACGTGCACAAGAACAAAAAGATGAGCGGGGTATTTTCATGTCCGATAAAAGTTATTTTTTCTTGCGGGAGGTGCGGCCTTTTTTGGCGGGGGCGTTATCTAAGAGTTCTCTTGCTTGTGCTTCAGTGAGTGTTTTTGGATCAGTATCTTTTGGAATTTTGACGTTTTTGGTGCCGTCAGTGACATATGGTCCGAAGCGACCATTGAGTATCTTGATGTCACCAAAATCAGCGATATTTTTTTCGGCTTCTTTCTTGAGCTTTTCGGCATAAAGCTCGCGAGCTTCGGCCTCGGTAATCTCAAACGGATCTTTTGGCTTAATTGAAACAAACACTTTGCCTACCTGAATGTACGGCCCAAACCGCCCGATGTTGGCCTTAATTTCCTGACCGTCCTCGGTAGTGCCAACCACTCGCGGCAGCTTAAACATCTCCAGCGCCTCTTCAAGTGTGACGGTTTCGAGTTTAGCGTCGGCAGGCAGCGGTGCGAATTTTGGCTTGTCTTTATCATCTTGATCGCCGAGTTGCAACATTGGTCCAAATCGCCCCAAGCGTGCATATACGGGCTTATTGGTTTTCGGGTCAATACCAAGCTTGCGTGCTTGAGCAACTTCTGAACGTTTAATACCACCAGATTTTTCAATCAACTCGTGGAATGGCGTGTAGAAATCACGGAGCATTTTGTTACGTTCAAGCTTACCTGCAGCTATGTTGTCAAAATCCTCCTCAACATCTGCTGTAAAACCGTAGTCGACAATTTGGGTAAAGTATTCGGTTAGGAAGTCGCTCATTACTCTGCCGCTTGTAGTTGGTATCAGTTTGCCGCGGTTGCCGCCGGCATTTTCTTGTACAACGCTGCGCTTTACGGTACCGTTTTCGAGCGTGAGTACCACGACATCTCTTGGAGTACCCTCGCTTTCGCCCTTCTCTACATAACCCCGAGCCTGGATGGTGGAGATAATGGTGGCGTAGGTAGAAGGGCGTCCAATGCCAAGCTCTTCGAGTTTTTTAACCAGGCTACCTTCGGTGTAGCGGGCTGGTGGTCGGGCAAATACTTGGCGAGCATTTGCGCGTTCTAATTGCAAGGTTTCGCCAGTTGTGAGTGGAGGTAATAGTGTATCTTCTTTCTTGCTAGCGCCGTATACCTTTAGGAAACCATCAAAAGTGACCACTTCGCCTTTTGCTTCGAATGTTTCCGAGCTGGAAGAAATAGCAATAGTAACGGTGGTTTTTTCAAGCTGTGCTGGTGCCATTTGACTGGCAAGCGTGCGGCGGCGGATGAGATCGTATAGTTTTTGGTCGTATTCATCATCGCTGACAACGTCTGCTGTAATGTCAGTTGGGCGAATGGCCTCGTGTGCTTCTTGGGCGCTTGCGGACTTGGTTTTGTAGGTACGATACTTATGATACTGCTCACCGTACTCATGTTTTATGTAATCAGATAACTGTGCAAGGGCTTGAGTGGATAGATTGACCGAGTCAGTTCGCATGTAGGTGATTTTACCTTCTTGGTATAAGCGCTGCGCAGCTGCCATAGTAGCGCGGGAGCTAAAGCCAAGGCGACTATTTGCTTCTTGCTGCAAAGTGCTGGTGGTAAAAGGTGCGCCTGGATTGCGAGTGCTTGGGCTAGTTGTGACGGCTGAAACGATAAATGTGGCACCAATAAGAGAATTGAGGAATGTTTGCGCTTCGGCTTCGGTGTCGAACCGTTTTGGCAATTCAGCCTTCACGGTAGTTTTGTCTGCCAGCGTAAATTCTGCAGTCACTTTATAAGTAGCTGAGCTTTCAAATGCTTCAATTTCGCGTTCGCGTTCTACAACCAAGCGAACGGCTGGTGATTGTACGCGGCCAGCAGATTTGCCACCAGGTACTTTTTGCCATACTACTGGCGAAAGCTCGAAGCCAACCAGACGGTCGAGTATCTGGCGAGCCTGTTGTGCTTCAACTAATGCCATATCGACAGTGCGCGGATTTTTGATAGCTTCTTCAATGGCCTGCTTGGTAATTTCGTGAAAGACAATACGCTTTGTTTTCTTTGGATCGAGTTTTAGTACTTCACATAAATGCCAGGCAATTGCCTCTCCTTCGCGGTCTTCATCGGTAGCAAGCCATACGGTTTCAGCGTCTTTGACTGCCTTTTTGAGTTCGGCCACAATTTTTTTCTTTTCAGGGTCGATCTCATAGATGGTTTCGAAGTTTTTGGCGGTATCAATAGTTGGGCGTCCGTCTTTGGTTTTTTTGGCAATATTACGAATATGGCCAATACTCGATAATACCTTGAAGTCTTTTCCAAGGTATTTTTCGATAGTCTTGGCCTTTGCTGGACTCTCTACAATAACTAAGTTCTTCACCATATGCGTTTTAGTATACGGATTATACACACAAAGCGTAAGCATACGGCAAATAAAAACAAAAAGCAAGAGGTTTTATAGGTGATACATCACTTTCGTCCTCACAACAGGACTCATCAGTATAACTAGGCAGTTATAGAGTGATGTAATCCATCTAGGGAGGTTCTCTGTGCTGGTATGCGGCGGGGAGGCGAGCAAGAAGTTGCTCGAGCCTTGATTCCCCGCCGCATGGATGAAAGACGTTATCTCACCTCTACGACTGTCTTACCTGCGCTTCGCAGTGCCATCAGCACGCGCGCCTCCAGACTGGCCTGTCGCGATCCGTTGTGATGAATCACCAGTCCTTGGCGCTTGACGGTGATGCGTCTGACATGCCTATCTTCGAAGATGTCCAGCAGGACCATACGGATGAATTTGTCGGTGATCTTGTGTACGGTGTCGCGTGTGTACTTCTTCTCCTTGTTATTAGTGATGTCCTCGCTGAATACTACGTTCAGGACACGGGCGCTTGCGATCCAGTCGAGTCTGACCTCGAATGGAGTATAAGGCTTGAATGCTGTTGCTGACACAGTGATTCTCTCCCCCGATGGATAAGGTACGTAGGTGTAATGCAGCCTATTTCTCTGAGCGAGAAAATAAGGAAATGTTTGTAGTAAATACTCCTTTCGCTTGACACAACCCTACTACTGTTTATTATACTACAAATTTAATAAAAAATCAATACTCATGCAATTTCCATTGATCATTACCAAGCGGCTGTATGGTGCCGGAAATTTCAAGCATGGTCATTGCATGATGAAACGCCTGTAGACTAAGACCGCTGGCCTGCAGCAAGGTGTTGCCATCTGTTACGCCATCGAATAACAAGTCTAAGATGGTTTGTTCGTGAGGATCAGTGCTGGTGGGTTTGGTTTTCTTTTGTGGTGTGGTAGTTATACCGAGTGCATTTAGTACATCGTTTGCACAGGTTACAACTATTGCACCAGTTTTTATTAGCTGATTCGTGCCAGCGCTTGTAGGGCTGGTGATATTGCCTGGTACGGCTAATAGCTTCTTCCCCTGCTCTATGGCAAATCGAGCGGTATGCAGTGTGCCGCTGTTTTCAGCGGCTTCAGTAATGAGTACTGCATCACTCAGTCCTGATACCAGCCTGTTGCGTGCTATAAAATTGCCTTTAAAAGACTTGGTGCCGTTTGGATATTCGGTAACAAGCATGCCGTGAGCCTGTATGCGGGTCGCGAGTTGTCGGTGTGCGGCAGGATAAATCTTATCTAGACCTGTTGGCAGTACGGCGACGGTGAGTCCACCGGCATCAAGTGCAGCAGTATGAGCGATCATATCTACGCCATATGCTAAACCGCTGATGATAACGATTCCCTGCTTGGCAAGCTCATAAGCAAGCTGCTTGGTCACTTGTTTGCCGTAAGTGCTGACTTTTCGGCTGCCTACTATAGCGATGCGCGGATACGAGAGTATTTTGCCTATTTCTACCCCTGTAGTGAAAAGTTGTTTCGGCGGGTTTGGAATAGTCTGTAACAGAGGTGGAACGGGTGTAGACATAAGCGAAATGAAATTGCTATTTATACAAAATCATGAAAAAGTATTGACATAATGAAATATATTTGCTAAAATGGCAACCTGTAAGCGCTTGTATGGGCGTTTACGTACCTTATACCCCCCTATTCTAACAAATTGTTAGATTGTTTTAGAGCGCGCCATGTTAAGTTGTTACCCTCCACTTAATTATGCGACGCCTACAAATGTAGGCAACGCTCTAAAACAGACTAACCCCTTTAACTCTTCGCTCTACCCTGTAGTGGGACAGTGAGTCCGGAAAGGATGGCTTTAAGCCGGCACGAACCTTGGCGGGAATGCAGGTTTCGATGCTTCACTGAGGTTGAGTTGAAGGGATACATGAGCCTCTAGCGGTGCCCACCCCCTCTAGAGGCTCATTTATTTATGACATAATGTTTTGTACATGGAATTGATTTATAGATTGAATGCTCAAGAGGCAGCGGTGTGTGTTGCAATACTGCAAGACGTTCCTGTTGAGTACGTGAAAAAATCGCTTGGTTGCAAGGTATAAATCTAAAATCCTGGGAGCTAGAAAAATATCTGACAGAAAGGCAATAACCGTATGAGGTATGATGACACCGGAATTGAGCTGCAAGCACAAGTTGCACAGCGCGCCGGTGTTGCAGCGAAAATGACATGGCCAGAGGCCTGTAAACAGGCATTTGCTATTAACGAACGTATCCGGGAGCTTGATGAGCAGATCACTGCATTCAGATGTGGACTTGAAGATTCGCTTGATGCTTCTAGAAATGAGCGTCAAGCTCAATTAGATCGGCTGGTGCTTAGAAGTATCATTGATGCAATATATGATGGCTGTGAAGGCAGGGTTGCAGACATACTTGAAGAACAATGTTATACCTACTTGTACGGTGATAGTAACAGCAGCCACACGACAAACACTTAAAAATTGCGGGTTTCGGGATGCAACTGTCCGCCGTAAATGATCTCGGTCAGAATAGCCGTTACTTCTCGGGTAAGGTCTGGTAGTCTTTTCTGTTCTGTTTCGCTGAATGTAGCAAGTACGAAATCAGCGCTGTCTTGCTTTTCGTGTAGTTTCGGGCCAATGCCAATACGTACACGGCCAAAGTTTTCGCCAATATGCTGGATAACCGATTTTACACCATTGTGTCCTGCTGCGCCGCCGCCAATCCGCATGCGGATTTGCCCAAACGGAATATCCAGCTCGTCTGCGACGATGATTATATGATCAATACCTATTTTATAAAACGATGCAACCGCTTGGACGGCTTCACCGCTGAGATTCATATACGTTGTCGGTTTGGCAAGAATAACTCTGGTATCGCCAAGTGTGTGTTGGGTAATAAAGCTTTTTAGGTCTTTTTTATGTACCCAGGGATCAAAACTGTGCTCTTCGGCAAATCTATCTATGCATGCAAAGCCGATATTGTGTCGTGTGCCGTCGTATTCTGCGCCTATGTTTCCAAGTCCGACAATGAGCATGGTTTTACTGGCGCTAAATGTAAATAGCGGCGACACCGTTTCTGTAATCGGCCGTTTCGTCAGTAACGCCATAATAGCCTAGTATGTACTAAGCTGTAATGGTACGCAAGTTGTGTGTAGGGTGTATTAAGCCAAATGAAAATACCCCGCCTAGTCTTTCTTATCCTTCGCACCTATAGTGCAAAAACCAGAGACTAAAACGGGGTATTCTCGTACACCTTAGAGGTGGATGCTAGGCTGGAGTCGATACCCACTCCGGAAGGATGTCTTCTTCCGTATAGATAACTGCTTTTGGCGGAATGACTGCTCCGGCAGGGATGGTGACGCCTTCGCCGATCCTGACCCATTCGCCAATTCTGGCACCGTCGCCGATCACGACGTTCGGGCCGATCTTGGCACCGTCGCGGATCACGACGTCCGGGCCGATGTTGGCATCCTTACCGATCCTGGCGTCCTCACCGATCACGACACCTCTGTCGATCACGACATACTCACCGATCACGACGTTCGGGTCGATCCCGACGTCCGAGCCGATCCTGGCGCCCTCACCGATCTTGGCACCCTCACCGATCACGACGTCCGAGCCGATATCGACATTCGCGCTGATTGTGGATCTGGGCTTGATTACAGAGCCAGGTCCGATTTTGGAGCCTCTGTCGATAATTACGCGTTCATAGACCCGAGCAGTCGCGTGGACTTCGGCTGTTGGATCTACAGACGCTGAGGGATCAATAAATCCTCTCTCTAGAGCTTTTGTCAAAACTACCTCCTCACTTTTGACTGGAAAGGTACGAGAATAATTTATATTATATCAAAAAATATATAAAAAGTCAATCAGCCTATCAGATAAATGTAGTTACTTCTGACGAGGTGCTTTGGTGGGGCTATGCTGGTGTTTATGTGGAATATGTTTTTCGATGAACCATAGCTGCACTGGTGTACCAGTGAAGTCATACTGCTCACGCAGATTTCGCTCTAAGTAGCGTTTGTAGCTCCAGTGCAAAAACTTAGTTTGGCTACCAAATATTTTGAATGCCGGGGTAGGATTATCGGTTTCTTGCACCATGTAGTTGAGTTTTGGCTGGTGATTTTTGAGACCGGCTGGCGGGTGTTCGTGGATGACAGTTTGCAGCCAACGGTTGAGATCTTTTGTGGCTATGCGCTGTGTGCGGCGCTCGGCGATTTCAAGCGCAAGCTCGAAAATTTGTGCTACATTTTTACCAGTTACAGCACTAGTAAAAATCAGGGGTGCCCATGGCACAAAACTAAATGTGTCGGCAATACGTGGTGCCAGTGTATCGCGTGTGTAGGCGTCTTTGCCTTCGGCGATGTCCCATTTACTTACTACGATAATAAGGCCCTTGCCTGCTTCTTTGATCATACCGGCGATTTTTTGATCAAGCTGTACGCCAAGTTCATTGACATCGATCAATAGCAGACAGATGTCGGCTTGCTCGATGGCTGCAAGGCTACGCAGTACACTGAAGTGTTCAATACCTCGTTCGATTTTGCCGGCTCGTCGAATACCGGCGGTATCCATAAGTTCAATCTCTCGACCTTTATAACGTACGATGGTACGGTTAATGTCACGCGTGGTACCAGCACGATCGGCTACAATAGCCTGCTGTTTCTTAGCCAAGGTATTAAAGAGATATGATTTTCCTACATTCGGGCGGCCAAGCAGCGCTATACGGATGCGGTCATCATCTTCGTGGATGGTGGCCTTTGGGATTGCGCTGATGGTGGCATCGAGCAAGGCTTCTATGCCGCGGTGCTGTGTGGTACTGGTGGGGAAAATGCGCTTAATACCAAGACGTTCAAATGGTGCGCTTTCACCGCGGAGTTTGTCAATTTTGTTTAGTACGAGAAATACGGGCTTTTTGCTTCTGAGTGCTATTTTGGCTACTTTGCGATCTTCCTCGGTGATTGCAACGTGTGATTCGACAACTACCCATATAATGTCGGCGCTGTCAGCTGCTTGTTGGATTTGTTCCTGAATAGTGAACTCAAACTCATCTTCGGCATCTTTCATACCAGCAGTATCTACCAGCCAAAATTGGTGATCGCCCCACTCTGCTTTGGCCATAATGCTGTCACGTGTGGTGCCAGCTTCGCGGGCTACAATGGCTTCTCTGCGTTCCAAAACAGCATTAAAAAGGCTGGACTTTCCAACATTTGCCCGGCCTACAATCGCGACAATAGGAACTTTTTTACTCATTTAGTATATTGTACAACAGATAGGAAATATTGACAATTTATTGTAAATAGTATGCTGATAATTATTTGTGCTCATAAGGTCACACTTTTTTAGTAAAAGATGCTACAGACGGCAGAAATTCAATCTTATTACTATAGAGCAATGTGGCTTTTTGCCGCATTTTTTAAATAACAAAAGGAGGTGTGCATGGAGCTATCGCGTAATATTTTAGAGGATGCAAAGCAACAAGCTGTTACAGAGAATAGCGGGCGGACATCACTGTTTCAGCGTGTGCATCGGTGGCTTGGCAAAGAGCAGATTACTGTTGACCAGCAGGCACTGAGTGATAATATCGGTAAAATTGCAATTGTCGGTGATTTTGGCTACAAACCAAGTGAGCAATTACGTGCTGGTACTGCGATGCGAATTGCAAGAATGTTAAAAGACAGCAGTATTATTAAAGCGGCTGAGCCGGTAGATATTAGAATGATGGTTCCAGATATAACAAGAGAAGGTAATAAGAGTCTGGATGTAAGTATGGATATGCTTGCAGGGTCGTTTCGGGAGATTGGCACTGCGACGCAGTATGTGCATACAGAACCTATAGTGGTACCTATTGAGGGCCGTCGGAAGCAAGAACTTTATGCTTACGCTAAGTTAGGTAAAGCGGCCGTAGAGCCTGTAAATGATTCGCTTGATAAAAGTATGGTAGTTGTAGCAAACCCTATATTTATCGCACAGACATTTCAAAATCTGTCTTATCAACATATGGAAGCGGGTGGTATTGCGGTACTTGCAGCGGTCGGTGAAAAGCCTGAAGGTAATAAGTTCGTACGGCTTTGGTCGGGAATTTCGGGAGATTAGGGTACATATTGAAACTCGCCTGGCTTGAGGTCGTTCAATAAATACGTGCCGAATTGGATACGATGGAGTTTTTTAACGGTATAGCCAAGGGCTGCAAATGTACGGCGGATTTGGCGGTTGCGTCCTTCGTGCATGGCGACGCGCCAGCTTGTTTCGTTGCCGTCTTGCAGACGTTCAAGCTGTAGTTTGCTGAGACCGTCTTCGAGAGTGATGCCGTAGTCGCTGATCATTTGTCTGTGAAGCGGCATGAGTGGTTTATCAAGTTTAATATCATAGATTTTTGTTTTATGGTGGCTTGGATGAGTTAATTCGTGTGCCAAATTCCCGTCATTGGTCATGAGCAAGAGTCCAGAAGAGTCTTTGTCAAGTCGCCCTACTGGTTTGAGGCTGTGGAGTTGCTTGGGTAGCAGGTCGTATACTGTTTTGCTTCCTTGTCCGTTCCGTGAACAAACGTATCCTACGGGTTTGTAGAGTATAATCGTGGTGTAGGACGTAGGTAGCATAATTACATTGCCGTCAAGTGTAACAGTGTCGGTGGGTGTCACTGTTTGTCCAATTGCCGACTGCTTGTTGTTGATACGTACTCTGCCCGCTTCAATAGCGGCATCAGCGGCACGTCTACCCATGCCTGTAGATAGAGCAACAAATTTATTAATCCGCATAGCTACAGCATATCAGTAATTGTCTAAACTAAAGAGCGTTTTCGTTGGCGCTGCCGTTTTCATTTGGCATAAATACGCCGCCTGGCGGATGTGCTGGCCCGGCGTTACTTGGCGTAGGTTGATTTTGTCCTGTACTTTCAGCTTCCCCGCCACCGACAACTGGTGTGCCTGCTGTGGCAGCGGCCTGACTTTCTTTCATTTGCTCTTGGGCAAGCAGAGTTTGGATATCGTTTTTGTCCTGACTCAAGTCATTAATTGGCTGAATTACTTTTTCGCCGCTGATTTTTGATGTGCTTGCTGTAGATGGTTGCTCGTTTGCTGTGTCTGTCGCAGTGTCTGCTGATGTTTCAGGCTGGGTAGTTGGTTCTTGGGCTGTTGGTGCTGTTGATTGAGCGCTTGCTGTAGTATCTGACAAGTTATCTATGGCTGCTTGAATCACAGCGTCGTTGTCGCTGGTGCTGGCTTCAGATTCAGCAGGAGGAGTGGTTGCGGTTTCAGACTGAGCAGCTGGAGCGGGACTGGCAGGAACTGTGTTTACGAAATTTTGTATTTGCTGTGTGACAGTTGCGTTTTCTTGAGAAGTTGATTGTGCCTGGTCAACAGTGGCTGCAGCAGCGTCTACAGGTTGTGGTGGCATTTGAATTAAAGGCTCAGACTTATCTTCGTTTGTGTTTTCAGGTGGTGTTGCAACTGGTGTTGGTTGTATAGCTGGATTAACCGGTGTTGCCGGGGCTGGTTGTGCTGGAGCAGGAGCCGGTTGCTGTTCGGTTTCGGTAGTTATAGGCGTTGGCATAGGTGGTGTTTCGGGCTGAGTAGCCGGAGCGGGATTAGCAGTATCAGGTGTTGGCTGTGGTGCGGCAGCTGGTGCCGGTTCGGAAACAACTCCAGTATTGTCTGCGGTTGTAGTTTCGGCATCCGGATCAAGTAATTCTTGTGCTGCTTTTACGATGTCTTCTAGAGTAACCTGTGATTTTACGAGGTAACGGTCTGCGCCAAGACTGTCTGCACGAGATTTGTCTTCGGCCTGCCCAAGTGCGGTGAGCATAATAATTTTGGTATGCTTTAAGCCTTCGGTATTTCGTAAAATATCAAGCATTTCAAAACCGCTAATACGCGGCATCATAACATCTGAAATAATAAGGTCTGGTTTGACCTTTTTGGCAACGGCGAGAGCATCTTCACCATCTTTAGCAGTTGATATTTCGTACCCTTCAGCCGCAAGGCGCGCTTCATAAATTTCTCGTAGATTATTATCGTCTTCGACCAACAGCACTTTTGTCATAGATTTGATATCCTGTTTTACCTTATTTAACTTTACGCCTATTGTACCATAAAACTGTTTATGCTTTCTTTGTATCGTGAGTAGCTGTTTTTTGAATCTTGGCAACTTCTTGAGCAGACAAGCGCGGTAGGTTTATGTAAAAAGTACTGCCCTTGCCCAAATCACTCTCTACCCAGATTTTGCCGTTGTACATTTCCACGATTTTACGGCAAATAAAAAGTCCCAAGCCAGTACCGCCTACAGTACGGGTAGCTGAGTTGTCGACACGGTAGAATTTTTGAAACAGGTGTTTAATGTCTTCGCGTGGGATACCTGCACCGGTATCTCTTACGTATAGCTGCACGATATCGTTATTGCCGGTAATGCCTAGAGATATTTTTCCTTCGGTGGTGTATTTGACTGCATTATCAAACAGGTTGGTTATCACTTCCCTCATACGATCAGGATCAACATATGTGTAATACAGCGGCCGAACGGTTTTGACCATACTGCCGCCGCCCACTGCGCCAGTGGTTTGAGATCCTATAACAAGTTCAACCGGTAGATTTTTCTTTTCAGCGGCAAACCGCAAATCTTGGGCAAGCTGCTCTAAAAAAGAACCCATTTCCACAACTTCAGGATGGCTGGTTAGGCGTCCGTCTTCGGCTTTAGCGCTTGTCAGCAGGTCCTGAAATAGCTGACCGAGGTGTTTTGTTGCGCTATGTGCTTTCTCTAGATAGCTTCGGGCGCGCGTATCAATGGTGCTGACACGATCATTGAGTGCAAGCGCCAAGTAACCTTCAATAGCTGCAACGGGTGTGCGCATCTCATGACTGGCGGTACTGATAAATTCTGCGCGCTGCTGTTCTTGTTTACGCTCCTGACTGACGTCTCGAAACACAGCTACTACTGCGCGTACTTGTCCTTTGTCATCTAGCAGCGGAGAGACGCTCAGGCTGAGTGGTACACGTTTATTGCCTCTGGTTACCAACGTTGCTTTATTGTCGCGTATGGTTGTTGCTTCTTTATAGGCTCTAATAAAAGGATTTTGCTTGTCGTCGTAGGGTTCGTCTTTGTCATTAACAAGTTTTATGATCGAGCGAAAATCAAGCTCTCGTGCTTCCTCGGGGCTCCAACCAGTGATATGGCTGGCTCCGGGGTTAAACAGCTGGATTGTTTTTTGTTCATCGAGCAGCACTACCCCATCTTCGATAGTGTTAAGAATAATTTCAGATTTTAGTTTTTCGTCACGAAGGTTTGCAAGCAGCTTTGCATTATTCACTGGTCTTTGTTTTAGATTGGCGCGAATAACCCGCACAATAAGAACAACAACAAGCAAACATATGACTATTGCAATCCCACCAATGATAATAGTCTGTTGTTCCATAAAGCTTATACTTATTATGATGAGTTATAGCTGATAAAGCAATCGTCTACTTATTCTTCTAGACGTTTTATAACAGATGTGGTACTATAGTTTCGCTGTGAAATCTTAAGCTAGAGCGCTGGCCTCATCGTCTAACGGCTAGGACACCAGGTTCTCAGCCTGGCAATCGGGGTTCGATTCCCCGTGAGGTCACCAGAAAAAGAGATCATCCTTGTGGATGGTCTCTTTTTCTTTCTTTTTCTTCATGTTTCCCGGCGGAAGCGAACCCCGATACCAAGCAAAGCGAGGGAGTTCGATAATCGAGGTCGCGCAACAGGAGCTTGCTCCAAACATGCCACAAGATTATATGTAATGCTCCCCCGTGACATTACCAAAACAGGTACCGTTAAAGCGATACCTGTTTTGTAAACTATCCTTTTAGTTTATACACCTACGGGCTCTCTAGTTTCTACAGGCTTTTTACTGGTTGCAGGCTTCCTATTTTCTTCTTCCCCTTGGCGATTGATTGGGTTTTGATCTTGCTGGGCAGCGTGGAGTGCGCCGAGGTAACCAAAGATAGATGCAGGTCCGATAGTGCTGCCTGGTCCTGGATAGGTGCGGCCCATAACAGATGCGGTGTTGTTGCCTGCTGCATACAAGCCTTCAATAACTGAACCGTCTTTGCGCAGTACTCGTGCATGTTCGTCGGTTATTAAGCCGCCCTTTGTGCCAAGGTCGCCTGGGTAAATTTTGAAGGCATGGAATGGGCCTTTTTCGAGTGGTCCAAGATTTGGATTTGGCTTGACAGTCGGATCGCCATAGTAGCGATCATATTTGGTGCGTCCGCGTTGATAATCTCGATCTACACCGGTTCGTGCGAATTCGTTAAAGCGTTCAACGGTGCTAAGGAAAGTTTCTTTATCGAGGCCAATCTTATCGGCAAGTTCTTCAAGAGTATCAGCAATAACGAAATCGCCATTTTTAATAAGCTGTTTGCGGGCAGTTAGTGTGAAAGTGTTGAGATAGCGTTTGCTGTGGCGTTTTTCGGTAATGAGCCATGATGGGATTGCGGGTGCCTTTTTGTTATGTTCCAGCATGTGATGACCGAAATCGACATATGATTCAGACTCGTTTAAGTAGCGGTTTCCTTTTTGGTCAACTACGATGCTGTATGGGAATGAGCGCTCACCAAGTACAAACGTGTTTTTATCTGGGCCAAGTTTTACGCCAGCACCCCACCAAGCATCATCCATCATTGCAATATCTCCGCCAGCGTCGATACCGACCTGAATACCGGTACCCATCTGTCCTTCTGGTGCTGCAGTCCAGCCTTCGATACCTTGGTATTTCTTGCGCCACTCTTTGTTTCGGGCAAAACCGCCTGCTCCCAGCATGATACCGCGGAGTGTGCGGATATATACATCTTTGCCCTCTTTATTCACGATAGCGCCAATAACTCGCCCGTCTTCGATGATTACCTTTGTAATTGGCGATTTGAGCCATACGGGAATGTCATGTTTGAGAGCGATGTACATAAGTGTACAAGCGAGCGCTGGACCCATACCGTATTCCCGGCGTCCAAGCACTAAGCCTTTTAGGGTACGAAATACAAAACGAGTACCTCGCCAGAAGCCATCAGGCGTAGACCAGGCGCGACCAAGCAGCCACACATCATCAGTCTTTACCGGCGCAGGAATGCCTTGATCGATACGTGATTTTTTCTGAAAACCTTTGAGTTTGCGTACGTTAAATGGTTTTACTTCGATACCGCGACCAATTTTTCCGCCTGGAAGGTCTGGATAATAATCAGGGTAATCTTTGGCGCGTACCCACTCTACGCCAAGTTCTTCCATCATTTCAACGAAATTTGGGATTGCAGTCAGAAATGCGAGTTTACGTTCGCGGCTGGTGTGTGGGCCTTCGTCGCCGATAGTTGCTTCCATGTAGGCGAGCGCTTCTTCGATAGAGTCTTGATCGCCATCGCGATACATGAGTGGGTTATTGGGCATCCAAAGTCCACCTCCAGAGATACAGGTGGTACCGCCCCATCGATCTTCGCTTTCGACAAGCAATGTATCAAGACCATTTACTTTGGCGGTAATTGCAGCAGACAACCCTGCAGCACCTGTACCTGCTACTAAAAAGTCGACTTCGTAATCCCAATTGTATTTCATTTTTGTTTTTCCCGTTTACAATACCTATTTATAGCAAATCTATGCGTAACGTCAATAACCACAAGCGTATTGATAGAGCGTTTATTTTTCTATAAAATACTATTGACTTTTTGTAATAATATTTGTAATATACCTTTCAACATTCCGAGGAGGGAGTGTGTCATCCACGGAATGTCGAGTCCAGTCTTGCTTCGCTTGGGAGGCCTGAAGCAGAGGCACATAATACGCAGGAGCGAAGAAAAGCTGGACACATTTCACACATCACAACAAAAAGGAGGTGGCGCTTAGTGCGTCAGCGTGACGGCCCGTGAAATCAGGGGGTGCAGCAGAGGCACAGAGGACGTTCCGGGAGAGTTACGTTCATTGACAACCGCATAATCCTCTACCCCATCACGTTGCGTACTGTCGCGCAAGCAACACGCTGTGTTGATTGAGGTTGAGTAGTGGGTCGCCGCGTTTGCGAGTATGTGTTTTTATACACAGCTGCTTTCGCGGCGACCCCCTCACCTACCAAAAACAGTCCACAGTTTGCCACCTCCACTTCTCTCAATCTCAAGAATAGTAAGCCGCCGCTTGTATGGGCGGTTTTTTATTTGTGATATGGTAAGCCAGCATTGATGGTGCTTGCTCGATATAGTGCTTCAAGGAGTGTTATCATAGCAAGATCGTGCGGAAGTGTGAGTTTGCCAAGACTCCACTGAAAATCGGCTGTAGCAATAACTTCCTTTGGTAGACCTTCAGGACCACCAATAATAAAGCTTATTTCTCTGGCTGATAGTTCTTGCTTTTTTAAAAAATCTGCGAGTTCTGGGCTGGTAAACTGCTTGCCGGAAATTTCCAGTGTAACTTTATAGCTATTTCCTGCTACCTCTAAAATTTTGCTGCTGTCATAGGCAAATTTATCAGCAATATGAGTAGCTTTAACATCGTGAAAACGTTTCAGACGACTGAAATAGTCGTCCCAGCCGCTTACGGCATAGTCTAATTTTGGTTTTCCGATGGTGATAATATGAAGTTTCACTGTTCTTATTGTACTATGCGCACGGTCGGTAGCTCATCCCAGTGGCTCACATAGCGCGGTGAGCTGCGGCTGCGGCGTGGTTGCCAGGAGCGGCTTAAATCCTCGGCGGCATAACGAATATGTCTGCGGCCGAATCGGTGGTTTATAGCATCAAATGCTTTCATACGCCGGTGTGACATATGGTAATTTTGTATGTTTATAATGCCTAATAAATCTGTCTGGAGGTTTTGAGCAGGTACAAGATCGTAGAGGTACACGTTTAGACGGTGATACAGTCTGCCGGGCTTGTGTATTTTAGAGAAAGCTTTAGTGAGCGTGGCGATAATGTGACCAGTGTCTTGGGTGGGTGCTGTAAAGCGGACTTCCTGATACCAGCGTTTGTAGCCTGGTTTGTGGCGGTTAGTTTCCAGGCACAGTCCTGCGCGCCAGGCGAGTTGAGACTGTTCCCTGAGTCGGTATGCTGCACGTGTTGCCATGTTGGCGATTGCGGCTTCAATCACATGCGGTAGGTTTGTATCTTCGCCGAATGTACGACCGCGCATAATGCTTTTTTGTACTTTATGGGTGCGCTCAAGCGGAAAACAGCTTATACCATTGAGTTCGGCAATCATTTGCCGACCGGTGATGCTCATCAGTTGTTGAGCACGTTTCGGTCTCATGCGGGATAGTTGGAGTGCGGTATGAACACCTGCTGCTTTGAGACGTGGAGCGAGTCGCCAACCGACACCCCATACATCTTGAATGTCTACTGATGCAAGAGCGGCTTCTCTGGCCTGTTGAGTAATGTCTATAAAACTAAATACGCCTTGGTGAATTGGTTGTTGCTTTGCGATGATACTGGCAAGTTTGGCGAGTGTTTTTGTTGGTGCGACACCGATGGATACAGGTATACCGATTTCCTGTAGTATTTGTGCCCGTACCGTAAGCGCCCACTTTCGATAATTGGTGATAGACAGCGAAGAAATATCTAAGAATGATTCATCGATGGAATAAACTTCAATATACGGTGTGATACTGCTTAAAGTATTGATAATACGGCGTGAAATGTTGCCGTACAGTTCGAAATTGCCGGAAAATGCGGTGACGTGCTGTTGGTTAAAAATCTCTTTAAATTTGAACACTGGTGCGCCCATAGGAATACCCAGTGCTTTGGCTTCGTTGCTGCGGGCAACAACGCAGCCGTCATTGCTGCTGAGCACTACGACAGGTTTATTGGCGAGGTCGGGGCGGAATAGTCGTTCGCAGCTGACGAAGAAGTTATTGCAGTCAATCAGTGCAAAAACTCGCATCATGCCAGCACCAAGCAAGGCATCTTGAGGAGGCGTTTTGCGTGAAATGTTCTTAGGATATTTCAGCTGCACTTCGCTGAACTTTCTCAAAATGTCTTGCTTGGTATTGTCAGAGTTAACATGAGCATGCTTCATGGCTATAGATGATATTTACTTTCTAAATTGATGGATGGTGGCGGTAACGACACCCCAGATGGCGGCATGTTTCGGTACGCGATGATAAAAGCTGAGCGCAAATTCGCCGTGCTGCACCCACGCAACGATATCGTTGCTTTGAGGTTGTAGAGCGCGGTCCACAAGCGCGATGTCCCCATCAAAAATACCGATGTTTTGCCACTGTGTGCCGCTGATGCGAAAGTGGAACGTACTGCTAGGATGCGGTATGAGTAATGTATCTAAACTGAGCGCTTGTAAGCGTGAATCATCAGCGGCGTTCGGAAAGCCGGTATGTACACTGACGCTGCTGCCGTCTATTGGTTCATAGGTTATGGCGTCTTCCATTGCGGCTATCTCGTTACCTCGGCAACACGTAAGAGTTTCCAGGTTCTGGTTTCTTGATCGAGTTTTAGACGATAGCGCAAACGGCCATCAGTCATTTCAAATAAGCGAGCGGCACGCTTGCCTTCTTGTGCCAAGCGCTCAAGGCCGGTTTTGAAGGTGACGCCCTGGCCGTCTACAATCATGTGTTTTGGGTAGCTTTTTAGACGGTTGTTTTGGTGTTTGAAGTATACGGCGTCTATGATGACTTCTTTGTTAAAGAAATACGATTCCATAAGATACAGCCTCCCATACAGCATCTAAGAGGTGTGCTGTTTTATTAAATGTTGATACATCAAAGAGAAACCGATAGCTTATTTACTTCGGTGGACGGCTTTTGATAAAAGAATGTTTTATGAATTACAGCTATCTGACCGTGCCTACAGATACTGCTTCACAAAACATGAGTTCTAAAGGGATTCGCAGGGACGCTTAATCGTTTGATCAGTGTGTATGCTACCCTAAAATCTTATGAAATCTTGTAAAGTCTGTGTGGAGGAATTTGGAAGTCCCAAAAGCCCACACATGGCTAACTATTAGTATAGTCCCGACCAACTAATGTCTGTCAATACAATTCTTAAGTTTTTATAAATCTTTTCTTAAAAGAGACACAACCCTATTTTTATATTATAACATTATTCTAGTAATTAATCAATACCTCGTGGAGCTTGGTGGTATAGCTGCCAATCGAGTACCGCTATTTATTGTACGTATACATCGTGAGGGTGTGACTCCCGCAACCCCTTATCAGTGATTCGTACGAATGGAGTGTGTTTTCGATGATGTTCTATGTTTGGTGCGCCACAGTAGGACATGCTTTTTCGCAACGCTTGTGCCTGCAAGGCAACTACTGTTGCTACGGAGCCGACATAAGGAATGATTGCTTCCACGCCTTCTGCAAGCATAACGCCAGATTCTTCGATATCGTATCGTTTGCGTGATGCAGCGCTGTCACGTATAGCACTTGGCGAGCCCATTCCGCGGTATTTTTTCACCTGTCTTCCGCTATCATATATTACTTTGCCGGGCGCTTCGTCGGTTCCGGCAAGTTTGCTGCCAATCATAACCGAGTGTGCGCCTGCAGCAATAGCAATTGATATGTCGCCACGATTTGTAATGCCTCCGTCTGCACAGATTGGTATTGGTTTTCGATTTTCTTCGTAGGCTACTTTTTCAGCTTCTCTCGCAATTTCATATACGGCTGTTACCTGCGGCATACCAATACCGGTTTCAGAACGCGTGGTGCAGATAGAGCCAGGGCCTTGTCCGACTTTTATGCCGTCTACTTCATCGATTACAAGCTCACGCACACTTTGTGGTGATGATATATTGCCAACAACGATATCAATGTCATTAAATGCATCCTTTGCTTCCCGGATACTTGAGCGCATGCTATCGAGCAGCTTTCGTGCATCACGCAGACTTTGGCGAGCGTATTTGGAGTCTCCTTGTGCGCTGTCAAACACAACCACATCTAAGTATTTGTGCATGGCTTCGATACGAGCAAGACCGTCTTCGCCTGTTGGTACTGCCGCAGCAACTCGGAGGCGGCCGTTTTCGTCTAGATTATATTGGTCGGGGTTGCCGGCAATAACGCGCTTGACGTCGGAAAATACAAACATGCTGGCAACTTCTCCATTTTCATTTAATACAGGCAGTGTGCTGATTTTGTGCTGACGCATTAGATCATAAATTGCCTGGATATCGTATTTGTGACGGGCTGAGATGGTTATAACCTCTGTAGCGGGTGTCATCGCTTCGGCAACTGTTTTCGAATAGTCTTCGGCATACTCAACGTCTTTGCCGGTAAGTATACCTATAAACTTCCCTTCATTATTGACAACTGGAAAGGTTCGGAAATCGAAATCGTTTTGTTTTCTCATTGTTTCTACTTCACGAAGCTGAATATCAGGCGATATGGTGACAGGTTTTTCGACGATGCCGTTTAAATGTAATTTAGTTCTTCTTACTTCTCTGCGTTGCTCTTCAATAGAAAGTCCGGCATGAATTACCCCCAAACCGCCTAATTTGGCCATAGCTATGGCCATTTTCGACTCGGTTACTGTGTCCATTGCAGCGCTGACAATAGGGACTTTTAATTCGACATTACGAGAAAAGTGACTCGTTATATCAATTTCGCTCGGAGAATAATCACTTGGACCGGTTATCAGACGCACATCATCATATGTCAAAGCAATTCCCTGATTTCGGTGTACTTCAAAGAACTTGTCTTTTCCCAACATCACAGTCCCCTGTCGCTTAATTTGTTGCATTCAATCATATCATTAGTTGCAACAGGTTGTCATACTCTGCTTATTGGATGTTGTTTAAGAAGTCGACGAGCTCGCGAGGCGTAATGTTAGCTTTGACAATATAGCCGTCAGCTTGGTGTTCGATATCGGCTTTTACTTCTTCGCGTTGTTCGAGATTGGTTGTAATGATAATTTTCGCTTTCAGCTCGGGTGTTTTATTTTTGTCGCGCAGCTGATGCAATACGTCAATACCAGTAATGGTTGGGATCATGAGATCAAGCAAAATAATATCGAATTGATTGGTTTGGGCTAGCTCTAGGCCCTTTTGTCCGTCGGGTTCTACCGTGACGTCGTACCCTGCTTTTTTAAGCGCGCGGCTATAAAGTTCGCCGATAAACAGCTCATCTTCGATACACAGGATTTTCTTACTGGTTTGGGTATTTGACGCGTCTTCCATAGTTATCCCCGATACAGTGAATGGTTTTTTATCCAGCCGTGGGCGTTTCGGACAATGCCTTCATTATCCTCGTTCTTCAGTTCATCTGCAAGTTCGCTGTATGGTAGCAAGGTGAAGCCAAATGTGCTTCCCTCACCTTCTTTGGAGTGTACCCATATGTTGCCGCCGTGAGCTTTAATGATTGTTTTGCATAAGTATAACCCTAGTCCTGAGCCGCCGATTTGTGAACGGTTGTGGTGGTCGCGGTAAAACTTGTCAAAAACACGCGGTATAGCGCTCGCAGGAATTCCGACGCCATGGTCTTCTATTGTGGTTTCAACGAGTCCATCTTTGGAAAGTTTGGCAGAGACAATAATTTCTTTGCCTTGGCCGCTGTATTTGATCGCATTGTCAATAAGGTTGCTGATAACTTCATACAAGCTAACGCGATCGGCGCCCACTTCAGGCAGGTCGTCGGCAATGTTGAGTTTCAGGTCAATACCGCGTACCTGGGCGCGGGGCCGCAGTTCATTAATAGCAGTGTTGAGTACTTCTTGCCAATTTTCTTTTTGTAGCTTCAGTACCATATGATCATCTTCAATACGGGCTACGTTTAAGATGTTGTTTACAAAGGTAGCCAGCTGACCTGCTGCAACTTGGGTTTTTTGTAGAAAGCCGCTTAGTTCATCGTTGAGCTTGCCTTTGAGCTCTTCGTCCAAGGCTTCAATATAGCCGCGCAGCATCGTGAGCGGTGTGCGGAGCTCGTGTACGGCTAGTGCCACAAAATTGATTGCTTGTTCGTCTTGTGCATACGTTTTGGTGCGGTCAAAACACACCAGCATTGTTTCATAGCCGGCAGGATTGGATTTGTTGTAGTACGCCACAAGATCGAGCAGTTTAATAGTGGGCTTGTCTCCTCGGATGGTAAGGCGTACTCGTTCCCAGGTTTTGCTTGTTGCGACATGTTTGCTTTTTGCGTGTTTTAGCCACGTATCAAGTGTGTCGTCTGTTTCGAATGATAGATCTAAATGCGAATACACGCTTTGATTCACGACATCTTCTTCGCTTTGTCCCAAGTAATGCAACATGGCTGTATTTGCAAAGAGTATAGTCTCGTGTTTGTCGAGTACCATGAGTGGAAGCGGCAAGCTATTTGCAATGAAGTTGTTGTGCAAACCTTCGGCTTCTTTATTTACTGTTTTAGCGACATGTTTGCTGGCATCAGCTAGCTGATACACGTGATTGACTAAATTGGTCACGAGTTCTCGGGCGTAGCGTACTTTATGCAGTTCTGGTGCTGGCACACTTGTAGTTTCCGGTGCCATATAAAGAATTGCCTGCCATACAAATGTAAGCGGTTGGACAAAAATAGTACTCACCAAAGGTACAACAATGAGCGGTAGTGCGATGGCGAGTATAAATAAAATAGATAACACTACAGGAGACGGGAGATGTAGTATTTGACTTATTACCCACCAGCTGGCGATTAGCACAAAATTGATAAGTACGATCAAAATGTAGGCATATAGTTTTCCACGTTTTATAAATTGCTGTAAATGGTCCATGCGGTTTGTAGTTAAGGTTGGTAGGTAATGTTTCTTGCTGCATTAACAGTCGTAATCCAGGTTTGTCCAGCGTTGAGTTTGATCGGATTACCGGCTACATCGGTAAAGGTTATCTGACTGGTTTTGTCTGTCTTTTGCCAGGTGCCTTCGGTGACGGTGCCGTCTTGAAAGACATACACTTGTCCGCTGCCTATAGTGTTGTATACCGAGTGCACGCCATCACGCGCTATGCTGTAGTCCATGACCATCGCAATAACAACTTTTGGAGCAATTTGTTTTGATGAGTTGGCATCGACATGCGGCTGTCCACCGAGTGTGCGTAAGTATGTGTTGCTGGCTGCATCATAGTTGTATTGCACATTGAATCGTGCGCTTGAAATAGCAAGATTGATAACACTTGCATTAGGTTGTGCGCTTGGCGCGTCTTTTTTGCGGGGCAAACTTTGGAATTTACTCTTGCCGTATCCTTTTGATTTTTCTAGCTCATTGAGCTGTGGAATAGAAGTAAATACGTTATGTGGCGCGTATCGATCAGTCACTCTTTGGTAGTAGTTTGCATTATATGCTTGGTCGAGATCTTTAATGTTTTCATTTCGGATTTGTTGTAGTGCTTCAGGGCTGCCGCCGACATGTGCGAACGTTGCGTCGAATCCTTGTAGCCAATCAATGTAATATGGGCGAGCAGATCGTACGGGGCCGACAGATTCTGGAGCGGTATCTTGGTATAGGGCAAGAAAACGTGTAATACCACCTTCGGCAATTGCTTCAAATACCACCCCGGCGTCAATAAGGCCAGCCTGTGGTCTGGCTTCTAAGCTGTTCTCGATCATAACACCGGTGACCGGCTTTTCGTTGATTTCCGGCTTTACCTGAAGGCCGGTTAAGTTTGAAGCGACAGTAGTTGGCTTAGGTTGCTGCTTAGATTTTTTTGCAGGCTTAACAGCTGGCTTATCATTTGTAACAAGTGCGTATATGCCGCCGCCAATACCGCTAAGCAGCAGCAAAGCAGCAATAATAACGAGCGCCTTTTGTTTTTTATTCAGCCCTTGGAACCAGCGGCTGAATCGCTTCCATATTCGTTCTTTTTTGGGTTTGTTGCTGTCAAATGAAAATTTCTGAGACGCCCGGTTATCATTACCTGTGTTGCTGAGATCGATCGTTTCATCAATTAGGTCTTTTTGAGCAGCTTCTTCTGGGGTGATAAATGTAGGTTCCTGAGTTGACTGCGATGGAGCTAGTGGTGTTGGTTGCGGCTGCGCTGCTGGCTGTGATAGATCAGGGAAAAAATCATCATCAGCCGGTTTGTTTGGTTTATTTCCTGTGCCGCGTGAAGGTGGGCGCACAAAGTCGTCAATCATAGACTCTATTGTACCAGCGCTTATGCTTGGATTCTAGATTTAATTTAAGCGTGTAGCGCTTGTATTGCAGTTTCAATTCGGCTGAGAGATTTTTCTCTACCAAGTACGTGCAGCGTGTCGGCAAGGGCTGGGCTAGCTGGTGACCATGTAGTAGCTATGCGAATAAGATTGAATAGCACATTTGGTTTTTGCCCGGTTTCTTCCAGTAGTTGATTTAGTGCTTCTGTAAGTGCCTCTACGCTAAAATCAGTAGCTTCCAGGCGTGATTTGGCAGTAGTAAGCAGGACTGCAAGCTCACTGTGGGTGAATTTTTTCAGTTGTTTATTTTCGTCAATCAGACTCATATCTGTAGGTGGTTCAACAAAGAAATATGTGGTTAGTTCAGGTAGTTCTGCAAGGAACTTCAAACGTTCTTGAACAATGGATAATACCTTATGTCGATACTTGACGTCGAATTGAAACGCTTCTGGTGGCCAGAAACTTGGTTTGTCGGCAGTATCACCAACCATATTAATCAGCTTCTCTAACGGCAGCAGACGTATATGCGCACCATTGAGCCACAACAGGCGTCGCTCATCGAATCGTGCTCCACTCTTTTGTATACGGTCAAGACTGAATTTTTGGATTAATTCGTCGGTTGTAAAGACTTCTTGTTCGGTGCCGTCATTCCAGCCGAGACTTGCGAGGAAATTGCGCATAGCTTCCGGCAAATACCCTTCCTTGCGGTATTCCAAAATGTCTTTGGCGCCATCGCGTTTGCTGAGTTTTTTACCGCCGCTTGGCGCAAGAATGTGCGGTACGGTTGCAAGTGTCGGCACAGGAAAACCAAGTGCTTCATAAAGATTCAAGTATTTCGGTACACTGGCTAAAAATTCTTGTCCGCGAATAACGTGAGTAATACCCATTTCATAGTCATCAATAATGTGGGCGAAATTATATGTTGGAAAACCGTCAGATTTCATGATGATGAAATCATCTATTACCTCTGGGCCTGCTTTTAGATCGCCCATTACCTCATCATGCCATGTATATGGCTTTGGATCAGATTTAAACCGCAGCGGCTGGGTACCATCCCATACAGGCGGATTTTCTGGACGGTGATTGCGGTATAAAAATGGTCTTTTCTCGGCCTTTGCTTGTTCGCGGAAGGCTTGCACTTCTTCAGGTGTATACGGATCTGCATAGGCCTTACCTTCGGCTACCAGTTTTTCTGCCCACTTTTTGTAAATAGCTAGGCGTTGGCTTTGGAAGTATGGACCGTGCTTGCCTGGTTTGTTTGGTCCTTCATCCCACTCCAGTCCCAGCCACAAAAGACTTTCTTGAATATGTTCAGCGCTTCCTACGACTTCACGGGCTTGATCAGTGTCTTCTATGCGTAAAATAAATTGCCCGCCTGCCTGTCGTGCCACAAGCCACGCAAACAAAGCAGTACGAATACCGCCAACGTGCAAAAAGCCAGTAGGACTTGGCGCAAAGCGTGTACGAACGTTACTCATCTGTGCAAGTATGCCACAAAAAGGAGTATCTTTCTACTGTAAAGTCACAAGGATTTACATGCTGGTTGCGAGTGAAACAATTTGATCGCTCTTAAGTTTGGCGTTACCACTTACTTTGTATAGTATGCCGCCATCTACCCAGGCTGCTTTATTGTCGTCATAAATGTATATCGTGCGACCGTTGCTTTGAATAGTCTGATAGGTGGTAGCTTTGTCTTGAGCGATTATGCTGTCAAACAAGGTTTGACTATCCCAGCTTGATGCTTCTTGGGTAATAGTGAATTGACTATTGTGTATTGGCGAGACAAAACTAATAGTTACTGTTTTGTTTTCGGCTCTGGTAGCCTGACGCTCATAGCCTTCAGGGGTGTACGTAGGCATAGAGGCCTGAAAACCTGCTCGTACTGAAGCAAGTTGCAACTCCACAGAAGCTTTATTGAGATATACAACAAAGCCTGCAATGAGCAGTACTGCGCTCATGCCTGCAAGTGAGCTAATCAGCTTGCGGCGTTTGAAACGAGAAGTTCGGGCAACTTTTGGTGCCGGCTCTTCGTGACTCTTAGCATTTGCTAAGGCGTTTTCAAGTAAAGTTCTTTTTTTCTCTTCAAGCGTTTTTGGTGCTTTAGCGTGGTTTTTGACTGTTTTAGCGTCTGCGGCTTTTGGTGTTGCTGCAACTGGTTGTGCTGGTGCTGGTTTAATAGATAGCGGCTTGACTTTTGTGGTGACAAGCGGTTTTGTAGGTTCGGTAAAGCGGCTGATATGCGTACTTTTGCTTATTTGTTGCGCGCGCTGCAGGCGCGAATGGTCTACAGTTGCTACAGATTTTTTAGGTGCTACTGTTATGCCGGAAGTTGTTTTTGCCAAAGGATAGGCCTTTTTTACTTGTGGTTTTTGAGTAAGTGCCGGCTTTTTGACCACAGAGCGCATAAGTGTCTTAGATTGCTGTGGTTTGCGGGCTTTTAGGATTTTTGGTGCACCGTGGTGTGTACGGGTAGTAGCTTTCTTAACAGTAGTTTTAGCAGTAGTAGCCGGTGTGGTTTTTGCAGTGCTTTTAGCGGTGGCTGGACGGGTGGCTTTGGCAGTTTGGCTTACTCGCGTGTGTGTTGCCTGGGAGGGATTTGATACAGGTTTAATAAGAGCGCCCGTTACGGCGTCATAATATTTTCCGTTCAATATAATATAGTTTTTGTTCACGTACCGTTGTTACCCCGTTAATTCGCTAAAGCTTTCTTGTGTGATCGTTTTTATCTTACCGCTTGTGCGTATCGACTGCAAGTTTTACGTACAGTTTTATGACAGCAAATATATACTAGAACCGCTGTGTAAACCAAGGTACAATATAGCTTGTAGAATATGGATTTTCTCGACCCCAAAAAACGACGTAGACATGCAATACAGCTATTTGTTGGCTATGTATTAGTAGCTACTGCTATTATCTTGGCTACCACTACGCTCATTTATTATGCGTATGGTTTTGGCATAACCCGCGAGGGTGATTTGGTGCATAAGGGACTGGTGTTTGTGTCTTCTCAACCGTCGGGTGCTGAACTGTATGTGAATAACAAGCGTGTAGAGAATACGAATGCTAAGCTTAATCTTGCGTCAGGAGATTACACGCTCAGAATTACGCGTGAAGGTTATCATGATTGGAGCCGAAATATCACCGTAGACGGCAGTAGTGTTGATCACTATGTGTATCCCCTGCTGATTCCGCGTGAATTGCGCCAGGAGGTTATTCATGAATATGATGCAGAACCTCGTTTGGTAACACAAAGTCCAGATAGGCGCTGGCTTATGGTGCAGCTTGCTGGTGAAAGAGAAACAATATTTGATGTGTATGATCTATCCCGTGGTCAGAAAGATGTCGGTATACCGAGAGAGATTAGTGTGCCGCAAGAGCTACTGACAAGCACAACAGGATCTGCTCGCTGGGAGCTCGTAGAGTGGTCGAATAATAATCGTCATGCTTTATTCCGGCGACACTACACCATAGATGGCGCAGAAAAATCAGAATATATTTTAGTTGATCGTCAGCGGCCGGAGGGTTCGTATAACTTATCACGAGAGCTTAATGTAGATGCTGCAACAGTAGATGTGACACTGTTCGATAAAAAGCCAGATACATATTACATACACCAAAAAACTACTGGCGAGCTTAGTAAGGTTGATTTAAGAAATCCTGAACCACAGCGGGTGCTTGCTGATGTTGCTGCTTTCAAATCACATGGCAAAAATGTCATTGTGTATGTAACTGCTAAAGATGCGCCGGAAGGAAAAGTAACGGCAAAACTGTATGACAATGGTCGTTCGTACAAGCTCAGAGACATTGCAGCAGCAGATGTGTACTTACTGGACGCAGCTCGATATGACGGTAATTGGTATGTTGTTGTTGGTTCGCAAGTGGATAAGCGGGTATTTATTTACAAGGATCCTATTATCCAGATTAATCGTAGCGCTGATAAAAAAGCGGGATCTTTGTTTGCGCTGCGGGTAGATCAGCCGAATAATGTATCGTTCTCAGCGAATGCGCAATATATTGCTCTACAGAGCAGGACGGCGATTCATGTATACGACATAGAAAATGAACAAGCGTATCGCTATGACACGAAATTTGTACTCGATGAACCGCAGAAAAAAATGCCGTGGATGGATGGTAATCGATTTAGTTATGTCAGCGACGGCAAACAGATAATGTTCGACTACGATAATATTAATCGTCGTGTTTTAGTACCTGCGAATGCTCGATACGGCTCGGCGTATGATAGAAATTACAAATATCTATACACCTTCACGCAGCGCAAGGATAA
>CALBGR010000005.1 GCA_937892705.1 uncultured Candidatus Saccharibacteria bacterium | reverse complement strand
TTGAAAGGTAAGCAGGGTCGCTTCCGTCAGAATCTTCTTGGTAAGCGCGTCGACTACTCTGGCCGTTCTGTAATTGTGGCCGGTCCTGAACTGAAGATTTATCAGTGTGGTCTGCCAAAGATGATGGCGCTTGAACTCTTTAAGCCATTTGTAATTGGTGAATTGATTGCACGTGAGCAGGCGCACAATATTCGTAGCGCTACTCGTATGATTGAAGCTGGTGAAACAGCTGTATGGGATGCGCTTGACGAGGTTATTAAAGGTAAATACGTGCTGCTCAACCGCGCACCATCGCTGCACCGTCTCTCAATTCAGGCGTTTCAGCCGGTATTGATCGAAGGTCGTGCAATCCAGCTACATCCATTGGTATGTAAAGGTTTCAACGCTGACTTTGACGGTGACCAAATGGCTGTGCACTTGCCGCTTTCAGATGAAGCACAGGCAGAAGCGCGTGAAATTATGGCTTCAAATAACAACTTATTGAAGCCAGCTGACGGTTCGCCAATTCTGCATATTGAACAGGATATTGTGCTTGGTGCATATTATCTGACATATGATCGTCCGGGATATGATGCAAAACCATTGCCATTCTCAAGCATCAACGAAGTGATCATGGCACTTGATGCAAATAAAGTAGCCCTACAAACACGAGTTCGTGTGCCATTCCGTGGTCAAGTGCACGATACTACCGTTGGTCGCTTGCTCTTTAACGAAATCTTCCCTGAAGATTTTCCATATCAGAATGAAGCAATGACCAAGAAGCGCTTGCAGCGTGTGATGGCTGATGTATATCAGAAATACGGTCAAGCTGAAACTGCACGAATTGCCGACAAGCTCAAAGACCTTGGCTTTAGCTATGCAACCTTCTCAGGTCTTTCAATGGGTATGAGCGACTTTGATGATGTTGAAGGTATGGACAAGCTCATCGAAGAAGGTGAAAAGCGTGCTACTGAAATTAGTCAGCAGTATGAACAAGGGTTCATTACTGACGAGGAGCGTGCTCGTCTTACTGTTGAAAACTGGACCAAAGTAGATACTCAAGTACAGAACTTACTCGCCGAGCAAATGGTAAACAAAGACAATGCTACCGCTATCGCTATGAATTCCGGTGCTCGCGGTAACATCAGTCAGATGAAGAGCTCAGTTGGTATGTTGGGTGTGCTTTCTGACGCGACCGGCAATGCGATTGAGCTGCCAGTGAAGTCTGGCTATGTAGCTGGTCTTGATCCGCTTGAATACTTTACCGGTACTCGTGGTACTCGAAAAGCGCTTATTGATATCGCCCTGAAGACTGCTGATGCTGGTTATTTGACACGTCGTTTGGTAGACGTAGCACAAGATGTGTTTACAGTTGATGATGGCGATATTGCTGAGCAGGATCCAGGCTTCCGCATGCTGCGTGAGGATGCGAAAGATGTTGGTATATCATATGCTTCTCGGCTTGAAGGTCGCTATGCAGCTGAAGATGTGAAAGATTACGTAAAGGCCGGTGAAGCTATTACCAAGGAAATTGCTGAAGCTATTGAAGCTGATGAAAGCATTGATAGCGTAAAGATCTACAGCGTATTGAGTGCAACAAACGTACGTGGTGTACCGCGCAAGAGTTATGGTATTGACCCAGCTACTGGCGAGTTGGTAGCTGATCATAATCCGATCGGTGTTATTGCAGCTCAGAGTATCGGTGAGCCAGGTACACAGCTGTCTCTTGACTCAAAGCACCGCTCAGGTGCAGTTGTTGCAGATGACACCGCACAAGGTTTGAACCGTGTTGAAGAGCTTCTTGAGGCTCGTGCGCCAAAGGGTCAGGCATACCTAACAGAGATCAGCGGTACTGTAAGGACATGGGAAGAAGGCGAGCACTACATAGTTCAAGTAACTGCTGATGCTGATGAGCAAGTCGCGCTGAACCTCGAAGGCCGCACTGTTCAGGTGAAGAATGGCAGCGAAGTAGCGATTGGCGATGTGCTTGCAGCCAACGAAGAGGGCAAGAATCCATTGACTGCTCCAATCGCTGGCAAAGTTGAGGTGACTGATAAACAGATCATCCTTACACCGACTGCAAGTGCAGCTGTTCGCTATGAGATTCCTGGCTTTAAGCAGTTACTGGTGAAGGACGGTGATAAGGTGGTTGCTGGTCAGAAACTTACAAATGGTTCGGTAAATCTTCAGGATCTACTACGTCTACAAGGAATAGAAGCAACCCAGCGCTACATCATGAACGAAATTCTCAAGATCTTTGCTGGTCAGGGTCAAAACATTGCTGACAAGCACCTTGAGATTATCGTGCGACAGATGTTCAGCCGCGTTCAGATCGAAGATGCTGGTGATAGTGAATTCGTAACAGGCGATATTGCAAGCAAGATGGCTGTTGTAGAAGCTAATGAACGGCTTGCAAAAGAAGGTAAGCGACTAATCAGCTACAATCAGCTGCTGCTTGGTATTACCAAGGCAAGCTTAAGTACTGATTCATTCTTAAGTGCGGCAAGCTTCCAGGATACCACCCGCGTGCTGATTAGTGCTGCAACAAGCGGTCGCTTGGATCGTCTGTACGGCCTTAAGGAAAATGTGATCTTAGGACGCAAGATTCCTGTAGGTACTGGCTATCAGCCAATCGAAAAGAAAGAAGAAGCAGTTGCTGAAAAAGCATAATTCTGCTAAAATAATCACGTTTAAAATAATTAAGTAATCCGAGCTGTGGGGAGAAAGATATTGTCAGTGTTGGCACATGACAATATCTCCCACATGGCAGTAGATTACAAACTCAAAGGAGTGTAGATGCCAACAATTAATCAATTAATTAGAAAGCCACGCAAGAAGGCCAAGGGGTCTAGCAAGTCTCCTGCCTTGCATAAAGTGGTAAACAACCTAAAAACGAAAACTTATGAAAAACATGCACCATTTAAGCGTGGTGTATGTATCAAGGTGACTACCAAAACACCAAAGAAGCCGAATTCTGCGCTTCGTAAGGTTGCTCGTGTTCGTTTGAGTAATGGCCAGGAAGTGTGGGCGTATATCGGTGGTGAGGGTCACAATTTGCAGGAACACGCAGTAGTTTTAGTACGCGGCGGTCGTGTAAAGGACCTTCCAGGTGTGCGCTATCATATTGTCCGTGGCGCACTTGACTTGCAGGGCGTACAAGATCGTAAGCAAGGTCGTTCTAAGTATGGTGCCAAGAAGGAGAGTAAGTAATGCCTAGGAAAAAGACTAAATCTCTCGTTCGTGATATTCAGCCTGACCGATTATACAACAGCGTAGTGGTACAGCGTCTTATTAATCGAGTTATGCTTAATGGTAAAAAGCAGCTTGCAGAACGCCTTGTATACAACGGTATGCAGAAAGCTGCTGATAAATTGAAAGTGGATAATCCACTTGAAGTATTGGAGCAAGCTTTTAAGAATATTCAACCGCATGTTGAGACACGTTCTCGTCGTGTAGGTGGTGCAAACTACCAGATTCCATTTGAAGTAAAGGGTCAGCGCCAAACACATCTGACTATCATGTGGTTTGTACAAGCTGCTCGTGCGCGTAAGGGTATGAGTATGGAAGATCGTATTGCTGCAGAGCTAGTTGACGCTTATAACGGTCAAGGTGCTGCAGTCAAGAAGCGTGAAGATACCCACAAGATGGCAGAGGCTAACCGAGCGTTTGCTCACTTTGCTCGAGGTTAAGATATGGATATTGGGGGTGGTTCTGCTTCAAATAGAGAAATACTAAAAGACAGGTTAGTTAATCTTGTTGCCGAACAAGCAGAAGGCGATCCCTTTAAAGAAGGTATTGTAATCGGGTTTGCTGAACTTGCAGTGGCAGGTATCGCGGCAGCAAATAAAGCAGTTTCAGATATAAGAGAACATTGTTCACACATTAAATGAATTAAAGGGTAAAACTATATGGCAGATAAGAAAACACCAATGGAAAAGATCCGCAACTTGGGTATCATTGCTCATATTGATGCGGGTAAGACTACAACAACCGAAGGTATTTTGTATCGTACAGGGCTAAAGCATAAGATTGGTGCAGTTCATGAAGGTGAGACTACAACCGACTGGATGGCACAGGAGCGTGAACGTGGTATCACGATTGTTGCTGCATCAGTAACCTGTTACTGGAAGGATCATCAGATTAACATTATCGACACTCCAGGACACATCGACTTTACGGTAGAAGTTGAACGCTCCCTTCGTGTGCTCGATGGTGCTGTGGTGGTATTCGACGGTAAGATGGGTGTGGAATCACAGTCTGAAACAGTGTGGCGTCAGGCTGACAAGTATGGTGTGCCTCGTATCTGTTTTGTGAACAAGATTAACCAGACTGGTGGTGACTTCTATAAGTCACTTGATTCAATTCATAACCGCCTTTCAAAGCGGGCGTTTCCAATTCATCTGCCAATTGGATTTGAACAGAGTGTTCGGGGTGTTGTTGACCTCGTAGATATGAAGGCTTATACCTACAGTGAC
>CALBGR010000004.1 GCA_937892705.1 uncultured Candidatus Saccharibacteria bacterium | reverse complement strand
GGCTGCGGTATTTCTTAGCTTTATCAAGCATGTCTACAGTGACTATACTGACCACGAGCTGATTGAGGGTGAAATCCCTGAAGACATGCTTGATAAAGCTAAGAAATACCGCAGCCTCTTGATCGAAAACGCCGTAGCTGAAGATGAGGCTATGCTTGAAAAGTACCTTGAGGTTGGTGAAGAGGGTCTTACTGAAGATGAGATCAAGCACGCGATTCGTACTGCTGTACTTTCAGGTAGCTTCTATGTCGTAACCGGTGGTGACGGTCGTGGTGTGATTGTAGAAAAGCTCCTTGATCTGGTAACCGACTATCTGCCGGCACCAAACGACCGAAGTAGCAACTGGGGTACACATCCAAAGACTGGTGAAGAGATCGAGCGAAAGCATAGTGAATCTGAACCATTTGCAGCACTTGCATTCAAGATCACGACAGACCCATTTGTAGGTAAACTTGCTTACTTCCGTGTATATTCAGGTAAGGTAACAGCTGGTTCTTATGTGTACAACAGTACTACTGGCGAAAAAGAGCGTGTAGGTCGCATTGTGCGCTTGCAGGCTGACAAGCGTGAAGAAGTGAGCGAAGTAAGAGCTGGTGATATTGCCGCGATTGTGGGTCTTAAGGGTACCACAACTGGCAACACTCTGTGCGACCAGAATAATCCGATCGTGCTTGAATCTATCGACTTCCCTGAACCGCCAGTATCGATTGCGATTGAGCCAAAGACTAAGAGTGACCAGGAAAAGATGAGTCTTGCACTTCAGCGCTTGGCAGAAGAGGATCCAACCTTCCGTGTGAATGTTGACGAAGAAACTGGCCAGACTGTAATTTCTGGTATGGGTGAGTTGCACTTGGAAATTATCGTTGACCGGATGAAGCGTGAATTTAATGTTGATGCTAATGTTGGTCAGCCACAGGTTGCATATCGTGAAACAATCCGCAAAGACGCGGTTGAAGTTGAAGGTAAGTTTGTGCGTCAATCTGGTGGTCGCGGTCAGTATGGTCATGTATGGCTTCGTCTCAGCCAGAACGAGCCTGGCAAGGGTCTTGAGTTTATCAACTCTATCAAAGGTGGCGTGGTGCCAAGCGAGTACATAAAGTCTGTTGAAGACGGTATTAGGGAAGCTATGAGCAACGGTGTCATTGCTGGCTATCCGGTAGTTGATATCAAGGCTGAACTGTATGACGGTTCATACCACGAAGTCGACTCAAGCGAAATGGCCTTCAAGATTGCTGCTTCTATGGCACTACAAGAAGGTGTCAAGAAAGCAAATCCAGTGCTGCTTGAGCCAATCATGAAGGTAGTGGTGGTAACTCCAGAAGAATTCATGGGTGATGTGATTGGTGACCTAAACAGCAAGCGTGGTCGTATTGAATCTATGGAAGACCTGCAAGCCGGCATTAAGGAAATCACGGCATATGTGCCGCTTGGTGAAATGTTTGGTTACACCACCAATCTTCGCTCTATGACACAAGGTCGCGCAAGCTCAAGCATGGAGCTTGATCACTATGCTGACGTACCGCCAAACGTTGCTGAAGCGATTATTGCCAAAAGTGCAAAATAGTTTTTAAGAAGTTTCTTGTACTAACCCTTTACAAACTTCTTGCGATAAGTTAAGATATGCTGGTAACTCGTGTGAGTTTTAATATTCTCATGCTAAACAATTAATATTAAGGAGAACAAACATCTATGGCAGAGACATTTGACCGTAGTAAGCCGCATGTGAACGTTGGTACTATGGGCCACGTTGACCACGGTAAAACAACACTAACTGCAGCTATTACTCACGTGCTTGCGAAGAAGCTTCCAAGCGATGTAAACAAGCCAAAGAACTACGAGGATATCGACAACGCTCCAGAAGAGAAGGCTCGTGGTATCACCATCGCTACTTCTCACCAGGAATATGAAAGTGAGAAGCGTCACTATGCACACGTTGACATGCCTGGTCACGCTGACTATGTGAAAAACATGATCACTGGTGCTGCTCAGGTTGACGGTGCTATCTTGGTTGTTTCTGCAGCTGATGGTCCTATGCCTCAGACTCGTGAACACGTATTGCTTGCTCGCCAGGTAGGTGTGCCTAAGATCGTTGTATTCCTCAACAAGATGGACCTTGCAGATCCTGATCTTGTTGAGCTTATCGAAGAAGAAGTTCGTGATCTTCTTGAAAAGAATGAGTTCGATCGTGATTGTCCAATTATCAAAGGTTCTGCAACAAAGGCTCTTGAAGGCGACGCAGATGCTGAAAATGCAATAATGGAACTTGTAAAGGCTATGGATGAATACATTCCAGAGCCAAAGCGTGATCTTGATAAGCCATTCCTTATGCCTATCGAGGATGTGTTCTCAATCAAGGGCCGTGGTACTGTAGCAACTGGTCGTATTGATCAGGGCGTTGTGAAGTTGAACGACGAAGTTGAAATCGTTGGTATTCGCGAAACCCAGAAGTCTGTTGTAACCGGTATCGAAGCCTTCAAGAAGACACTTGATCAGGGTCAGGCTGGTGACAACGCTGGTATCTTGCTTCGTGGTATTGAGCGTGATGACATTGAGCGTGGTCAGGTGCTTGCTAAACCAGGTTCAATCACGCCACATACTGAATTCGAGGCTGAAGTATACGTGCTTACTAAAGAAGAAGGCGGTCGCCATACTCCATTCTTCAAGGGTTACAAGCCTCAGTTCTACTTTCGTACCACTGACGTAACAGGTGAAGTTGAGCTTCCAGCTGACAAAGAAATGGTTATGCCAGGTGATACGGTAACCTTCAAGGTGAAGTTGCTTGCACCAATTGCTATGGATCAGGGTCTTCGCTTCGCTATCCGCGAAGGTGGCCGTACCGTAGGTGCTGGTGTGGTAACCAAGATCATCAAATAATTGATCTTGCACCAACTGTTAAGAAGAACCCTCAAAACGCGAGGGTTCTTCTTTTATTAAGCTGCGATTTGCCGTATAGTGTTTTTGGATACTTTCACCGTAAAGTACTTTATTAAATTGCTAAAGTGTGCTATAATATAATTATAGGGTTATGTAAACGTTTGCTGACTAAAAGTCGCATGACATATGAGCATGAGATGTTACAGCAAATAATAACGAAAGGAAGATCACCTTATGGCAGATGCCAAAAAAACAACAAAAGAAACGAAACAGCGTATCCGTATTCGTCTAAAGGCATACGATCATAAAGTAATTGACCAAGCAGCGAAACAGATTGTAGATACTGCACTACGCACTGGTGCAACGCTTGCTGGTCCAATTCCACTTCCAACAAAACGCAGTACATTTACCGTTATTAAAAGTCCGCATGTGTACAAAAAAGGCCGTGAACAGTTTGAAATGCGTACACACAAGCGGCTGATCGACGTATACGACCCAACACCAAAGACTATTGATTCGTTGATGAATCTAAGTCTTCCTGCTGGTTGTGACGTCGAAATCAAGATGTAACGTGATACGTGTGATAGCTGTGAAAAAAAGCTCATCGAAACATTTTCAATGGGCTTTTTAAGCATAACGAATTTACTTTCTTATAAAACGTCGTATAATAGAGGGCGTTTGTATTATGAAATCTTTATTATACGAAGTATACGATTCAGAAGATAAATACCCCAAAATTGTGGATTATGGGGTAAGGATTGAAGAATGTGAATTTATTCCTCGGATTTTGCCTCACGTGATACGGTATGCCCAAGAACACGGTGATGTTCGTCGTCGTGACAGCGTTACATCATTCTTAAGGCAATTTAAGGCAGATAGCAGCAAGCCAGAAACAGCAAAAGAAGTATATTTTGATATTACGTTGAGTGAAGCGCGTTTTGCCTTCGAGGCGCTTCGCAAGTCAAGCAGGAAAGTAGACAAGCTTATAGTTCCTCAATTGAAGGGGTGTATTGACGCGGAGAATGCATATATGCAGGGTATGCATAATTCAGAGTACGGCCATATTAGAGCAGTGTACGAAGGTATGGCGATCCGAGTACAAGTAGGTGGCACCGAAGGTGTAACAGGGCGTTCTGAAGAGGTGGACACAGATTTGCAAAAGATGGTTGCTGTATAACCAAAAGGTAATCACCTTGTGTATTGTATGCGCTTATGCTTAACTAATAGATAATGGCTAAAAAGAAAACAAAAACAAAACGAAAGCAAACGAGTGCCATAAAGGCTATTAGCAATGATCCGTACGATGGTGTATTTGCGTTCAAGCTGGCGCTTTATCTGATCTTAGGCACCCTATGGCTGAAGATTTCCAATGATCATACTATTTTTCCTATACCAGTCGGGCTAATTGTAGGTATGGTATTGGCGAGTCAAGAGCACTTTAATATTGACCGAAAAATAGATTATGCGGTATTGCTTGTAGCTGCACTCATTGGCTTCTGGGCACCATTTGGACTCTTTATCTCGCTTTAGGGCTGTTGAGACAACTCAATAGTTGATTATTGTATAAAAATGTGCTATAATTAAAGTATAGGGTTAGTCAAAACACAAGTATTTATTGTGAAATTAGCAACGTATTGACAGTAGTAAACGTTTTGTGCTAATCTGTAACGGTATATCAATCTTCCGCACTTGGATATTTGGCAGGTCTACGACTCTTACAGAGGTAGAAACCACCAGATCCAAGCATTTTACTGTCTGTACTCAGGCAGGCGGAGCTAAAAAATAACGAGGTAACTATGAAAGCATTAATCACGAGAAAGGTTGGCATGACCTCTACCATTGCTGAAGATGGTAGTGTGCAGGCTATTACCTTGCTTTCCGCTAGTCCTTGCGTTATTACGCAAGTAAAAACAGAAGAAACTGACGGCTATACAGCTGTGCAGCTTGGTTTTGAAGACGCAAAACCAAACAAGGTAAAGAAACCACAGGCAGGTCATTTTAAGGCTGCGGGCAAGACACCAAAGATTGTCCGTGAGTTCCGCGTGGATGAAATTACTGAAGACCTCAAGGTTGGCGCATATATCAACCCAGAGGTCTTTTCAGTTGGCGACGTTGTAGACGTAACCGGTATTAGCAAAGGTAAAGGCTTTGCTGGTACGATTAAACGTCACAATTTCCATCGCGGCCGCAAGACTCATGGCGGCAATGGTAATGTGCGCAAGCCAGGTTCTATTGGTTCTATGTATCCGCAGAGAGTCCTAAAGGGTAAGCGAATGGCCGGTCAAATGGGTAATGAGCAAGTGACCGTAAAGAACTTGAAAGTGGCATTGGTGGATACCGAGCTTGGTGTTATTGGTGTCACTGGCGCAGTTCCTGGTCCACGCAAAGGGATTGTTATCCTAAAGGAGGCTAAGTAATGGCAGTTGCAACATATACAAAGACTGGTGCTAAAGCGACAACTGCAGCCAAGCTTGATAAGTCTGTTTTTGGCGTGGAAGTAAAAAATCATGAGCTTCTGAAGCTTGCTTATACTGCATATCTCGCAAACGGTCGCAGTAATCTAGCAGTTACAAAGACACGCGGTATGGTGCGTGGTGGTGGTCGCAAGCCTTGGCGACAGAAGGGTACAGGTCGTGCTCGTGTTGGTTCAAGCCGAAATCCAATCTGGCGTGGCGGTGGTGTAGTATTTGGCCCAACTGGCGAGGAAAACTACCGCATAAAAGTACCAACCGCAATGAAGCGCACAGCGCTACGTCAGGCATTGACTTTGGCTGCAAACGAAAATCGTATTCGTGTCATTGATGCATTTGAAGTGAAAGACGGCAAGGTAGCAACACTTTCTAAGTTGCTTGCAAAGCTTGACGTAACGGGCCGAACAGTGCTTGTAAATCATGAAAAAGATGAAAATCTTGAGCTTGCAAGTCGCAATGTGCCAAAACTGGAAGTGGTGCTGGCAAAGAACTTACATGTATATACGATTGTGAACTCTGACACTATTGTTATCAGTAAAGATGCATTAGCAGTAATTAATGAATGGCTTGGAGGTAAGAAGTAATGAGCAAGACCATGATCCTCCAACCTCGCATGAGCGAAAAGACCTATGCACAAAGTCAGACGAACACGTATGTGTTTGTGGTGCCAAAAGATGCAAACAAGCATAGTGTTGCTCGAGCAGTAGAGGCTCAATATGAGGTAACGGTAAAGAGTGTGAATATTTTGAATCAGAAGGGTAAAGCTAAGCGCACCATTAGTAGAGGTGGTCGTCGTGTAGTAAATGGCAACCAATCTGATATTAAGAAGGCGTATGTAACGCTTGCTGAAGGCCAAAGTTTGCCAATCTTTGAGGCTATTGAAGAAGCTGAGGAAAAGGAAGAAAAGCTAGCAAAGCAGATGGAAAAGGCTGCTGAAAAGGCTGAAAAGAAAGCTGAAAAAGAGGCAAAGAAGGCTGAAAAGAAGGAGAAGAAATAATGGCGATTAAAGTATACAATCCGACTACTCCTGGCCGACGTGGTATGACATCTCAGGATACGAGCATCATTACCACTAAGAAGCCTCTACGTTCTTTATTAGTGGCTAAGAAGCGCGGCAGTGGCCGAAATAATCAGGGTCGCATTACTACCCGTCATCGCGGTGGCGGTGCGCGACGTTTTTATCGATTAGTAAACTTTGCGTTACCTGCTGGTACTGTAGCGACAGTGGAGCACATCGAATACGATCCGAACCGCTCAGCACATATTGCACGCATAAAGGATCAAGACAATAACTATCACTATGTGCTAGCACCTGCAGGTGTTACAGTCGGTCAGAAGTTTGTCTGCGGTGAAGATGCGCCGATTGAGGTAGGAAACCGCTTGCCTATTAAGGCAATTCCAGTTGGTAGTATCATTCATGCGGTTGAGTTGCATCCTGGCAAAGGTGCACAAATTGCGCGTGCAGCTGGTAACAGTGCGCAGCTTACTGCAAAAGAAGGTAAGTATGCGCAGGTGCGTATGCCAAGCGGTGAAATCCGCATGATTAGCGTAGAGTGTATGGCTACTATCGGTGTAGTTGGTAATGAGCAACATCAGAACATCAAGATTGGTAAGGCTGGTCGAAGCCGTCATCTTGGTCGACGTCCAAGTGTTCGCGGCGTTGTGATGAATGCTGCTGACCATCCGCACGGTGGTGGTGACGGTGGTCGTCACCGCATGGCAAAGGCACCTCGTACACCTTGGGGTCAGAAGACGCTTGGTTACAAGACGCGTCGTCGTAAAGCAACTGATAAGTTTATTGTAAAAAGCCGTCATCAGGCGAAGAGGAAGTAAGGAGTAGTAGGATATGAGTCGTTCACTGAAAAAAGGACCATTTGTCGATCCGAAGCTCGCTAAGAAAGTGGCGGCGCTTGGTCCAGAGGATCGTACGATTATCAAAACATGGGCACGGGCTAGTACTATTCCACCAGAATTCGTAGGTCGAACGATTGCTGTACATAATGGCCGTGTGCATGTACCGGTATTTATTACAGAAAATATGGTTGGCCATAAGCTTGGTGAATTTGCACCTACCCGCAAATTCCGTGGTCATGGTGGTAAGCTCGCGAAAGGAAAGAAGTAATGACAGTGAAAGCAATAGCAAAAGGTGTCCGTATGAGTCCGCGCAAGGTTGGCGTAGTTGCTGCTTTGGTGCGTGGTCGTACTGTTGCTGATGCAATTACTATTCTTGAGCACACACCACGTCGCGCTGCAATACCGGTGCTGAAAACTATCAAAAGCGCACAGGCAAATGCAGACCATAACCACAATGTAAAACCAGAGACGCTTAAGATTGTAGAAATCAGTGTTACTCCTGGCCCACGCCTGAAGCGATATCGCCCAGCAGCACGCGGTATGGCATTACCATATCAAAAGCGAACTTCACATATCCGTGTAGTTGTCGAGGGTGAAGTCCGGGCACCAAAGAAGCCAGCAACAAAGAAGGAGGCAAAATAATGGGACAGAAAGTAAATCCAATTTCAATGCGCCTCCAAGTCAATAAAGACTGGCGCAGCAAGTGGTTCGCAAATAAGCGCGAATACGCCGACTATTTAAAGAAAGACCTTACAGTACGCAAGCTTATTCAAGATAAGATTGGTGCTCGTGGTGCTATCAACAAGGTAGATATTGAGCGTTCGCCAAATCTTGTGACTGTAACTATTTCTACTGCTCGAGCAGGTGTAGTTATCGGTCGCGGTGGTGCTGGCGCTCAAGAGTTGAAAGCAGCAATCGAGAAAGTATACGGTGTGCCAACGCGGGTAAATATTGAAGAGATTAAGAAACCTGAATTGTATGCAAAGTTGGTAGCTGAAAATATCGCGAACCAGCTTGAGCGTCGAATCAGTTTCCGTCGTGCTATCAAATCAGCAAGTGCAGCAACGATGCGCGCTGGTGCGAAAGGTGTGCGTATCGAGGTAGCGGGTCGACTTAATGGTGCTGAAATGTCACGACGCGAGAAAGAAGTAGCAGGTAGTGTTCCACTCCATACACTCCGGGCAGATATTGACTATGCGAATGTAGCAGCAAAGACACCTGCCGGTATTATCGGTGTGAAGGTATGGATCTACAAAGGGGAGGTAGCGTAGTATGTTAATCCCAAATCGTACAAAATTCCGTAAGGTTCGCAAAGGCCGCATCAGCGGTGTTGCCTCAAAGGGTAACTACATCGCATTTGGTCAATATGCTTTGCAAGCTCAAGGACATGAACGTATTACTTCACGTCAGATTGAGTCAGCTCGACAGGCTATGACCCGACATATCAAGCGTGGTGGTAAGATCTGGATTCGTATATTTCCGCATACGCCGGTTACTAAGAAACCACAGGACGTAAAAATGGGCAGCGGTAAAGGTAGTCCTGAATACTTTGTAGCCAAGGTAAAACCAGGCACAATTATGTTTGAAATGCAGGGTGTACCTGAGCCTGTTGCACGCGAAGCTATGCGTCTAGCTGCTCATAAGCTACCGGTAAAGACCAAGTTCTTGGTTCGGGAGGAGTCATAGTATGAAGATCGCTGATATCCGAAAATTAACAACTGAAGAGCTTGCTGCTCAGGCAACGGCGTTACGCGAAGAAATAAGCGAGCTAAAACGCCGCGCCGTAACAGGTGAGGTGCAAAATGTACGTCTCATTCGTGCAAAGCGCAAAGACCTTGCACGGATGCTGACGGTGATGAGCGAACAGCTCGCAAAGGAGAAGATGTAATGGCAAGGACACTAATTGGAACCGTTTCATCTGATAAAGCTGATAAGACTATCGTAGTGACTGTTCGTGCTCGTAAAACTCATCCGCTTTATCGGAAGCAATATACAGTCAACAAAAAGTTTATGGCGCATGACGAGAACAACGAAGCGCATGTAGGTGATCGTGTGGCTATTGTTGAAACTCGTCCGCTTAGTGCTCGTAAGCGCTATAAGCTTGATCGCATTATTGAAAAAGCTGGCGTTGAGCATGTAGAAACAGAAGTAGAAAGCGAGGTTGTGTAGTATGATCCAGCAAGAATCTCGCCTAGTAGTGTGTGATAACAGTGGCGCAAAAGAAATTTTGTGCATTCGCGTGCTTGGTGGCACTCGCCGTCGTTATGCACGTGTTGGTGATGTTATTGTTGCTACTGTAAAGGAAGCTAGTCCAAATGGCGCTGTTAAGAAAAAGTCGGTTGTG
>CALBGR010000003.1 GCA_937892705.1 uncultured Candidatus Saccharibacteria bacterium | reverse complement strand
GATTCGGATTTTTATCCTCGAGATGGCAGGCGACTACTTACCGAACTAGAAGCAGAAGCAGCGCAACTTGCGGGTATGGATGCCGATGAACTGATACTCTCGGTGAGTGGTATGTCGGCTGTTGTGAGTGCTGTTGAGTCTTTGCAATTGTATCGGGGTCAGGCAGCGCAAAAGATTGCGGCGGCTAAATGTATGTATGGGCAAACAAGAGCATATGTTGCACAGCAGGAGATGTTGGGTAGAGAAGTTGTATATTTTGACAGCAGTAACAGCGAAGAGATAGAAAGGAAGCTTACTGATTTTCGGCCTGATATAGTTGTGTCAGAAACTGTTGGGAATGGTCCTGGAGTGCCGGTCTTAAACGTAGAAAGTATTTTGCGAATATGTCGCGAAGTAAAAGCGGGACTTGTGCTTGATAACACTTTGCCGCTTTCTACTGGCTTGCCGCTTAGTGAGACAATAAGTGACGAAGATGAGGTGCTAGTAGTAGAAAGCGGGACAAAATCATACACTTATAACAAAGAGATGCTTGGTGTGACCTATAGCAAAAATTCCGAGCTTCTAAGAACAGTACGCACTTATAGGAGAAATAGAGGGTTTGTGCCTGCAATTGGGCAACTTGAGCGCATCCAGCAACTGCTGCCAGATGAAGCATCATTTCACGAACACAATCAAAGTCTTTTTAGAAATAATGAGGCGGTGGCTAAACACCTCTATGCAGCAACGGCGGATAATTTGGGTATCAAAGTATCCCACCCAAAGCTTCCTGGTGTTCGGTGTGAAGGCGAAAGTCCGCTTCTGTATGTATCGTGTCCAGTTGGCGAGCAATTTGAAGTAGCCGAACGACTGATGCGTGAAAAGGAAGTAAGAGAACTTGCAGGAGTTGGGCAAAGTTTTGGCTTCAAAGATACTACTCAAATTTTGCCGGAGGAAGACCGTAGTGCGGTACGTATTGCGGTTGCTGCAAAAACAGACGCTCATCGGCTTGGCGCTGCTTTATCACGGGCAATCTTAGCTGAATAAATCAAGGTCTTTCAGCTCTGGTGGCAAGAAGCCGTCATCGACCTTGAAGTCTGCTTGCCACTGGTAACCTTGGTTGTAGCCAAGGTCTTTCATGAGTTTAGTTGGTGCATTTCGAAGCGGCAGCGGTACTGGCAGATCAGGATATTGCTTAGCAGTTTCGAGTGCTTTATACATTGCATCGGTGACTTCGCGTGATTTTTGGGCTTTGGCAAGTACGGTAGCGCAGTGGAAGAGGTTATACTGACACTCTGGCATACCGATACGCTCAACGGCTAAAAATGTCGAAATAGCTAAGTTTAATGCAGCAGGTGCAGCAAGACCAATATCTTCTGAGGCAAAAATTACCATACGTCTGGCTATAAATTTTGGGTCTTCGCCGGCTTGCAGCATGCGGGCGAGATAATACAGTGTAGCGTTTGGGTCGGAACCGCGCATTGATTTTATAAAGGCGCTAATGATGTTGTAGTGGTTTTCGCCTTTTTTGTCGTAACCAGGCATGCGACTTTGTGTGGCAGTTTCGACAACCTGAGGTGTGATAGTTTTGTCGCCAGCAAGCTGCTTAGCAAGCTCAAGATTGCCTAGTGCGGCGCGGGCATCACCACCGGAAAGTTCTGCAATAAGGTTTATGCTTTTATCAGGTAGTTTTTTCTTGGTAAGCTTTTCAGCTTTGGCCGCTTTTTCAATAATTTTAATAATTTCCTGTTTGCTGAGTGGCTTTAGTACTAGTACCCGGCTGCGTGATAGGAGCGGGGTAATCACTTCGAAGCTTGGGTTTTCCGTAGTTGCGCCGATGAGTACAATAGTGCCGTCTTCGACATACGGTAAAAAGGCATCTTGCTGAGCTTTATTAAATCGGTGAATCTCATCAACAAACAAAATAGTGCGTATGCCAAGTCGTTGGTTTTGTTGAGCGCGTTCAATAACCTTCGTAACGTCAGCTTTGCCGGATGTTACAGCGCTTAGTTCAATAAAATCAGCCTCTGTTTCCTTCGCAATAATGCGGGCGAGTGTGGTTTTACCGCTGCCAGGCGGCCCCCAGAGAATGAGGCTGGTTGGTTGCTTTTTTGCGACAATTTCGCGAATAATTTTACCGTCGCTAACAAGGTGCGTTTGTCCGATGACTTCATCTAGTGCTTCCGGCCGCATCCGCTCTGCCAAGGGTCGTATATCCATAGGCTACCTACTCGTTTTGAAACAGTTTTTGAAGTTTTATAAAGTCGGAATGAAGAGTAGTAGAATCATTGGCAATTTGCTTAATAAAAGGCTGCTCAGTTGGACGCACAATATCTCGCACAATACGAAAGAGCAGCACAAAACGTGAGATACCTAACGTGTCGGCAACTCGCTGCAGTTTATCAACATACTGCTGTATGGCTTTTTTCTGTCTGGCTGTGAGGCTTGGTGAAAAAAGTTGCAGCAAAAACCGGACGGCAAGAACAAGGAGTAAAAACAATGCTGTATAGGCAATAAAAATTCCTTCAAGGATCCACCACAGCGCATCTTTGGCGGTAAGCCAGCCACCCAAGGCGAGCAGTATGGCTGCCAAAAGCAAACCAAGAACGATATATTGTCTTACGAGTCTCCAGGCCAGTTCGCTTCCTATGGCTCGAATAGCGTTGACTGATGCGGCCACCGATATATTCATACGGTCTATTGTATCACCTACTATAGCGATAGAGATGTTACCCGGTCTATGTCGTTCACAGCAAGTATTGGGATGTGGAGTAGGTGGTCTTCGGGGATTCGTCGTGTCTCCGGGGAGAGTGTTGCGCCATCAAAAACGAGACAGAGTGCATGTATGGTACTTGCCCCAATAATTCTTGCAATAGCTACCTGTGAGTAGCATACAAACCTGCCGCGAAAGTATACTTTTGTGTCTGTAAAATCTATTATTTGTACAGCTTCTTCTGGATCAGTCGGTAATTCAACCGGCATTGTTATGCCGCGAGATGCTTGTACCCAGTAATCTTTATCAAGTAGTTTCAAGTGGGTAGCCGCCTCATCGAGCTTTTCGATGGTTGATTCGATTGTTTCTTGAGACAGTGAGTTAGTAGAAGCGTGTCTATAGGCTATGCTTGCGGCAAGCTCTGCAGGATTGAGTACAAGTCTATCCATATCACCACTATAAGCACACTTGTCAGGAAATCAATATTGCACGATTATTATAAATATGCTATAATATAAATATAGGCATGTAACATCGCAAAACAAAAATTGCGACTATTTTGCACATACTACTGAGCAGCAAGGATGACACATAACCATTAAAGATATTTCGGCTATACTGTGTATAGTATGATTGAAGTTTCTGATGAACAATTTGCAAAAATGGTAGGGCGATCGATGGATCTGCTGTCTAAACAGCTGGAACAAGCGAAAAATGTAGGTATTGTGATCGCAGATGAGCCGACACCTGAACAGCGGGAAAAGTTGAAGCTTCGCGGCAATGAGACATTGTTTGGGTTGTACGAAGGAATTCCGCTTACAAAGCGTAACAACAATTATAGCGGAGTGTTGCCGGATAAAATCACGCTTTTTAAGCTGCCAATGGCAAGGCACGCATCAACGTTAGAAGAGCTACAAGAAGAAATACATAAGACACTGTGGCATGAGCTAGCACATCATTTTGGTTTGGAGCATTCGCATATTCGTGAACTAGAATGACTTTACCGGCAAAAATGATATACTACGGAGCGATGAAGAAATATTTACATGCGCATTCTCCAGTGCGGATATTTACTTTTTCAGTAGTAGCCACCGTCGCTGCAATAATTGCTGCACTGTGGGGATTCGGTGTAAGTGGATTGTTTGTGACGCTCGTACTGATTGTGGTAGAGGTTACTTTTAGCTTTGAAAACGCGATTATAAACGCTAAGATTTTGGCCCGACTTTCGCGGTTTTGGCAGAGCATTTTCCTGACAGTCGGTATCTTTATCGCGATTATTGGTATGCGCGTGGTATTTCCAGTTGTGATTGTTATGATTACTGCTGGGCTTGGAGCGAGAGAGGTTGTTGACCTTGCGCTCAATCATCCGACGGAATATTCCAAAGAACTGACTGAAGCACATCCGCAAATTGCGGCATTTGGCGGAGCGTTTTTGCTGATGTTGGCGCTTCATTTCTTTTTAGATAAAAACCGCAAAACGTTGTGGTTTACAAGCCTAGAAAAAAACCTTCAGAAATATGCAACATTTTGGATGCCGGCAGTGGTGGCGATTGTGGTAATGGCTGTGCTGAGTCTGCTGCCATTTAATCCTCATCCAAAAGAGACGATTGTAGCTGGGCTTATTGGTGTGGCAACTTACACAGTTATGCATGCACTTATTCGCTTCTTTGAGAATCTGAAGGCGAGGAAGGATAAGCAAAATGCTGTAAAAAAGGCTGCTGCACAAACAGGTATGGCTGCGTTTACTAGCTTTTTGTATTTGGAAATGCTTGATGCTAGCTTTTCGTTTGACAGTGTGATTGTGCGTTTGCGGTGACTCAGGAAGTATTGCTGATTGCGCTGGGCTTGGGTGTTGGTGCAGTATGGGTACGTTCATTAACTATTTATATGGTACGTAAGGGTACGCTCCGTGCATATCGCTACCTTGAACATGGTGCGCACTATACAGTATTTGTGTTATCAGCAGTGCTACTACTTGGTATTTTTTGGCATGTACCTGAAGTGATTGCGGGAATTGTTGGCATTGGTTTGATCGGTTCAGCGATTCTTTCTTCCCGCAAGGCAAACGCCTTAGAACAACGGAAAGCTTGATTTTCTGAAACTAAAAACTGTACGAGTATAATTTGTAGTAGTTATGTTTTGGTTTGACTACTACTGGCATAAGGTTTTGCGTCGTCCGTACTCACTAGCGACGCGTATAGATAAAGGCCGCGGTCAACCTGTAGTGTTTTTGCATGGCATTGCTTCTACTGGAGAGAACTGGCGTTATGTTGCAGATCTGCTGGATAAAAAGAAGTATCGTGTGATTGCGTTGGATCTGCTGGGATTCGGTGATTCACCGCAGCCTGATTGGCTGGAATACTCTGTCGAAGATCATGCAAAAGCGGTGTTAGCAACACTGAGGCGTCTGAGGATTACCCGGCCGGTTATTTTGGTTGGACATTCTATGGGTAGTTTGGTGGCGGCATATATTGCCCGCAATTACCCGTGGCGCGTGAAGCATCTGATCCTTTATCAAATGCCGATTTATAGCTTGGTTCCTGAGTTAAAGATGAAAGATTTCAGACGTCAGGCGTATCTCTCAGCGTTTCGTTACCTCGCGGAACATCCGAAAATAACATTGTGGTACGCTAAAGTGCTCGGGCGGGCTGCTTCAAAAGTAGCGGGTTTTGTATTGGATGAGCGAACCTGGCAGCCATTTGAACTCAGTTTACGAAATACCATCATACAACAGCAGTCGCTTCAGCGATTGCACCGGCTTCGGATGCCAACCGATGTGATATACGGTAGATACGATCCGTTGGTAATTAAAGAGAATCTTCATTATATATTCCGGCCGTCAAAGTACTTGCGTTTTTATGAAATTAACGAAATGCATCGCATATCGGCACGAGCGGGACGATTAATTTATGAGTTGATTACTGAAGATCCGAAAAAGCGCGAGGCAACAAGTGTTAAACATGGTAGACTAGTTGAAATGATTGATATAAAAAGGCTGTCTGAAAAAAAGTACAGCGAAGCGGTGCCTGATCGGAAATTATATGGCCTGCTGGCTCTTTTTTCGTTAGTGATTTTTACTATCACGGCTACCGCAGCGTCCGAAGGTACGGTAGGGGCCTGGGAACGTAGTGTCTTTGATGCAATAAATGGGTGGCAGCCGACTGATTTTGTAACGATTTTTGCACGTGTAGTGAGCGATATGGTGTGGGCAGTTGCGTTTATAACAGCTGCATTGTTTTTGTTTAAAAAATATTTTTGGGCAGCTTGGCGTGTTGCAGTGCCTGCTGTTGTAGCGTATGTAGTTACATTTGTCACAGAACATATTGTCGGCCGGGCACGACCAGAAATGCTGCTACCTGCTGATACGATATTGCGAGCTGCGCAAGATGGTATGGGATTTCCTTCTGCACATACGGCAGTCATAACGGCAGTTGTGCTGACGCTTTGGTTATATATGTCTGGATGGCTGCGTGTAGTAGGGCTGTTTTTGATAGTGTTGGTAGGTTGGTCGAGAGTATATTTGGGTGTACACTTTCCGCTTGATATTATCGGGGGATTTGCTGTTGGACTAGGTGTAGTTTCCTTGCTGCATGTATTGCCAGAAACGGTTCGTAAGAAACTTAGATTAGCATAAATTGCGGCTTTTTTATGTCGTTAATATCACATAAAATTAGTATTCTGGGCGTACCATGAATGTAGGAGTGCGAGGCTCCAAAAACCTCGGCAGTGATTGACCGGGGATTATGTTTGTTTCTGGCAGGATTTGCATAAACCGCGAAGCTCTAATTGGTGATGCTGTAGTACAAAATTTTCAGCTTCGGCGATTTTGCTGAGCATGTAGTCTAGATTTCCTGGTTCACGGAAAGTGTTTATCTTGCCGCACCTCGTGCATATTATGTGGTGATGGTGTTCTTGAAATTCGTTTGATAGTTCTAGTTTGTATTTCCAGCCTATTTGTAGACGCTGGACGATACCGAGCTTTTCAAAAAGGTCAATAGTGCGATATACGCTTGCACGATTAACATGCGAGCTAACTTGTTTAACAAGCTGCTCCATACTTAGTGGTTCACTTTTTTCTAAGGCAGTAAATACATGCAAACGAGTGCTTGTAATGCTATAACCAGAGCTTTTGAGTCGTTGTTTCAATAAGTCTCTATTGGTAGTCATCTCAAAAATATAACAAATTGCGACAAAATTGCAATAGATGTATATTGGAAGTACTATAGTAACAACTATGAGTACACTGACATATGTTATTGTTTTCTCGCTGCTTGGCAGTGTTTTTTCGCTCATTGGAGCAATGTTGCTATTAAGTAAAGAAACGCTAGCACATAAAATGGCGTACTATGCGACGCCGTTTGCTGCTGGTGCCTTGCTTGCGGCTGTATTTTTAGATTTATTAAAGGAAGGATTAGAGGATTCAACTGCTAATACGGTACTTGTTGCTGCGCTCATTGGAATTCTTATTTTCTTTTTTGCTGAAAGGTTTTTACGCTGGTTTCATCACCATCATCAACACACACAGACCGATCCAGCTGTTCCGCTGATTATTACCGGTGATACGTTGCACAATGCGCTGGATGGTGTGGCGATTGCTGCTGCGTTTTTAGTGAGTGTGCCAACTGGTATCGTTACAACTATTGCGGTAGCAGCGCACGAAATACCTCAAGAAATTGGTGATTTCGGTCTGCTGCTTAAAAAGGGCGTTGCGCGAAAAAAGGTGCTACTGGTGAATCTGTTAAGTGCAATAGCTACTGTTATTGCGGCTGTAGCAACGTATAGTTTAGGTGATGCCGAGAAGTTGCCAATCGGCTTTCTGCTGGGGCTGAGTGCAGGATTTTTACTATATATTGCACTGAGCGATGTTGTACCGCTGCTACACGAAGATACAGATCATAGAAAGATTTTTGATATACAATCTATTTTACTGATCGTAGGATTGCTTACTGTTGCTGTATCTATTTCTATTGCTCATCGTCATGTGGAGGTGAATACTGAGCATACTCATATCCAAGATACGCATCAGCTTGAGTATCATCATTAACTTTTTGAAATTTATATTACTTTTTTAATACGACGCTTCTTTTGGGTAATGTCTTTGTGCTCACGAGCTGCCTTTTGTAGCTGTGCAGTAAGACTGCGCTTCGTAGGAACTTTTCGAGCGTTACGTATAGCTCGTGCAAACTTTCGTTCTGCCTCGCTATCGGCATTACGGGCAATCGGTTCACTCTTTAGTACTGGTTGTTTGCGCTTTTGGTCTAGTTCTTGAATCACCTCAAGAGCATATTTTTCAATCAGCCATTCTCGACCCGGGGCGGTTTGGGCAATTGCAGTGATGTGCCACAGGCTGTGTTGTTCATTGCCAACTTCGCTAATCTCCATAATACTAAGCGGTTTTGCGACCATAAGTGGCCCAGACGGTAAACGAAGATCTGTTTCTTCGATAAGCTGCTGGCCTGCTTCAGGGTCTGATACAAAGAGTTCAATTGCAATGGTGCGCAAACCTTTTGTAGTAACGCGCACTGCTTGAATATTTTGGTTATTAACCCAAATTACTTCACCATTGATACCTCGAATACGAGTAGAGCGTAGCGTAACGCGTTCCACGACGCCTTGCATATCGGCAAATGGTTCAATTTTTATGTGGTCGCCGACACCGTACCAGTGTTCAGTCATCATCATGCTGCCTGCAGCAAGGTCACGAAGCACCGGACTGAATATACCGCCAGCAAGGACAGCGAAGATGGCGCTGGCACCGATGATTGCAGTTGGTTGCTGGCCGGGGTGTTCGATAATCCACCATAGATATACAGCAAAAGCAAATAAGAAGACCCGAATGAGCGCAATAGATATAACAACAATTGTTTCTGCCCGACGATATCGTTCTACAGTAGGCAAATGTGTTGATTTATCAGCGCGTCGGCTTAAAAACTTATTAACGCCGCGTAATACTAATGCAATAAGACGACCAAGTAAAAAAGCAGCGACTAAAAGTGAAATGAGTAGTGTAATGGATTCTAAATTAAAAATCCGGCCGGTGATCTCTTCTAGGTTGCTGCTGAATCTATCAAGCGCTGTTTCTGTTTGCGCTAAGTGTGCCATAGCTCCATTGTAGCAAAGGTATCTTTATAGCTGCTACAATATGAATATGCTTTTTGTGGTAATAGGGCTTTCAATTGTGTGTGTGGTGTTGGCGGTGCTTTTGATTCGACAGCAAAAAGCCGCAAACGATTCGCAGGCTGCGCTACTGTTGAAGCAGGACCTTACGAAACTCAGTGATGATATTACGAGTTTAAAGGATCATCTGAATGCGCAAATCACTGATCGCTTGGATAAAAACCAAGAGATGATACGTGATTCTATAACGAAACAGTTTAGTGCGAGTAGTAAATTGATCAGTGAAGTGACTGAGCGGCTGACTAAACTCGATGATACAAATAAGCGTGTGGTTGATGTAGCAAGTGAACTAAAGACACTGCAAAATGTGCTACAAAACCCGAAACAACGTGGTGTGTTGGGGGAGTATTATTTATCTCAGGTGCTTGAAAATGTACTGCCGCCTGAGCGCTTTAAGTTGCAGTATAAATTCAAAGATGGTGAGATCGTTGATGCGGTGGTGATTTTGGAAAAAGGCAAATTGCTACCGATAGACAGTAAGTTTAGTTTGGAAAATTATAATCGTCTGATTGAAGAAACGGATAAAGCGCGGCGAGAAACGTTAGTAAGGTTTTTTAAAGAAGATCTTAAAAAGCGTATTGATGAAACAGCAAAGTATATTCGGCCGAAAGAAAATACGATGGACTATGCGTTTATGTTCATCCCGAGCGAGGCAATTTATTATGATCTGCTGATAAATAAAGTTGGTGCTACCAATGCAAGTGCACGGGATCTGATAGAATATGCATTTCGTGATAGGAATGTTATTATTGTAAGTCCTACAACATTTATGGCGTATCTTCAAACGGTGTTGCAGGGGTTGAGGAGCTTGCAAATTGAAGAACAAGCCAAAGAGATTCAAATACGCGTTGGTGAACTGGGCAGACACATCAGCACCTACGAGCAACTCATGCAAAAGCTAGGTAGTTCACTTGGCACAACAGTGAATCACTTTAATAATGCTCATAAAGAACTGAAGAAAGTTGATAAAGATATTGTTCGTATTGCTGAAAAATCTCCTGGAGTTGAACCGCTGCTTCTTGAAAAGCCGCAACTCGAGGATTAACGACTCTTATGCAAGAGATCCAATGTTAACGCGGCGGTCCAGCTAAAGTTAGGTACGCCAAGCGGTTCGCCAGTAAGTGGGTTGAAGTATTCATAAAAGCCGCCATTTTCTACCATTTCGAGTGTGGTGTCACGGAGTGCCAGTGCATGATCTTTAAAGCCATAGCGTTTTAGTCCGTCAATAATCATCCAGTTCATGTTAACCCATGATGGTCCCTGCCAATATCGGTCTGCGTCAAATTCTGGTGCACTCACCGGTACAGTCGGCACGGGGTATGCTGTGCCGAATAAATGCTCATTCTCAAGACTTTTCACCAATATCTTGGCTCGATCTTTCGTGATGCATCCGGCATAGAGCGGCATAAGGCTTGCAATACTGGACTGCTTTAAGAGTTTGTGTGTAATAAAGTCTCGTGAAAAATATTCCTGGGCATATGGATCCCATAATTCTTCCAGAGCTTTTTCGCTTTTTTGGAAACGCTCGAGTAGTTCGTGTGGTATTTCTTCGCGGATGGTTTTGGCAATTTCCTGTAAGATAGTATTGGCGCGAATCAGTATACAGTTGAATGTTAAATCCTCTATAGTGAAAAGTGAGTGATTCAGTACTTTGTTTGTTTCATAAGCTTTGCGGCGCAAACGGTGCTGTACACTGAATAATGTCATAGCTTCTACGTTGTCGAACCGCTGATCAACAGGTACAAAGCGGGTATCGCGACGGATAAACCGCATGAATTTATCAAGCTTTACGGCTTTTACTGCACGCACCCACCACGGCAAAATATGCTCATGTAGCTCGTGCATCCATGGCGGGGTATTATCAAGGCCGGTTTCCCATGGGTGGATTTGCAATGTCAGACCTTCGCTATGCGGATCACGTTCATAGTAAAGCCACTCATGATAAGCAAGCAGTGATGGCCAAACCATACGGTACCAACTTCGGCGTTCTGCAAGTGGCATGAGTTCACCAATGCGCTTGACCGCTTCAGCCAGTACTGGCGGCTGGGTAATGCCGCTCGTGGTTATGTCGTCGGGTGCATGTGGATTTACCCAGCTTCGCCATATGTTGCGGTCACGCCGGTATTTTTGGTCACGGTTGAATATCATGTGCGGCACCATACCATTAGTCCATTGGCCGCGGAGTATGCTGAGAATTTCTAATTTTGCTCGTTCGATATCATAGTGGCGAATGCCAATAGCGATAAAACAGCTGTCCCATAACCATTGATGTGGGTACAGATTTGGTGCTGGAGCAGTGTAATGTCCACGATCATTTTCTTCTAAAACCCTTTGGGCTGCTGCTGCAAGGTTTTTTGCATCTTTTTGTGTGTGTTTGTGCGGTTCAGTTGGCGCTGTGTTTTTTTCTAAAGCGTCATCAATCTTGTCCATGACCTTCAGTATAACCGTTAGCGGTAATTAGTAAAGGTCAGTGGGAAATCAAAGTCTTGTTGTTTTAACAACTGAATCACGGCTTGAAGTATGTCTTTGCTGTTGCTAGTTACGCGTACTGTATCACCCTGAATTTGGGTTTTTACCTTAGGATATTCATCTCGGATAAGTTTGATAATTTTCTTGGCTTTTTCTTGATCCAGGCCCTGTTTAAAAGGCACATCTTTAGTGGCTTTGAGATTGCTTTCGGTAATTTCCTTCGAGATGTCGAGCACTTTTTGGCTTTGTCCGCGTGCTGCGATTTTTTTGCGCACAATATCTAGGATGGCGTCAATTTGCCATTCGCCGTTACCAGTAATTTTTAGGCCAGTTTTGTCAGTGTTGAGCCATTCAATCGCAGCCGGAGTATTCTTAAAGTCGTAGCGCGATGCGATTTCGCGCTGCACTTGGTCGAATACGTTGTTCATTTCTGCTTTATCGTATTCGCTGACGATATCGAAGCTAAAATTTGCCATGTTATTGTAGAGTTATAGTTTATAGTTCAAACAAGCTGATTTGTCGAAGTTTCAGTGCGATAGCACCTAGCTCTTCTAGCGGTGGCTTTCTAAATGTATCATATGAGTTGCTTGACTCTTGATAAAAATCTTCAGGAGCTATTTCAGGCAGTGAGAGTTGTGGATGTTCGAAAAAAGCAGCTTTACCAGTTTCTAATTCGCTAGAAATACTTACTATGTGTTTTGGTTTGCGTCCGTCACCATATGGTGAGAAATAGATGTGCGTAGGAGTTTGTCTTTGAACTTCGCCGAGTACGATGCTGTTGCCTCGTACGAGCATTGCTGGTTTTCCATTTTGTAAATCTTGAGGATCTAGTTTAGGGATCTCAGTTATTGGACTGAGATCAATATTTTCTCTAATAGTAACCGCCATGACGACTCTCTTGATTACCTCACTTAGTCTTGTCTTAATTTTTAGTTTACTTTGCGTGTTGTTGTAATGCTTTTGTTATTTAGACAACAACAATGTGTATAAATATATACATGCATGTGCACATGACCTCTGATATACTAGGTGGCATATGAGTTATCAAAATCCAAAAGTCGCTGAAGTTGCTGATGTGTTGAAGCGGCGCTTTGCTGAGTTAGAAAACAAAGCGGATATTTTAAAGGCAGTGGAATTAAAAGCGCTGTATGCTGAAATTCCTACATTGCCACCAGAGCAGCGGGCTAGTTTTGGAAAAGAAATTAATAGCCTGAAGCAAGAATTACAAGAGCTCGTAGCTAAACATCAGGAGCAAGCCGAAGCATTGCCGCCAATTGATGTAACTGCGCCATTTGATGTAAATACGCCTATTGATAAGCGTCCGAAACTTTTGCCGACAGAACACGGCAGCAAACATCCATTAACAACCGAGATTGAGCGTATTACGGATATCTTCTACCGTATGGGGTTTGAGGTGGTTGAGTCACGTGAAATTGATGACGAGTATCACATGTTTACAGCACTTAATTTCCCAGCGGGTCATCCAGCACGTGATGATTACGATACTTTTATGACAGTGCAAAAAGACAAGAATGATCACCCGCTTGTGGCGCCAGCACATACGAGCACGATGCAGCATCGGGTACTCAAAGCTTACAAAGAGCGATTAGAAAAAGGTGAGCCGATTGCGATAGTTACCCCTGATCGTGTATTTCGTAACGAAGATTTGGACGCAACACACGAACATACTTTTCATCAAATAGAAGGAATTTATGTCGATAAGGGCGTACATGCCGGCATGCTGATCGCTACACTCAAGACGTATTTGAATGAATACTTTGGTGAAAACTTGGAAGTAAAATTACAGCCGTTTTACTTTCCGTTTACTGAACCAAGTTTTGAGCTTGCGGTGGAGCGTCCGGCAATTTTGCGTAAAGATGACTCTGAAGAGCAAAAATGGTTGGAGCTTTTGGGTTGTGGCATGATTCACCCGAATGTACTGAAAATGGCTGGTATTGACCCAGAAGTTTACACAGGGTTTGCGTGGGGTCAGGGCATTGAACGTATGGTTATGATGAAAAACGGCATTGAAGACATCCGTCATTTCCAAAGTGGTAAATTAGAATTCTTGAGGCAGTTTGTATGAAAGTAAGTGTTAATTGGATTAAGGAATATTTGGATTTTGAGTTGCCGCCAATTGGTGAATTAGTAGTAAAAATTGGCGCCCAGCTCGGTGCGGTCGAGGAAGTTATTGATCTTGGCGTGAAATACAAAGGTGTTGTGGTGGCAAAAGTAGTTTCGTGCGAAAAGCATCCGAACGCTGATAAACTGCATGTTTGCCTGATTGATGATGGCGGAGTAGTGCAAGATGTAACGCGCAACGAGCAAGGGTTGATACAAGTAGTGTGTGGTGCGCCAAATGTACGTGAGGGGCTACTGGTGGCATGGATTCCGCCAAAAGCTGTGGTGCCAAGCACATATGATACGAGTGATCCATTTATGCTTGAAGCTCGTGAACTTCGTGGCGTGGTAAGTAATGGTATGCTTGCTAGTGGCAAAGAGCTAGCTATTAATGAAGATCATAACGGCATTCTGGAAATTGACGTCGAGGCGCAGCCAGGGCAGGCATTTGCTGAGGTGTACAAACTAAATGACTACATTATTGATATTGAAAATAAAATGTTCACCCACCGCCCAGATTGCTTTGGGCAGTTGGGTGTGGCACGCGAAATTGCCGGTATTTTAGGCCATAAATTCACTTCACCAGATTGGTATTTGCAGCCGTTGAAAGACGTGGTAGAAAAATCTAGCGAAACACTACCACTCGAAGTGCGTAATGAAATCCCGGAGCTTGTGCCGCGATTTATGGCCGTTGCTATGAGTGGTGTGGAAGTAAAACCGAGTCCAATTTGGATACAATCGTATTTGTCTCGTGTAGGTATTCGTCCGATTAATAACGTGGTGGATATAACGAACTATATTATGATGCTGACTGCCCAGCCGCTGCATGCCTATGACTATGACAAAGTGAAAGCGATTGATGGCGGTGATACAGCAACGCTTGTGGTACGTAAGCCGCACAAGGGCGAAAAACTGACACTTCTCAGTGGCAAAGAAGTTGAGCCGCGCGAAGATGCGATTCTGATTGCCAGTGCTACCAAACCTATCGGGCTTGGTGGTGTAATGGGTGGCGCAGATACTGAAGTGGATGAGAACACAAAAAACATTATTTTAGAATGCGCCAACTTTGACATGTACTCTATCCGCCGCACCAGCATGGCGCATGGCTTGTTTACAGATGCTGTAACTCGATTCAATAAAGGTCAAAGTCCGTTGCAAAACGACAAAATAACTGCAAAAGCAATGCAGTTGTTTGGTGAATTGGCTGACGCAAAACAGGCAAGTGAGATTATTGATAAGGTCTCTCTTGAAGGGAACGAGTCGTCTCTTTCCGAAAACACGGTGCATAATCCATTTTCGATGGAACCGAAGTTTATTAATGAAAGGATTGGACTAAGTCTTAACGAAGACGAAATTATAAAACTGCTTACAGCGGTAGAGTTTACTGCGTATGATACTGAGGGAGCAATTCATATTAAAGCTCCATTCTGGCGGACGGATATTAAGATTCCTGAAGACGTTGTTGAAGAAGTGGGGCGGCTTTATGGTTATGATAAATTACCACAGGAATTGCCGAAACGAATTACTGCACCAACCCAGCGAAACACACTACTGGAAACTAAGGCAAAAATCCGTAATGTATTGAGTCGGGCAGGTGCAAATGAGGCATTAACTTACAGTTTTGTGCATGGCGACCTTCTAGAAAAGATGGGTCAAAGTAAGGATTTAGCATTCCAATTGAGTAATGCGCTGAGCCCTGATCTGCAATATTACCGTTTGAGTTTGACACCGAGTTTGCTTGAAAAGGTTCATCCAAATATAAAGGCGGGTTATACGGATGGCTTTGGGTTATTTGAGTTTGGCAAGGCGCATATAGTAGGCGAATCTGATCCTGATGAGCCGGAACTGCCACAAGAAGCGCATCGACTTAGTTTTGTATATGCTGCCAATAAAGGTATAGGTGCAGCCTACTATACAGCACGAAAGTATCTCACTTACTTGTTTAATGTGTGTAATGTAGAGGACCTGATTTTTGAGCCGCTTGTTTCAGCAGGTGTCTTGAATGATCCATGGATTGAGCAATTAGTTGCGCCGTATGATCCAGAGCGTAGTGTGCTACTTCGGGATGAAGAAGATTATATTTGGGGTGTGTTGGGCGAATTTAAGCCAGCTGTGCGCAAAAAGTTGAAATTACCGGAGCTTACAGCAGGTTTTGAACTAGATCCACTGCTTTTTGTGCGTCGTCAAAAGCAAGTCACCTACATACCGCTGCCAAAGTTCCCGAAAGTAATGCAGGATATCACGCTGAGAGTAACTGCAGATATAAGTCATGCAAAACTTCTGAAGCTTGTTACTGAGTATCTATACGGCAATAGGCCTCAGCATACAAAGTTGGATGTTGTCACCAAAGATATATACCAAAAAGAAGATGATAAGCAACATAAACATGTAACGTTTGGCATCACGATTGTTAGTTATAAAAAAACAATGCGGGATGAAGAGGTGACCATGTTGCTTGATGGCCTTGCTGAGCAATTAGGAAGTGCAATAAGTGCTATACGGCTGTAGTTGCAATTTTTGCTAAATAGAGTATTATAAAAAACACTATTTTGGTGGTAGTGCTCCCTGCAAGAGGTTGAGATTCCCAAAATATGTACTTTGGTAGGTATAACTAACAAGGTATTTCGGTATCTATATACTAGATAGCCGTCGGCGCAAAACCAAAATACCTTTTCGGGGAAGAGAAGAGGCGCGTGTCAAAGATTCCCTAAGCGCTTGAGGGCCCTCACGGTAGTGAGCAGCGGCAAGACTCGAAATTAACGGGTCGTATATTGGGTTCAAGCCCCAACCGCATATGCCCTCTGGGGGACGGGAGGAAGGTAAGCTTTTAGTAGCGCTTCTCTAAAAGCTTGGGCGTTTTTTCTCGATAAATCCCCCGAAAAACAACGCCTTAGTGCCGAATTCGGCGCTGCCTTCCTCCCGCTTTTTCCATTTTCTTAATTGTTATACCTACCATATCTTCCAGGATTCATGACAAGTCGTGGGTTATGGAGGATAAGCATAAAAATAAAAAAAGTGTTGGAGCCTAGAGTGTTCTTTTGTTACCATAAACAGGTACAAGAGAGGGGAGTTACGTGGCAAAGAAATCACAACAAACAGCAACTATTCCAGAGCCAAAAGATAAGCTTTTACCAAAAGTAACGCTGACGTTCTTTAAGCGTCCAAAATTTACTTCTTTGCTGTTGATAGTTTTAGTAATATTTGGTGCGATAAGCTATACAACGCTTTTGAAAAGAGAGGGGTTTCCTAGCATTGAAATCCCGATAGTCGTAGTAAACGGTTCATATGCAGTAGATGACGCCGCAAAGGTCGACAGAGATTTAGCAGAGCCGTTGTCAAAAGTTGCGCTGGAGCAGGGTGAGGTTACAAAAGTTGTTACCAGTAGCGAAAATAATTTCTTTACCGCGACGGTACAGTATAAAGAGGCGGTCAATGCAGAGGAAGCGAAAAAAGAGTTAGAGGCTGCAGCGAAAAAAGCAGGTGCAATACCTGAAGGTGCTGAAGTCTCATTTGTTGCGCCGTACTTCGGCGTGACTGGTGGGTCGTTGGAAAAACTCGATGCCACAATTTCGGTATATGCTCCGAAAAATGACAAGTCGCTCCAGGAGCTGACTGCTGAAGCAAAAGAAGTTGCTCGAGAATTAAACAAGCACAAGCAGACTCAGATTGAACGGTTCTTTGTGCAGGAGCCGTTTGAAACGGTTACAAATCCGGCCACCGGTCAAGAAATTACTATTCAGCGCTCATTCGATCGCTTTGCGGTACGGAGTGATAATAAAAACAGTTTTTATAACTCAGTCATTATTGGCGTAGCAGGTGTTGAAAATGCAGATGTTCTGAAGCTGGATAAGCAAATTGAAGAGGCGATTGCTGCTGTTAAGAAAGAGTCAAAATTCAATGATATTAACATGGCGGTAAGTGCTAGCTTGGCACCTGCTATCAATGAGAGTATCGATGAACTACAGCGAGCACTGCTTGAGGGATTGCTTGCGGTATTGATTGTTGGATCAATTGTCATCGCATTTCGTGCGTCTGCCATCATAGTGATGGCGATGCTGACAGTAATTGCTATTACGCTTGGAGTATTGTATGTCGGTGGCTATACACTCAATGTAATTACTTTGTTTGCGCTGATTCTTGGTTTGGCGTTGATTGTTGATGATACCATTATCATGACCGAGGCGCTGGATGCAGCCCGAAAGCGTAATAAAACACCGCGTGAAGCAGTACGTCAGGCTACCCGAAAGATTAGTCGCGCAATGGTGGCTGCTACACTGACTGCGGTACTCAGTTTTGCGCCATTGCTTTTTGTCAGCGGTATTTTAGGTAGCTTTATCCGGGCAATACCGGTTACTATCATCGCGGCACTACTTACTAGTTTGTTTGTAGCTTTGATTTTCATACCGCTCTTTGCAAGGTTCTTGCTGCTTGGTAAAAAGCAGATGGGTGAGAAAAGCGTCAAAGAAGTTGCTGCTGATATAGAAGCACGTATTGCAAGGGGTATTGCCCGACCGATGTTGTGGGCGAAGCATTCACGACTAAAAGAGGTATTTGTAGGGCTTACTGCAGTATTTATTGGTATTGGATTTGTGATTGCGGGCGGGATTATTGCTTTTAAGGGTGTGACTTTGAATATCTTTCCGCCAAGTAAAGATACAAACCAAATAGCTGTTAATATAAGTTTCCCTGAAGGCACGTCGATTACAAAGGCAGAAACGCTTGCTGATGCGGCGCAAAAGCGAATAAGCACTTTGCTGGGTGATAACTTGGTGCAGGTATCGTATTATGGTATGGCTAGCGCAGAGTCGGCTACGTTATATATAGATCTGAAGCCATACGCTGAGCGAGAGCCGCGAGCCTCAGAGTTGGTAGACAAGGTAAAAGCAGATTTTGAAAAGAATCCTGACGGTGTGCGCGTAGATGCATATCAGCTTGATGTGGGACCGCCAACCGCAACCTTTACCGTGCAAGTCAATGCAGAGAATCGAGAAAATGCCGTACGTGCTGCTCGGGATATTGCTAAGTTTCTTGATGGACATACGCTGAAGCGCCCAAATGGCGAAACTTCGAAGATTAAATCTGCCACAATTACAAATCCAAAAGAATATACTCGCAGTGACAATAAACCAGTTGTTGAAGTAGTGGCGGTGTTTGACGATACTGATACAACGACATTGGTCACTTTGGCTCAGGATGATATCAAGAAAACGTTTAATAATGAAAAAATGGCGCAGTATGGTTTGACAGCGGCTGATGTGTCATTTGATCTGGGGCAAGAATCTGAAAACCAGGAGTCATTTAAGTCACTCGCTTTGGCATTTCCAGTGGTACTACTTTCAATCTTTATCCTGCTTGCAGTGCAGTTTCGTTCACTGCTGCAGCCACTGCTGATTTTCCTGGCAATTCCATTCAGTTTCTTCGGTATCGCGCTTGGATTGTATCTCACTGACAATGCGTTCAGCTTTTTCGCGATGCTTGGCTTCTTTGCGTTGATTGGGCTCAGTATCAAAAACACCATCTTGCTTACAGACTACGCTAATCAAGCTCGTCGCGCAGGTATGGGTCCAATTGATGCGACGGTTGCTGCACTCGGCGAACGCTTCCGTCCATTGATTGCAACGAGCCTTACAGCGGTAGTGTCATTAATTCCACTGGCTATTACCAGTCCATTCTGGGAGGGATTGGCAGTGGTGTTAATTGGCGGCTTGCTCTCAAGTACATTCCTGGTGATTACCGTGTTCCCATACTACTATTTAGGTGCTGAATTCTTGCGTATCAAGTTTTCTAATCTGATACGAAGGATTCGCGGCAAAAAGACTGTCGCATAGATAGCAAGTGGTATAATGAAAAACAAGCAGAGAGGGGAGTATAAACAATATGGCCGATAAAGTAGCTAAGTGGGACGTGACACGTATAGCCATTTTAGTAATTGTCGTTGTATTTTTTGTCAGCTCGTTTGCACTGAGTGCAATGGTGATATGGGAGCAGTTTATCAAGGATGATAAGGCTGCAAATAGTACCACAATAAACCAGAATGAGACTGACCAACCGAAGGAGGGTGCTTTGAAAGGAACCAAATTAGCTGATTTTACGCCAATAGAAAAGGTTGAAAAGCTCGAGATTATTGACTTAAAAAAGGGTGAAGGTGAAGAAGTAAAAGCAGGAGCAACGATAACCGCTCACTACACCGGAGCATTGGCCAAGGACGGCACAATTTTCCAAAGTTCTCATGACAGCGGTCAGCCGGTATCATTTCCGCTTAGTGGTGTAATTCAGGGATGGCAGGAAGGCGTGCCGGGTATGAAAGTTGGCGGTAAGCGACGTTTGATTATTCCTGCGAGTATGGCTTACGGCGATCAAGCACAAGCCGATATCCCAGCAAACTCAGATCTAGTATTTGATATTGAATTAGTTAAAATCGGCGAATAGTTAAAGGTCGAAATAGTAAAAAACACAATATATAGCGTATTGATATAAGTATATACGCTATATATAATGTATGTTAATACAATTATAAAAAAGAGGAAATATATGCCAAAAAATATTACTATCTATACCACTTCAACATGCGCATACTGTCCGATGGTAAAAAAGTATCTGGATGCAAAGGGGTTACAGTATGATGAAGTGAACCTAGACCAAAATCCAGAACGTCAGGCAGAAGCGCTTGAGCTCAGCGGTGCCTTAACAGTGCCTATCACTGTAGTAACCAAAGATGATGATACGAAAGCGGTGGTGGTGGGGTATAACTTAGCGAAACTTGCCCCTGCTATAGCCTAGAAAATTTTTCTTTGGCGAACTGCGGTGTTAAAATCTGCGTGTTTCGCTCACTGTACCTGCATAGTACAGCTTGCTTCATGTTCGATTTTGCCTTGCATTTCATCCAAAGAAAAATCTAGATATTTTCCAGGATAAGGTATGAATAACGTAAAAAGTCAGGTAGAATAGGAAATCATGAGTGATGGGGACGTGAAGGTACACGATGTGATCATGATCGGCGCAGGGCCGGCGGCTTTGAGTGCGGCGATTTATACCACGCGCGAAGATATTGAGACAGTATTGTTTGAAAAAGGCGTGCCAGGTGGTCTGGCTGCTATTACTGATAAGGTAGATAACTATCCAGGATTCCCTGAAGGCATCCAAGGTTTAGAGTTGGCAACAAATATGCAGCAGCAGGCTGAGCGATTTGGTGCCAAAATTGAGTTTACTGAAGTGTTGTCTATCAAAGATGAGGGTGAGTATAAGCGGGTCACTACTACAGACGGCGACAGATTGGCTAAAGCGATACTAATTGCAACCGGTAGTGATTATAAGAAAATTGGCGTGCCAGGCGAGCAAGAGTATTATGCGCGTGGCGTGCATTACTGTGCGACGTGCGACGGTGCGTTTTATCGGGATAAAAAGTTGGTCGTCGTTGGTGGTGGTAATTCAGCGGTGCAAGAGGCGATCTTTTTGACGCGTTTTGCGAGCCATATTGATCTATTAGTACGGAGTAAAATCCGTGCTAGTGATGTACTGCAGAAAGAACTTGAAAAGTACAAAGACAAAATCACGGTTCATCTAAATACGACAACAGATGAAATCGTAGGCGAGAACAATAAGATAGTAAAAGTAATTGGTACCAGCAAGGAGACCGGAAAATCGGTTGAGTTTCACACTGATGGTGTGTTTATTTTCGTAGGACTTGATCCGAATTCAAAGTTTCTTGAAGGCTCGGGTGTGGAGCTCGATGAAGTTGGCCTTGTGAAAACAAATGAGCGACTCGAAACATCAGTACCAGGTATTTTTGCAGCTGGTGATATCCGTTCAGGTGCAACGATGCAAATCGCAAGCGCTACTGGTGAAGGCGCAACTGCAGCGCTTATGATTCGTGAATATCTCGAAGGCCGTGAGCATCCTATTCAGAACTAAACTAGTATTGCGTGTAATTCGGGAAGAAATCGGTGACGATTTGGTTTCTCGGAAATTTGAGCTTGACTAAGTCTTTTTGTATGGTTTCGACCATTGGCTCAGGGCCTGAAACATAAATCAGTGTACCTTTTTCTGGTTCGGTGAGCTTGAGGATATGATCGGCGGTAATTAAGCCGCGCTCGCCGCCCCACTCGTCAGATGGATGATTGACAACAATCGTCGCATGCACTCCTGCTTTATTGAACGTATCTTGAAAAATGATTTCATCTTCATTTTCAACAGCATAAATCAGTTTAATATTACGATATTCTTTGCCATCTTTGGCGAGCCAGGACAATATGCTGTGATATGGTGTGATGCCGATGCCGCCAGCTACAAAAACTAACGGAATAGCATTGTCTTTTGGTAGTACAAAATCTCCCATTGGTTCGGCAAGTTGTACTTCAGTGCCTGGCTTGAGTTTGTGTAGTGCTTGCTTGAAGGTGCTGCTTGGGTTGCTGAACTTGGTTGTAATCGTGAGATACTCATCAAATGGTGCACTGGAAATAGTGAACCAGCGCTTTATGCCGCGTTCATCAGGATTGTTGTGTGGGAGGTACAATTCGGTGAATTGACCTGCGACGTGGTCAACAGGCTGTTTAGGCTTGAAACGAAAAGTTCGAATATTATCTGCTTCTTCGATAAAGTCTTTATAAATTGCTTGTATCATGCTGTCTTGGCCTTTCGCTTAGTTATTGCGTGTCGTGATCGAACATATTTGTGCGGATGGTTGGTGAAAATCTCTATCCCTGGATATAGCAACTTCATAAAACGTACCATAAATGGATGATTTACAGTATAGAGACGAATTTTAAGGTTGTGCCGTCTTGCTAGATAGTACGTGAGCGGGTTCATGAGCCATTTGTTTAAACTAATGCCAGCAGCACCTGTGCGACGTGCGGTTTGGATAACTTCAAACGGGCTAAAATGTTCCTGAACGTAGAACGGGATATGCGGTAAAGCCTGGAATGCTTTCTTCATTTCAGCATGTTGCAGACCGGTAAAGCTCATGTCGTCATGGGGGTATTTTTTTAATAAACGTATCAGTTCATCACTGACGTTTCTATCCTTAATATCTATGACAATATGTTTTTTGTTGTTTGTGAGCTTTAAGACTTCTTCGAGCGTGGGGATTCGTTGTCCATTATAGAGTCGGATTTTTTGTGTTTCTTTTAGGGTAAGATGGTGAATATTGGCTTTTTGGTGTGATACGCGGTCGGTATGATTGTCGTGAATGACCACCAATTTGCCGTCTTTGGTGCGGCGGACATCAATCTCTATGCCTTCGACATGTAGGTCTAGTGCCGCTTTTATAGATTCAATGGTGTTTTCGAGTGCAAGGCCTGACGCCCCGCGATGAGCAATAATTTTCATATCTTGCATATAGTGTACAATATCTTTAGTAGAAAACAGAGATAAAAGGAGTGTATGCATATGGCAGACTTTAACAAAGTGTTAACACCAGGTGATTACCAAAATGGTGTTATTAATACGGTTGTGGAAATTCCACAAGGTTCGATATTGAAGATTGAATGGGATCGCAAAAATGCGGCATTTATGCTCGATCGTGTAGAGCCACAGATTTTTGCAAAGCCAGTAAACTATGGTTTTATTCCGCAGACATTAGACGAAGACGGCGATGAGCTTGACACACTCGTGGTATGCGCTGAGCCAATTCCAACTGGCGTATGGTTTGAAGCGAAGATTATTGGTGTATTGAATTTTGAAGATGATGGTGAGGCAGACCACAAGATTGTAGTGGTGCCGGCCGATGATCGTAATACGGGTAACGCTATTAATTCACTAGATGATTTAGGTGAGCGCTGGAGGCAGCAAATTGAGCATCACTTTACTCATTACAAGGATCTCAAAAAGCCAGGCACTACCAAAGTGCTTGGATGGGGTGATATTGAGGCGGCAAAGGCGGTAATTGCAGAATCAATTGAACGATATGGTAATCAAGGATAATGCCGTTAAGCTTGTTGCTAAAACAGCCATCTTTAATGAATCCGGTCAAATTCTGGTTCTCACAAGAAGTGATACAGATGTAAGGCGGCCGGGTGGCTTGGATTTTCCAGGTGGCAATATTGATCCAGGGGAAGACGTGCTGGCTGGTGCTAGTCGGGAAATTTTGGAAGAAACTGGTATTTCGATTGCGCCGTCAGATCTGCAAATTATATACACGCACGCGGACGATTCCGATGATCTGGTAGTGCTTCGGTTTTTGTGCGCCACAGAAGTAAAGAGTCCTGATATCAAGCTCAGCTTTGAGCATAGTGCTTACGAGTGGATGAGTATTGAAGATGTGGTGAACCGATTCGAAACAATCTCGTGGGCAATTGGTATTCGATTTGGGCTCAAAAACAAAATATTTTATGGTCAATAGCTTGCAGTATACTCCTTGTGCTTTTACAATAAAATTAAGCAAAAGCATATAAGAGGAGATGATGCATGAAAACGAGGGTGGCAATTAATGGCTTTGGCCGAATAGGACGAAGCGCGTTTAAGGTTGCATTTGAAAGAAGTGATCTAGAGATTGTTGCAATTAACGACCTAGCAGATACAAAAACACTGGCGTACTTGCTCAAACACGATAGTAATTATGGCACGTATCATTATGATGTAGCTGCTGGCGAAGGCGAAATTATAGTCAACGGCCACAAAATTAAGGTTACTTCTGAAAAAGATCCCGCCGCGTTGCCATGGGGTGAGTTGAATATTGATGTTGTCATAGAGTCAACAGGCCGTTTTACGAAGAAGGAAGACGCCGAGCTGCATCTAAAGGCTGGCGCAAAGCGTGTCGTGATCTCTGGCCCGACTAAAAGTGAGGGCGTTGATACTATTGTGCTTGGCGCAAACGAAGAAAAACTTGAGAATGCCACAGAAGTTATTAGTAATGCAAGCTGTACTACCAATTCTGTTGCAGCGGTAATGGCGATTTTAGATGAGGCGTTTGGCATTGAAAAGGCTATGCTGACCACTGTACATAGCTATACAGCCAGCCAGGTGCTACAGGATGCACCGGCGAAAGATTTGCGTGAAGGTCGTAACGCGGCGGAGAATATAGTGCCAACCACAACGGGTGCAGCAATTGCGGTAACTTTGACTGTGCCGCAGCTTCAGAATAAGTTTGACGGCATGAGCGTGCGGGTGCCTACTCCAGTGGTGTCACTAAGCGATGTAACAATTTTGTTTAAGCGCAATGTTACTGCTGAAGAGATTAATGAAACGCTCAAAAAAGCTTCAAAGGAACCATACTACCAAGGTATTCTTGATTACACCGAAGAACCACTGGTAAGTAGTGACTTTATCGGCAACAGCCACTCAGGTATCGTAGATGGCTTGCTGACTAAGGTTGTAGCTGGTAATTTAGCAAAGGTGGTGGTTTGGTACGACAATGAGTGGGGTTACAGTAACCGCTTAATTGAACTTGTGGCGGATACTGGTCGGCTGCTGCATAAAAAGTAAGCAGAAAAAAGGTGGGCAAATGAAGGTTTACATCGACGGAGATCATAACGGTTACGAACTCAAGCAGGTGCTTATAGATGATTTAAAACGTTCTGGTTATGATGTGGTCGATGTTGGCACAAAAGAGCTTGACCCAAATGATGATTTTCCAGTTGCTGCTGCACGCGTAGCGCATGAGGTATTAGGATCGAGTGAAAAAGACACTAGAGGTATTTTGATCTGCGGGAGCGGACAGGGTGTGTGTATGGCGGCAAACCGGTTTAAGGGTATTCGGGCAAGCTTGTGCTGGGATAACCGAGAGGCAAAAGCTGCAAGAAATGACAGTGATAGTAATGTGCTGTGTTTACCGGCACATGCAATTTCACCAGAGAAAGCAAAGGCGATTACGCATGTATGGCTGACGACACCATTTGCAGGTGCGATTCGGTTTAAGCGAAGGATTGCTCAACTAGATGAGTTAGGGTAGACAGGCATGAGAGTAAGTATATGTCCGTCGGTACTTGCAACCTATTCCGAAGAATATAAGCGCCAAATAGAGCGTGTGGCACCGTTTGCGACACGGCTACATATTGATATTGCGGACGGAGTTTTTGCTCCGAATAAAACAATTGATGCGAGTGAAGTGTGGTGGCCGGGTGGTGTACAGGCTGATATCCATGTCATGTATCGGCGGCCGATTGAAGTTATTGATACGCTTATAGCGCTCGGACCGCAGTTAGTGATTATGCATGCAGAGGCGGAAGGTGATTTTATAACGCTTGCCAAGCAGTTGCATTACCATGGCATACAAGCAGGGGTAGCATTGTTGCCGAAGACACCGGTTGACATAATCAAGCCTGCGATTGATTTGATAGATCATGTGATGATATTTTCGGGCGATCTCGGGCATTATGGCGGCCAGATAGATTTGGGCTTGCTGGAAAAAGCAAAACACATTAGAGCATTAAGTAAGCGCGCCGAGATCGGTTGGGATGGCGGTGTGACTGATGAAAACATCAAAGCTTTGGCCGATGGTGGTGTTGAGATGATAGTAAGCGGCGGGTATATCCAAAAAGCGCCAGATGCGCAGCGAGCCTATGATACGCTGAAAGCTCAATTAAGCTGATACAGAAAATAAAAACTGGTATAATCATAAGCAGAAATGGCAAATACTTATAGTATTCCTGAATTAGAATTAAAGGCGAATATTATTCGTCAAGATATTATTCGTATGCTTGAGCATGCTGGGAGCGGGCATTCTGCGGGGCCGCTGGGCCTCGCCGACATCTTTACGGCGTTGTACTTTGACATTTTAAAACACGATCCGAAAAATCCAGATTGGGAGGAACGCGACATTTTGGTACTCAGTAACGGTCATACAGTGCCGGTGCAGTATGCTACGATGGCGCATGCTGGGTACTTTGATCGTAAAGAGCTTATGACTTTGCGGCAATTTGGTTCTCGCTTGCAAGGACACCCCGAAAGAACAAAGCTTCCAGGTATTGAGACTACGAGTGGGCCGCTTGGATGTGGTTTGAGTCAGGCATGCGGTATGGCGCTAGCAATGCGCATGAATAAGCAAATGCATCGCTGGGTGTATGTGGTAATGGGTGATGGTGAGCTGAACGAAGGTAATGTCTGGGAAGCCGCTATGCTTGCTGGCAAAGAAAAGCTTAATAATATCATTGGTATTATTGATCGAAATAACATTCAAATTGATGGTCCTACCGAGGAGGTGATGCCGCTTGAAGACCTGAAAGGTAAATGGGAAAGTTTTGGCTGGCATGTGATTGATATTGATGGTCATAACATTGAAGCAGTGATTGATGCGTGTGCGATGGCGCGAGCTATCGTAGAAAAGCCAGTAATGATTATTGCGCATACAATACCTGGTAAGGGCGTTGATTTTATGGAATATGATTTTCACTGGCATGGTGCACCGCCAAACAAAGAGCAGGCAAAAATTGCCTTAAAAGAACTGCGAACGCTGCAAGGGAAGATTAGGAGTGAACATGAGTAGTTGTTCGTATTTTGACTCAAGGCAGCGTTTCGGCATTCGGCCTGCACTTCGCTTAACTGCCTTTAGTACAAAATATTCACTATATTTGGGAGTTTAGTATGCGTGAGATGTATTTAAATGACTATCTGAGAAAAGATGTGGAACGTGAGCCAATCCGTAAGGGGTTTGGTCGTGGGTTGCTCGAAGCTGGTAAGCAAAATAAAAACGTAGTAGCCGCCTGTGCTGATTTGACTGAATCAACCCAAATGAGTTTGTTTAAGAATGAGTTTCCTGAGCGTTTTGTAGAGATAGGTGTTGCTGAGCAGAACCTAGTGACTGTTGGTTCGGGGCTAGCGGCTATGGGTAAAATTCCATTTGTGAGCAGTTACGCGGCGTTTAGTCCTGGGCGAAACTGGGAGCAAATTCGTACCACTATCTGTTTAAACGATCGGCCGGTAAAAGTGGTTGGTAGTCATGCTGGTGTGAGTGTGGGACCTGATGGCGCAACCCATCAGATGCTTGAGGATATTGCACTGATGCGTGTGCTTCCAAATATGGTGGTTATTGCGCCTGGCGATAGTGTAGAGGCCGAGAAGGCTACGCTGGCGTTGGCAAAAGATAAACATCCAGGATATTTACGCTTAGCACGTGAAGCGACTCCAATTATTACTACAGATAAAACACCATTTGAAATCGGTAAGGCATATGTGTATGCTCGTGGCGCAGATGTGACAATTATTTCAACTGGCACGATGACCTATCAGGCATTGGTGGCGGCAGATAAATTATTTAAAGATGGTATAGACGCAGAAGTGATTCATTGTCCGACGATTAAGCCGCTAGATAGGAAGACTATTTTAGAAAGTGTAAAGAAAACGGGTTGCGTGGTTACTGCCGAGGAAGCGCAGATCGCTGGTGGACTTGGCGGCGCGATAGCAGAATTACTAGCAGAAGAGATGGCAATGCCGCTGAGGCGTGTTGGTGTGAAAGATCGTTTTGGTGAGTCAGGTAAACCTGACGAACTTTTAAAGCACTTTGGTCTGACATATCACAACATTATGCTTGCTGCCCACGAAGTATTTGATAAGAAAAAGAAATAAGGAGATTAAGCGTGTCCCTGAACCTGAAGCAGATCAAGAAAAATTGTGAAGATGCACGGAACTTGATGAAACGGACGCGAGAACAGCGGTTTGCAGTTGGTGCGTTTAATATCGACAATCAAGAAACGCTTATTGCAATTTGTCGAGCGGCCCATAAGCTGAATGCACCAGTGCTGGTTGAAGTCAGTGATGGCGAAGTGCAAGCGATTGGTCTGGAGAATTTGCGCTGCTTGGTAGACAATTACAAACAAGAATACGGCATTGAAATATATATCAACCTGGATCACGCGCCAACGGTGGAAAAGGCTAAAGCAGCGATTGATGCGGGTTACGAGTTTATTCATATAGATATTTCTCAAGCTGATCATGATGCAACAGATGAGGAAATTATCAATAAAACGCGCGAGGTTGTAGAGTATGCGAAATTCACTGGCGCCTTGGTAGAAAGTGAGCCGCATTATTTCGCTGGCAGTTCTAATGTGCACACCGAAGCAATTGATTATGAGGAAATTAAAAAAACGTTTAGCACACCTGAAGGTGCAAAGCAATTTGTTGATGCAACTGGTATCGATACATTTGCGGCCGCGATTGGCAATTTGCATGGTAGCTATCCGGTACCAAAGCAGCTTGATATAGATTTGTTGCGTAGAATCAGAGAAGCGATCGATTGCCAAATTAGTCTTCATGGTGGTAGTGGTACGCCAGGGCATTACTTTGAAGAAGCGGCGCAAGTTGGTGTTAGTAAGATAAATATCAATTCTGATATGCGGATTGCGTTTCGGCAGACGCTTGAAAAGGTGCTTCGTGAAAATCCAAATGAATATGCTGTTATGAAGCTTATGCCGGAAGTTATTAGCGCTGTGCAAGATGTGGTAGAGTCTAAAATTAAGCTTTTTGGATCAAGTGGCAAGGCCAAAGTTTACTAAAAATTGGGAATGTGTCATACTGGTTGAAAACATAAGCATTTAATAATGATTTAAGGCGAAAGAGGGTGGTATGCAGTTGGATGTGTTAAGTGTAGGGGATGTAGTAACTGACGCGTTTATTAAACTGTTTGACGACAAGGCACACACGTATGTTGATGAACATGGTGTGAAAACGCTAGCCATGGAATATGGCACGAAAATACCATTTGAAAAAGCGGTTATCGTTGAGGGTGTTGGTAATGCTGCGAATGCTGCAGTAAGTTTAACGCGGCTTGGGCTCACCTGTGGACTAGTGACTAATGTCGGTGAAGATAAATATGGCCGAGGTATTATTGCATCTCTGCATGATAAAAAAGTTGATACACGCTACGTTCGGGTAAATCCAGGCAAAAAGACAAATTATCATTATGTCCTTTGGTATAAGGAAGAGCGCACGATTCTTATTAATCATGAAAAATACGAATATGTATGGCCAAATCTGCGCAAACATGAAGCGCCGAAGTGGATTTACTTTAGTTCGGTAGCCGAGAATGCCCTGCAGTATCATGATGAACTGGCAGACTGGCTTGATGAAAATCCTGAGGTAAAACTTGCTTTTCAGCCGGGCACTTTTCAGATGAATGCTGGCACAGAACGTCTTAGCCGTATATATAGGCATGCTAGTATTTTGGTCCTCAATAAAGAAGAGGCGGCCTTAGTAAGTGGCGGGAATATTCACGATATTCACGATTTGTTTAATAAACTTCATGAGCTTGGCCCTGAAATTGTTTGTATTACTGATGGCCCGAACGGTGCGTACGCGTCAGCACCTGAAGGCAGGTTCTTTATGCCGATTTATCCTGATATTGCGCCTCCATATGAGCGAACGGGGGCGGGCGATGCCTTTGCTTCTACATTTACAGCGGCTATTATGCGCGGAAAAGGTGTACAGGAAGCACTTATGTGGGCGCCAATTAACTCTATGAATGTTGTCCAGAAACCTGGAGCGCAAGAAGGTTTGCTTACAGAGTCACAGTTATTGGAGTTCTTGGAAAAAGCTCCGGATTGGTACCATCCAAACCCAATGTAAGTATTTTTATAGCATGCTGCTTGTGCTAATCTATAAATAATGACGAGGGTATTATCAGAGCTTTTGGGGGCAGCGCAGCCATACTTCAGTATGACTATCCAGCAACTGGAGCAGGCTGCAGGAAGGCCAAGTACTGATATTCGTTTGACTACTGAAATCGCGCACCGAGCACGACAGAAAATAGCTGAATTACAGCTTGATCCAAACGACACAACACCAGAGGAGCTGTACCATGCCCTGTTGGAGCGTTTTCAGCACGATGAAAAACTTGCTCGAGAAAGCCTTAAGGTAGCAACGGACGCGTCAACGCAAGAAATATTAAAAACCATAGTAAGATTTGTAAAAGCAACAAGTGGTAAACGTACTGTATTTGCGCTAAAAAACAGTGTTGCGAAGCGCATGCTTAAAAAAACACCTCCAAAACGGGCGATGAAGCAGCTTGGATATCGGTCGGTTGACTCTATATTAAAGCATGAGACAGTGCCGCAGGTGTATGTAGCAGCTTTTTTGTGTGAGTCACCATCATGGAGAAAACGGTTTTTGGACCAATATACCAAGCTGCAGGCTTCGGATTTTGAGCTTCGGCCAGCAGAAATACTATTGCCACAGACTGATCGGTGGATTCAGTTTACGAAATTTGTTACACAGCACCACCGGCATACCGTAGTTTCATTTAACGAGCTAGGGACAGTAATAGTACTGCCCGTAGAGGCTAAAAGAGCAGGATTGCTTTTAACGAATCTGCTATTTGTAGTGAGTGGCTTGAATGATATTAGTAGCGCAACATCATTTTTGAAGTTACAACAGTTTAAGCCTGATTTTGGAAAAGTAGTAAAAGATATCGTATTGCAAGAACCGGTTACTTCTGCATGGCTGGCGGATAAACCAGTGCCATGGCGTGTAGTGCATCAATACTATGCGCGGTTTAAACATGCATACAATCAGCTTATTTTTGAGCCTCACGTGCACCCAAGTGACCTTGAGTGGTATCATCCTGAATCGTTTGTTGAAAAGATACATCCAGCGCTTGAATTTTGGCACGATACTCGATATACCGCATATCTACAGTACGATGAAAAAGTATCGCTTAATATGCTAGATGTTGCACTTAATTACTGTAATCGTTTGCCATTCGCGCAGCGTACCATACAATCAATCCGTAAATCATTATGGCAGGAGCTAATGATTCGGTATTTGAATCATGAAAACATAGAAAAAGCTATAGCTTCAGAGCTTGCAGCGCAGCCAGCGTATGTAGAGATTGAAGACTTTAATTAGCTAGATAGAATTTCAAGTGTTTGTTGTCTGCGGTAATCATCGAGCATCTGTTTGATAACTTGCAAATCTTCGGTAATTGTATAAATTTTCTCGTCGCCTGGGCTGATGGTATGGGTGCCTTCAAGCAATTCTTTCTTAATAAACTCATCCAGTGCACCCCAAAAGTCATCGCCAACTAAAATGATAGGTGCTGCCGGAATTTTGCCTGTTTGAGCGAGTGTTAATAGTTCAAATAGCTCATCAAGTGTTCCGTAGCCACCAGGGAAGAAAATGTAAGCCTCAGCAGCAAATACCAGCATAACCTTGCGGGAGAAGAAATAGCGGAATGTTTGAGAATCGGTAGTATAAGGATTTAATGCTTGCTCGTTCGGTAATTGAATGTTAAGGCCGACAGATTTGCCACCGGTCTCGTATGCGCCGCGGTTGCCAGCTTCCATAATACCGCCGCCACCGCCGGTGATAACCGTATAACCTTCCTCGGCTAACATGCTGCTGACTTCTACAGCTTTTTGATAATACGGGTGATCTTGAGTAAAGCGTGCAGAACCAAAAATGGTGACCGTGTCATTGTATTTATTGATGACTTCAAAGCCTTTGGCGAAGTCTTGCTCTATATGAGAGATTCGTTCGGCGGTTTCTCGCTCTAGCTCACGGAGCATTTCGTCGCGCCGAAGAACTGGTCGTGGTTGTGGTTGTGTATATTTTGACTGAGTGTTTGTATCTTCTTGCATATGCGTATTAGTATAGCAAAATTTAAAATTGTAAGTGCTGATATGTTGACAACAGTCTTGTGATACACAACGCTGATAATGGAAACATAAGCATAAAGGACGGCTATGACAAGGAAGAAGTTGCAGAGCGGCTTTACACTGGTGGAGGATCTCTTAATTATTCTTATTTTGGTGATTGTTGGTTTCACAGGATATCACGTATGGGATCGGCAGAGTAGTAAGGATCAAACAGCTAAAAAATCTGCAACGACTTCCAAGACTGATAAGAATACTCAGCGGTCAACAGATAATACAGCAAAGTGGTTGACGTTTTCGCCAGAAGATAGATCGTATCAGATTAAGCTACCGGATGGTTGGCGGTTTGATTATAATCCGACTGATAAGTTGCTGTATGTATCAACTGAAAACATGAAAGACACAAATGACATACAAGCAGTAGTAAATACGACCACTGGCGGGTATGGAATCGGAACAGGTTTTGTGGTGTAGGTGTAAGAAGTACCAGAGGGCACGGACTATAGTGTAGGCTCGGAATATCTTGGACCGTTTAAAACAGCAGCAGGTAACAAAATACACACCTTTCTGTATGAGAACCCCGAAGCAGGTGATATGAGTTATGAGGTTGGCGCAAAAATCTATACGTATTATCTAGACAAAGCAGGCAAGACATACAAGATTGCTGACTATAGTTTTAATCTGGGTACAAAGGATCAGCGTGCAACTGTCGAGAAATCTCTCAAAACGTTCGTGCTACTCCAATAATAGGTTGTCAATTGGTACAATATATAGATGGCGAAGTTTAATCTGAAAGCTGACTTCAAGCCGATGGGTGATCAGCCGGCGGCTATTGCGCAGCTAACAGAAGGTGTACAAAAGGGTCTTCGGGATCAAACACTGCTCGGTGTGACTGGTTCTGGCAAAACATTCACCATGGCGAATGTGATTCAAAATGTCCAAAAACCTACACTGGTATTGAGTCACAACAAGACACTTGCAGCGCAGCTGTATAACGAGTTTAAAAATTTTTTCCCGGACAATGCGGTTCATTACTTTGTCAGCTATTTTGACTACTATCAGCCAGAGGCGTATATTGCGCAATCTGATACATACATCGAGAAAGATAGTCAAATTAATGAGGAAATCGACCGCTTGCGCCATGCAGCTACCGATGCGCTGCTCAGTCGTCGGGATGTGATTATTGTGGCGAGTGTGAGCTGTATTTACGGTATTGGCTCGGTTGAAGACTATGATGGGCTTTCTATTGAGGTAAAAAGAGGTGAGCGGCGGGTGCGAGATAAGTTTCTGCGGCAATTAACTGATATTCAATACCAGCGAAATGATGTGGATTTTCACCGCAGTACTTTTCGGGTGCGCGGTGATGTGGTGGATGTATTTCCAGCTGGTGAAGAGGTGGCTTATAGGATTGAGTTTTTTGGCGATGAAGTGGACCGTATTACGAAGATCGATCCGCTTACTGGTGAGATTTTGGCCAACCTTGATACATGTAAAATTTTCCCAGGCAGTCATTACGTAACGCCACAACAAAAACTGAAGATTGCGCTTGGCAAAATCGAACAAGAGTTAGAGGAGCGTTTGCAATTTTTCAGAAGCCAAGGCAAGTTGTTAGAAGCGCAGCGGCTCGAACAGCGAACACGATTTGATCTTGAGATGCTCGAGGAAACAGGTTTTGTAAAAGGTATTGAGAATTACAGCCGTTATCTCACAAACCGTGAGCCGGGCGAGCAGCCGGCTACGCTGCTTGACTATTTCCCTGATGATTTTTTGATGTTTATTGATGAGTCGCACATGACTATTCCGCAAGTGCGTGGTATGTATAACGGCGATCGAGCACGCAAGGAAACTTTAGTGGAGCATGGTTTCCGTTTGCCGAGTGCGCTGGATAATCGGCCGCTGACGTTTACTGAATTTGAAAAGCACATAAATCAAGCGATCTATGTTAGTGCGACTCCGGCAGAATACGAGCTGAGCCGCAGTCCTGAGCCGGTGCAGCAAGTCATTCGTCCAACAGGGTTATTGGATCCGATCATCGATGTGCGTCCGATAGAAGGCCAAATTGATGATCTTATTGCTGAAATTCGAGCTACCGTAGATAAGCGCCAGCGGGTGCTGGTGACCACACTCACTAAACGCATGGCCGAAGATTTGACGGAATATTTACGAGATCTAAACATCAAGGTGGCGTACTTGCATAGTGATATCGATACACTTGAGCGAACTGATATTCTGCGTGATTTGCGTCTTGGTGTATATGATGTACTAGTAGGGATTAACCTGTTGCGTGAAGGCTTAGATTTGCCGGAAGTGAGTTTGGTAGCTATTTTGGATGCGGATAAAGAAGGGTTTTTGCGGAGCGAACAGGCGCTGATTCAGACGGTGGGTCGGGCAGCACGTCACGTGGAAGGTCATGTGATTATGTACGCTGATACTATTACGCGCAGTATGAAAGCGACTATTGATGAAACAGCTCGCCGGCGCAAAATCCAAGAGGCTTACAACAAAGAGCATGGTATTACGCCAAAAGGTATCAGTAAAGCTGTTGAAAAAGGATTGCGGCCAGATCTGCCTGAAGAGGCTAAACAGGCAAAGCTTGATCTTCGCAAAATACCAAAAGATGAGTACAAGCATCTTATTAAAGATTTGACTGCGCAAATGGAGCTGGCGGCCGCAAATTTGGAATTTGAAAAAGCAGCTGAGCTGCGTGACATCATAAACGATATAAAATCAAAACTGTAGACAAGGTAAAAAAGTAAGAAATCTTACAAAAAAATTGTAAGATATTTTACAATTATGTATTCCAATCTTCAGCATTTTGACCGTAATCGTGCCAGATACGCGCACTAATGATGTCGCAACAGTGCACAAGCGCAGCAAGTGGTTGCATAACTCGCTTACCACCCGGTTGATAATCATTACCTTCACCGTGTGTATATTTCAGAGCGTTGTATTCTTCGGCCGATAATTTGTAATCATATTTTTCGGCAAGAAGCTGTTTTGTCTCTTCTAGGTAGTTTGAATTATAGGTACCTTTTGAGTATAGTTGACCATCTACCATTCTATATCGCTGTACTTTGTCAAAATCATGTAAGAACAAGCAAAACAGCGCAGAACTAAGACTAAAATCAAGCGGTCGTCGTATTGATAATTGATGATACAAAATAATTGCGAGATTCATGGTCTCTTCAAGATGAGACACGTAACCACCTTCCCATACTTGGTGCTTGCTGGATGAGCCGGGTATCATGAAAAGTATATCTTTGTAGTCTTCACAGATCTGTTCGGCTACTCGCCGGTGTGCGGGCTTCATAAGACTAATCAGTCCATCGAGTGGAATTTTTGGTGGTGGCGTATGCTGCATTTATCATTAATAGTAACGTACTTGCAAGTAGAAGATAAGTCGTAAGTGTATGTTTGCGTATAAATACACAACAGTCAGTGCTTTTGGACAGGTGGTACTATCTGCTATGATTATTAAATAAGTTATGACGAAACTAACACGAGACGATGTATTAAAATTGGCTAAACTTGCTCGTATTGATTTGAGCGAGGAAGAAATTACTGAATTTCAGGGCGAGTTTAATGAAATCTTGCAGTATGTTGAGCAGCTGCAATCGGTTGATATTTCTGGGCTCGAGCCAACGAGTCAGGTGACAGGTCTTACTAATGTGATGCGTGAGGATGTTGAAAAAGATTACGGATACACACCGGCTGACTTGTTGAAACAAGTACCAGAAGTGCAGGATGATCAAATCAAGGTGAAAAGGATGATTGGATAGTGATGGGTGTTTGGTTGCCAATAGCTGAAATTGCTCAAAAAGTGCAGGCTGGTGAGCTCAAGGCCGCAGATCTGGTAGAGCGGTCGTTAAAGATTATTGAAGAAAAGGCTGATTTTCAAGCGATTATTGCTACAACTAAAGAGAGGGCACGAGAACGTGCGCAACTGATTGATGATATGGTGGCAAAAGGGCAATACGTTGGCCGCCTTGCTGGGGTGCCGTTTATTGCAAAAGACAATTTCTTGGTATTTGGTGCTGAGACGACAGCAGCTAGCAATATTTTAAAAGGATTTGAAGCATCATATCAGGCAACCGCTATTGAAAGATTAGAAGCCGAGGGTGCGATTTGTGTTGCTAAGGCAAACCTTGATGCGTTTGCGCACGGCTCTTCAACTGAAAACAGTGATTTTATGACTACCAAAAATCCACATGATCCAACGCGGGTGCCGGGCGGTAGCTCGGGTGGTAGTGCTGCGGCAGTAGTGCTGGAAATGGCGCCGTTTGCACTAGGAACTGATACTGGCGGCTCTATACGCCTACCGGCAAGTTTCACTGGTTCAGTAGGGTATAAGCCAACCTATGGTCTCGTAAGTCGAAGCGGTGTGGTGGCTATGGCAAGTAGTCTGGATGTGATCGGTCCAATGACGCTTACTGTAGAAGATGCGGCAGTAGTACTTGATGTCATGGCTGGCCGTGATGAACTTGATAGCACTACGATAGATCGTGAGAAAACTTACACTGACCTGACTATTGATGTGAGTGGAAAGAAGGTTGGTGTAATAAAAGAATATATGGGTGATGGGCTAGATCCAGGCGTGCGACAGCAGATTGAGGGCGCTATTGAAAAATTGCGCACAGCTGGAGCAGAAATTACTGAGGTTAGTTTACCTTCGTTGCCGCTTGCGCTGGCAGTGTATTACATTATTTGTCCAGCTGAAGTGAGCAGTAATCTGAGCCGTTATGATGGTCAGCGTTATGGTTATAGTTATCGAGAAGCAAAAGACTTAGAGGAAAGTTTCAGTAAAACTCGTTCAATTGGATTTGGTAAAGAAGCTAAGCGTCGTATTATGCTTGGTACGTATGTGCTTTCAAGCGGCTACTATGATGCGTACTATAAGCGTGCTCAAACAGTACGTACGAAATTGATACAAGAATTTGCTGCTGCGTTTGAGTCTGTTGATTTTCTGCTTGGTCCTACGGCGCCAACGACAGCGTTTAAGATTGGCGAAAACGCTAGTGATCCACTCAAGATGTATTTGACTGATATTATGACGGTAGCTGCTAATCTTGCTGGCGTGCCGGCAATCAGCATTCCTGCAGGTATGAGTGATAATTTGCCGGTAGGATTGCAGCTGTTTGCTGCACAGCGTTGTGACCGAAGTTTATTGAGCTTTGCTAAGTTTACTGAAGGAGTGATACATGAACGGTGATTTATTGGCAATCAGTGTTGTAGCTGCAGTATTTTTTGGCATTGTATTAATTGTGCTTGCACTACTGACTCGCAAGCGCAAAAAACCGCTCAATGTTGAATACTTCACAGAAAAGTGGAACGAAGCTCAAAAGCTCTGTGCTCGTAAAGAAACCTGGCCGCTTGCAGTTATTACAGCGGACAATATACTGGACGAGGCGCTTAAGAAAGCTGGATACAAAGGCAAGACCATGGGTGAACGTTTGGTGGCTGCGCAGCGAGATTTGAGTGACAATGACGGGGTGTGGTTTGGGCATAAGCTGCGCAATAAACTAGCTCATGAGACAGATGTAAAACTAAATAAGAACGATGTGAAGGATGCACTGATTGGTATCCGTCAGGCGCTGAGAGATTTAGGAGCGATTAATAAATGATTGCACCAGAGATTCGTAACCAGTACAAAATTACCGTTGGTATTGAGTGTCACGTGCAGCTCAAGACAAAAACCAAGCTGTTTGCAGCAGTTGGTAATGATGCGCGTGACGCAGCGCCAGACACGTTAGTAAGCCATATATGTT
>CALBGR010000002.1 GCA_937892705.1 uncultured Candidatus Saccharibacteria bacterium | reverse complement strand
TTACAGTTGCAGGCGCTACTGATACTTTTGATTTCTTCAATAAATTAGAAACCGAAATTACGAACTACATTAACACCTACAATACGGCTAATCCGAACAACAAAATTACTAAACCTACCTTTGAAATTAATGTAACTGACCAACAAAATATGGAGTTCAAGATTACCAGCGGTACAACTGGTACTAGCTCCAAAATCGAAATCAAACCTTTGGAAGATGGCACCAATACAAACGCTCAAGAATCAGGTGAGATTCAAGACCTCTTGACAGACAACGCGACTGTAGTGGCAGGTTCCGATGGTCAATTGACAGCAGCTTCCGCTACTGCACTTAATAACCTGACCGCAACTGACAAGCTGACGCTGTCCGTCAACGGCTACAATATCGATGTAGATCTCTCTGCAATCGCTGATGATACTTACTCGGCGAATGAAGAGATGGAAGGCGCAGGTAATCTGGCTGACCAACTTCAAACTGCAATTAATACCGCCCTGAATAACTACAAAACACTGACGGGTGTTGACTTTGGCACCGTTACCGTTGATGTAAAAGATGGTGCATTAGTCCTGAACAGCAGCAAACCAGATACCGTTAAGATCGAAGTTGAAAAAGGTACTGCAGCTGACGCACTGGGTCTTTCCGGTACTGGAACATCTACTACAGGTGGATTGGATTTCCAAATTGGTGCAAACCAAGATCAAAGTATTAACCTTCAATTGAATGACATGAGAGCTGCAGCACTTAATATTGCTGACATTGATATCTCTACACGCGATGGTGCAAATAACGCTGTAACTAAACTTGACGCTGCATTGAAAAAAGTCTCCGATGAGCGTGCTAAACTCGGTGCCGTACAAAACCGTCTGGAACATACCATCAACAACCTGGGTACAGCTTCTGAGAACTTGACTGCTGCAGAATCCCGTATCCGCGACGTAGACATGGCGAAAGAAATGATGGAGTTCACGAAGCAAAACATTCTTACTCAAGCCGCCCAAGCAATGTTGGCTCAAGCCAATCAGCAACCTCAGGGAGTTCTGCAACTGCTCCGTTAATTCTAGTCAAACAAAGAGAGACCTTAGGATTCC
>CALBGR010000001.1 GCA_937892705.1 uncultured Candidatus Saccharibacteria bacterium | reverse complement strand
TGACGGAAGCGACCCTGCTTACCTTTCAAAAGATCAGACAGTGACTTAAGACGGCGACGCTGACCAGTCGCAGCAACCGCACGTCCACTACGAGCCGCGTTGTTATCAATCAAAGCATCAACTGCTTCCTGAAGCATACGCTGCTCATTGCGGCGAATTACTTCTGGTGCATTTAGCTCGATGAGCTTCTTCAAACGGTTGTTCCGGTTAATAACACGGCGATAAAGATCATTTAAGTCTGATGTTGCAAAACGGCCACCGGTAAGCTGTACCATCGGACGAAGATCTGGAGGAATTACTGGAAGCACCGTCAAACACATTGACTCAGGCTTGATACCTGCGCGCTCGATATTCTCAAGCAAGCGAAGGCGCTTCATTATCTTTTTCTTACGTTGACCCTTTGCTTCCTCAGCTTCAGCAGTCAAATCAGCAATGAGCTGCTTCAAATCAATCTCTTCTAGCAATTCACGAAGCGCTTGTCCGCCCATGCCGACCTCAATAAGATCACGTACATCTTCTGGAAGATTGCGATAATCTGTTTCGCTGAGCAGGTTGTACTTTTCAAGGCTGGTAAGCTGAGTGCGAAGTTTCTCGAAGTCTTGTGTCAGTTCTTCGATCTCTTTCGTCTGCTGCTCAGCCAATGCCTTAACATCAGCGCCTTCTTTTTCAGCTTCTTTTTCATAGCGAAGTTTGATAGCTTGCTTTGCTGCCTCAAATTCAGCTTCTTTATCCGCAAGCATCTGATCACGCTTTTCGGTATCAACCTTCTTGATAATGTAGCTCGCAAAGTAAGCCACACGCTCAAGATTCTTCACAGTCATACCAAGTATCAAACCGATTGCTGATGGTGTACCACGCAGGAACCAAATATGCGCCACTGGCACAGCCAAGCTGATATGACCCATGCGCTCACGACGCACGATACTGCGGGTAACGATCTCACCATTCTTGTCAACTGCAGCCTCGCGTGAACGAACGCCCTTATATCGAGCATCATGCGGATTAATATCTTTTACTGGACCGAAAATTCGCTCACAGAACAGACCATCACGCTCCGGTTTCTGAGTGCGGTAATTAATAGTTTCCGGTTTGGTAACTTCACCGTAGCTCCACTCTAAAATATCGGCCGCGCTTGCTATCGCAAGACGTACTGCGTCAAAGTCTGCAATATTTGTGCCATATGAGTAACGACGCATATTAGGCTACCTCCTCTTTCTGGTCATCTTGTTGGTTGTCATTGTTTTCATCAGCTGTAACCAAAGCCGTGTCATCACCGGCGGATGCGTCATCGTTCACATCGAGCACTTGGAATTCATTTACAGCCGCATCTTCGGTTACATCTACATCTGACGCTAAAGGCTCTGGAACTGGTATATCTGATTGGTTTTTCGCTTCGTCCTTGATATTGTCAGCCAAAATTTCTTCTGCATCGATTGTCTTGTCTGACTGAACAAGATCTACCTTAAGGCCAAGACCTTGCAGCTCCTTCACAAGCACATTGAAGCTTTCTGGTACCTTTGGACCAACAATATCTGTTCGCTTGATGATTGACTCGTATGCCTTTGAGCGGCCGTATACATCATCAGACTTGATGGTGAGCATTTCTTGAAGTGTATTTGCCGCACCGTATGCCTCGAGTGCCCACACCTCCATTTCACCGAAGCGCTGACCACCGTTTTGTGCTTTACCGCCAAGCGGCTGCTGAGTCACCATCGTATATGGACCAGTTGAACGAGCATGGATCTTGTCAGCGACCATGTGGTTTAGCTTGATCATATACATACTACCAACAGTTGTTCGCTCCTTAAACGCTTCACCAGTACGGCCATCATATAGCTGCTGCTTACCATCTTCTGGAAGTCCAGCTTCTTTAAGCAGTTCCTTAATCTTCTCAGTTGGAACACCATTAAATGACGGGCTTGCTACCTTAAACCCAAGCGCACGCGCTGCCATACCGAGATGTGTTTCAAACAACTGACCAATGTTCATTCGGCTTGGTACACCGAGCGGATTCAAAATGATATCTACAGGTGTACCATCTTCCATAAATGGCATATCCTCAACTGGAAGAATTCGTGCAATCACACCCTTGTTACCATGACGACCACCCAGCTTGTCGCCCACAGCAATCTTGCGCATCTGTGCTACGAAAACTTGGATCTGCTTGATTACACCAGCTTTAAGCTCATGACCGTTCTCACGTGAGAACACCTTTACACCCACAACCTTACCGTGTTTACCATTGCTCATGCGTTGTGAAGTGTCGCGAACTTCTTTCGCCTTTTCGCCAAAGATAGCTCGAAGCAATCGTTCCTCGCTTGAAAGTTCTTGCTCACCTTTTGGAGTAATCTTACCTACCAAGATGTCACCTGGATGCACTTCAGCACCAACACGTACAATACCGTTTTCATCAAGATGTCGCAGTGCTTCTTCTGATACGTTTGGAATATCGCGTGTGACAACTTCTGGACCAAGCTTTGTTTCACGAACTTCAATCATGAAGTCAACAATGTGAATGCTTGTAAGCGTATCATCTTCTACCAGCTTACGAGAAACGATGATCGCATCTTCGAAGTTGTAACCTGCCCATGGCATAAACGCCACAATCAAATCCTTACCAAGCGCCAATTCACCATTCTGAATTGACATACCTTCAATCAGCACATCACCTTCTTTAACTTTTTGGCCAGTAGAAACAACTACCTTTTGGTTAATACTGGTACCTTCGTTTGAACGTACAAAGTGCTGCGGCTCGTATGTTTCCGTACCGTCTTTGTACTTCACAACTACTTCGTCAGCAGTAGCCTTGATTACCTCACCATCGGCACGAGCCACAATAAGCTGACCCGTATTGCGTGCAGCATGTGCCTCAAGGCCAGTACCAACGATTGGCGCTTCTGACTTAATAAGTGGTACAGCTTGGCGCTGCTGATTACTACCCATCAAACTTCGGTACACGTAGTTCTTCTCAATAAACGGAATCAAACCTGCGCTCGAACCAATAATCTGGTTCTTCGCAGCGTCCATATGAGTTACATCATCTGCATCAAACTCACCAGACTTCAACTGAGTTCGTGCACTCACACGAGACTCTACAAAGTAACCATTCTCATCAATCTTATTACCTGCGCCTGCGATAACACACTTCTGCTCTTCGTACGCATCAAGGTACACAACCTCATTTGTCACCTTAGCCTTTACTGGCCAGGTAGCACGATCTTTTACTGTAGCAAGCTTCTTTGCAGCTTCAGCAGTGATCTTTTCACCAGCCTTTACCACCACTTTACCGTCTACTTCAAAATCAACACGTGCAATATGCCCAGCAGCTTCTTTTGCGGTTACTGCGTTAATTACTTTTCGGTAAGGAGTTTCAATGAAGCCGTACTCATTGATACGAGCATATGTTGCAAGATTAAGTACCAAACCAATGTTTGCACCTTCTGGTGTTTCTACCGCACAAATACGACCATAATGAGTAGCGTGTGCATCACGAACCTCAAAACCTGCACGTTCGCGTGAAAGACCGCCAGGACCCATAGAGCTCAAACGACGCTTATGCGCAAGTTCAGAAAGTGGATTGATTTGATCCATGAACTGTGAGAGCTGTGAGCTTGCGAAGAATTCACGAACAGCAGCAACTACTGGTCGAGCATTGATCAACTGACCAGGCATTACTGTTTCGATATCGCTCATAGACATGCGATCTTTGGTATTTCGCTCCATGCGAAGCAGGCCGATGCGGAATTGACGCTGCACTAATTCACCCACCAAACGCACACGGCGATTTGCAAGTGAGTCAATATCATCAGCTGGCTCTTGCGTATTATTCAAGCGGATGATCTCAGCGATAATTGCCGTCAGATCATCAAGACGCATGACACGGTTTTCAATGGTATTTGGCACATCAAGATTCAAACGCTTGTTGATCTTATAACGACCGACTCGAGAGAAATCGAAACGCTTGAAGTTATAGAACATGTTTTCAATCAAACTTCGAGCGTTGTCTACTGTTGCCAAATCACCTGGGCGCAAACGTCGATACACTTCAATCAATGCATCGTTTTGACCCTTCGTTGGATCTTTTTCGAGCGTTGCCTCGAGGTAACTCTTTGGACCTTGGTCAACATGCTTAAACGCATCCTTCATTGCAGCTTCAGTCATACCAAGCGCGCGAAGCAAAGTAGTGGCTGCAATCTTTCGCTTTCGGTCAATCTTTACATAAATCGCACCATTCGATGCGGTTTCAAACTCAAGCCATGCGCCACGACCAGGAATCACCTTTGCGCCATAAAGATTCGTAGCACCATGCTGATCCGCAGTAAAGAACACGCCGCTACTGCGCATAAGCTGACTTACAACAACACGCTCTGCGCCATTAATCACAAAAGTACCGCGAGAAGTCATCCAAGGATAATCACCAAGATAAATTTCCTGCTCTTTCACCTCGCCGGTAACCTTGTTGGTAAGCTCAACGGTAGCTTTCAGCGGTGCTTCATAACTAATATTATTTTCCCGAGCTTCCGCCTCGGTCATCTTTGGCTCTTCAAAATGATAGTCTTTAAAGCGTAGTGATAATTTTGTGCCAGTGTAGTCGTCTATTGGACTTATCTCGTCCAATAGTTCTCCAAGACCTTCTTCAACAAACCATTTAAACGACTTGTTTTGGTGATCTACCAGATTTGGCAAATCAATAACATTATCTTGACTTGTGTAATATACGCGGTTTTGTACATTGCTTGTCGTACTTTTCGCCATATACAAACAGTTCCCCTTATTTAGTAATTTATTACGTTATTTTTAACGAGCTTAAAAATATACCTTTTAAGCTATAAATCTTTGTTGTAATTTTTCGCGCGAAGATCACTAATTCGGGGTTTTTGGCACTTTCTTTTTACCAAAGCCAGCACTGCCCAAATTACACTACTTCTTACTATCAAGTTTGAACGACAAAAAATCAAATGTCAAGTACAATTTTTATGCGTATACGAGCAAAATCACTTTGGTCTTATGATTTGTTATTTGGCAGCGTACTAATCACTGCGTCTACAATGCCGTAATCTCGTGCTTCTTCAGCAGATAGCCACTTATCACGCTCCATGTCATCATGGATTTTTGAACGCTTCTGACCGGTGTTTTTTGCCATAATCTCTTCCAGTAAATGCTTTATTCGGAGCGACTCTCGAAGATCAATCTCCTGGTCAGTCACTTTACCGCGAGTACCGCTTGAAGGCTGGTGAATCATAACCGTACCATGCGGCAAGATAAATCGTTTACCTTTGGTACCACTACTGAGTAAAAATGCTGCTGCAGACGCCTGAATACCAATACCAACTGTCTGAATATCGTTGCTTACAAACTGCATGGTGTCATAAATTGCAAGCGCATCATATACACTTCCGCCTGGACTGTTGATATACAGACTGATATCTTTCTTTGGATCTTCATTATTTAGAAAAAGAAGCTGCGCAACAATCACGTTTGCAGTCGCTTCGTTTACATCATTGCCCAAAAAGATAATTCGGTCTTTTAATAAACGTGAATAAATATCATAGGCACGCTCATAGCGGCCTTCATTTTCTACAACTGTAGGAATCAGCATATTGTTATATATACCGCTCATAAACATTACTATACGCGGTAAATTAGCACTCGTCAACCCAGAGTGCTAACCTCTTCTTTCATTGATTCAATTTCAGTAAACACCCGCTCCAGTGTCAGCTTTCCAAGCTGACATACCGCACTTTCAAACTCACGCAATTCTTTTTCAGACAACTTCTCGTTTGTAGGATAGCGTCGCTCCTGAACCTTATCTACAAGCCGCATTAAACCTCTATAGACCATAGATTATTTTTTGCTGCTATTTAACTCCTTAAGTCGTTCGACTGTTTTTTGCGTGAGTATGCGTCCTGCAATATCACGGCGATTTTCTGGCTTGTCGAGTTCTTCCTGCATACGCTGATCGCTTTGGTACTGGTTCTTTAGTAGCTGGATTTGCACTTCTAGCTCATCAGGTGTTACTTGTAGCTTTTCAGCTTCAGCAATCTCGCTCAGCGCTAATCCCGCTTTTACTCGCAACGCTGCTTGGTCACGGTTTTTCTCACGATGCTCTTCTTCGGTCAAACCTTCAGCGTCCAAATGCTCTTTCCATGTCAGACCGCGGTACATAAGGTTTTGTCTTTCTTCCTGCTCCATACGAAGAATTTGCTCATCCACGAGCACTTTTGGCACCGCTACCTTTGTCTTTTCAGCGATTTTCTGAACTAACTCGTTTTCGTACGCTTGCTCAGCATTTCGCTCCTTGTCAGCGAGCAATTGTTTTTTAATATCTTCTTTCAGCTCACTTAATGTCTTAAACGGACCAACAGTTGCTGCAAAAGCGTCATCCTTCTCAGGTAGTTTTAGCTCCTGTACTTTGTGTACCTTTACTGTAAAGGTGACTTTTTTATTCTGAAGCGACTTTTCACCGTAGTCTTTCGGAAATACAACATCAAAAGTTTTTTCATCCCCAGCCTTTAAGCCGATAAGCTCTGGCTCAAAACCAGGGATAAAGGTATTGCTGCCAATACCAAGCGGATATTCTTTACCATCCGCACCCGGAATGGCCTTCTTTGTCTTTGCATCAACACCTGAAAAATCAATCACCACCTCATCACCGTCTTTTGCTGCTCGTGAAACCTCTTTACGCTCTGCCGCACGACTGCGGAGATTTTCAATTACTTCGTCAACTTCTTTTTCGGTGACAGATACCTTTTGTTTGGTAGCTTTAATATTTTTGTAATCAGGTAGTGTAATTTTGCCCACGACTTCTACCGTCGCTGTAAATTCCAATGTGTCATAGGACACGAATTTCTTTATCTCAACTTCTGGGCGTGAAACAGTTCGCACACTCTCTTTTTCAACACTACGGATGAACAGCTCATTAACTGCAGTCTGCAGAAACTCAGATTGCAATAGTGCTGGATCAAGATGTTTCTCCACCACTGTGAGCGGTGCCTTACCCTTTCGAAAACCGGGAATTGCACCAGCTGATTTTGCGAGCTGCTTTAATACCACTTCTTTAATTTCTGCTAATTCTTTTGCTTCAGCAGCAACAGTAAAAGTAACCTTTGTATCTTCTAAATATTTTGTCTCTACATGCATACTCATCGAGTTTAACAGATGTCAAGGCTTTTTACTAGTAAATTACAGATAATTCCCTAAAATGGCAGCACAACCACCCAGCCACACCAGCTCTACCACTCCACCAATCGGCCGCTCGAACCACTGAATTTTTGATGCAAATGCATAAAAACCATTTCGTACAAACTGCTTACCGGTTAATATGCTCATGTACAAAGGAACCCATAAAAGATCAGGTGCAGCAGCCACAAAAGCGCAGACTGCTGCCAGTATCCAGTGCTGCGGCTGAAAGAATGCCAGTGCAGCTACCAGTAATACACAAAGCAGAGCGTCTACTCCTAGATAGACCTTAAAACCCTTGGCCTTCATAAAAGAATCTTTATAACCAAAGTGTGGTATTGCATCACAAACAAAATGCGACACAAGCGAAGCAGGTAAAGCAAATAGCGGATTACCTACCGCCAATCCAATAAGCGCCCCGGTACAAGCATGATTGATTGCAATCATATTAATCTTGCGACCTGTGATCCTGGATGATACTTACAATACGCTCAGCACTGTGTTTTTCTTCTACGCCAGTGTCAAGATTCTTTAAATTGTACTGTTTGTCTTCTATTTCTGAATCGCCAATAATAATTGCATAGCGAATGCGTTTCTTTACCGCAGTTTTAAGCTGTTTATTCGGTTTGCGGCCAGAAGTATCTACTGCAATATTTAGACCAAGCTCACGAAACGCACGCAGTACAGGCACTGCTTTCTCGTACACATCACCGATCAATACAACATACGCATCGGTTTCCGGCTTTAACTCAGGCAACAGCTCATGAGTTTCCAAAAAGTTCTGAAGCGTTACATCACCCATGCCAAACCCAACCGTCGGCACTGGCTCTACACCAAACAGCCCTACCAAACCATCATAACGACCGCCGCCAAACATAGAACGATTATTATCTGGATGCGTATCAAACACTTCAAACACAATGTCAGTGTAGTAATCAAATCCACGCATGAGCGTAACGTCAAACTGTGCATTCGTAATCTGCACATCTTCCAGCATGGTCAGCAGTTTTTGTAGTTGCTTCACCGAGCTATGCTCTTTTAGTTGGCCCGGTAATTTATTAAGTGACTTGACCTGCAAAAGTTCCACAAGCCGTCTGTCTACTCCGTCTTCCCGCTGCAGTGGCGTCATAATAGCGTCCATCTGTGTTAAGAAATCTGCATAATCCATCTTATGCATTCGATCAATCAGCTTGCTTACACTATGTGCCTGCACTGCATCAAGCTGCAAATAGCCCCGAAGCGCATCGTCCATTAGTTTACGGCTATTTAATTTGATAACGTACATACTTCGCTTAGCGCCAAATTCTTGCAGTATACTGTCGGCAACTTCTATAACCTCGTGTTCAGCCGCCAAACTATCAATACCAAAAATATCGACATTTAATTGCCAATGTTCACGGAGCCTTCCTCGCTGCGGACGCTCATACCGCCATAAATTTGGAATGCTATATAGCCGCAGCGGATACGCCAGTTCCTGTCGGCGCGCTGCAACCATGCGACTGACCGTCGGTGTCATCTCCGGACGAATAACCACTTGCCGCCCACCGCGATCCGTAAACGCATATGTTTGTTCATTGACTATTTCCTCACCGGTCTTTGCTAGGTATAGCTCCAAAGGCTCGAGAATCGGTGCGTCATATTCTTCATAGCCGAAACGCTCCACAACGTGGCGCATCATATCAAACATGTAGTTTTGTACACGTTTATCCTCAGGATAAAAATCCCGCGCACCTTTATAGGGGGTTGTTGGTAAACTCATAACTGCTTGAAATTATACCCTATTTCCTTGCAATTTCTATTTACGATTATTGTGCTGGGTGGTTAAATGAAAACGGCTATATTTAAATAAAGACAACATAATAAATAAAAGAGAAAGAAATAAAAAGGAAAGCTATGGACGACAAAACGCCAAGTATCAAACAAAGTGATAGCTTCTTTACCGTTTTAGGGAATACATTTGGCCTTATTGGCACCTCATGGGAAGCATTGCTATTTAATCTCCCGACATTTGTAAAAATATACCTCTTGCCTTTGCTTATCGTTACACTTTCAGTACCGTTCTTGGTTATCACGGCTACAACCGCTAGTCACGATAAAGCCAATGCTGCTGTTCTTATCATTGCTGCCTTAGTTGCAATTGGATTAGCTATTCTTACTGCGCTGCTTTCCATCGCCTCAATAATCACACAGCTAGCAAGTGTACAAGGCAAAAAAATCAGTTTCAGTAGCGCAATTAATAAAGCGACTCCGTATTTCTGGCGTTTCATCGGGCTTGGCATATTGTCAACATTAATAATTCTTGCTGGCACTGTAGTGTTGGTGCTTCCTGGGTTGATAGCAACAATACTTCTTATATTTGCAGGGTATATTTTGATAGATAAAGATGTAGGCGTTATCGAAGCTATAAAACAGAGTGTACAGCTCTCAAAAGCTAATTGGAAAGTTCCGCTTTCACTCTTCATTGTATTTATTGTTATTCAATTCCCTACTGCTATTATTCCTATTCCTGGTGTATTGATCATGACCGCACTCTCAGTTGCCTATTTCTGTCTACCTGCAATCCTGTATACCCGTATAACCAAGTCACACACATCGCAGCGATAACAAATAGCAAGCGCGCCCATTTAACACTAAACAAAACACCGGGTATATACCTGGCGTTTTAGCTTATAGCAGCACGAGGCTATGCATGTGGATGTGAAGATTTCTTTGTAGCCTCATTCGCCGTAATAATCGCGTTACGCATTTGTTCGCTGATATCGCCCATACCACCAGGGGAATGTGGAATCAAAATAGTATTAGATTTGCTTGCCAAACCAATATCTTTTATGGTGTCAAAATATTGCGTCATGAGTACTAGATTCATGACATCCTGGGCTCGCGCACCTTCAATGTTGTTACTAAAGTTTTCTACCGACTCTTTCAATCCATCAATAATTGCTTTACGCTGATTCGCAATACCTTGACCTTGCAGCGCTTTACTCTCAGCTTCACCTTCAGCAGCCTTTACAACACGAATCTTATCAGCTTCAGCCTGCTGTATTGCCGCCTCTCGAAGTCGCTGTGCAGCATTAATTTCGTTCATACTTGCTTTGACCTTTGCGTCTGGATCGATATCAGTCACCAACGCTTTCACAATGCCATAACCAAAATTATCCATCACCGCATCAAGCTCGTCTTTTACAGCTTGTGCAATGTCATCTTTCTTTTCAAATACGTCATCCAAAATAATATTCGGCACTCGTGCACGAACCGTATCGAATACAAAGGAGGTGATTTGTGCTTGAGGATTTTGCAAGCGATAAAATGCATCAACCACTTTGTTTGGCAGAACATAGTACTGCACACTTACCACCACCATCACAAACACATTATCTTTAGTTTTTGTTTCAACACGCACATCAAGCTGCTGAATTCTGAGCGAAAGCCTACCAGCAACCCGATCAATAATTGGGATTTTGAAATTGAGCCCCGCTCCGGCTACCCGATGAAATTTACCCAGCCGTTCAATAATTCCCGCCGTCTGCTGCCGCACAATAAAAATACCGTCTGCAATCACCAAAATGATTGCGATAATCAAAATTGCCAGAAAAAACCCCATAACTCCTCCTCTTAAATTGTTAATTTTTATTGTATCACCCCTTAGGATTTTTTGAATTTGTTTTTTATTAATTTTATTATATTATATATTTCATGTCAGAGACGTTAGTGAATTCGGAGTCCTCAGTCAATAACGAAACACTGGAGGCCAAGCCTCAATTTAAAGAGCTTTTAAATTTTGTCATCGAATGCACACTCAGCGACCCAAGCGTATTTACACAACAAAGAAATGCCATTAAAAGTAAAACGCTCGCAACTGTACTACGCCCGCACAAACATTGGCTTACAGAAACGTCTTTAAATAAGCCTCCAAGGAATACTAAAGAAACACCAAACGCACACGAGCTCACCCCCACAAGACTTATTATTGAAACAGAGGTACAAGACGATATCGAAGCATTAGGAAGAGCAATTCTCGACGAAGCATTTTTATGTCTTGGAGATGATGCTCCAGAAATGGCTGAAAAATTTCAACGTGCTAAAACCTTAGAAGAAGAGCTCACAATTTGTCACTGGCTAATACACAGAATGGAACAGATTAGCGAAAACGCTGCACTTAACCATGATGAGTTATCGTCCAACGATAATCCTGTTTATCACCCGCTTAGACTTTCTCCAAAGACAATTGGTAGCTTTCCAGATATTCGCGTCGAACCGACTTGCTTAGGCTACTCCATATTAGCCGCTTCATTTTTCGAAAAGGCCGGTGCACCATATTTGCATGCTGGAGTAGTATATTCAGCCTACAAAGAAGCAGCCATTTCACTAACCCAAACGGCACAGTACCTCACATATCTTGCCGAGAAAAATGCAATATCGTTACCTGATACAGTTATAAGCCAATTACAGTATGCCATAGAATCTGCAGAGCAAGCTAGCATAGAAGGCAACGATGGATTTCATACCGCAATATTGGTAAAACTGTCAGATAATACATGGAGACAATTAGACCCAAATTTTGGACAAAATGCTGCTTGCTACCCTGAGCAATCCAGGCAAATTGAAAAAGCATATCAAAGTATTTTGTCTCATACAGCACAATCTAAAGGGATGGAATATCTGTGCGTAAGAGATCTAGATACAACAGCTTTGTCATATTTTAACGCTATTATTGATCTTGACATAACCCCCATGCCATCAGTAGCAGAGATTATGCAGTTTTTACAGCACTTACCACTAGAAACAGCATACGCAGAGATTATGCAGAAATATTTCCTTGAACAAATAATAGCCAAAAATCATATGTTCAATAGGGAAAAATTTTTAGATCTCAATATAGCTCGATATTGCAGATTTAACCACCTAAACCCGTATGAATATCTGCAGGATACTATCTATACCACGCTTCTTGAGTACGTGTTTACAGACGCTTCCCAGAATGAAGATTTTATAGCTTCAATTAAACGCTGCAAAACTGACCAAGCATATTGTCGAAGAAGAGCCGAAGATTTGCTTGCTGCCCCTTATATATGGTTCATAAAATTGCAAAGTAACTATTCACAAATTTTTATCGATAACAGATTTCAAGCTCCTCATTTTGCTATGGAAGTTGGCTCTCCTGCATATAGAATTGGTGCATGCGTATTAAGTGACTTTGCAAGTTATTGCGGAGACAAATTACCCCTGAGTTTCTGGATGGCATATTGGCCGAGTGCAGTAAGTTTTTTGGAACATTATATAAATGATATGACCGAAACAACATCATCGCAACACAAACTTAAAGAAGAAATCCTAAAAGACTTTTCATCTGTTGCTTGGTTCTTGCGATATTATAAAATCAATACTATACTAAGTATGTCCAACGAGTAGGAGGTGTTTTATTGCCAGAGATTCCGCCAGATAAGCTCGAACAACTCATCGAGAAATCTGGAGTAGGACGGCGCGCTGCCAAGATGCTCCGCGAAGCCAACGAAAAGCGCGAAGATACTAAGCAGGCCAGTCGTCGCCGTCGCTTCGGACATGGCTCACCCGCCGAAAGGCGCAAGCCACTGGTCACATTCTAGAAGTCCAGGTATCAAGGGGTCGGTGACAACTTACGGTGCATGTCACCGACCCCTTATACCACCTCCTGTTGCGAATTAACATTTGGAGTCAATCAGACTGTTGCATTGCTATCTTTAACTTAAATTAATAGCGCAGTTTACATATACTCCCTCATCTCTATTCGCTACTCTTGGACTTTTTTCATGTTTAAGCACTACCAGTTATAGCCACTGCGCAACGCCGCCATGATGTGAGCACGTTCCGCTACGGCTTTGGCTGTAGCTATATGTTCCATCACGACACTTTGCAGTAGCGCCTGCTGGATTGGAAGAAGGAGATGGTACGTAATTTCCCTGGGAGTTGATATAGCCACTTCCACTACCAGAATTTGTATTCTGAGGCGCAGGCTGCGGTTTTACGTATGTACCAACTAGAATTACTTTATTGACAGCTGGTTTTGTAATTTCATTCTTGATCTCTTTTCTAGCCGTTTCTTTATTTTTTACATAGGTAACTTCATAAGTTATCGTTCGTTCACCATTTACTCCTTCAGTTGCAACACGTCGTTCACCAGCTGGAATTGTTGAGTCCTTCTTTTCAATTGTCTCAAATGGTATAGCTGTCGTTTTCTTTTCAATTTTTACTTTAGGTTTTGCTTCTTCTGCTTTCTTTAAACGCGCCTTCTCCGCAGCCTCTTTTTCTTTTTGGATTTTTGCCGCCAGCGCCTTTTCTTGCTCTCGCTTCGCTTTGGTGCTATCTGGTTCTGTAACTGTCATCAAACCACCGAACACAAACACCACTACAAGCGACGCGATAGCTCCAGCAGCCAGCGTCTTTATTCTCGGTATCTTTTTACCTGTTTTTGGATCTTTAGGATCAATTAAAAAGCCTAACACTCCTAGACCAATAACCAATAAACTACCGACAAGTAGTAGCGCGCACAGGTAATATATAAACACCATCGCTTATTCCCTTTTAAAAATTTATAAAGATTTTATTAAAGAAATCTTAACATTGAGCCTTCGCTTGTGAATGAACTTGTGACCCAGATCACACGATATAATGAGCTACATGAACACTGTGGGAGTTGGACCACACCCGAAACCGTGGCCTGATAATGAGCGATACGATCCAGAATTGTTAGCACATGGCGACAGTCGAAATGTGATTGACAAATATCGTTACTGGAAAGTTGAAGCAATCAAGGCCGATCTAGACAAAAGCCGGTTCGATATTCATATTGCTATTGAAAATTGGCAGCATGATTTTAATATCGGTACCATTGTTCGCAACGCCAACGCATTTAATGTGACAGCGGTACACATTATCGGCAAAAAGCATTGGAACCGTCGCGGCGCTATGATGACTGATGCATACATGCACATCTTCCACCACAAAACCGTACAAGAGTTCCAAACGGCAGTACGTGGCCGCACCATTGTAGGTGTAGACAATATATCCGGTGCACAGCCGATTGATCGCTATATATATCCTGAAAAACCCGTATTTGTTTTTGGCAGCGAAGGGCCAGGACTCAGCCAAGACATGCTGAAAATATGCCAGGATGTGATTATGATTCCGCAGTACGGCAGCACGCGATCTGTTAATGTTGGCGTTGCGTCCGGTATTGTCTTATACAACGCTGTGCAGCAAATTATAAAGTAGTAGGGTATACTAAAAGCATAAGGAGAAACACATGGGAAAAGTTATCGCAATTGTCATTGTTATCATACTCGCAGTTGGCGCCTGGTGGACCTTTAGTCAGATAAATAACGCTACGACACCATCGAACGAAACGGTTACTGAGCCAATCGAAAAGGCGCGTGACTTGCAGCAAAAAGCTACTTCTCCATCCCGCGGCACGATAGATGAATAGCCATAAACCTTGTTGTATCTTTTAGCCAAGTAAAAAACCGGCCTAAAACCGGTGCTTTACTTGGTGCGGATGAAAGGACTCGAACCTTCACGCCTTACGGCACATGCTCCTAAGGCATGCGTGTCTACCAATTCCACCACATCCGCGTGAACCCTGTATTTCAATCCTAAGCAGGACGAACGCTTGTATTTTATCTGATTTACTTCTTCGAGACAACTGCAATAGTACCCTATTTTTTTATTATAACACTAAACGCTTATGTTTGTCAATGCTTATAGAAGATGAGCTGGCTGTCGCCATAGTGTTTCTGCTGAACGATACGCAAGCCTTCAAAATGAAGCGGTTCAAAATTGCCCGGCCAGGACAAAACCAGCACACCATTATCAGCTACATGCCGCGGCATGCGTTTCAGATCTCGCCAAGGGATTTTGTCATACGGCGGATCAAGTAGCACAATATCAAACTTTTTATTCTGATGACGCGTTGACCACGCGCCAGCATAGGCTTTGGTAACTTTCACTTTGTCCGCAATGCCAAGCTGCTCCATGTTATGCGCCGCCGTTCGATATGCACCTGGGTCAACCTCTATAGCAACCGCGTATGCTGCTCCCCTGCTAATAGCTTCGATGGTCAACGCCCCGCTACCTGTAAAGGGATCAAATACTGTTAGTCCTTCGATATCGCCAAGGGCACTGAATATCGCGCCCCGCATCCGTTCACTCATGGGATGGGTGCGATGTCCGCGCGGAGCTTCAAATAATCTACCACCAAGCGTGCCAGCAATAACCCTCATATTGTTTCCCCGCACGCTTCACGAGCTGCTGAGTACCAAGCGAGCGTAACTGTTTTTGTGATCGTAGGCGCCAAATTTTTACGGATACGCCGTGCTAGACGCGGTGTCCAGCCTGTCCGATAATACGTTAGATACAAATCGAGCGCTGCAATTTCTTTCGCAGCCCGCTGAAATGCCTTAATCACACCGTCTTTTTGAAACAATTGTATCGCTTGCGCATCAGGAAACGCGTGTCGAATCTTAAGCGGTGCGACAATTGTTGCTACTCCAAGCTCAAACATACCATGCGTACTCATCAGCCCTCTTGGCCCCCACATTTTCCAGTTATTGCGCACACGCTCACTCGGTTTTTCACCAGGCATGATGATTTTACGCATAATGGTATTCCGTGTCTCCAGCCCTTCATTGCCTCGTAGTTTTCGTAGTTCTTTTTCGTAGGGGTAATGATGTGCCGGTGTTAGCCCATCAACAATCGCATGTGCAAGCCACGCTGCTTCAAAGGCCGCTTTTGTAGAATCATGCTGCCGAAGCGCACTCACGAGCTCTTTATAGTGCAATCTGATAATGGTGTACAGATCGCCATCCGTATCATCAAACGGATTTATGTAATGCCACGGCTCATTTTGTGCCGGACTTTTACGCTTTATGCCATCTGGCCCATTCTTGCCTTCAAACTGTAAAATCTCACGAATACTTGGAAAGAATGCGTCGTCTTCATCTAAAAGTCTTTTTAGATGCCGTCGTGCCACTCGGTCGAATTTCTGATGAGCTCCGAGAATGCGTCCTGAAATTGGTGTAAGTGTTGTACCGGAATACATAAGAATTAATTAAGATTGCTAACCTTCTGTAGGTGCAATACGCGTTTATGTAACTGAGGATAGTCTATCAGACGCCCACCCTTTTTGATAAATGTTTCCGCAGCCGAACGCGCAAGCGCAATCAGCTTTGTGTCACTCAAATTGACAATCCTTAGATCCAGCGCGCCATGCTGCTGCGTACCATAAATAGCGCCCGGACCACGCAGTACCAAATCTAATTCAGCAAGTTTAAATCCGTCATTGCTTGCTTCAAGTGCCCGTAAACGCCTGCTTGGCACACTTGAATCACTAGTCATTAAGTAGCAGTATCCTGGATGCTCACCACGACCCACGCGCCCTCGCAACTGATGAATTTGTGCCAAACCAAACCGTTCAGCCGACTCAATGAGCATGATCGAAGCATTCGGTACATCAACACCCACTTCGATCACTGTGGTAGATACCAAAATATCAATCGCGCCATTTACAAAGTCAGTCATTATCTTATTTTTTTCATCAGCCCTCATCTTGCCGTGCAAAAGCCCTACCTTTCGGTGTTTAAATACCGAGGTCATTTCATCAAATACCACTTCGACAGAACGCGCAGGTAATCCGTCAGATTCAGTAATGACAGGACACACAACAAACATTTGTCTACCTCTAGCCAATTCTTTATCAATCTTTTCATACAGTTGCCTACGGGAATTTGGTGAACATATCTCTGTCTTTACTAGTTTTCGACCTTGTGGTTTTACATCAAGCAACGAAATATCTAGCTCGCCATACAGTGTTAATGCCAGTGAGCGTGGAATCGGTGTTGCCGTAAGACTCAACACATGCGGCATTTTGCCTGCTTTGGCCATAAGTTTTTTACGCTGCTCCACGCCAAAACGATGCTGCTCATCGATGACAATCAGTGCCAGCTTGTGCATATCCACATTTTCTTGAATCAGCGCATGGGTGCCAACAATTATTTTTGCCTGTCCACTTGCAATTGCCTCGTGTGCACGCTCTTTTTCACGCTGTTTCATGCCGCCCACGAGCAGCACTATACCGTGATGTAACCCAAGTGGTTTCAAAAGATTATGAAGCGTTTCAGCGTGCTGACGAGCCAACAGCTCTGTTGGCGCCATAAGTGCAGTCTGCATACCCTGCTCAGTTACCATGAGTGCCGCCATTACTGCTACCACCGTTTTACCTGAACCGACATCGCCTTCTATAAGTCGGTTCATTGGATGCGGCTGCTGCATGTCTTGATAAATCTGCCACACTACTTTGCGCTGTGCGTCAGTCAAGCGAAACGGCAAATGTTTTACAAACTCCTTCGCAAGACGCTCGTTAAATGGAATTACATGAGCCGGCTCAGATAATACTTCTTGCTTGGTAAGCAGACTAGCCAGTATCAGCTCAAACACCTCTTGAAATCCTAGTCGTCGTCGCGCAGCCTCTAGTGCCGCACCGTCAGCTGGAAAGTGAAGCGTTTCTATAGCTTCGTTGTATGGGATTAGTTTATATGTTTCGCGTATCCAAAGCGGTAGACTGTCAGGCAACATACGAATATACGGCAGCGCTTCTTTTACAATTTTCCGAATTTGCTTACTGGTAATACCCTTGGTTTCACGGTAGACTGGCACGATCCGCGCAGTATTAACCGGAAAATTGCTCACTAGCTCAACGCTCGGATTAAGAATGCTTAAGTGCCGATAATGCAACCCAAAATCACCAGCAATGAAATACTGCTTCTTCGCCTTCAGTCCACCTGCGCGATACGGCTGATTAAACCACACCAACCGCACACTGCCCGTGTCATCACTCGCAACTGCTTCAGTAATATGCAAGCCACGCCGAGTATACCACCCTTTAACCTGTTTTATTTCTGCCTGAATAGTAACCGGACCGGGTTTCAGCTGATCAATTGACGTAACACGGGAATAGTCTTCGTATCTCCGTGGAATGTTTTGCACGAGGTCATCAACTGTTCGCAAACCCAAAACCTGTAGCTTCGCTGCAAGCGCATCACCTACACCATGTAACTCAGTAAGTAATTTTGTCATTACTTACTATTATAGTGCTGATTGGCTTATTTGGCTTTTTTCACCAAGAAAAAGACGCTTGGACCAAAGTAAATACTTGACAACGTTGGCTGCAAAGCACGTTCAACAGCCAACATAAGCTGCTTTGGCACCACTTTCTTAACACTTGGACTTCGAAGGTTTGATACCGAAAGCGTACGTTCTACCTTAAATCCAGCATGCGCCAGCTGTTTAATGACCGTATTTGGGTTGTGGTTAACAAACGGGATTTCATCTTCGCGTTTGTTCTTTTCAGAACGAATATCTACCGGTTCTTTTGGCAGCGGTTTGCCTTTCAAGGCATGCTTCAAGCGATTGCGGCCATGAGCATAATTAGCAACTTCCAAAATCAAGTAGCCATCATCACTCAGTACCCGATGAAACTCTCTAAACTCCGGCTCTGGATCAGGTAAATGATGCATCACACGAATAACTGTTAACAGATCAACAGAACCATCTTTAAACTGTAAGTCACTAGCTTGCAGTAGTTTACGTTCGATTTCCGGATGATCTTTCAAATACTCTTCGGCAATATCAAGCTGCTGCTGACTTGGCTCAGCTAAGGTCACTTTATCTGCATAATCTTTCAGCAGCAAACAAAGCCGTCCATACCCGCCACCGACATCAACAGCGTGCTTAAATCTTTTGCCTTTAATTAGTCGTTTGATCGCAATTTCTTCAGACGCATGTTCATAATCGCGCCCGTTCCAATAGTGTAAGTAATTGTGGCTTGGGTCGTTGTATTGATCAGCTTTTCGTAAAACCTTTTTTACTTCAGTTTTTTTGGCTGTAGCTTTCGTTTTCTTAGTTGTCTTTTTGCTCATAAGTAAATAGTATAGCAGCTTAACGTAGTTCTACCAGCGCAGAATCTTTGAATTTTTTACCTTTTCTTAAAAGCAGGCGGCCATTTTGAAAATCTGTCGGCTCAAATTGTTCACGAGCAATTTTTTGACCATTAACAGCTATTGCATTTCCTTGAATCAGTCGGCGCGCCTCTGTCTTTGAAGCTGCAAGTTCTGCGGCAACTAGAGCGTCAACGATACTGCCGCTTTCACTCGTTTGTACGGCAGCGATTTCTTGCCGCAAAACACTCAAAACATCATCGCTTGTTTCCTGCAAGTTCGCATGACCCGTCAGAATTTCAGTTACCGTTTGAGCAATTTCTGTATTTTTTGCACCGTGCACCAGTTCAGTTACTTCATTAGCGAGTCGCTTCTGAGCATAGCGCTTTCCTGGATCCTGGTTGTGTTCAGCAACAATCTGGCCAATTTCATCTTGTGAAAGCTCGGTGTAAATTTTTAGATATTCTTCCACACCTTGATCATCAACGTTAATCCAGAATTGATAAAACTGCGTTGGCGATGTTTTCTTCGCATCAAGCCACACCGCACCTTCTTCAGTTTTGCCAAACTTTTTGCCAGTTACCTTATTCACTACCAGCGGCGCTGACCATACATGTACTTCATTACCAGTAATACGACGAATCAGATCAACGCCAGTAATACTGTTTCCCCACTGATCAGCACCGCATACCTGCAGCGTCACACCTTTTTCACGATGAAGATGCAAAAAGTCATAACCCTGAATTAAGGAATAACTAAACTCTGCATAACTAATGCCACTGCCGTCTTCACCTAAACGGCTCTGCACAAAATCACGACTAAGCATCTGGCGCATCGGCACATGCTTACCAATATCACGCAAGAAATCTAGATAACGGATATCTTTAAACCAGTCATAATTATCGACCAGTTCAAACGGATAATCACCGAGCAATGTCTTATACTGCGCTGCGATTGCAGCCTTGTTTTGAGCAACTTCCTCAACGCTTTTTAGGTCACGCTCCTGAGTTTTGCCGTCAGGATCGCCAATCAGACCGGTGGCACCACCGACCAACAGCACCGCCCTGTGACCATAACGCACAAAATGGCGCACCATCATAACCACTGCAAGATTGCCAATAGTCATACTGTCAGCACTCGGATCAACACCTAAATAAAACGTGATAGGACCTTTGTCCAGCTCCTTGATATCTTTATACGTCGTTTGATTGACAAAGCCTCGCCACGCTAATTCTTCTGATAATGTCTGATTGCTCATAGTAGGTTTTAGTATACCGTATCTGTGTAATTTTTCGATGGTTGATACTGTATAAAAATACATTGCGGGAGAGCTTTTTTTGCTATAATTGAGTGTGTATTTAGATGCAATGTGGGCTTAGGGAGAATTAGAACTTCATGAAAAAACCTCGGAAACCGCTAGGTCGTAGGCGCGGCCAGAATACGTACACAACAAAAAGCGGCAAAACTATAAAAATCAATCGCTCGATTTCTGAACGATCACGCATACGTAAAGAAATGCGTGCACGTGAGAAAGCCGCTTATTTAAGTACGTTGCCAAAAAACCGCTTTAAGCGAATTTTATACCGTATGCACCCCAAACGAATGGCGGCCTATTGGTTCAGTCGTGAGGGTGCTATCATGGCACTTAAGATCACCGGCATTGGCATTGTTGCCGGCTTCCTGATACTAGTTGGTACCTTTGCATATTTCCGTAAAGACTTACCAAAAATTACTGATATTGAAGGTTCAAATATTGGCGGTAGCATCACCTATTATGACCGTACTGGTCAAGTTGTGCTCTGGCAGGATTATGATGCGGTACAGCGCTTCCCAGTAAAGGATGAGGAAATTTCTCAGTATATGAAGGATGCTACTATCGCAATCGAGGATAAGAACTTCTATAAGCACGGCGCCTTTGACATAACAGGACTACTCCGCGCCGCCATTAACGACATTACCAACGGCGGCCCAAGACAAGGTGGTTCTACTATCACTCAGCAGCTTGTGAAACTCAATCAGGATTGGACTGAAGATCGCACTTATACCCGTAAAATCAAAGAGTTAATCCTTGCAGTTGAACTAGAACGCGAATATTCCAAAAAGGAAATTTTGACCGGATATCTTAACATTGCCCCATACGGCGGTATCGAATACGGCGTTGAAGCTGCTGCAAGAAACTATTTTAACATCAGCGCAAAAGACTTAAACCTTGCACAATCAGCATTTTTGGCCGCAATTCCGCAGTCACCAACATACTATTCGCCATATAGCCCCGACTACAACAAAGAGGCATTAATCGGCCGTCAGCACTATATCCTTGATCAAATGGTGAAGCAAAAGATGATCACCAAAGAAGAAGCTGAAGAGGCTAAGAAAATCGATATTGTCGCAACTGTCAAACCTCGACAGCCAAAATACAGCGGCATCAAAGCACCATACTTTGTGCTTGCAGCAAAGAGAGAACTAGAACAAAAATATGGTTCTAGCACTGTAAATCGCGGCGGATGGAAAGTTATTACTACCCTCGATATGAATTTGCAGGCAGAAGCTGAGAAAGCCGTCAACAATACACTGCCGATTATCAAGCGTCAACGCGGTGACGTTGCTGCGTTTGCTGCATCTGATGTACAGACTGGACAGATGGTAGCACTCGTGGGCGGTGTAGACTTCAACAATAAAGAGTTCGGTGAAATCAACTATGCCCAAACCGAATTGCCGCCAGGCTCAAGCTTTAAGCCATATGACTACGCAGCGGTTATTGAAAACTCAACCAGCGCTGGCGCAGGTTCAGTACTGTATGACATTCAAGCGCCTATAACAGGATATCCATGTACAAATAAACAGCGTCCGAAAGATGGCGGTAACTGTCTGTGGAACTATGATTTCAAATTCCCAGGACCTGTCACTATCCGCTATGCACTTGGTGGCTCACGTAACGTGCCAGCCGTAAAAGCTATGCTGATTGCTGGCGTAGAAAAAACAATCAAAACTGCTGAATCCATGGGACTTGTCAGCGGTTACAACTGTTACGCTGACGAAAAACTTACCCAAACAGCACCGTGCTACGCTTCGTCAGCTATCGGTGACGGTGCTTATCTTAAGCTTGATGAGCACGTAAACGGTTATGGCACATTCTCAAGAAATGGAGTATACATTCCAAAAACCTATATTCTTAAGATCACTGACGCACGCGGCAAAACACTTGACGAATGGAAACAGCCACAAGGCAAACAAGCCATCAGGCCAGACACCGCGTATATTATCAGCGATATCCTCTCTGATCCAAACGCAAGCTATATGACACAAAAAATCCATAACTTCAACGGCTGGAAATTTGCGGTAAAAACCGGTACGACAAACGATGCAAAAGATGGTTGGATGATGGGCTATTCAACAAAATATGCAGCTGGTGTATGGGTCGGATACCACGATCGCACAAGAGAAATGTCAGGATTCATGGAAAATATGACCAGACCAATATGGTACAACTGGATGAAAGCAGCACACCAGGGCGTACCAGCAAAGAACTGGGAAAAGCCAGAAGGAGTAAAGACAGCTCCGGCATATGTTGTACGGCAGCATGTCGGCAGTGGCTCACGCGAACCAAGTCCTGCAAATGACTTATACCCATCATGGTATAAACCAAAGGCTGCAGGTGGCAACACTGCACAAGTTATCGACCGCGTATCCAATAAGCTGGCAACCGACTGTACGCCAGAGGCCGCAAAACAAACCGTCAGTAATGCCCGAACAAGCAGCTTCTCTATTGATATCTTTGTTGATGCAAACGGCAGAGGTACAAGTGTCGCCGCAAACACCACCGCGACGGATGATGTACATAACTGTAGCGACATTAAACCAAGTATAACGGTTATGAACCCAACAACGCCGTGTATTGTAAATAACGTATGTCAGCTCACGGTAACTATTGTCCAGGGTACTCATGCACTTGTAGACACTTCACGAAACGTCGGTGGCGGCACAGTAGATCTGTATGTTAATGGCCAAAAAGTCGCCAGCCAGACCGCAAACAGCACTGTTATATTTGAATACGTTCCAAACACACCGGGTACAATCTCCGTACACGCAACTGTAACAGACAGCGTACTCTATAGCACATCATCAGCACCTGTATCAGTTACAGTACAGTAAAGTCTCTACAAAACCAGCTTTTTACGACGAGTAGCTTGCTTTCCTGCTGTTGCCTGACGCAAACGAGAAGCAACTGCAGTAGCTGTTTTACGAACAGATTTTGCGTTTTGTATAGAGGTCTTAGGTGTCGTTGATTTCGGCAGCACATGCGCAAACACCATTTTACCCGCTATTGTCTGATGCATACGATCTACTTCAGCAGTGATCGTAGACCCAACAGCACGAGCTGCGCCCTCGACCACTATCATCGTACCGTCTTCTAAATACCCCACACCTTGTTGTAAATTGTTGCCTTTTTGTGTAATTTTCACCTTAACCTTTTCGCCTGGCAAAGCTACCGGACGCAGACTTTGTACCAAATCATGAATATTGAGTACCTTTATCCTTTCGACAGAAGCAACCTTATTGAGACTATAATCAGTAGTACAAAGCACAGCGCGACGTTTTTTAGCTAAACGAATTAATTTATCGTCAGTTGTATTCACCTGCGGAATCTTGGTTTCGTCAATAAGCACATCTACCCAGGTATATTCTTGTAATTCTGCTGCAACTTCCAGACCAAATCGTGCTCGCTCACGCTTCTGAGTATCATTACCATCAGCAAGCAACTGTAGTTCACTCAAAACAAACCGTGGGATTATTAACTGATCTGCCACAAAACCAGTTCGCACTAATTCCACGATCCGTCCATCGATGAGCGCACAGCTATCTACAATAATCTTTCGCCTACCACCTTTTAAAAAAATCAATCCTATTATCCCCTGATTTTGCAGCAATAAGAATATAACAATAATCAACAGTAGAATAACGATAATATCCATACAGTTACTCTCTTTCTAGGTATTGATTGAGTGCGCTTCGCACATCAGTAGCAACATGCAGTAATTTGCTCTGCGCTGCACTCAAGCCTTTTGTTCTTGGTCCAATCGCCCCATCAAATCCTAATTTCTTTGCCTCCGCCAAACGCTTTTCGACAAATGGCACATGTCGCACCTCTCCGAGCAAACCGACTTCGCCAAACACCACGAGATTTTTATTCAGCTGCATGCCTTTTGCAGCCGAACCAATTGCCATGCATACTGCTAAATCTGCCGCAGGCTCGGTTATGCGAATGCCGCCCACGATATTTATGTAGATATCGTGTTCAGCTAAATTCAATTTGGTGCGTTTTTCTAACATTGCTACCAGCAGATTTAAGCGATTCAGATCCATGCCACTTGCCGCACGCTTTGGATACCCATAGCTAGTACGATTTACCAGTGCCTGCACCTCAACTAACAGCGGTCGTGTTCCTTCCATAGTCGCAAGCACAATTGACCCGTCGCTCACCTGACGTTCCGCGAGTAGCGCTGCTGAAGGATTATCAACTGGAATTAATCCTGTGTCCTTCATTTCAAAAATACCGGCTTCATTAGTTGATCCATAACGATTTTTTACCGCCCGAAGCACCTTAAACCCACCGTACCGATCTCCTTCAAGCTGCAACACCACATCGACCATATGTTCTAGTACTTTCGGTCCAGCGATTGACCCTTCTTTCGTAACATGCCCAACCAAAATCACAGCTGTGTTGGTCTGTTTCGCCGCATTAGTGATCACCTGGGTACTTGCCGTGATTTGACTCACTGTTCCAGCCGCTGACGAAAGCTCATCAACCGAAACCATCTGGATTGAGTCTACAACTACAATCTTATGCTTCCCGCTTGCAATCGTAGCAGCAATATCATTTGCAGAATTCGATGTTGCAATCTGTAGTTTCGTAGCCTTCACTCCAAGACGCTCTGCCCGCAGCCCTACCTGATGCGCAGATTCTTCACCGCTCACATATAAAACTTCCACTGTCTGACCCAGCATATTCGCAAGCTGCATCAGCAAGGTACTTTTGCCAATTCCCGGCTGACCAGCAATCAAATTCACACTTCCTCCTACAATGCCGCCACCAAGTACCATATCCACTTCGCTTATAGCTGTAGGGATACGTTTGAAATCCTCTTTTATAGATTCTTTAATATTTCGCGATGTAATTTCACGACCAGTTTTTACAATCTGCTCAACTTCTGTCGGCACCTGCTCTACCAGTGTATTCCATTCACCACAATTAAAGCATCGTCCGCTCCACGCTGCTGACACCGCGCCGCAATTTGTACATACATACTGATGAATATCTTGCTTCGCCATATGTTCTTTCTAGTATAAAGCAAATAACTGCAGGTTTATACCTACATCTGCTGCGGGCGGCTATCTATAGCTTTAAAGAGATCTTGATGCTCTAGTACCACTGCTTTGTATTTTTCATACAAACTGTTATAGCGATCTACCATCTCTGAAACCTGCTTAACTCGGCGGTTATAATCGTTTATTGCTAAATTGTAGGCGTTTACCCGAGCATTAAACGCATCAGGGTCTACCACGCCATTACGTTCACCTTCCAGTTCGTCCATTTCTCTCTCAAGTCGTACTTGCTCCGCTGCGAGCACTTCATTTTCAGCTTCGATTTGCCGTTTTAATACTGTTAATTGCTCCTCGTATTGTTTTGCAAGATATTTACGTTCGGCAAAGGCTGCCTCGTACGCTTCAGAAAATGCCACAATCTGTTTTCGGTTTTCAAAATATTTTGCATAATATTGCTCAAGCTCAGCCGGTAAATCTCTCACCTCAGTGCCAATAATAGAATGAAGCTCATTCGGTAACACCAAAGAATCATGTTTTTCATACTCCGCCAAAGTTTCACGCAGACGTTCGTTATTTAAATTTTCATACACCTGAGCAGTAAGCCGATCAACTTTCGCACGCTCATCACTAGACAACCGATCATATGCAGCATGTAAAAACTCATGCGCAGCTGTAACTTCTTCTATACCGTCAAGACGCGGATCATCAACACGGAAAATGTAAATGCCTCTCCCCGCTGAATAACACCCAAGCACAATCGTAAATTCACCGTCACGACAATGCTCGTTAAATGTCTCTCGAGGCTCTAATTGCGGGTGATACACATAAAATACGCGCCGGGCACGCTCGTTCATTGTAGTGTTATCTGCAAGTGCAACAATTTCAGCTGGCGGCTGATAGCCACGAAGCCGCCACCAGTCATAAATTGCTTGACGTTCAACCCATATAAACACTACTGCTGCCCATACCAACACCACAGACAACAGTGCTAGTATGGTTCCTCGACGTGAAGAAGATTGCTGCATACCTAGCGCCTAGTATACCGCGCTATTCTCCTATTCGCCACTAGTTAGGTACGCAAGTTCGCCTTTTTTAGCAGTCACCTTGACGATATCACCCTTCTGGTACTGCTCTTCCAGCAGCTGCAACGCGATATGATCTTCTACCGTATCCTGAATGAGCCGACGAAGTGGCCGTACGCCGTTCTTAGAATCATAGCCATGTTCTAGTAAGTACTGTTTTCCGGCCGTTGTCAGCTCAATACCAATACCCTTCTTTTGCAAACGCTTACGCAAATCATCAATCTGAAGATCAATAATCTTGTAAATATCTTTCTTCGTTAAGGCATGGAAGACAATGATTTTATCAATACGATTCAATAGCTCCGGACGCATAGCCTTACGCAAATCTTCCAGCACCTTGTCTTTGTTTATTTCATGCAAAGCATCAAGATCTTTTTCAGCCTGAGTATTGATCGCGTTAAATCCAAGTGTAACTTCCTTTTGTAGCTTATCTGCACCAATGTTGCTGGTCATAATGACGATCGTATTAGTAAAGTCAATTTTTCGTCCTTTAGCATCACTGAGATGACCGTCCTCTAGAATTTGCAGCAGCATATTAAACGTTTCTGGGTGTGCTTTCTCTATCTCGTCAAACAGCACCACACTATACGGCTGACGACGTACTTTATCTGTCAATTGTCCGCCATCCTCATAACCAACATACCCTGCTGGTGCACCAACCAAACGCGCAACATTATGCTGCTCACCAAACTCGCTCATGTCGATCTTAATAAGCGCATCATCACTGCCGAAGAATTCTCGAGCCAGTACCCGTGCAAGTTCGGTCTTACCAACACCAGTTGGACCAAGGAATATAAACGAACCGATTGGGCGCTTGCTACTTGCTATACCTGAACGGCTACGGCGAACAGCACGAGCCACTGCTGACACCGCCTCTTCTTGGCCAATAATATGTTTGCCGATGTTCTTTTCTAAGTTGAGCAAGTACTTCGCCTCAGAACGAATCACCTTCCCAACTGGTATGCCGGTCATCCGCGATACTACTTCTGCAACATCATCACTCTTCAATACAAGACGTTTTGTGGTATTGCCAGAAGCCTGAAGCTTTTTCAGTTCTTCATTAATCTGACTTGCACGCGTCTTTTCCCTTGCAGCACGCTCATAATCTTCAGCATCAACAGCATCATCAATACGTGCATTAACTAGTTTTAGCTCTTTCTGCAGACGACGAACTTCAGGCGGTGTTTTGCCTTTATCTACTCGCAAATGCGCAGCCGTCTCGTCCAAGAGATCAATCGCTTTATCTGGCATATACCGGTCGTTTATATACCGATCTGCCAATGTTACGGTATCCTCAAGCACTTCATCGCTAATCTCCACACCGTGATACTCTTCGTAATGCTTACGGAGTCCTTTCAAAATCGCAAGCGTCTCAGCAGTATTGGTTGGCGGCACCTGAACGGGCTGCAGACGTCGCTCAAGTGCAGCATCCTTTTCGATGTGCTTTGTATACTCGTCGGTTGTTGTAGCACCAATTAACTGGATCTTTCGACGAGCCAAAGCAGGCTTCAAGATATTACCTGCATCCATTGCACCTTCAGCCGCACCAGCACCGACAAGCAGATGAATTTCATCAATAAACACAATTGTTCGATTGTCAGACTCAAGTTCGGCCATCACCTTCTTCAGGCGATCCTCAAACTCACCGCGATACTTTGTTCCAGCAATCATTGCCGCCAAGTCAAGCATGATGATGCGCTTGTCTAACAGTCCATCGGGCACATCTTCTGCTGCAATACGCTGTGCCAAACCCTCTACAATCGCCGTCTTACCTACACCTGGCTCACCAATCAGCACTGGGTTATTTTTTGTGCGGCGATTTAGGATAGTAATCACTCGCTTAATCTGATTATCACGGCCAACAACAGGATCCAACTTGCCTTTGTGTGCCAATTCAGTCAGATCAGTGCCATAGAAATCAAGTGCAGTCTTACGGCCTTTGCGTCCGCTGCGCCGTATTTGTGCTGCACTATCATTACCTTCCTCATACTGCTGCCGATTAAGAAACCGCTCAATCTCAGCAATCAGCGCATCAACATCAACATTCATGTCACGCAGCAAGATGGTTGCACGCGCATTTTTCTGCGTTAAAATACTGTATAAAATATGCTCCGTGCCACAGAATTCCTGACCATAATCTTGCGCAAGATCATATGCCATTTTTAGCGTTAGCTTCACGGTTTCACTCAAACCTTTAGCACCTATATTTACTACCAATGCTTTTGGTGTAAGATTTAACGCTAATCGAGCACGATCTAATGTCACACCTGCGCCTTCAAGTATTTTGGCGCCCATACTAGATTCCTGTGCAAGTACGCCTAGTAAAAGATGCTCTGTGCCAATATATGCGCTGCCAAGCCCTCGAGCAATCTCGTCCGCGTGACGAAGGCTGCCGTGCGCATTATTTGTCAATCGTTGGATAAATTCTTGGAAATCTGGGTTATTTGGCATCATAGTCTTCTACCACCCTCCCTTTGGGATTTACGTAGCTCACATGACAGGAAGTTATTTTTCTTGCTACTGCCCAAATTATTTTGATCTGCAAGCGAAAGTATGAATACACACTTTCCACCTTATACCATAATAACAAATTAGCACTCTCCATGCAAGAGTGCTAATTTAATTTGTGAGCTCAAATCCACCGACAAGCCTTTACTCGCCGTGCTCTTCGATAGCTTCAAGCAAACTGTTTTCCAGGTCGCTTTTACGCTTAATTTTTTGTGTTACCGGCTTCGCTTCAGCATTGGCACCTTCAGCTGGCGCTGCTTCTTTTTCAGCTTCAATATCTAACTCATAGCCGGTCAACTTGCTGGCAAGACGTACATTCTGACCACCCTTACCAATCGCTATACTGAGCTGATCTTCCGGCACAATAACTTTCGCTTTCTTATTGGCTTCGTCGATTTGCACGTGTGAAACCTTGGTTGGACTTAATGCATTTGAGATATACTCTGCAGGATCTTCACTCCACACTGTAATATCAATCTTTTCCTGCTCGCCAATTTCACTTACTACCGCATTTACACGGGTGCCATGACCGCCGACAAAGGTTCCAACTGGATCCACACCCGGCACAGTTGAATGTACAGCAATCTTACTGCGCACACCAGCTTCGCGTGCAATACCCTTGATTTCTACTGCACCACTTTCCATTTCTGGCACTTCAGCATGGAAAAGATGCTCAAGGAACTCAGTATTGCCACGAGATACAACAAGCTGCGGACCATGGAAACCTCGCTCAACATCCTTCAAATATACCTTTATGCGCTGACCTGGATAGTATCGCTCACCTTGAATCTGCTCACTGCGTGGCATAATACCTTGCGCTTTGCCGAGATCTACACGCACAATATTACCTTCTACTCGCGATACTACTGCATTAATAACCGAACCAATTTTGTCGCTGAATTCTTCCATTACTGCTTCACGTTCGGTTTCACGAAGACGCTGCAAAATCACCTGCTTTGCCGTCTGGGCCGCTACACGACCAAAGCTTTCCACCTTTTGATGAACTTCGATTTCATCTCCTACCTTGGCATCTTTCTTTATAGTCTGCGCATCCTTAAGACTAATTTGGTATGTAGGTTCTTTAACCTTTTCAACCACCTCTTTAGTAACGTAGGCATCAATTTCGCCAGTATGCAGGTTCATATTCACACGCACCGTCTGATCCCGATCACCATAGTCACGGCGATACGCAGCAGCAAGCGCATGCTCAACAATTTCCTGTACTTTATCCTCTGGTAGGTTTTTTTCTTCAGCAATAGCGCGAATTGCTACTGCCAATTGTTTCATATCTAGATCCATAGTTTTCCTTTCATAAGTCTCTTTGTAATGTTCGCTACATGAAAAAAGCCGACCATTTTGGTCGACCACAACACCCAGTAGTATAAAGAACTTAGTTTTCGTTGTCAAACCAACACATAGGTTTATCTCTTTTCTTTGCTACACTTTATATATGGCAAAAACAGTAAAACGACTTTACGAGACATTTCAACCAACTCATTACACATTACATATTGCACCCGATAGCAAAACCATGCACTTTACCGGTACAATCGAGATCAAAGGCAAAAAAGTCGGCAGGCCAAGTCAGCGCTTCACCTTCCATCAAAACGGCCTGAAAATCACCAAAGCTACTGCTATCAAACACGACAAAAAAGGCGACGAAACTGTAGATATCGTACGAATTAATAATCAAAACACGCTTCATGAAGTCCGTCTGCACAGCGACAAATTGCTTTATCCCGGCGACTATACCATATATATGGAGTTCGAGGCACCGATTACGAGAGGCATGACTGGGCTGTATCCCTGCTTCTTCAAGCACAACGGCGAGGAAAAAGTACTGCTCGCTACACAGTTTGAAAGCCATCATGCACGCGAAGTATTCCCGTGTATTGACGAGCCGGAAGCCAAGGCTACATTTGACCTTTCAATCACCGCGCCATCTGAGCTCACCGTGCTTGGCAATACACCTGTCAAAGAAACGACTAGTCCGCGTGAAGGATTTACCACCACCACCTTTGAAACTTCACCGCGGATGTCATCATATCTTTTAGCTTTTGTCATTGGTGAAATTCACAAAAAATCAGCCAAAACCAAGAGCGGCGTGGAGGTAAACGTTTGGGGTACCATAGCGCAGCCAGCAGAGTCATTTGATTTTGCCCTGGATACTGCAGTGCGTTCAATCGAATTTTTCGAAGATTATTTCAAGGTACCCTATCCGCTTGCCAAGGCAGATCATGTTGCACTCCCAGATTTCTCAAGCGGCGCCATGGAAAACTGGGGACTTATTACCTACCGCGAAGTTCTGCTCCTGCTTTACCCTGATGCTGTATCTCAAAGCGCCAAAGAGCATATTGCCCTGGTTATTGCCCACGAAACCTCTCATCAGTGGTTTGGCAATTTAGTCACCATGCAGTGGTGGGACGATCTTTGGCTTAACGAAAGTTTTGCCAACATGATGGAATACGCCGCTGTTGACGCCCTGTTCCCAGAATGGAACATATGGGAAAACTTTATCACAGCAGAAGGCTTATCAGCATTCCGTCGTGATGCGGTACCTGGCGTACAAGCTATAAAAACCACCGTACGTCACCCTGATGAAATTAGTACGCTTTTTGATCCTTCAATTGTCTATGCCAAAGGCGGACGACTACTGTACATGCTCAAAAATTACCTTGGCGACGAAATATTCCGCCAAGGCCTGCAGAAGTATTTCACAAAACACGCTTATAAGAACACTACTGGTGCTGATTTATGGGAGGCTCTTTCTGAAGCCAGCGGCAAAGACATTGCCAGCTTTATGAACCCTTGGCTGGAGCGTTCCGGTTTTCCAGTTGTCTCAGTCAAGCAGCAGGACAACACCCTTGAACTGGCGCAGCAACATTTCTCTGACAACCCCGAAAAAGCGGATAAAAACCGTCTCTGGCCAGTGCCGCTTTTTGCAGAGCGAGGCGATGTACCGCCGCTGCTTGAAAAAGCCAACAAAACCGCTGCGCTTGAAACCGACACATTTGTACTACTAAATCAAGGCGGCAAAGGGCACTATATCACTCAGTATCTCGAAGAGGCTCATCGCAACCATCTTATCTCCCTAATCGAAACTGGCAAGCTGGCAACGATTGATCGTTTGATGCTACTCACCAACAGCTCCATGCTTGCCCGTGCCGGCTATCAATCATTTGCTGAAACACTGAAACTACTGCAAGCGTATACCAAAGAAACTGCCGAACCAGTGTGGGATATCATGTCACTTGTTATCGCTGACACACGCCGCTTTATCGAATACGATGGATCGCTCGAAGACTCCATAAAGGAGCTTGTTCGAACGCTGATTGCAGCAGAATATAAGCGTCTGGGATGGGAAGAAAAAGATACCGACTCTCCGGCTGACCAAAAACTCCGTGCTACAATTCTTGGCCTCGGCGCATATGCCGAAGAATCAAGCATCATCACAAAAGCAAAAGCATTGTTTGAAGCATACAAAAATGATACAAGCGCTGTCTCAGCCGAACTACGCGACATTGTGTTTACTGTAGCCGTTAAAGAAAATGTCACTGGTGCGGTCGAATATCTGCTTGATCTATACAAACAAACCAACAATAGCGATTTACAGAGGGATATCTCAGGTGCATTAACTGCTACCCGTTCGCCTGAAACTGCACAACAGCTCCTTTCACTCGTAACTGACCCTAAGATCATAAAGCCGCAAGATGCTGACCGTTGGGTATTCTATTTGCTTCGCAACCGCTATGTACGAGAAATCGCGTGGCAGTGGATGGAGGACAATTGGAGCTGGGTAGAAAGCACCTACGCAAGTGACAAGTCATTTGACTACTGGCCACGCTACGCCGCATCAGTAGTAGCCACGAAAAAATGGCAAGAAAAATACGTGCGTTTCTTCACGCCAAAACTCGATCAGCCACTGCTACGCCGCAATATCGAGATTGGCTTTGAAGAAATCCAAGCTCGTATCAATTGGCTCGAACGCGACCTCAGGGGCGTACAAGATTTCTTCCAAAACCTATAATTCTATAACATCAGTCACTGCAAAATTTTCACCACACACCGAAGCGGCAGCAAGCGTATATTCTCCTTGCCAGTGATGTTGTGCGACCCAAAATTCAGCTGCAAACGCCATCTGACGAAGCTTCTTAGGAGTTATATACGCAAGCCCATCACCGTGACTATTGGTTTTACGGTACTTAACTTCTACGAAATGTATGGTTTTATCTCGCTGCGCCACAATATCAATCTCACACCAGCGTGTCCGCCAGTTTTGCTCGAGAATTTTATACCCCTGTGCGCTCAAATAGTCGGCCACCGCTGCTTCTGCTTTTCGCCCCGTTTCTGTCGTGCTCATGCCAGCAGCACCTGTATCGGTTTATAACTTTTTCGATGCAGCGGCGACACACCATGCAGCTTCAGTAGTTCAACATGCCGTTTCGTACCATAGCCAACGTGGCGATGAAACTCATATTCCGGATATAGTTTATGCGCTTTTTCTGTCATCCATGTATCACGTGCCACTTTTGCCACGATACTTGCCGCACTCACTGCCGGGATCATGCTATCTGCGCGCACTATCGCCCGAGCCCGTGAATCTGTAGCTAGATAATTTATATTGCCATCAATAATAATTTCATCATACGAAATGCTGATCTCATCTATTGCGCGCTGCATTGCCACACGCACTGCATTACTTAGCCCAATTGCGTCAATCTCATCTGGTTGCACCCAGCCAATTCCTATTGCTGCAGCGTGCAGTCTGATTTCCAGCGCAAGGATTTCACGCTGCCGTTTCGTCAATTTTTTAGAATCAGTTAATCCTGCAATTGGCTCATGTAAAATAACCGCACCCGCCACCAGCGGTCCTGCCCAACAACCTCGTCCAACTTCATCAATGCCAACAGTCACCATATGCTTTAGTATAGCAAGCGTTATACTTGCTTAATCAGCTGTTTTATGATATAATGTAAATATATCCCTATTATTACTAATACTACAACGCAAATTAAATAATCCCTAACGTTCGAGCGTTAGGGATTATTCTTGCACTCTTTTACAGCTTAAGCGTTATTTTCTTCGTGGCGAGCAGCTACCTCTGCAGCTTTCTTCTCAAGTTCTGCTTCTTCAGCTGCCTTCTTAGCTGCCTCAGTTTCTGCTGCCTTTGCAGTTTCTTCAGCCAACTTTGCAGCTTCTTCTTCAGCCTTCTTATCAACAACAGCGTTTACTGCTTCACGATCAAACTCTACACCACTGAGACGTGCTGCCTTACCGGTACGGTTGCGCATATAAGACAGATAGTTGCGGCGAACCTTACTTCGCTTTACAACTTCTACCTTTAGTACAAGTGGACTATGAAGCAAGAAGCTCTTTTCTACCCCCACGCCGCTTGCAATACGACGTACGGTAATACGGCTTGTGTGACTACCCTTTCGGTCAGTACGAATTACCAAACCCTGGAAGACCTGCACACGTTCTTTATTGCCTTCCTTAATTTTTTGATGTACTTTTACAGTGTCTCCGCTTTTTACGTCAACCACTGCAGGCTTCTTAAATTTTTCTGAAACTTTTTGAATCACAGATTGCATAACTAATTAACCTTACACTATTTTCCTCATTTAATCAAGCTTTTCACGCTTGAAATATTCCTTACATGTTATTATAGCACATCTGTTATGAATATAAAATACCTAATTAGCTGTATTATATTAGAGTGAGATATAAAAGGGGAAGATGAGTTCTATAATCTAGATATACAATTAGCTGTATTATATTAGAGTGAGAATAAAGGAGGGGTATGGACTATAGCGAAGCTGCACTCGAGAAGCATAAAGAATTAAAAGGAAAAATTGCGCTCAAGCTGAAAGACACACTAGACAGCAAAGAAAAAATGAGCATTTACTACACGCCTGGCGTTGGTGCAGTGAGCGATTATGTCGCAAAACACCCCGAGGAAACCCGAGACTATACGTGGCTAAATAATAGTGTTGCAGTAGTTAGCGACGGTTCAGCGGTACTTGGCCTTGGTAACATCGGCCCCTACGGTGCACTGCCGGTCATGGAAGGTAAGGCTATGCTCTTTAAACACTTTGCTGACATTGATGCGGTACCAATTGTGCTAGATGTACATACCGCTGATGAAATCGTAGCCGCAGTAAAAGCCATAGCACCAAGCTTTGGCGGCATTAATCTTGAAGACATTGCTGCCCCACTCTGTTTTGAAGTTGAAGAACGGCTCAAGACCGAACTTGCTATTCCAGTCTTTCACGACGACCAGCACGGCACTGCTATTGTCACGCTCGCTGGGCTTATGAACGCCACTAAAATTACTGGTCGCAAATTAGAAAACACCCGTATCGTAGTCGTGGGCGCCGGTGCAGCCGGCACTGCAATCATGAAACTACTTAATAAGTATGCACACCCTGAAATTTTAGCTGTCGACAGTAAAGGCATTGTCAGCAAAGACCGCGATAACCTAAACGAAGCAAAAAAGACACTGCTTTCATTTACCAACAAAAACAATGTAAACGGCACACTCGAAGATGCAGTAAAAGGCGCCGATATATTCATCGGTGTGTCTCAGTCAGGCCTACTTACACCTACAATGATTCAAACGATGGCCAAGGATCCAATCATTTTTGCTATGGCCAATCCAGTACCGGAAATTATGCCTGACGAAGCAAGAGCAGCCGGCGCAGCCGTAATTGCAACCGGCCGCAGCGATTTCGCTAATCAAGTAAATAATTCTTTAGCTTTCCCTGGTATCTTCCGCGGCGCACTCGATAATCGTGTCCGTCAGATCACTGATGAACATAAAATTGCCGCTGCTGAAGCAATTGCCGGACTTGTGCCAAATCCTACACCAGAAGAGATTATCCCAGGACCATTCACCGAAGGGCTTGTTGAAGCAGTAGCCAAAGTAATCAAATAACCTACTCTAGCACACGTGCAAGTTCTTCAAGTGTAGTTTCACCTCGGCACACCGCCAAAGCGCCATTTTGCAGCATCGTCAGCATGCCACTCTGGATTGCAGCCTGCTCTATTTCAGCCGTACTAGTAAATCGATTGCCGGTTTGCAGTATTCGCAAGATTTCGCCGCTCATCGTGAACTGTTCGCGCAAGGCAATCTGACCACGGTATCCATAAGGGTTTTCTTCTGAACTGCCTGGCTTATAAAGCTTTACTTCGTGTACATTTGGTCGTTCAACGCCTTCTGGAAGGGTATCAATAATTCTTTGCAGGCGCGCTCGCTCAGCCTCCGTTGGCTGATATTCCTGTTTCGTAGCATCATCCAGCCGACGCACCAATCGCTGCGCCATTACCAAACGAATTGCCGATATAAATAGCGGGTTTTCGCCAATAATTTCCATGAGTCGTGTCAGTGACGCAGCAGCCGAACCTGCGTGGAACGTTGCAAGCACCAAATGACCGGTAAGTGACGCCTGTAGTGCAGTTTTTGCGGTTTCTAAATCACGAATCTCTCCCACCATTACAATATCAGGGTCAAGCCGAAGCACTGCACGGAGTTTCTCAGCAAAACTCTGATCATTTGCACTGTGACTCCGTACTGAAATCTGCGTAATTCCTTCAAATTGATACTCAACCGGATCTTCAATGGTAATAATCTTACGTTCCTCGCTATTGAGCGAATTGAGCATGGAATACAATGTTGTAGTTTTACCTGACCCAGTCGGCCCTACAACCAACACCAATCCCGACGGTTTTGCAATAATATCATCGACAACCGCCCGTTCATCTTCAGATAAGCCAAGTCGATCAAGCTGATACATATCCTGGCGCATATTAAATAGACGCATTACCACATCCATACCATTTATGGTTGGTACTGTTTCTACACGCAGGTTCACATCTACTTCAGCGCCATCAGCCATTTTTACACGCTGTGCGATATGACCTTGCTGAGCCTCGTCAGCGCTGGTAGATACATTCGCGCCGCTCGCAATTGCCGAAAGAAGAATGCGATTTTTCTCAGTCGACAATCGAGCAATAGCATGCAACACGCCATCAATTCGGAAACGAATCCGCACAAAATCCTTTTGATGTTCAATATGAATATCCGACGCCTTCAATTTATGAGCTTGCTGCACTAGATACGCCAACATATCGTCAGCACGCACCTGTTCAAGCGTAGCTGAAACACGAGATATAAGGTCCTCGCTACCTGCAGCGCTTAGCTCAATATCTTGGTACACCACTTTCTTGGGCGGATCATACAGCCGAATATATTCATTAAACCCTGCTTCAGAGATGATTGCGAAAGACACTTTGCTATCTGCAAACCGATACTCGAGCTGCTGCATAGTTTGCTGCGAAGTAGTTGTGGTAATACCAAATAAAATATTGCCTTTTGTAACCGAAATTGGAATAACACGCAACGACTTGAGTTCCGGAACACTCAGTATATCTTTAAACAGCGGCTTTTCAACCATCTGTGAAGTGTCAATATAGTTCATTCCTAGCAGGTATGCTCGACGTTGCGTTGCCTGCTCTTCATCACGACGTGCATCTTGGCTCATAGCTACTTACATTATAAACCATAAGCTGTATGTTAAATACGTATTTTGTATAATAACCTGAAGCATGAATCAGATCGCTGTTATTGCGCATAATATACGGAGCACCCATAATGTTGGTGCACTTCTGAGAACCTGCGATGGTCTCGGCATTCAATCTGTCTATTTAACAGGCTATACACCACATCCTGAAATTCCGAATGATCCTCGTTTGCCGCATGAGATTACCAAAACCACTAAGCAAATTCACAAAACGGCACTCGGCGCTGAAACCTCTGATTTCTGGCAGTACTATAGCGATGCGCTAACCGTAATCAGCAACTTAAAATATCAAGGCTACACTGTCGCCGCACTTGAGCAGACAAAAAATGCTGCACCGCTTCACACTTTCCAGGTTCCTAATAAGATTGCCCTTGTTTTAGGACGCGAAGTAGAAGGTATCGAACCAGAAATCATCGAAGCCTGTGACATAGCTATAGAAATAACAATGTTTGGCAAAAAAGAATCATTTAACGTCGTTCACGCAGCGTCTATGGCTTTGTACCACTGCAGATTTTACCCGTTTTCAAATATGTAGTATTTATGTGTTACAATTGCATAAAAGCATAAACACAAAAATCAGTATGGCAATTGCAACCAAACCAAAACCAAAAACTACCATTCACCATAAACGACGCGTCGGAAAACACCAAAAAAGAAACAACAGTTTCGTAAAAGCATATTGGCCGTATATTCCTTTAGCGCTTATTGTTGGTATTGGACTACTCTTAAACAGCCTCACTATGCAGCGCGGCGTCCTTAGTTACGCCACCAACATGACTCACGACGGCCTGCTTGCGAACACAAATGAAAGGCGTATTGAACATAACTTGCGGGCCTTGACTCACAACCCCACACTTTCAAAAGCTGCACAAGCCAAAGCAGAAGATATGATTGCCCGCAACTACTGGTCACATACTACACCCGAAGGCAAAGAACCGTGGATCTTTCTCGACCAAGTGGGGTATCGTTATGCAGCTGCTGGCGAAAATCTAGCCTACGGCTTCAGTGATAGCGCAAGTGCGGTAGCTGGATGGATGAACAGCCCCGGACATAAAGCCAACATACTAAACAGTAACTACAGCGAAGTGGGATTTGGAATCGCTCACAGTCCAAATTACCAAGGTGAAGGCGAACAAACTGTTGTTGTTGCCATGTACGCCGCACCAATACTTGATAGTACTACGTTAGCAAGTAGTGATATTGAAGTCCCGCCACAAGCCACCAACGGTCAGCCGATCGCCATAAATACTCAAAACAATACTGGACGGATTCAAATTAGTGCTGTAGTGCCTGGAGAAACTAAGGTAGCTCGTATCCAAATGGCAACCAGCGGCAGTGCGCCATGGAGTATTTATGCGCTTTCTATCCTTGGCGCAGTACTCCTCATCCTACTCATCACCCGTCATAGTCTCGCCTGGCACCGTGCAGTGGTGAAAGGTGAACAATTTATAATTAAACACAAAGTGCTGGATATTGTGATAGTCAGCAGCATTATGATCGGCTTTATCCTGACACGAACTGTAGGTGTTATTCAATAGTACAACTGCCCGGGAACACTGCTACTGGACTTTGACGTTCGTAGCACCGACCAATGCTGTAATTGCATCAATAAGCTCGTCACTCTTTTCTACTCCGCCAGGCAATTTAATAACTTGTTTCGCATCCGACGGCCCAAGTACTAATACCACGTCCATATCACCTTGGTGGTTGTCTATTACCTGTTTTAGCGACAGTAGTAGCTCCTGGTCATCGCTGTTAATCAACCGGATATACAGCCGTTCCGGTTTTTTCACCACTTCCGCTTTCTTGGTGGTAGCTATTTCCGCTTTCACTTTTTTATTTGCCTTTGGAGCTTTTACCTTTTTGCCAGTCTCTTGGTAGTTTTGCGCTTGTTCAGCAGTAATTTCACGACCATCATCTACAATAATCTTCACCTCGCTACTGATATTACCGTCTCTGTCTTTAGCCGAAACTTTGCCATTTACGAGCACTACTTTATCGCGCTCCCAAAGACCAAGTGTTTGCTGAAAACTGCTTGGGAACACAATCAGCTCCATCTCAGCAGTCTGGTCTTCAATACGGACAAAGGCCATTTTTTTGCCGTTTTTTGTAGTGATTTCACGCACATCATTAATTGCGCCGCCAACTCGCACTGTTTTGCCATCGTGCTCTGGAAGTAATGTTGCGAGCTGTATTGTCTGCTCATTTAAAAACTTCTCATACATTGATAGCGGGTGTTGGCTCAAATACAGTCCAAGTAGTTCACGCTCCCATAACAACTGCTCACGCAAGTTATGTTCTTTTGGCGCTGCTTCTAATGCCAGTTTTGGCTTCACATGCGAGGTATCTTCAAGCAGATTGCCAAACAAATCTGTCTGACCGCTTGATGCCTCTTTCTGCAATCGGGATGCATATGCAAGCATGCTATCCAGATTGTGCAGCAGCTGTGAACGTGAACCGAAACGATCAAAGGCACCGGCTTTTATCAGGCTTTCGAGATTCTTTCGGTTCACAATACGCACATTAACTTTTGATAGGAAATCTTCAATATCAGTAAACTTGCCATCAATAGCGCGCGCTCGTAAAATCTCCTCAACCGCATTTGTGCCAACATTTTTGATAGCACTCATACCGAAACGAATTGGCGCCTTACGGTTGTCAGGGTTATCCTTATCTTTTACAATCGCAAATTCACCGAATGATTCATTCACATCCGGCGGGAGCACGTCAATGCCCATATGCTGACACTCGGCAATTTCAATCGCCAAACGATCAATGTCATCATAGTCACTTGTCATTAGCGCCGCCATAAACGCTGCTGGATAATGTGCTTTCAGATAGGCGGTTTGGTACGCAATCAACCCGTAACATGCTGCGTGCGATTTGTTGAAACAGTAGTTCGCAAACTCTTCAAGTTGTGTCCAGAACTTTTCCATTAATGCTCGATCAGCGCCGCTGTGTTTTACTGCACCTTCGATAAATTCCGGCTTGATCTTTTTCATCATGGACATGATTTTCTTGCCCACGGCCTTACGCAGTGTATCCGCCTGGCCACCAGTAAAGCCGGCAAGGTCCTTAGAAATCTGCATGAACTGCTCTTGATAGACCAAAATACCGTATGTACTACTGAGTGCAGCCTCCATCTTAGGATGCAGATATTTTATTTCTTCCTCGCCATGTTTACGACGAATAAAGCTATCAATGAACTGCATTGGACCCGGCCGGTACAAAGCCACCATCGCGATAATATCGTCAAACACTGTCGGCTTTAATTCCTTCAAATAGCGCTTCATTCCGGCAGATTCTAACTGGAACACACCGGTTGTATCACCACGCTGGAACAGTTTAAATGTCTCCTCGTCATCAAGCGGGATAGCGTTAATATCAATATCTACACCATAAACTTTTTTAATAATACGCAGCGTATTTTTAATGATCGTCAAGTTGCTCAGGCCCAGGAAATCCATCTTAAGCAACCCGAGTTCTTCAACCGGCCCCATTGGATATTGCGTGGTGATTACACCTTTTTGTGCCATTTCAAGCGGCACAAACTTCACAATATCATCCGGCGCAATCACGACACCCGCCGCATGTACACCATGAGACCGAATCGTTCCCTCAAGACGAAGCGCCTGATTAAACACCTCACGGGCAGATTCGTTTGTTTCATATTCGTTTTTAAGATCTGGATCATTTTGCAACGACGTTTCTAATGGGATATGCCGACCCTGCACAGGGGCTGGAATCATCTTGGCTATACGATCAGCCTCAGCATATGGCACCTGCAGCACACGCGCAACATCACGCACTGCGTTACGTGCAAACATACGACCAAACGTCACAATATTAGCTACTCGCTCTTTGCCGTACTTTTCTACACAATACTGAATTACCTCATCACGACGCGTATCCTGAATATCAATATCGATATCTGGCATACTGATACGATCAGGATTCAAAAAGCGCTCAAACAGCAGATCATACTTAATCGGATCAAGTTCGGTGATTTTTAGCGCATACGAAATAATCGACCCAGCCGCACTACCTCGACCTGGACCAAACACAATACCCTGATTCTTGCCCCAGTTAATAAAGTCCTGGATAATCAGGAAATAACCATTAAAACCCATATTGTCGATCACCGACAATTCGTACTCTGCTCGTTTTAAGATATTTTCGGGAAGCGTTTTCTTGGCATCTGCAGTGCTCAGTTTCGCAGCCTTTTCTTCATCAACACCACCATAGCGCCATGCCAGCCCTCGATACACTAGCTTATCTAGATATGATTTTTCAGTTTCACCTTTCGGCACCGGAAATTTAGGAATCAGAATCTTACCAAGCTCAATCTCCAAATTACATCTATCGGCAATTACTTTGGTATTGGTAATGACCTCTGGGTGATCTTTGCCCCAGCGCTCAATTAACTCTGCAGGCGGCACTACATGCAGCGGAAAATCCTTAAGCGTCATACGATTTTCATCGCTCAAATATGATCCGGTTCCGATACAGAGCAGAATTTCGTGCGCATCCTGATCTTCATGGTGCAAATAGTGCGCATCACAAGTCAATACCACTGGAATATCCAGTTCTTTACCAAGTTTTAAAATACCTTCATTGATTCGTTGCTGCTCTGAACTTGCTAGCAGATTATCTGGATGACCATGATCCTGTAGCTCCAAATAATATCGATCACCAAAAACACTTTTGTACCACTCAGCAATCTTTTTTGCTTGGTCATACTGATCTTCTTTGAGCGCGCTGCCAACTTCACCACTCATACAGCCACTGAGCGCTATAATACCTTCATTGTACTGTTTGAGTAGATCATGATCGATGCGCGGATAGTAGTAAAATCCGTCAAGATTGGCAATAGTCGATAGCTTCATCAGGTTTTGATATCCCTGCATATTCATCGCCAAAAGAATTAAATGATACCGCACCTTGTCTTTCTGCGGGTCTTTATCGGTATGTTTACGCGCAGCGACATATGTCTCGATGCCTATAATCGGCTTGATACCGCGCGCAGTTGCTTCTTTGTAAAACTCGATCGCGCCTGATAGCGTGCCGTGGTCCGTCATAGCGACCGCTTCCATGCCATGCTCTTTTGTGAAATCCATCAATGGACCTACGCGCGTCAACCCGTCAAGCAAACTAAACTGTGTATGATTATGCAGGTGCACATAATCACTCGGTTTTAATGACGCTCGAGCGTCTTTTGCCATGTTTCGCTACCCTCTTTCTTTGGCACTTATTATAAGGTGTACGTGTCGAGAGGGCTAGATGAAGTTTTACAACAAGACAATTTTACCTTGAGCCACCCTCAATAGTTCGCTGTATTGCTTCAACAAAACCACCGATAAGCGGCACGTTATTAAATAGCGATAATACCCAAAGCAGCAGTGCAATTACTACTGTTGCACCAATCACGCCGCCAACACCGCCTAAAACACCACGCAAAAATGCTGCCTTATAAAAGGCTAACTTGTCTGGATGGATGTTGAGATATAAAGCCTCAAGATCACGGCCCATCTGTTCGTATTCAGCAGCTGTCCTTTTTTTCACAAGTGGCGCTTTTTGTTTTTTGTCGTTTGATCGAGGTCGCATAAAAGTAACTATTTCTTCAAATACTTCTTTAAGTGCTCAACTGCTTTTTCGGCTTCATCAATAGCTTTTTGTAGATCACTGTCTGAAGTTTCGCCGTCACGCACCCCGCTCAGCGCAATGCGCACCTTATCTTTTGCTCGCATCGCTTTATCAACGCGATCTTCTATTTCTTTTTTGACTGTACCTTTAGCCTGCTGCGCTCGCTCGCTTGCATCCTTAATAAGTGCAGTAAGCTCTGTATGTTTTTTCTTAAGTTCCCGTTCTATCTCTGCGATTTTTTTGTTTGCAGCATTTTTAATATCTTCGCGTGTTTCTTTACCGCTTTTTGGAGCTGTTAGTATGCCTGCAACATAACCTGCTGCAGCTGCAAATAACGCACCAAGAGCGAATCTTCCTGCATGTTTACCCATACCTTATTTCCTCCGTTTCGCATTTGTAGCTTTCGTTATAGCATTTGCCAGCGCAGCAACCACGCTACTAATACCAACTGTCATTTGCGTTTTTCTAATTGTCTCACCAATTGACTCTACTGTATCGGTAACGTTTTCTGCTTTTTGTACCACCTTTTTTATTTTTTTCACCAGTAGTATGAACTGTATCGCGCCAATAATCGCCAGTACTAAAAATATTACTAATACGCTCGAGGTAATGATAACTAGAATTTCAGCCGCTTCACTCATACCCCAATTATACCACTAATGATATGAAATTGTTTTTAATTTGCTAAAGTTACAGATGTATTTGATGAAATGACACGATTATAAAATAATTGTAACTATGAATTTGGAGCGTCAGCCAGAGGTACATGAAGCTACAGTATTAATGACGTATAGCAGCGTCATTCGTGAAGGAATGAACTATCCAGTACCATCTCGACTTAGCCTATTGGCTGCCCTAGCAGCTCGGGAATATATTGGCTCGAACAAAATCAAGCTGCTTATCGCTGGCGAGCAAAGTTATCGGGATTTTCCGCAGACTACCGGAGCGCTGCTGGCGACATCGCATAAAAATCTGCTGCCAAATAACGCATCAGTTACACTTTTGCCTGCTGGCCAAAACCGACTAATCAATACACCTTACCAGGTGGAAACACTGGCCAACTATTGCGAAATTGAAAAAATCAAACAACTACAAGTGGCAGGCTGGGAGTTTCATAGCCTACGTACTATAGACCTATTTGAAGCTTATGCACCACAGATTTCAGTTGATTATATCAGTACAGAATCAGTGCTTATTCGAATGGCAAAAAACGAACTGCAAACCGAACTAGAAATGATGGGATTTGAAGTCGACTTTAAAACTATCCTGGTAAACGGCATTGCCCAATATGCAAAGCGTGAACGACTAACCCGGCTAGCAATGATATTTGATAAAAAAGGCCAGATCATAAAAGCACTTTCCTGGTTGCGAAATGCTGGTCGCTACGATGATCTCAAACCTGACAGCACTGCCCACATGGGACTAACAGACAAGCCCACTTGGCTTGCTAGCGACTCTTGGTATAGGTGGTCTTGGCGTTGACGAAACTTTATCCAAAGGAATAAAGTACTGTAATACCGTATTTGAAAATTCCTATTTCTCTAAAAACTTGCTCTTTATTTTGACTATTGTTTGGCAACGACTTCCTCTAAATATTTTCGAAATTCATCTTTGATATCATCGCGCATCAGTGCAAAGTCTACAATCGTCTTCACATACTCTAATTTATTGCCAGCATCATAATATTTTCCATTTGTCTTTAGCCCGAACATTTTATATCCATCATCAATCATGCGCTGCATTGCTGGCTGAATCATAATCTCTTCGCCAGGTTTTACAAGCTTCTTCTGCTCATGCAAATACGGGAATATTGCTGGGTCCAATAAATATCCTCCGACACTCGCAATAGATGATGGCGCCTTTTCTTTCGAACCAGGCTTCTCAATAATTGTTTTTACCGCGTACAATCTACCATCTAATTCATCGCCAGCAATATAGCCATACCGTGCGTAATCATCTGGCTTATCAGCATCTATACAGGTGAGTACTGAGCTACCTGGGTTAGCCTCATAGACTTTTACGAGCTGACTAAACCGACTTGGCTTTGCGACCACAAAATCATCCGCATACGTATAAAGAAACGGCTCGTTTTCAATAAGATGCTCGGCACATAACAGCGGCGTCGCAGTACCATACATGCCTTTTTGCCTAATATAGACAAAATTCGCCATGTTACTAACTACTTCAGTCTGCTGTATTAAATCTTCTTTGCCGCCCTGCTTTAGATTGTTGATTAAATCAGCGTTCGGCACATCAAAATGATCTTCAATAGTACGCTTATGATAGCCAGTGATGATAATTATATCTTCAACCCCTGCATCAACTAATTCTTCTACAATATACTGAATAATTGGTTTATCAACGAGCGGCAGCATTTCCTTTGGCATAGCCTTTGTTTGCGGTAAAAACCGTGTACCAAAGCCTGCGGCGGCAATGACTGCTTTTCGGACTTTCTTTGGTGTAGTATTTGCCATAACTTCAAGTATATATAACCATGAACACAATAGCTAGACACCAAGCTGCTTGCGGATAATCTCTTGAGCCAGCGACGGATTTGCCTTGCCTTTTGAAGCTTTCATAACCTGCCCTACCAAGAAACCAATAGCCTTCATTTCACCGTTTTGCACATCGCTCACTGCCTTTGGATTATCAGCAATCACCTGCGCGACGATCTTAGCAATCTCACCTTCATCAGATACCTGGATATAGCCCTTTTCAGAAGCGAATACCTCAACACTCTTCGGCAGCACCCCTTCAGTCAAAACATCAAGAATAAGCGCTTTCACATTAGTTGAACTCAATTTATTAGCCTTTACCAATGCATGTACAGCAGCATATAGCTCAGAGCGCTCCACATCCTTCAGCGAAGTACTTACTTCATTGTCGCGTCGGAACGGAATCTCAATATTCACCAGCCAATTTGCAAGCGTCTTGGCAAATTCTTTGTCATCTAAATGCTCTTCTATGAGTGACAGATAACTATAGGCGTCTTCTTCTACCTCAGCATCAAGCAATGTATTAATCTGCGCATGATCGAGCCCTAAACCTGCCAATCGCTTTCGCCACTCATCCGGCATTACTGGCATTTCCGCCTTTACTTGCGCAATATATTCATCATCAAGCACAATTGGCGGCAAATCAGGGTCAGGGAAATATCGGTAATCATGCGCTTCTTCTTTGGTACGCTGACTAAATGTCCGCATATTAACATCGTCCCAACCGCGAGTTTCCTGAATTATCTGGTTGCCTTTTTCCAGCTCGGCAATTTGACGGTTTGCTTCATACTCAACTACCTTTTCTACAGCACGGAACGAGTTGATATTTTTCGTCTCGGTGCGCACACCTAGCTCATCCGTTTTGCTTACACTCACATTGACATCAAAGCGCATATTGCCGTAATACAGATCAGCATCAGACACATCAGCATATTTCATACGCAAATACAGTTCACGCGCATAGGCTTTTGCTTCTGCTGGTGAATGGATTTCGGGTTTACTTACTATCTCAAGCAGCGGTGTACCAGCACGGTTCAAATCGACTAAGCTGTAATCAGTACCCGCCGGATGTGTGCTTTTGCCCGCATCTTCTTCAAGATGTGCACGAGCAATGCCTATAGTCTTTTCCTGCCCATCAACATCAATAGTAATCGCACCATTAACAATAATCGGCTGATCGAACTGCGTAATCTGATACCCTTTTGGCAAATCTGGATAGAAATAGTGCTTACGGTCAAACTTGCTGAATTTTTGTGGCGCTGTACCAAGCGCAAACGCCGCTCGCATAGCCAGATGCACCGCCGCTTTATTGAGTACCGGCAGCGCACCCGGCAAACCAAAACATATAT